>CAWDYO010000034.1:0-138311 GCA_963806515.1 uncultured Actinomycetes bacterium | reverse complement strand
CGGCAGCACCGCCACGGCACCGGACGCGAGCGAGGTCCCGTCCATGACACAGGCGTCGAGCTCCAAGGTGCCACGGCTCGTGAGCACGGCACCCGTCCCGGCGTTGCACGCCGGATCGTCCTCGACGACCCGCACCGCGGCGATGACCGCATCCAGCGCGGTGCCCCCGGCCCGCAGCGCCTCCCAGCCGGCCTCGGCGGCGCGCCGGCAGGCGGCACGGCCCAGGCCGGTTCCGGCGTACCACTCCGAAGCGCCACCGTGGACGACGACGATCGGCTCTACGCGCTTGGTCACCATGTCGGCGGCCAGGCTATCCAGATGGTTGACGGGCGCAGCTTCATCGTGGCTTCACGTGGGGTTTCGGACGATCGCCGCATGCGAACCTCACTCCTCTCACTCACCGCCACGGCGGCGCTCGTCCTGGGCGCGCCGACCGCCTCGGCCGACGTCCACTATCGGGTCATCGGCGGACAGACCGCCGGTGCCGAGCAGTTCCCCTCGATCGCGGCGCTCGTCAGCGCGGACGCGCCCGCCTCCGACGGCCAGTTCTGCGGCGGGACCGTCATCGGCGCGCAGCTCGTCCTGACGGCAGCGCATTGCGTGGAGAAGTCGTCGCCCTCGAGCATCGAGGTCGTCACGGGCCGCAGCCGACTGTCGGACGAGCGCTCGGGCCGGCGCACGGCCGTGACCCGCATCGACGTCCATCCGGACTGGGGCTCGCGCTTCACCGACGCCGCGCTCGTACACCTGGCAGGCCCGGTCTCGGTCCCCGCGCTGGCGCTGGCCGGCCCGTCCGATGGAGCGCCCGGCCTGACGGCAGGCGTTGCCGGCTGGGGGCTGACGTCCGACGACGATCGGACGACCTCGGACGATCTGCGCTGGGCTGCGCTGACGATCCGCTCCGCCTCGACCTGTCGAGCGGGTCACGGCGGCGACTACGACGACGCGCGGATGCTGTGCGCGTCGGGCGACGGCCGCGACTCCTGCAACGGCGACAGCGGCGGTCCGCTCGTCACGGTCGCGGGCGGCGCGCCGCGGCTGGCCGGGATCGTGTCCTTCGGCGGCGAGCGCTGCGCGGATCCGGCGGTGCCCGGCGTCTACACCCGCGTGTCGTCGATCGCCGGATGGGCGGGCGGCTCCGCGACCGCCGGCGCCCCGTCACCCCGCCCCGCCGCGCCGCCCGCCGCGCCGGCGCCGGCGGCCTCGCCGCGACCGCGTGCGCGCATCGGCGCGATCAGCTGCGGCCCGACGCGCTGCCGGATCGAGGTGCGCGTCAGCAGCTCCGCCGGCGTCGCCGCGGTGCGCATCCGCGTGCGCCGCGCCGCGTCGGCCGGGCGCTCCGCGTTCGACGTCAAGGCCCGCGCACGCCATGTCGCCGGCGCGCGCTTCCGGGCGAGCGTCCGCGTGCCCGACGGCATCATCCGCGTCACCGCGACGCCGTTGCGCGCGAACGGCAGCCCGTTCGGACGCTCCGATCGCGAGACGTTCGAGCTGAGCTGAGCTGTCACCCGGCCGGGAGCGTGAGGACGAAGCGCGCTCCCGGCCCGTCCGCGTCGAGGACCGCGAGGCTGCCGCCGTGGGCCTCGGCGACCATGCGGGCGATCGGCAGCCCCAGCCCCGAGCCACCCGCCGCTGCAGCCGACCCGCGGTAGAAGCGGTCGAAGATGCGATCGCGCTGGCCAGGCGGGATCCCCGGACCCTGGTCCTCCACGACGAGCTGCGCGCGATCGCCCTCCTGGCGGACGCTCACCGTCACCGCGCCACCCGCGCCCCCGTGACGCAGCGCGTTGTCGATGAGGTTGGCGACCGCCCGCGCGAGCAGCCGCTCGTCGCCCGTCACGACGACGGCAGCGGCCGCCTCGACGCGCAGTTCGACCGCCGCGCGAGCGGCCTGCTCGGCGCGCTCGTCGGCGCACGTCGACGCGAGGGCGTCCAGGCGCATGCGCTCGCGCTCGCCGAGGCCGCGCCCGGCATCCAGCCGCGCGAGCTCGAGCATGTCGGCGATCGTCGCGCCGGCGGCCGCGGCGGTGTCGGCGATGACCTGCAGGTCGGGCTGCGGCTCGGTCCCGCGCAGTGCGCGCTCGGCGCGCCCGCGCACGATCGCCCATGGCGTGCGCAGCTCGTGCGCCGCATCGGCGAGAAACGCGCCCGTCGCGCGCGCGGACGCGTCGGTCGGGCGCAGCGAGCGCGACACCACGGCGATGAGCAGGCCGGTCAGCAGCGCCCAGCCGGCGAGGGCGAGCAGCGCGACGCGGCGCTCGGCGTCGCGGGCGTCGGCGGCGGCCGCCGCGGCGGGCGTGAACGCGAGCACGGTCCCCAGCTGCTCGTTCTCGCCCTGCACGGATGTCGCGACGAGCCGCACGGGGCCGTTCGCGGCGGCGAGCGTCACGGGCGCCTCGTCGCCGGCGCGGGCACGCGCGGCCGCGGCTCGTCTCGTGGCGAGCGGCAGCACGACGTCGCCGGCGAGGATCGCGCCGCGCGGATCGACGACCGCGGTGGCGTCCCCGTTGGCCGGGCGCGGCGATGCCGCGTACGCGTCAATGTCGATCTCGCCGGCGTCGGTCTCCTGCAGTGAGAAGGTCGTTTCGAGCGCGAGGCGCAGCAGGCGCTCGTCGCGCTCGGCCCGGGCGCGGTCGCCGCGCTCGGCGGAGAGCAGTGCCGCGGGCACACCGACCGCCAGCCCGAGCGCCAGCGCGATCAACGCCCACAGCCCGAGGTGCTGCGGCCGGGTCACGGCGCCACGATCTCGGCCAGGCGGTAGCCGGCGCCGCGGACGGTCTGGATGACGTCGGTGCCGAGCTTGCGCCGCAGCGCGCGCACGTGGACGTCGACGACGTTCGACCCGGGTTCGGCGGCGTGGTCCCAGCAGTGCTCGAGCAGCTCGTAGCGGTCGACGACGGCGTGATCGGCGAGCGCCAGGTGCTCGAGCAGCGCGAACTCCTTGGCCGTGAGCGTCACGACGATGCCGTCATGCCTGACGCGCCGGCGGCCGCGGTCGATCTCCAGCGATCCGATCCGCAGTACGGGTCGCGGTGCGATCGGCGCACGCCTCAGCAGCGCCTCGACGCGGGCGACGAGCTCGACCGAGGCGAACGGCTTGGTGAGGTAGTCGTCGGCGCCCGTTCGCAGGCCGTCCACGACCGCGGCGGTGCCGTCGAGTGCGGTCAGCACGAGGACGGGCGTGCCGAGCCCCGCCGCGCGCCAGCTCGCGCACAACGTCAGGCCGTCGCCGTCCGGGAGGCGGCGATCGAGAACGACCGCGTCGTAGTCGTGCATGCCGAACAGCAGCCGCGCGCTCGCGAGGTCGGCGGCCTCGTCGCACGACCATCCCGCGTCGCGCAACGCGGCGGCGATGGCCACCGCCAGCTCGGGTTCGTCCTCCACGATGAGGATGCGCATCGGCCGCCGTCAAGGTACCCGCTGAGCGGGGAGGCGTGTCGTATTGACCCCGATATCCGGGGTCAAAACGACACTCATCGCCGGCGGGGCCGGAGCACGCGGCTGTCGTCGGGCAGGCGCTTGGTGTAGCGCGCCTGGTCGAGGTGCTCGAGCAGCGCCTCGGCGTACTTGCGCGAGGTGCCAAGCTCGTCGCGCAAGCGCGCGAGCGTGACGGCGCCTTCGCTCTCGATGATGGCGCCGACGCGGTCGGCGACGGCGGCGATGGCGTCGCGGTGCGCGTAGAGGTCGCGGCCGATCCTGACGGCGACGCCCGCCTGGATGAGCGCGGGCAGGTGCTTGACGGCGTCGCCCAGGTCGGCGCGCGACGGCGGCTCGTGGCCGGCCGCGAGCAGCCGCTCGGCGAGTTCCGCCGCGGCGGGTTCGGTCGCGGCCGAGGCCGCGGTCGGCGCGGGCGCAGCCCCGCCCGGCGCGCCGCCGCCCGGCGAAGCCCCGCCCGGCACGCGGCCGCCCGGCACGGCCCCGCCCGCGCGCCGCCGCCCGGCGCGCCGCCGCCCGGCGCAGCCCCGCCCGGCCGCCGCCGCCCGGCGCGGCCCCGCCCGGCGCGCCGCCGCCCGGCACGGCCTGGCCCGGCGCGGCCTCGCCCCGCGCCGCCCCGGCCGGCGCGGCCCCGCCTGGCGGTGCCTCGGCAGAGGGCCGGACGCTTCGGCCAGGGCGGGCTCCGGCTCCCCGCGCCGCAGCCGCGCGAGGCGCGCCAGCACCTCCGGGTTGCGGCCGTGCCGGCGGGCGCGCGGATCGAGCACCGTGCCGCCGCCGAGCGTGTCGGGCGGTGCCACCGAGCGCACGACGAGCCGGTCGCCCGCGGCGGCGAGCAGCGGTGCTTCGAGGCGCACCTGCCACAGGCCGTCGCCGAGCGCCGCGAGCCGGGCCGGCACCGCCCGCGTGCCGTGGTGCACCATCACCCGGCGGCCGCGCAGCTCGTCGCGGAGGTCCAGCGCCGCGTCCACGACCTGCGTCGCCACGACCTCGGCCGCCGGGGCGGCGAGCGCGTCGCCGCGCGCGACGTCGCGCAGCGCGACGCCCGCGAGGTTGACCGCCACCCGCTGCCCCGCGCAAGCGCGCTCGGCCGGCGCGTCGTGCACCTGCACGCCGCGCACCCGGACCGACCGGTCGGCGGGCAGCAGGGCGAGCACGTCGCCCGCCGCCAGCGTGCCCGACCACAGCGTCCCCGTCACGACCGTGCCGGCACCGTGGATCGTGAACGTCCGGTCGACGTGCAGCACGGCCGCGCCCTCCCGGCGGCCTTCGCCGCGCGGCGACACGCGCTCGGCGACCCGCTCCAGCGCCGCCGCGACGTTCGCCACCCCCTCCCCCGTGCGCGCCGAGCATGCGACGACCTCCGCGCCTCCGAAGAGGTCGGCCGCCTCCGCGGCGGCGCGCTCCGGCGACGCGCGGTCGGCCTTCGTGATCGCGACGACCCCCCGCTCGATCCCCAGCGCCGCGAGCACCTCCGCGTGCTCGAGCGTCTGCGGCATGACGCCGTCGTCGGCGGCGACGACCATGAGATACAGGTCGATCCCGGTCGCGCCGGCGACCATCGTCCGCACGAAGCGCTCGTGGCCCGGCACGTCGACGACCGAGACGTGCCGTCCGCCCGGCAGCACCAGCGGCGCGAAGCCGAGCTCGATCGACATCCCGCGCGCGTGCTCCTCGGGCAGGCGGTCGGTGTCGATGCCCGTCAGCGCGCGCACGAGCGCGGTCTTGCCGTGGTCGATGTGGCCGGCGGTCCCGAGCGTCAGGGCCGCGTGCGAATTCGCCGCGGTCATCGCGATCCGCTCGCCGGTCGATCGGCGTCGGCGATCTTGGCGAGGCGACGATCGAGCGTGATGAGCTCCGCACCGACGACCAGCGCAGTTGCGAGTGAGATCGCGTCGGGTAGGCGCAGGGCGCGGTGTGCGCCACGCAGCTGCGCGGCGCGCAGCGCGATGGCGCGATCGGTCGGCACGATCGTCGCGCCGATGGCGTCGATGAACGCGTCGACGGCGTGGTCACTGCCGCGTTGGAGTGGACGAACGAGGATCTCGGCGTACACGCTGGCGGCGATCAGGATCCGCTGACCGGTCGCGAGACGCGGCCGCAGCGCGTCGACGGCGGTCTCGTGCTGCTTGTCGGACGCGTCGAGGAACGCGATCAGCACGTCGGCGTCAAGGACTACCGGCGCCACTCGTCGCGCAGCTCGTCGAGGTGCCCCGGCGGGTACGTGCCGGGCGGGACGCTGCCAGCGAATCGCGCAACCAGGTCATCGGCGCGCTCGACCTCGATACGGCCCTGTCCGGCAACGCGGATCACCACGTCGTCGCCGGCGGAGAGCCCGGCTGCGCGCAAGACGCTCACGGGGATCGTCACCTGGTTCTTGCCGGACACCTTGCTCATCCTTTACGACCGTAGCAGCATCGTAAAGGCGTCCGCCGCCGTGACGCTCCGGTCACTCCAGGACGCGCACACGCCGCATCTCGGCCAGCGCTGCACGCGCGTCCGGGCCGCATGGTCTGGTGCAGCGTTCGGCTGGTCCGATCAGCCTCGGGTGCTCAAAGGCCGAGGACGTCTTCGAGCGCGGCGTCGAGCCTTTGGAGCTCAGGGGCGCTGAGCCTGCCGACCGAGTCCCCGAGGCGGGTGACGTCGATGGCCCGCAGTTGCTCGACCAGGATGCGCGTGTCCTGGTCGTCGATCGTGATCGTCGGCCGAAACGACCGCGAGGGCGCCGAGCGAGATGTCGGGGCGATCAGCACCGTGCTGAGCGCCAGCAGCTCGTCGGCCTGCACGACGACCCCGTAGCGTGCGCCGGCCTGGTCGCGACCACGTGACGCCGGGAGTCGCAGCCGGAAGATCTCGCCGCGGACCACCGCTCAGTCCGGCGGCCAGTCGGGCGCAAGCGCGTCCATGTCGGCCATCGCTTCTCGCGACGCCGCCAGATCGCGCTCGTCGCTGGCGGCCTGCTGCGCCTCCCGGCGCAAAGCCGACCGTCGACGTCGCCGGGCGGCGGACTCGCGCAACGCCAGACGCACTGCGGAGGAGTCCGAGCCGGCCTCGCCGCGCAGCAGTGCGAGGTCGCTTTCGGCGACATCGTCGAGCCGGGCTTGCACCGTGCGCGCCACAGCCGCCATCGTACGACATTCCGTACTACACGACGACCGCACACACGGCGCGTGCGACCTCGCGCGCCTCTCCGTCGGTCAGCGTGCGCGGGTCGAGCATGAGCTTGCCGTCGTGGATGCGGCCCACGACGGCGGGATCGCCGGCGCGCAGTGCGGCGGCGAGCGCGGTCGCGCCGGCCGGGCCGGGGTCGATCGCGACCGCCGGTCCCGGCAGCTCGAGCAGCGGCAGCGCGCCGCCGCCGACGCGAGCGGTCGAGTCGACGACGGTTCCGCCCGTCGCTGCCGCGAGCTCGTCGGCGCGCGCGCGCAGCGTCGCCGCGTCGGCTTCGAGCATCGCGAGCACCGGCAGCGCGCGGCGCGCGGCGACCGGGTCGCGATGCAGCGCGAGGGTCGCCTCGAGCGCCGCGAGCGACAGCTTGTCGATCCGGACCGCCCTCGCGAGCGGATGGCGGCGACAGGCTTCGATCGCCGGCCGCGTCCCGACGAGCAACCCCGCCTGGGGGCCGCCGAGCAGCTTGTCGCCCGAGAAGGCCGTGAGCGCGGCGCCCGCGCGGACCGACCGGCGCACCGGCGGCTCACCGGCGAGCAGCAGGTCGTCCACGAGGACGCCGGAGCCGACGTCGTCGATCACGGGCGCGCCGAGGGCGCACAGGTCTTCGATCTCGACCTCCTCGACGAAGCCGACGGTCCGGAAGTTCGAGGGATGCGCGCGCAGGATCGCCCCGACGCGCTCGCCCCCGGTGGCCAGCGCCGCCTCGTAGTCCGCGCGGCGCGTGCGGTTCGTCGTGCCCACCTCGACGAGGCGCGTGCCCGCGACCGCGAGGATCTCGGGGATCCGGAAGCCGCCGCCGATCTCGATCAGCTGCCCACGCGAGACGACGGTGTCGCGGCCGCCCGCCAGCGCCGCGCAGGCCAGCAGCACCGCCGCCGCGCAGTTGTTGACGGCGATCGCCGCCTGCGCGCCGGTCAGCTCGCGCAGCAGCTCCTCGACGTGGTCGTGGCGCGAGCCGCGCTCGCCACTGCTCAGATCGAGCTCGAGGTTCGAGTAGCCGGCGGCGATGCGCGCGACTGCGGCCTGCGCCTCGGCGGCGAGCGGCGCGCGGCCGAGGTTCGTGTGGACGACGACGCCGGTCGCGTTGAGCACGCGTCGCAGGTGCGGTCGCAGGCGCGCTCGCGCGCGAGAGACGAGGTCGACCTCCGCGTCGTCACCCGTGCCGCCCCCGTCGAGCAGCTCCTCGCGCCGCGCCTGCAGCTCGGCGCGCGCGACCGAGGTCGCCAGCCGATCGACGGACGGCAGGTCGCGCAGGCGGTCGCGGTCGCTCATACGGAACGGCGAAGGAGTCGAACCTTCCAGCGCGGTGTGCCGCGCCCCGCCGGTTTTGAAGACCGGATGGGCCACCGGGCCCGGGCCGCTCCACGGTGCAGGGCGATCATCGCACCACGATGGCGCCCGGCTCACCCTCGACGATCTCGCCGACGATCGGACCCGGCAGCGACGGTGCGGCCTCGGGCGCAACCGCGACGAGCAGCCCACCCGACGTCGTCGCGTCGCACACCAGCCACCGCCGTGCCTCCGCGACGTCCGCGCCGAACGTCGTGAACGTCTCGGCGTACTCGCGGTTGCGACGGCTGCCACCCGAGACGCCGTCGTCGCTCTCGAGCAGGTCCAGCACGCCGTCGATCGCGGGCACGGCCGACGCGTCGATCACCGCCGCGACGCCGCTCGCGCGCCCGAGCGAGTGCAGATGGCCGAGCAGCCCGAAGCCGGTCACGTCCGTCATCGCGTGCGCGCCCGCCGCACGAGCGGCGGCCGACGCGGTGTCGTTCAGCTCGGTCATCGTCGCGACCGCGAGCGCGAGCAGGCCGTCGTCGCGCAGGCCGCGCTTGCGCGCCGTCGTGATCGCCCCGACGCCCAGCGGCTTGGTGAGCACGAGGACGTCGCCGGGGCGGGCGCCCGCGTTGGAGATGAGCTCGTCGGGATGCACGGTCCCGGTGACCGACATCCCGTACTTCGGCTCGGGATCGTCGATCGAGTGCCCGCCGACGACCGCGATCCCGGCGGCCGCCGCGACGGCGGCGCCGCCCCGCAGGATCTCGCGCAGCACGTCGCCGCCAAGCTGCTCGAGCGGAAAGGCGACGACGTTCATCGCCGCAAGCGGCACGCCGCCCATCGCGTAGACGTCCGACAGCGCGTTCGCCGCCGCGATCCGCCCGAAGTCGTACGGGTCGTCGACGATCGGCGTGAAGAAGTCGATCGTCATCACCAGCGCGATCTCGTCGGTCAGCTTGAACACCGCGGCGTCGTCGGCGGTGTTCGAGCCCGACGAGCAGCCGCGGCTCGTCGACTGCGGCCAGCCCCCGGACGATCGGCAGCAGCGCCGCGGCGGGCAGCTTGCATCCACAGCCCGCGCCGTGCGAGAGGGACGTCAACGCGACGGGTGCTGCGGCGCTCGGCTCGCTCACGGCCGTGCGGCCGGGCCGGGTGTCGGATGAGCGGCGGAGTACACGGTGTTGCGGTCGTCGATGCACGCTGGCGAACCGGCGAAACCCTAGCGCGAACAGCGACACCCGGCTCGTTCTGTGGCAGGATCAGGGCGATGAGCGCGGAGGCCGGGCTGACTCGGGTGGTTCACGAGGTGCGTGAGCTCGAACTGGGCGAGCGGACGAGCTATGAGGCGGGGCGGCTCACCGTCGGCGAGGAGAGCGTCCTCGACCTCCTGCGCGGACCCGAGTTCGCCGAGGTCAAGCTGGGGGTCGCCTCGCCCGGCGACTCTGTGCGGATCGTCGGCGTGCTCGATGCCGTCCAGCCCTGCTCGAAGGGGCCTGGCGGGGGTGGCGTGTTTCCCGGCTTGCTCGGTCCCGCCATGCCGGCCGGGCGCGGCACCACCCACGTGCTGCGCGGCGCCGCCGTCATGGCCGCCGGCTTCCTGCCCCGCGCGCAGGAAGCGGTCATCGACATGTCGGGGCCGGCCGCGCCGCTGTCGCCGCTGGCCGCGACGCACAACCTCGTCGTCGAGTGGACGCCGGCCGAGGACGCGGACTGGGGGGACATCGATGTCGCGCTGCGAAAAGGGCTCGTCAAGGTCGCGGCCCATCTCGCCGAGGCGGCGCTGGATGCCGACCCCGACGCCGTCGAGGAACTGGCTGAGCCGGGAGCCGGCGTGAACGGCAAGCCGCGCGTCGGGGTCATCCTCAACCTCCAGACCCAGGGGAAGTTCAAGGACGTCTTCGTCTACGGGCGCAGCATGTCCGGCGGCCTGCCGACCGTCATCTCGCCGACCGAGCTCGATGACGGCGTCGTGGTCAGCGGGCAGTTCGGCCACCCCGCGCTGAAGAACCCGACCTTCCTGCACCAGACCCATCCCGTGGTCGCCGCCCTGCGCGCCAGCGACGAGCTCGAGCTGTCGGCGCTCATCCTCTGCCCCGAGCCCGTCAACCAGGCGGACAAGGAGCTCGCTGTCGGCACATGCCGCACGGCTGTGCACCCAGCTCAAGCTCGACGCCGCGATCGCGACGAAGGAGGGCGGCGGCAACGCCGACGCCGACGTCTCGCTGAAGATGGACCGCCTCGAGGAGGAGGGGATCGCCGCGATCGGGATCCTCGCCGAGATGGCCGGGCGCGACGGGACGGGGCCACCGCTGGTCGTCCCGCCCACCAAGGCCACGGCGCTCATCAGCACCGGCAACTACGACGAGCGGATGACGCTGCCCGCCGTCGAGCGCGCGCTGGGCCGGCCCGCCATCGCCCTCCTCGACCAAGACTCCACGGACGAGGTCGAGCTGCCGGTCGCCGCCATCTACTGTGCGCAGAGCACGCTCGGCTGGGGCAAACTCACCTGTGCGGAGCTCGCATGAAGATCGCTCACTACGTCAACCAGTTCTTCGCCGGCATGGGCGGCGAGGACTCCGCGGGCACCGGGCCCGAGTTGCGCGATGGGGCCACGGGACCCGGCCGCAAGCTCGCGTCCCTGCTCGGCGACGAGCACGAGATCGTCGCGACGATCCTCTGCGGCGACGACCACGCCGCCTCGCACCCCGAGTTCGCCGCCGCGCTGGTCGAGAAGGCGCGCGAGGCCGGCGCGGAGATGATCATCGCCGGGCCTGCCTTCACCAGCGGGCGCTACGGCATGGCCTGCGCGCGGATCGCCGCGGCGGCGAGCGAGGCGGGGCTGCCCGCGCTGGCCTCCATGCATCCCGAGAATCCCGGCCTCGGCGAGGCCGCCGGCACGGCCGTCGTCGAGAGCGGCCTCACCGCGCGAAAGATGAAGGAATCGCTCGAGCGCTTCGCCACGGCGGCGCTCAAGATCGCCGGGGGCGACGAGCTCACCGCCGCGGACGGGCGCATCGGCCCGGTCGCGCGGATCAACCGCCTGGCGGACGAGAGCGCCGCCGAGCGCGCCGTCGCGCTCGTGCTCACGCGCCTGGGCGGCGACAAGGACGCCACCGAGATCCCGCTCCCCGACTTCGACCAGGTGACCCCCGCCGCGCCCATCGACGACGCGACCACGGCCGTGTTCGCCCTCGTGACCGAGGGCGGCTTCGTGCCCTTCGGCAACCCCGACCGCCTGGAGTCCGCGCGCGCGACGAAGTGGGTGCGCTACTCGCTCGACGGCCTCGACTCGGTCGACGAGGGCGAGTTCATGTCGGTGCACGGCGGCTTCTCGACCCAGTGGGCGAACGCCGACCCGAACCGCATCCTCCCGCTCGACATCGCGCGCGAGATGGAGCGGGCCGGCGAGATCGGGCGAATCCACGGCGAGGTCCTCGCGACGACGGGCAACGGCACCACGGTCGCCGACGCGCGCCGCTTCGGGATGGAGTGGGCCGCCGAGCTGCGCCAGCAGAACATCCAGGCGGCGATCCTCACCGCCACCTGAGGCACCGGAACGCGTTGCGGGTCAACGCTCACGAAGGAGCTAGAGCGCGCAGGGATCCCCACGGCACTGCTGTGCAACCTCGTCTCGATCGCCAAGCGCGTCGGGGCGCCGCGGATCGTGCCCACCCGCGGCATCCCGTTCCCGGCGGGCGACCCCGAGCTGGGTCCCGAGCAGGAACGCGCCTGGCGGCGCACGCTGCTCGAACGGGCGCTGCACGCCGTCTCGACCTCGGTCACCAAGCCGACGGTCTTCGACGGCGACCCGGCGTAGGAACGTACCCGACCCCCCGGCCCTCAGGGCGGCTGGCCTAATGCATAGCGATCTGTCACACTTTGAGGGCGATTCGATCGAATAGGTGCATATGCCCGATCCAGTGATCTCTGCCGCCAGCGCGGTTCTCGCCCACGTACCCGGCCTCTGCCGCCACGGCTCCAAGCCGTCGCGCGAGCTGCCGAAGAACCCCGACGTCGAGGCCAAGTTCCTCGCCTCGCTGCGCACCTTCGAGCAGGCCGTGGCCTACGGGCCGCACCAGGCCTTCGTCGGCGCGATCCACCCGCGCGACCTCCCGGAGCGACCGTGGGTCGGCGCCGCCGCCAACGGGGAGGGCCGCTACGCCGGCGCCGGCGAGCTCATGCCAGAGGACGAGTTCCTCGGCCTGCTGGCTGCGGTCGACGACTTCGGCCTCGTCCGGCTGGGCACCGAGGAGGCGCAAGCGATCGCCGAGAAGCTCGCCCGCCACCCGCTCGCCGAGCACTTCGACCTCGAGAAGGTCGCAGCCGCGGCCGGCGACGCCGAAGCCGTGGCGGCCGAGCCCGGCGCGCTGAAGCTGCACATCGGCGCCGATCACCTGGCCGCGGCCGTCAGACGCGCCCACGAGAGCGACGCCGCCCTCACCGCGGACGTGTTCCTCGAGAACCTCGCGGGGAAGGCGAGCGCCACGCTCGCGCTCCTGCGCGTGCTCCAGGACAACGGCATCGACCCCGCCTCGATCGACTACGTCATCGGCTCCGGCGAGGAGGCGATCGGCGACCGCTACCAGCGCGGCGGCGGCAACCTCGGCAAGTCCGTGGCGGCGGCCGCGGGCTGCGTCAACGCCTCGGGCTGCGACGTGAAGAACTTCTGCGCCGCGCCCCTCCCAGCGCTCGTGATCGCGAGCAGTCTCGTGAAGGCAGGCGTCTTCCGGCGCGTCGCGGTCATCGCCGGCGGCTCGCTGCCGAAGGTGGGCATGAAGTTCCAGGGCCACCTCAAGCACGACCTGCCGGTGCTCGAAGACGTGCTCGGCGCGAGCGCGCTGATCGTCGAGGCCGACGACGGCCGCTCGCCGCGCGTGCGCCTGGACTCCGTGGGCAAGCATCCGGTGGCCGCCGGGTCGTCGAACCCGAAGATCATGGAGGCCCTCGTCTTCGCGCCGCTCGACCGCCTCAAGATGAGCTCGACCGACGTCGACGACTACGCCACCGAGCTGCACAACCCCGAGATCACCGAGCCCCAGGGCTCGGGCAACGTCCCGGAGCGCAACTACAAGACGATCGCCGCGCTGGCGCTGCGCCGGGGCGACATCGGCCGCGAGGACATGGCCGACTTCGTCGCGAACCGCGGCATGCCGGGCTTCGCTCCGACACAGGGCCACATCGCCTCGGCGCTCTGCTACGTTCCGCACGCCCGCGCCCGCCTGCTCGACGGGGGCGCTCGGCGGGTACAGCTGATCGCAAAGGGCAGCCTCTTCTTGGGGCGCATGTCCGAGCAGTCCGACGGCATGAGCGTGCTGCTCGAGTCCAACGACGAAGCAGGAGGATGAGCGAATGGCTGTAGCCGAAGCGACGCGCGAGAACTTCGATGAGCTGGTCGCGAGCGGCACGTCGCTCGTCGACGTCTGGGGACCGGAGTGCCGGCCCTGCCTGGCGCTGAAGCCCCACGTCGAGAAGCTGGCCGAGGCCCGCGACGACATCGCCGTCGTCATGCTCGAGGCGCCCAAGGCCCGCCGCGTCTGCATCCGCCTCAAGGTCCACGCCCTGCCGACCTTCCTGCTCATGCACGACGGTGAAGAGGTCGCGCGCCTGTCGGCGTCGACGATCTCGCCGAAGGAACTCAAGACCTGGCTCGACGCGAGCCTCGAAGAGATGAAAGAGGAGGTGAGTTAGCACCCCATGTTCGACAGCAAGCAGGTCATCGTGCTCGGTGAGCGCGACGGGATCGCAGGTCCCGCGATCGCCGCATGCGTCAAGAGCGCAGGCGGCAAGGTCGCGTACACGTCGACGGAGTGCTTCGTCTGAACGGCCTCGGGGGCCATGGACCTCAATAGCCAGGAAGTGATCAAGCGCCTGTCCGACGAGCACGGGGCCGACAACCTTGTTGTCATCCTCGGAGCGCCGGACGACGAGAGCGCCGAGATCGCAGCCGAGACAGTCGTGCTCGGCGATCCGACCTATGCAGGTGCATTGGCCGAGGCCCAGTTGGGTCTCTCCGTGTATCACGTGCTTGAGGAAGAGTTCAGAAGCCTGGTCGACGACGACGTCTGGGAAGACCAGATCGGCGTCATGTCCGACGTGCTCGACGCGGATGCGATCTCCGCGGCCGTCAAGGGCATGCGCGAGCAGAAGCCGTAGCGCGGCGCGCCGCAGCCACCTTCGGGTGGCTGCGCAGCGCCCGGCCTCAGCGCGGGAGCGCCGCGCGGATCGCCTCGACCCACGCGTCGGCTTCGTCGCCCCGGCCGACGAGCACGCCGAAGATCCGCTCGCCCTCGTCGTCGACGAAGCGGACCTTCACAGGCGGGAAGCCGAAGGTCCGCTTGCCGTTGTGGCTCTTGCCGCGCTCGACGCTGACGATCGCGTCAAGCGCGATGACGAACTCGGCCTTCGGCACCCAGCGCGCGAACCGCAGCTCGGTCGGCGTGAGCGTCAGGGTGCCGTTGCCGCGCACGACCTTCCAGTCGCGCTTCGTGCCGCCGCCGGGCTTCACCGTCTCGAAGCCCTGGTAGTTCGCCATGCGGTGCTCGCGGATGACCTCGCTCACGCCCTCGACCCCCGCGCGCGCTCGCGGTGGCGGCGCGCCTTCGCGACGTTCCCGCAGCCGCTCATCGAGCACCACACCCGCCCGGCCGCCGGCGAGCGGTCGTAGAATCGCGCGCTGCAGGTCTCCGACGCGCAGATGCGCACGCGCTCGCGCTCCGATGTCCCGAGCATCCGCGCCGCGTCGAGCGCGATGGTGCCGAGCGCGTGGCGCACGGGGTCGGCCGGCGGCGCGGGAGCGAGCGACGGCATGCCTCCGTCGCCCAGCGTCAGATGCTCGTGCGCGGCCGCGGCGGGCAGCCATCCGTCGATCGTGGCGAGCGCGCCGGCGGGCACCGGCTCGCCCGCGATCACCGCGGTCAAGGCGCCGTCGATGCTCTCGCGCAGCTCGCGCGCCTCGCTCAGGAGCTGCGGCGAGACCCGCGGCCGCGAGCCACCCGCGTCGAGCAGCTCGGCGAGCTCGAGCCAGCGCACGAGGTCGGCCGGCGTCACCAGCGTCTCGACGCGCCGCCACCAGCGCTCGCGCAGCGTGTTGACGAAGTCGATCGACGGGCGCCCGCCGAGCCAGTACCACCACGGCTCGCCGGTCGTCAGCGGCAGCGTCAGCTCGTCGGGCAGGTCGGCCATAACCTGATTGTTGCTAATCAGCCGGTTAGATCACTCCGACGACGTCTTGGAGCGCCACGCGCCCTCGGGGAGATCATGCCCCCGGTCCAGCGCGCTCTCCTCCCTCGCGGTGGTCACTCGGAGGTACGCGATGAGCGCGTCGCCGTAGAGCACCTCGCGTCGCTTTCCAAGTCGCTTGGCGACCTGGTTGGCGCCCTGGTACAGCTTCTCCGGCAGCTCGATCGCAAGCGTCGGCGAGTTGCCGGGGACCGCGTACGAGGTTCTCAGCGAGCCGGGCGACGACCCCGCCGTCGAGCCGACGTAGCGCTCGATGGCGTACGCGAAGAGCTCGTCGATCGGCTTGCCGCGCTTCTCGGACTCGGTAGCGGCGACCTGCAGCAAGGCATCAGAGACGCTGAACCTGACCCGCGGCATCTCGCGAAACGCTACCAGCGCCCGGCGCGCGCGGCTCCGATGCGCATGACCGGTTCGTCGGCTGCTCCCGGCAGGTGGACCATGCTCGGCGGCGGCGGCATACTGGCGCCGTGGCGGGTCGGGTCTCCAGTCCTCGGTTCGTCGGCCGGCGTTCGGAGCTTGCCGCGCTGACCGCCGCCGTGGACGCGCTCGGCAGCGCAGCGATCGTGGCCGTGCTCGTCAGCGGCGATGCCGGGGCCGGCAAGAGCCGGCTCGTCGCCGAGATGGCCGCCGGCGCAACCGCGACCGGCGCTCGGGTGCTGACCGGAGGCTGCGTCGCGCTGGGCGCCGAGGCCCTGCCGTACGCCCCGTTCTGCCAAGCCGTCGGTGCCGTGACGAGCGAGCTGGGGATCGACGGCGTCGAGGACCTCATCGGCGCGACGGCGCGCGCCGACCTCGCCCGCCTGCTCCCGGAGCTCCGGCGCCCGACGGACGACACGCGCCCGCCGGGAGCCAGCGACCGCGCCGTGCTCTTCCAGGCCGTCCTGCGGACGCTCGAGGGCGTCGCCGCGCACGATCCCCTGGTCCTCGTGATCGAGGATCTGCACTGGGCCGATGCCTCCAGCCGCGAGCTGCTGGCGTTCCTCGTCGGGCGTCTGAGCGGCGCCGTCCTCATCGTCGCGACCTATCGCGGCGACGAGGTGCATCGCCATCATCCGCTGCGCCCGCTGCTCGCGGAGGCCACGCGCGACCGCCGCGTCGTGCGCCTCGACATCGCGCCGCTGGCGGCAGGCGACGTGGCCGAGCAGCTCGAGGCGATCGCGGGCCGTCCGGTCCCGGCCGAGATCGTCGACGCGATCGTCGCGCGCGCCGAGGGCAACCCGTTCTTCGCCGAGGAGCTGCTGGCGGCGGGCGGCGGCCCGGACCTCCCGCCCAGCCTCGGCGAGATCCTCGCCGCCCATCTCGCCTCGCTGCAGGAGGATGCCTACGAGCTCGTCCGGATCGCCGCCGTCGCCGGCCGCCGCGTCAGCCACGAGCTCCTGGCCGCCGTCAGCGGGGGCGACCCGGCGGACCTGACCGTCGCCGTGCGCGAAGCGACGTTCCACAACGTCCTCGTCGCCGATCCCAACGGCACGTACGCCTTCCGGCACGCGCTGTTGCAGCAGGCGGCCTACGACGAGCTGCTGCCGGGCGAGCGCCAGGCGCTGCACGCCGCGTATGCCGCTGCCCTGAGCGACCACCCGGCATGGGCGGCGACGGCCGCCGCGGCGGCGGGCGAGCTCGCTCACCACTACGCCGCCGCCAAGGACTCCGCTCGGGCCCTCCCCGCCTCGATGACGGCGGCGGCGGCCGCCGCCGGCACCCAAGCGCTCGACGAGGCGCACGGGCTCTACGAGCAGGCGCTCGCGCTGTGGGACGCCGTTCCCGACCCCGCCGGGCTCGCCGGCTGCGACCGCGCCGAGTTGCTACAGCGCTGCTCGGACGCCGCCCTGCTCGCGGGCGCGTCCGCGCGCGCTATCGAGCTGGTACAGAGCGCCCTGGAGGAGCTCGAGGGCTCGCCAGACGGCACGCGCGCGGCGCTGCTGCACTGGCGGCGCGCCCGGCTGCTGTGGGCCGAGAACGACTCGGATGGCTGGCTCGCCGCGCACCGGCAGGCGATCGCCCTGATGCCCGACACGCCGTCGGCCGAGCGGGCGCGCATCCTGGCGGGCGAGGGTCAGGTCCTCATGCTCACGGGTCGCTACCAGCAGTCGCGAGCGCGCTGCGAGGAGGCCATCGAGGTCGCACGCGCCGCGCACGCGCGACAGGAGGAGGCCTACGCGCTCATCACGCTCGGCGCGGCGCTCAGCCGGCTCGGCGAGCCCGACGACGCCATCGCCTGCCTCGAGCTGTCGATCTCCATCGCGGAGGACTCCGGCAGCGTCGAGGACGTCTGGCGCGCCTACGCGAACCTCTCCTCCGCGCTGAACCATGCCGCGAAGCTCGACCGCGGGATCGCGGTGGGGCGTGCCGGGATCGCACGCGCGGACGCGCTGGGGTACGCCGACGGCGCCGACATGCTGCGCTGCGTCACGAGCGCGGCGCTGCGGGACGCCGGCGAGTGGGCCGATGCCGATCTCCTGGCGGCGGAGGCGCTGCGCCCGCCCGTGAGCGACTTCGTCGCGTCGGAGGTCGGCAGGCTCCAGGCGACCGTCGCGCTACGTCGCGGAGATCTCGAGGCGGCGCGAGCGCTGCTCGCCGGCACGCAGGAGATGTGGTCGTCGGCGGACGCCGAGAGCCGGGTTGACCTCAGCGCGGTCGAAGCCGAGCTCGCGCTCGTGCAGGGGCTCGCCGATGCCGCGCGGACGTTCGTCGCTCGCGGCCTGGAGACCGTCGCCGACAGCGACGGTCAGGATCACCTGCAGCGGCTGCTGGCCTTGGGCCTGCGAGCCGAGGCGGACGACGCCGGCCGGTCGTCGGGCCGCGACGCCGCCGAGCGCTGCGACCTGGCACGTGCCGCGGCGCAGCCCATGATCGAGCGCTCGCGCGGGCTGTCGGACCCGTCGCCCGGCGAGGTCGCGATCACGCCGTTCGGCGAGGCCCACCGCCTGCTCTGCGAAGCCGAGTTCAGCCGCGTGCACGGAGGCGGTGCGGCCGAGCCGTGGGATCGGGCGGCCCGGGCGTGGGCCGAGCTGTCGCAGCCGTACGAGGTGGGCTACGCGCGCTTTCGCGAAGCGGAGGCCCACCTCGACGGCGGCGACAAGCGCGCGGCGGCGGCAAGCCTGCGCGAGGCCTTCGCGATCGCGACCAGGTTGGGTGCCGGGCCGTTGCAGGCGGACGTCGAGGCGCTGGCGCGGCGCGCTCGCGTGCGCGTGACATCCGCGGCCGAGCCCTCCGCCGACGCCGACGACGCCGCGGGGCTGAGCCCGCGCGAGCTCGAGGTGCTCGAGCTCGTGGCGGCCGGGCTGACAAACCGCGAGATCGCCGGACGGCTGTTCATCAGCACGAAGACCGCGAGCGTCCACGTCTCGCACATCCTCACCAAGCTCGGCGTCGCCAACCGGGGCCAGGCCACGGCGATGGCGCACCGGCTCGCCCTTGTCGGGGAGCGTCCGCCGGCGTCCTGACCGGGCCGAGCCGCGCGCGCTCGACATCTGCGAATAGGGCATCTCGCAGCCGAAGATCAGGCATCTGCCCGATGCGCGCAGGGGGGCCTTAGCGGCAGAGTCATCTCCATCAAGCCGGTGCACCGAACGCCCGGCAACGAGCCCCAGGAGATCACCATGACCACCATCCGCACCCGCATCGCACGCCTCACCGCCGCCTCCGCCGTCGTCGTGAGCCTCGGTGCTCTCGCTGCAGGCCCGGCCGCCGCCCAGACCGGTACGGACACCCCCTCCGCCAAGCGCTACGCCCAGACCGGCACCGACATCCCGTCGCGCCCCGCCAGCGCCGGCTGGACCGCCGTCAAGTCGTCCGCGGTCACCTTCGGCGACATCGGGTCCCGGTACTTCCAGCTCGCCGCGGCGGACGCCGGCACCGACTTCACGCTCGCCGGCATCGCCCCCGTGCCCGAGGCCTCGGCGAGCCCCGACGGCGCCATCCAGGCCATCTGAGCCGCCGACGCCACAGCGGGTTTGCCCCCGCGGCGGGATGGCCGGAACCCGGCCATCCCGCCGCCGACCCGTTCACACAGCGTTCATCGATCCGACGTACCGGGGCAACGGCCATGCCGCACCCTGTCTGACAGTGCAGACCACCCCGACCCAGTGCCCGTACTGTGGCGTCGGCTGCGGCCTGCTGGCCGACGTCGAGGACGGGCGGCTCGTGGCGGTGCGCGGCGACCGCCACCACCCCACCAACCGCGGGCGCACGTGCCGCAAGCCCCTGGGCTTGCCGTTCGCCGTCCACGCGCGCGACCGCGCGACCACGCCGCTGTGGCGCGAGGACCGCGACGCGCGCTTCGAGCCGACCGGCTGGGAGGACGTCCTCGGCACCGTCGCGACCAAGCTCGGAGCCATCGTCGACGAGCACGGCCCCGACGCCGTCGCGTTCTACATCTCCGGTCAGCTCCTGACCGAGGACTACTACGCCATCAACAAGCTCGCCAAGGGCTTCCTCGGCACGAACAACGTCGACTCGAACTCGCGCCTGTGCATGTCCTCGGCGGTCTCGGGCTACACGGGCGCGTTCGGCTTCGACGGCCCGCCGCCCGCCTACGCGGACATCGCGCTCGCCGACTGCTTCCTGCTCCTCGGCACGAACACCGCGGCTTGCCACCCGATCCTGTGGTCACGCATCCGCGACCGCCAGGGCGAGGGAGCGTTCGTCATCTGCGCCGACCCGCGCGCGACCCAGACCGCGCAGAAGTCCGACCTGCACCTGCCGGTGCGCCCCGGCACCGACCTTCCGCTGCTCAGCGCGCTGCTGCACGTCGTCGAGCGTGACGGCCTGCTCGACGACGCCTTCATCGCGCGCCACACGAGCGGCTGGGAGGAGACGCTCGCGACCGTTCGCGAGTGGTCGCCGATCCGCGCGGCGGCGGTCTGCGGCGTCGACCCCGACCTCATCGAGCAGGCCGCCCATCGCTTCGCGGGCGCGGGCAGCGCGATGGCGCTGTGGTCGATGGGCGCCAACCAGTCGACCGTCGGCACGCTGAAGAACCGCGCGCTCATCAACCTCTGCCTGGCGACCGGCCAGATCGGCCGTCCCGGCGCCGGCCCGCTGTCGCTCACCGGCCAGCCGAACGCCATGGGCGGCCGCGAGACCGGCGGCCTCGCGCACCTGCTGCCCGGCTACCGCAGGGTCGCCGACCCCGACGACCGCGCGGCGATGGAGGCGCACTGGGACGTCGCGCCCGGCTCGATCTCGCCGAACCCCGGCCTGCCCGCAGTCGCGCTCTTCGAGGCGCTCGAGGCGGGGCGCGTGAAGGCCGTCCTCATCATGGGCACGAACCCGCTCGTCTCGATGCCCGATGGCCAGCAGGCCCGCGCCGCGCTGGAGCGCGCCGAGCTCGTCGTCGTCTCGGACCCCCACCACCCGACCGAGACCTCGACGCTCGCCCACGCCGTCCTGCCGGCCGCCGCGTGGCCGGAGAAGGAGGGCGCGATGACGAGCTCCGAGCGGCGCATCGGGCTTGTGCGCCGCGCCGTCGCGCCGCCCGGCGAGGCGCGGGCGGACTGGCAGATCGCGGCCGCCCTCGCGCGCCACCTCGGCTACGGCGAGTCGTTCGCCTGGCCGAGCGCCGCCGTGGTCTTCGACGAGTTCGCCGCCAGCACGGCCGGGCGCCCCTGCGACATGTCCGGCGTCTCGCACGCGCGCCTGAAGCAGTCCGGCGGCCTGCAGTGGCCGTGCCCCGCCGCGCAGGTCGGCGAGCACGACGGCACCGTGCGCCTCTATGCCGACAAGCGCTTCCCGACCCCCGACGGCCGCGCGCGCTTCGCCCCCACCCCGCACGCCGACCCGGCCGAGACGCCGGACCACGACTTCCCGGTCCTGCTGACGACCGGCCGCATCGCCGACCAGTGGCACACGATGACGCGCACCAGCCACTCGCCGGCCCTGCTCGCCGCGGCCGGCAAGCCGACGCTCTCGGTCCACCCGCGCGACGGCGCGGTCGCGCGCCTGGAGGACGGCGGCTACGCGCAGGTCGTCTCGCGGCGTGGCAGCGCCCGGCTCCGCGTCAGCTTCGACGAGACGCTCCCTCCCGGCGTCGCGTTCGCCCCGTTTCACTGGGGCGCGCTGCATGGCGAGGCGGGCTCCGGCACGCTGAACGCGCTGACGATCGCCGCCGTCGACCCGACCTCGGCGCAGCCCGAGCTCAAGGCCCTCGCCGTCCGCCTGGAGCCGGTGCGCCGCCGCGACGCGCCGGTGAACCGGCGTGCGCCCGCGAGGCCGCGCCGGCTCGTCGTCGTCGGCACCGGCATGGCCGGGCTCGCCGTCGTCGAGGAGGCGCTGCGCCGCCGCCCGGCAGAGCAGTGGAAGATCGTCATGCTCGGCGAGGAGCCGGGCCCGGTCTACAACCGCGTCCAGCTCTCGAAGCTCCTCGCGCGCACCGCCGGACCGGGCGAGCTCGAGCTGCGACCGCTCTCCTGGTACGCCAAGCACAAGGTCGACCTGCGCGGCGGCTGCCGCGCCGAGCAGCTCGACCTCGAGACGTGCGCTGTCGTCGACGAGTCCGGCGGCCGCCATCCCTACGACGCGCTCGTCATCGCGACGGGCTCGCGCGCGTTCCTGCCGCCGATCGCTGGCGCCGGCCTGCCGCACGTCGACGTCTTTCGCACCTGGCGCGACGCCGACGCGCTCGCCGCGACACCTCCCGGCAGGCGGGCCGTCGTCGTCGGCGGCGGCCTGCTCGGGCTCGAGGCGGCCGCCGGATTGCACGCTCGCGGCGTGACGGTCACGGTCGTCGAGCTCGGCGGGCACCTTATGAACCTCCAGCTCGACGCGGGCGCGTCCGCGATGCTGCGCCGCGACCTCGAGCGCCAGGGCATCGCCTGCCGCGTCGGGCGCAGCGCCGTCGCGATCGAGCCGGGGCGCGTCGTCCTCGACGACGGGTCGGAGCTTCCCTGCGAGCGCGTCGTCGTCGCGGCGGGCGTGCGGGCCGAGACGTCGCTCGCGCGTGCGGCCGGCCTTGAGTGTCGCCGCGGCATCGTCGTCGACGACGAGTTGCGCGCGAGCGCGCCGAACGTCTGGGCTGTCGGCGAGTGCGCCGAGCACCGCGGGATCGTGTACGGCCTGTGGGCGCCGCTCGCCGAGCAGTCGCGGGTGGCGGGCGCGCGCATCGCGGGCGACCCGGCGGCGTTCCACGGCGCGGTGCAGGCCACGACGCTCAAGGTCAGCGGCGTCGACGTCTACGCCGGCGGCGGCTCGGCCGGCGCGGCCCCGCCCGGCCACGACGAGATCATCCACTCGGACACCCGCCGCGGCATCTACCGCCGGCTCGTGCTGGACGGCGACCGTCTGGTCGGGGGCTCGCTCGTCGGCGACGCGGCCGCGGCACGCGAGCTGTCCGAGCTCCTGCGCACCGGCAACGAGGTGCCGGGCTCGCTGCTCGACGGCGGTGCCGTCGCCGCCAAGCCGATCGCCGCGGAGCCGGGCGCGACGGTCTGCTCGTGCAACGCGGTCACGGTCGGCGAGGTGCAGACGGCGATCCGCAACGGCGGCCTGCGCACGGTCGCGCAGGTCGGCACCGTGACGCGCGCCGCCACGGGCTGCGGCGGGTGCACCAGCGACGTCGAGCAGCTGCTCGAAGCCGCGAACGTGGCCGCGTAACGCGGGCCGATGGCGTCTTGACCCCCATATCCGGGGTCAACGCGCCACCCGTGAGAAGGCCTGGGGGCCGGTGGCGTCTTGACCCCTATATCCGGGGTCAAGACGACATCCACGATCGAGTTGGGACGGCCGTCCCGGCGTAGCAGACCA
Organism: uncultured Actinomycetes bacterium; assembly: GCA_963806515.1. Taxonomy (GTDB): domain Bacteria; phylum Actinomycetota; class Thermoleophilia; order Solirubrobacterales; family Solirubrobacteraceae; genus CADCVQ01. The sequence goes on along the minus strand of CAWDYO010000034.1, from coordinate 115,451 downwards.
GGCGGGTCCTCACCGCCGGTCGGCGTCGCGCTCCGAGAGGATCGACTCGGCGTCGATGCGCACCCCGGTCGCGTCGACGCGCGCGCGGGCTCGCGCGATGACGTCGTCGACGGGCGGCCGCGCGACGGCGTCGACGAGCATGCCTCGCAGGTACTCCTGTAGCGACTTGCCCGCGCGGGCCGCACGGGCGGCGAGCTCGTCGCGGACCTCGTCCGGGACGCCGAGCACGGTGATTGCAACGCTCATGCAGACGTCATAGCAGTCACGCTGCCACGTGCGCGGCGCCCGCGTGGATGAGCGTGCGCTGACGTCCGCAGCCGGCCGCGCGGCCCACACTGCGCCGCATACGTCGCGGCGCGCGTCGGGACCAACGGGGAAGAAGCCCAAACCGTCGATCGCGGGTCGAGGCGCTGCGGGCAGCGCTGATCCGCTGAGATTCAGGCCATGAGGTCAGCGACGTCGTGCCGACTCAGACGCAGTTGGCGACCGTCGGCAAGCGTCGCGACGAGCTCCCCGTCCCGATCCAGCAGCCACCGCGCGTTGATCGCAGTCAGATGGGTGACGCGTCCGTCTTGATCGAGGCGCACGGCGTGCCCTTCAGGCGTCTCCTGCGCCGACGCGCGCTTGTCGTCGGCGGGCGCGGAGATATAGAGGACATCCCCGACAGACTCGTACGACCCGGTCAACTGAAGGTCGTCGGTGGACATGTGAACGGTCGCGGTACCCATCTCAGATCGGTTGGTGATCGGCGGAGAACACGGTCACGATGATCGCAGGTACCTCGCCGAACTCAACAACGGCCAGCACCCAGATGCCGAGCTCGTGGCGAAAGAACCGCTCACGACCAGGGCGCGCGTCTGGCCTGCGAGCGTGGGGCGTACGGATCGTGCGATCGATCAAGTCGAGATCCGCAACGGCTGCGTGCTCTTCGAGCACCTTCGCGTATACGACCGCGGGAAGCACCACGGCGATGCCTTCGGGCGTCTCAGTCCGCAGGACGATCTCCACCGACTGAACTCTGTCGTAGCCTACGGACGCGCGAACCGGCGCGCTGTGTGCCCGACCCCGTCACCCAAGGCCGGGCGGCGCTTCTGGTCACCATGGACTTGGCTGGACGGCTATCAAACCGCTGAGCGCCTCGCCCTGCCAGGCGCGTGGCGGGCTGGCGCCCGAGCCGCGCTCTTGGCAGCTGGAATCGTCGAAAACGAGCAGTCTGGGTGCCGCCACCGAGGGACTGTGGTTCGAAACGCGCCTATGTGTCACGTTTCGAACCACTGTCCCGTGAGCGCCGCGGAAGAGTTCCGTCAGTGTCATCGTTGCTGAGGTCGATGCGGTTGTCGTCCGGCGGATGCGGTTGGTTCTCGGGCTGGCGGCGGGCTGACTCTAGAGTTCCGTGTCGTCGTTGGCCTGACCCACAGAAGCTTCTGTCGCCCGCCGCCGCCCGAGGACCTTCGGCGTGACTTGATAGGAGCGTGGCATCGCCCCAACTGACGGTTGTCCGCCGAAGATCCGCTTCGTCGCTGATGACCAACGAAGGGGATGGTGCAGATGATCGTGATCGGGGCGGACACGCACAAGCGCTCGCACGCGCTGGCGGCCGTCGATGAGGGCACGGGCCGGGTGCGCGGCGCCCGGCAGATCAAGGCCGACGAGGCGGGGCATCTCACCGCCGTGCGCTGGGCCCGCGAGCTCGACGACGAGCGGGTGTGGGCGATCGAGGACTGCCGCGGCGTGTCCGGGCGCCTTGAGCAGGCGCTGATCGCCGCCGGCGAGCAGGTCGTTCGCGTCGCGCCGCACCGAATGGGAGCCTCACGGCGCGGTGAGCGCCAGCCCGGCAAGTCTGATGAGATCGACGCGCTCGCGATCGCCAGAGCCGTCGTCAAAGACGGCGTCAAGGACTTCCCGGCCGCGTATCTGAATGAACAGGCGATGGAGATCCGGTTGCTGTCTGATCACCGCAAGGACCTCGTCGCCGAGCGCACGCGCATCCAGAACCGCTTGCGCTGGCATCTGCTGGAACTCTGCGGCGAGCTTGAGCAGTCACTCGGTCGCGGCGCGCTGGAACGCCCGCGGCAGCTCGATCGCATCGACCGGCGCCTGCGGCGCCTGCCTGCCGGCGCTCGTGTCCGCGTCGCTCGTGAGCAGATCGCGCAGCTGCGTGTGCTGACCCGCCAGATCGACGCGCTGCAGCGCGAGCTGCTCGAGCTCGTCAAGGCACACCGCCCGCAGCTGCTCGCCGAACGCGGTTGCGGCGCGCTGACCGCGGCGATCCTGATCGGCCGCACCGCCGGCGCCCAAAGGTTCCCCAGCGACGCGAGCTTCGCGCGCCTGGCCGGCACCGCACCGATCCCGTGCTCCTCGGGCCAACGCGACCGCCACCGCCTGGACCGCGGCGGCGACCGCCAGCTCAACTACGCGCTACACGTCATCGCGATCACCCGCGCGCGCTATGACCCCGTCACCAAGGCGTATCTCGCTCGCAAAGAAGCCGAAGGCAAGACCAAGAAGGGCGCGCTGCGCTGCCTCAAACGCCACCTCGCCCGCCACGTTCACCATCTGCTCTCAATGCCTGCCCAGACTCCTCAGCATGTCCGCCCCGAGGCCGTCGACGTCGCGTCCGAAACCGACGCCGGCGACGATCGGATCGTCGTCGGCGCTGCGCCCGCGCGCATGCCGTGCACCGGATGAGATCCCGCAAAGAGCACGAATCACTTGACATAGGAGCAAGCTCCTCGCGCAACGCGGCGTTCGCTCCGATCTGAACGGATGGCGAATTGGCCCCGGTATCGGGGTCAATACGCCAACGGCGACGGATCGAGGCAGGGTTTCGCTTCCGCGTGGAAGGGGCGTTGTGCCGAACGCGCGAAAGCCGCTCAACGGAGCGGCTTTCGAGGGGCCCCGATGGAGCGAATGGGACGACTGTCCAACCGGTGAGGGCCGGGACCGCCGGCTGGGGATCGCGCCTGCCCGCGTCGCGGCTGTCAGCTCGCGTCACGTCCGTCTTGGGCTGGTTGGAGCGATAGTCAAATGTTGTGGATGACATGGCGGGAGGACGCTCAGGCGGCGACCCTCTCGTCTGTCATCTGATCGTCGTTGGTGTCATCGGTGACGAGGATCCCGTCCTTGTAGGTCGCGCCGGCGAGGACGTCGGCGACGAGCTCGTGGCCGTTGAACCTGCGCCCCCGCTGCTGCGCGGCGTCCAGCAGCTTGTAGGCCATCGCGAGCGTCGCCTTCTTCGAGCCCGCGCCCTTGGTCACGCGTGTGCGCAGCTTCACCGTCGCGAAGCTCGACTCGATCGGATTGGTGGTCCGCAGGTGCCGCCAGTGCTCAGCGGGGAACGCGTAGAACGCCGTCAGCTGCGTCCAGTCGCGATCGAGCTTGGCGACGGCCTTGGGTACTTGGCGTCGAACTCGCCACGGAAACGCTCGCGCAACCGGGAAGGTACGCCGCCTTCGTTCTCAAGCCCATCCACAACTTCTGGGTATGGCTCGGCACGGGCGACCAGAGTGCTCGATCTCGTCCGTATGGACGCCCTCGCCGTTGCTGCGTAGACGCAGGCTCCGACGATGGAACCGCCGCGAAACAAACCGCGGACTTCGTCGAAACAGTGCCGACACACACGACGGCTAGCGTGGCGCGCCGTGTCCGGTGACAGCCGCTCCACCCTGCTCGGCCGACCGCGCTACTTCGTCGAGCGCAGCATCCCGCGCGACGGCTGGAGCGCGCTGTCGACGAAGGACCGCTCCTGGGAGTCGGCGTATCGCCGGCGCTGGCAGCACGACAAGGTCGTGCGCTCCACCCACGGGGTGAACTGCACCGGCTCGTGCTCGTGGAAGGTCCACGTGAAGGACGGCATCATCACGTGGGAGACCCAGCAGACCGACTACCCGTCCAACGGTCCTGAGGTCCCCGAGTACGAGCCGCGCGGTTGCCCGCGCGGCGCGACGTTCTCCTGGTACACGTACTCGCCGCTGCGCGTGAAGTACCCCTACGTGCGCGGCGTCCTGCTGAAGCTCTGGCGCGAGGCGCTCGAGCAGCACCAGGACCCCGTGCTCGCGTGGGAGCAGATCGCCGGCGACCCCGCCTACAAGACCCAGCGCGGCAAGGGCGGCTTCGTCCGCGCGTCGTGGCACGAGGTCGCCGACCTCGTCGCCGCCGCCCACGTCCACACCGTCAAGCGCTACGGGCCCGACCGCGTCGCCGGCTTCTCGCCGATCCCCGCGATGTCGATGGCCTCCTACGCCGGCGGCACGCGCTTTCTCTCGCTCATCGGCGGCGTCTGCCTGAGCTTCTACGACTGGTACGCCGACCTGCCGCCCGCCTCGCCGCAGATCTGGGGCGACCAGACCGACGTGCCCGAGTCCGGCGACTGGTTCAACTCGACCTACCTCATCATGTGGGGGTCGAACATCCCGATGACGCGCACGCCCGACGCGCACTTCATGACCGAGGCGCGTTACCGCGGCCAGAAGACCGTCGTCGTCTCGCCGGACTACTCCGACCACACGAAGTTCGCCGACCACTGGCTGCCCGCGCACCCCGGCTCCGACGGGGCGCTCGCGATGGGCATGGGCCACGTGATCCTCAAGGAGTTCTACGTCGACCGTCAGGTCCCGTACTTCCAGGCCTACGCGCGCAAGTTCACGGACATGCCGTTCCTCGTGACGCTCACCGAGCGCGACGGTGGCCACGTCGCGGGGCGCTTCCTGCGCGCGTCGGATCTCGATGGTGACGAAGGAGGCGAGCACGGCGACTGGCGGACCGTCGTCATGGATGCCACCACCGGCGCACCGGCCGTCCCCAACGGCTCGATCGGCGACCGCTGGGGCGAGGAGGGCGAGGGCCGCTGGAACCTCGAGCTCGGGGAGATCGAGCCGGAGCTCACGCTGCTCGGCACGCACGACGAGCTCGTCGAGCTGCGCCTGCCGCGCTTTGACACCGTCGACGGCCACGGCGAGGTCCTGCTGCGCGGCGTGCCCGTCAGAAAGGTCGGCGACACGCTCGTCACGACGGTCTTCGACCTCATCTGCGCGCACTACGGCGTCAAGCGCGACCCCGACCTGCCGGGCGACTGGCCGGCGGACCTCGCCGACCTCGAGACGTACACGCCCGGCTGGCAGGAGGCGATCACCGGCGTCGAGGCCGACCTGTGCACGCGCATCGCCCGCGAGTTCGCCCGCAACGCCGAGCGCACGAACGGCCGCTCGATGATCGTCATGGGCGCCGGCACGAACCACTGGTTTCACTCCGACCTCATCTACCGCTCGATGCTCAACCTCGTGCTGCTGTGCGGCTGCCAGGGCGTCAACGGCGGCGGCTGGGCGCACTACGTCGGCCAGGAGAAGGTCCGCACGATCACGGGCTTCTCGACGATCGCCTTCGCGCTGGACTGGAACCGCCCGCCGCGCCAGCAGGCGGCGACGCCGTTCTGGTACCTCGCGACCGACCAGTGGCGCTACGACGCGATGGCCGGCGACGACCACTCCTCGCCCGTCGGCGACGGCGTGCTCGGCAAGATGCACGTCGCCGACTGCAACGCGCTCGCGGCGCGCCTGGGCTGGACGCCGTCCTACCCGACGTTCGACCGCAACCCGCTCGATCTCGCGGACGCCGCCAAGCGCGAGGGGGCGACCGTGTCGGACTACGTCGTCGACGAGCTGAAGGCCGGCCGCCTGCGCTTCGCCTGCGAGGACCCCGACGCGCCGGACAACTTCCCGCGCGTGCTCACGATCTGGCGCTCGAACCTCCTCGGCTCCTCCAGCAAGGGCCACGAGTACTTCCTCAAGCACCTGCTCGGGATCCCGACGAACACCGTGACGGCCACCGAGACCCCGCCCGAGCACCGCCCGAAGGAGGTGCGCTGGCGCGACAAGGCGCCCGAGGGCAAGCTCGACCTGCTCGTCACGCTCGACTTCCGCATGGCCGGCACGGCGCTGCACTCCGACGTCGTCCTGCCGGCGGCCACGTGGTACGAGAAGCACGACATCTCGACGACGGACCTGCACCCGTTCGTCCACTCGTTCAACCCGGCGATCACGCCGCCGTGGGAGACCGCCACCGACTGGGACATCTTCAACCGCATCGCCGGCTCGTTCTCGCGGATGGCGGCGATCCACCTCGGCACGCGCACGGACGTCGTCGCGGCGCCGCTGCTGCACGACAGCCCCGACGAGCTCGCCCAGCCGTTCGGCGAGGTCCGCGACTGGCGCAAGGGCGAGTGCGAGCCGATCCCCGGCCGCACGATGCCCAAGCTCATCGCCGTCGAGCGCGACTACAGCCTCGTCCACAACAAGATGCGCGCGCTCGGCCCGCTCGTCGAGAAGCTCGGCCCGGCCTGGAAGGGCATCACGTTCGACGCCAAGCAGGAGGTGCGCGAGCTCGGCGCGCGCAACGGCCTGTCGCGCTTCGGCGTCACCGAGGGGCGCCCGAACCTCGATCGCGCCGACCAGGTCTGCGACGCGATCCTCGCGCTGTCGGGCACGACGAACGGCCGCCTCGCCGTGCAGGGCTTCGAGACGCTCGAGAAGCGCACCGGGACCAAGCTGCGCGACCTCGCCGAGACCCGCGCGGAGGAGCAGATCTCGTTCGCCGACGTCGGCATCCAGCCGCGCAAGACGATCACCTCGCCGGAGTGGTCGGGGATCGAGCGCCGCGACCGCCGCTACTCGCCGTTCACGATGAACGTCGAGCGGTCGATTCCGTGGCGCACGCTGACGGGCCGCCAGCACCTGTACGTCGACCACGCCTGGATGCTCGACCTCGGCGAGGGGATGGCGCTCTACCGCCCGCCGGTGAACCTGCACCGCAACCTCGAGCCGGGCGCGCTCGGCGTCGCGCTGCGCTACATCACGCCGCACTCGAAGTGGTCGATCCACTCGACCTACCAGGACAACCTCCAGATGCTGACGCTCTTCCGCGGCGGGCCGGTGCTGTGGATGAGCCCGGTCGACGCCGCGAAGATCGGCGTGACCGACAACGACTGGGTGGAGATGGTCAACGCGAACGGCGTCGTCGCGGCGCGCGCGGTCGTCTCGCACCGCGTCCCCGAGGGGATGTCGATGATGTACCACGCGATCGACCGCCACGTGGGCGTCCCGAAGTCCGAGACGTCGAAGACCCGCGGCGGCATGCACAACTCGGTGACGAGCATTCACATGAAGCCGACGCACCTCATCGGCGGCTATGCGCAGCTTGCGTACGGGTTCAACTACTACGGGCCATGCGGCACCCAGCGCGACGAGGTCATCGTCGTGCGCCGTCGTGTCTCAGAAGTGGAGTTCTAGCATGCGGGTGCGAGCGCAGGTCGCCATGGTCATGAACCTCGACAAGTGCATCGGGTGTCACACGTGCTCGGTCACGTGCAACAACGTCTGGACGAACCGCCCGGGCGCCGAGTACATGTGGTTCAACAACGTCGAGACGAAGCCCGGCATCGGCTACCCGCAGCGCTGGGAGGACCAGGAGCAGTGGAAGGGCGGCTGGAAGCTCGACCGCAAAGGCAAGCTCAAGCTCAAGGCCGGCGGGCCGGCGCAGAAGCTCGCCAACCTCTTCTTCAACCCGAACCTGCCGGACATGGACGACTACTACGAGCCATGGACCTATGACTACGAGAACCTCACGAGCGCCAAGCCGTCCGAGCACGAGCCGGTGGCGCAGCCGATCTCGCAGGTGACGGGCGACCCGATCGGGCTGAAGTGGGGCCCGAACTGGGAGGACGACCTCGCCGGCGGCCCCGACAGCCTGCAGCGCGACCCGAACATCGTCGCGATGGAGGAGGAGGTCAAGGCGAACTACGAGCAGGTCTTCATGATGTACCTGCCGCGGATCTGCGAGCACTGCCTGAACCCGTCGTGCGTGGCCTCCTGTCCGTCCGGCGCGATGTACAAGCGCGAGGAGGACGGCATCGTGCTCGTCGACCAGGACAAGTGCCGCGGCTGGCGCATGTGCGTGTCGGGCTGCCCGTACAAGAAGGTCTACTTCAACTGGAAGTCGGGCAAGGCCGAGAAGTGCACGATGTGCTACCCGCGCATCGAGGCGGGCCTGCCGACGGTCTGCTCGGAGACCTGCGTCGGGCGGATGCGCTACCTCGGCCTCGTGCTCTACGACGCCGACATGGTCGAGGAGGCCGCGTCGACGCCCGACGAGAAGGACCTGCTCGACGCCCAGCTCAAGGTCTTCCTCGACCCGGAGGACCCCGACGTGCGCGTCGCCGCGCGCCGCGACGGCATCCACGACGACTGGATCGAGGCCGCGCGCCGCTCGCCGGTCTACGCGCTCGCGATCCGCTACCGGATCGCGCTGCCGCTGCATCCCGAGTACCGCACGATGCCGATGGTCTGGTACGTGCCGCCGCTGTCGCCGGTCATGTCGACGATCGAGGGCGCGAACTCCGACTGCGATCCCGACGACGTCTTCCCCGCGATCGACACGCTGCGGATCCCGATCCAGTACCTCGCCAACCTCCTCTCGGCCGGCGACGAGGAGGTCATCCGCAACGTGCTCAAGCGCCTCGCGGCGATGCGCGCGCTACATGCGCGAGCTGAACATCACCGGCGAGGGCGACCACGAGGTCGCGGCCGCCGTCGGCATGACGTCGCGCGACATCGAGGACATGTACCGCCTGCTCGCGATCGCGAAGTACGAGGACCGCTACGTCATCCCGCCCGCGCACACCGAGCTCGCCGGCAAGCTCGCCGAGCAGCAGGGCGTCGTGCGGGCTGGACTTCGAGGGCGGGCCCGGCAGCTGCGCCTCGACCGGCCCGACCGACGGCTTCGACGGCGCGGACTTCCACCTCACCAACGACGGCGAGCCGATGCTCGACCTCGTCGCGATCGCGGCGGAGCGCGTCGAAGTCCGTCGGCGGCGACGACGGCGTGCCGGCCGCGGCGCTCGCCAATCGCGCGCCGCCGACGAACGGCGCGCCGCTCCGAACGGCGCGCCCGCTGCCTGGCACGCCCGGCGCCAACGGCGCCCCTGCCGCCAACGGCGCCCCGGCGGCCAACGGCGCCCGCGGGCCGGCGCGGGGCCGCCGGACCGCGAAGGGCTCCGGCGGACCGCTCGAGATCGTCCAGGTGCGCCCGAAGGACCGTGAGTGACGAGCCGGCAGGCCGAGCTGCGCCTGCTCTCGCTGCTGCTCGACTACCCCGACGAGGCAGCTGCTGGCCGGCCGCGACGAGGTCGACGCCGCGCTCGCCGAGGCTCGAGCCCTCGCCGCGGCGCGACGCGCTCGAAGCCTTCGTGTCGTGGCTGTACGGGACCGACCGCTTCACGATCGAGCAGGAGTACGTCGCGAGCTTTGACTTCAGCAAGCGCACGACGCTGCACCTGAGCTTCTACACCTATGGCGACAGGCGCCAGCGCGGGATGGCGATGCTCGCACTCAAGGAGCGCTTCGCCGCCGCGGGCCTGCCGTTCTCCGATGGCGGCGGCAACCTCCCCGACTACCTGCCGGCCGTGCTCGAGTTCGCGGCGCTCGCCCCCCTCGAGGACGGCGACGAGCTGCTGCGCCAGCTGCGCGCGGGCATCGAGATCATCCGGGCCGGGCTGCACCGTGCCGTCAGCCCGTACGCCCACCTGCTCGACGCGCTCGTCGCGGGCATGCCGGAGCTCAGCCGCAAGCAGCGCGCGGCGCTCGAGAAGCTCGCGGCCGAGGGGCCGCCGACCGAGCAGGTCGGCCTCGAGCCCTTCGCCCCGCCCGAGGTCATGCCCGAGCCCGCCGGCGGCTGGGGCGCCACGCCCGACACCTTCGCCGCACCCACCTCGGCCGGCGGTCGCCGGCGATGACCGACCGCCTCGACTTCCTGCTGTGGATCGCGATCCCCTACGCGGCGGCCGCCGTCTTCGTCACCGGCCACTTCTGGCGCTACCGCCGCGACCAGCTCGGCTGGTCCGCGCGCTCGACGCAGCTCTTGGAGCGCAAGCTGCTGCGCTACGGCTCGCTGCTGTTTCACCTCGGGATGCTGGCCGTGCTCGGCGGCCACGTCGTCGGGATCCTCGATCCCGGCCTCGTGGACGGAGGCGCTCGCGATCAGCGACCACACGTACCACCTGATGTCGGCGACGGGCGGCGTGCTGTTCGGCGCCGCGATGCTCGCCGGCTTCGGCGTGCTCATGTACCGCCGCACGCGCGTGCCGCGCGTCAAGGCGACGACGACCCGCACCGACGTCCTGACCTACGTCGTGCTCGGCATCGCGATCGTGACGGGGATGCTCGCCACGACGGGCTGGAACGTCTTCGGCAGCGGCTATGAGTACCGCGACACCGTCGCCCCGTGGTTTCGCGGCCTCGGGCTGCTGTCACCCGATCCGGCGCTGATGTCCGGCGCTCCGTTCTTGTTTCAGGCGCACGCGATGTCGACCGTCGCGCTGTTCGCCCTGTGGCCGTTCAGCCGCCTCGTGCACGCGTGGAGCGTGCCGATCGTCTACCTCGTCCGCTCACCGATCCTGTACCGCCGCCGCCTGACGCGCCGGCGCGTCGCCGGCGGCGCCTCCGCGTACGTGCGTGATCGCTACATCGACCCGCCGGAGCCGCGCGCCCCCTAACGAGGGTCCCCGCGGCGAGACCGTAACGCCCGGGAGCCCGTGTTGTGGAAGACGACCGGCCGTCCGATCGCGCGCAAGAACCTCGGCTTGTCGATCTTCGCCGAGCACCTCGGCTTCAACGTCTGGGTCCTCTGGACGATCATCGTCATCAACCTCGGCAACGCCGGGATCGCGCTCTCGCTGCCCGAGCAGTTCTGGCTCATCGCCGTGCCGAACCTCGTCGGCGCCGCGCTGCGGATCCCGTACACGTTCGCGGTGCCGAAGTTCGGCGGTCGCGCGTGGACGACCGTCACGGTCGCGCTGCTGCTGATCCCGACGACCCTGCTGGCGCTCGTCGTGCCGAGCGGGTGGCTCGCCGGTCTGCCACACGAGACGCAGGTCTGGGTGCTGCTCGCATGCGCCGGGAGCGCGGGCGTCGGCGGCGGCAGCTTCTCGTCCTCGATGGCGAACATCTCGTTCTTCTATCCCGACCGCCACAAGGGCTTCGCGCTCGGGCTCAATGCGGCGGGCGGCAACATCGGCGTCGCCGTCACGCAGCTGCTCGTGCCGCTCGTCATCACGATCGGGGTGCCGACGGCGGCCCTCGCGCCCCCTCGCACGAGGTCAACCTCGCCTACGCGGGGATCTTCTGGATGCCGTTCATCATCGTCGCCGCGGTCCTCGCGTGGACGCGCATGGACAGCATCAGCGACGCGAAGGCCGACACGCGGTCCTACGCGAAGTCGCTGCGCCACGGCCAGACGTGGGTCATGTCGCTGCTGTACATCGGGACGTTCGGCTCGTTCATCGGCTACGCGTTCGCGCTGCCGCTCGTCATCCGCAACACGTTCCCGGAGTTCCTCGCGGCGCACCCGTTCATCGCGACGTATCTCGCGGGCCTCGGCTTCGTCGGCGCGCTGCTCGGCTCGCTCGCGCGACCCGCCGGCGGCTGGCTGGCCGACCCCATCGGCGGCGCGCGCGTCACGGCGGCGGTCTTCCTCGGCGAGGCGGTGTTCACGCTCACGGCGATCGAGGGCGTCCGCCAGCACGACTTCACGGTCTTCTTCGGCTCCTACATGCTGATCTTCCTGCTCGCCGGCGCGGGCAACGGCTCGACCTACCGGATGATCCCCTCGATCTTCTCCGCGCTCGGCCGCGAGGAGGCCCGCAACAACGGCTTGGACGTCAAGGCGACGGCGCTGGAGTCAAGCGCCGGGCCGCCGCGGTGATCGGGATCGCCGGCGCCGTCGGCGCCTTCGGCGGGTTCCTCATCCAGCTCGCCTTCCGCGAGGCGAGCCTGCCGGTCGCGGCCGCGGTGAAGGCGGCGGTCACGCCGGCGGAGAAGGTGGCCGTCGCGCAAGCCAACGCCGACTGGTCGATCCCGGCGCTCTACGTCTTCCTCGGCGCCTACGTGATCCTCGCCGCGGTGACGTGGTTCTGCTACCTGCGCCGCAGCTTCGCCACGAAGCACATGCCGAGCCTCGCGCACGCGTCGATCTAACGAGACTCATAAGTGACTTTCGTCGGTGGCCGTTGATGTCTCCGGTCGGCGATGGCGGCGATAGCTGTGCGCCAGACTGGGTTTGACGGGGCCTCGAAACCAGGTTCTGTCCTGGCGAGAGAAGAGGGTCGCAGCGACGCCACGTCCCAAGAAATACTCGCTCGCGGCGCTGCAGCGCGACGATGAGCTGCGCAATGCCAACGCGATCCTCACAGCCGCGTCGGTGTTTCGCCGTGCTGCGGGTGACGCCGTCCTCGGCGGGATCCGCCACGACGACAGCGGAGCATCTCCGCCGCGGACGTCAGCCGGGCGCCACCGCCGCCGAAGCCTGGTCGAGGGTCCTGTAGCGGCCAACATCACGTGTGTACTCGTCAACCTCGTCGGAGCTCGGCCTCACGCCCTCGTCCGTTTCCGTCAACAAACCTTGAGCACCGGGCAGTTCGAACACTCCGTCGGCACGTCGGTGCAGCAGGAGCATGACCCGCTCGTCCGGGCGTCGCCGGTTGAGCTCCGATTCGTCGAAGTCGGCCCCACGAGCGACGATGAATTCGACGGTCGCTCCGCGAGGGTCGCCTTTCACGCGGCGATCCAACTGAGCGGTGATCGCGGCCGTCGGAATTCCGCCGCGACCTTCGGGACCGAGGGTGGGCCCCGTCGCCACCTTGATGAGTCGACCCAACACCACGACGTCGGCTGCCGACCCCGCCTCCTCAAGGCTTGAGCTATGGACGTAGTTTACGTGTGCGCTGCCCTGCAACTCCTGGATGAACTCGCTCGCGGACATGCGGCTCGGGGCGCCGCCGCACGCAGCCACAACCGAGGACGCGATCGACAGCGCGACCACGACGCGCACGGACCGCCGGACGTGCGGACAGCTACCACCGTGCATTGATGTGCCCTCGATCGTGAGCGCTGTAGTAGCGGGTTTCGAAGAATCCGGTCTTCATGCAACTTGAGCTCTCCGCGCTGTGGTTGAGCCCAAGGGAATGGCCCGTCTCGTGACAGCCGTTGGCGCGCCACGTGTTCGCGGACTTGCCGTTCAGCAGCCGAGTGTTGAACACGACGTTTGCGGACTGGCACTGACCCGAAGCCGTTCCGCTGGTCGACACACACTGCTCGTAGGCGATCACCGTCGTGCTGCCTGTGTCGAAGTCGAAGAACCGCACGTCCGTCATCGAGTCGCAGGCACCCATCGAGGCACTCATATCGGTCGAGTCCACCACGGCGCGTGCGTGATCGGCCGCCGCGCTTCCGTTTGTGGTCAAGGATGCCTTGCACACGGTGTGCTGTCCGTTGTCGGCGTAGAGCAGCGGTGGACCAAAGGTGTTGGTCTGCGCTGAGGTCGCAACGACCGCTGTGGCCACCAGCGCCCCGAATAATCCTCCGGCGAACGTGGCGGAAGAGCGTCGCATCACCGCTAAGCCCGATCCAGTGCGTTCATCAGAGCAGACTACAGGCGTGTATCGCGCCGTCGAATCAGTGGCCATTTGTTGTGGACCCGGCGCCCACGGCCGAGCGCGATCCTCGATCCCTCGTCGCTGTAGCGACGCACCATTTTCGTGCAGTCGGGTGCTTGCGGCCGTTGATAGCCCTGTGCGCGCGACGCAGACCCCTGACGCATTCAGGTCTCTACCGCGACCTTCTTCGCGCGCCCGCGCCGGGTCTTCGCCGCCGCCTCGCTGACGCCGCCCCTGGGCTACCGGGCGTCACGGCGACCACCTCCGGGGTGCCCACCGCGATGACCTCTTCCCGGCGGAATCTGGCGGTGAGCGCAACAGTAGTGGTTGGAGTTCTCCATCGGCTTGGCGAACGCGAGGCGCATGCGGGGTCGGTCCCGTGGTGGTCGGCTCGCCCGCCCAGTCACGGTCTGCCGCCACGAAGCGACGAGCGGCCCCTGCCCCGAGGGGACCGCTCGCCGCCGCGGCGCGTCCGGCTAGACGGTGCCGGAGTACGACCAGGCCCCGGTCACGGTCGTGATGTCAGCCGACACCGAGCCGATCCCGTGGAAGTAGTCGCTGCGGTTCCACTCGCCGCTCGGGCCGTACACGCCCATGTAGCGGTAGATCACGCCGTTGGGCTGCTCAGCCTCGTTGGCGTCGACCCACGCGCTGCGGATGCGCATGTCGTCATCGGCGAGGTTGTCGCCGAACTCGTTGCCGTCGCCGTCGACGTTGTAGCTGTTGTTGCCGTACCCGAGCAGCATGTGCAGGCCCTTGAACGACGGCTTCCAGCGGGTCCACGCTAACCGACCGACACGCCGCTCGCGTCCTCGAAGCCCTCCGATTGTGCCGAGCAGATGAACATCCAAGCACTGGACCTCGTGGCCGACGTGGAGCTGCCGACGCTGCGCCGCCGGGCGGTTCTCCACGAGATGGTCTGCCTATCGCTGCGCAGGAGAGTTCGTGGTGCGCCGCATGCGGCGCGCGCATTGCGAGCCTCAGCGACGCAGGGTGAGCCTCTTGGAGACGCTGATCGGCTTTGCCGCCCTTCGGTGTGAACGACGCCGTCGCGGCGACCGTGAGCTTTCGCTTGGCTGCGCGCAGCGCCTTCTTGCCCTTGGCCGTCAGGCGAACCTTCGGCTTGGCCGCCTTGCCCGCGCTGAGCGTCGCGCTGGCGCTCGCGAGCACGACCGGGTTCTTCTTCGCCGTGGACTTCCACGTGATCGTCAGCTTGCCCGCGACCGGCGCCTTGAACGACGACGTGAAGCCCCCGCGCTTGCGCAGCGTCTTCAGCTTGGCCGCGCTGCCGGTCGGAGCGAGCGCACGGAGCAAGCGGCGCTTGAGGTCCGACACGTCCAGCGCCGCAGGAGCACCGCCCCCACCGGGCCCGGGGGCAGGGCCGCCGCCTCCGGCCTCACCGCCACCACCGCCGCCCCCGGCGGGCGCCGCGCCGACGGTCGTCTTCGCCATCGCCGCGCCGCAGCTCGACGCGGCCGGCAGGCTGCCCGCATCGCCCGGGTAACTGGCATACCACCAGTAGTCACCCGGGGTGGGCGGCGTGAACGTGGCGGGCGGGCTGTAGGACCCGGCGCCGGACACGCCGGCGTCGCCGACCTTCGTCCCGCCGCCAGCGCAGGCGCCGGGCGGGGACGCCTGCGGGCCGAACACCGTGAAGGTGACGGTGCCACTCGGAGCCGCTCCGCCGGCCAGCACCGCGGCAACCGAGGACGCCGGGACCGCGGAGCCGGCCGTCCCGGCCGCGGGCGCGGTCAGCGACAGCGTCGCAGCCACGCGCGTGGCATCGACCACCATCGCCTGGCCCTGGCCGGCGCTGTCCTGGTATGAGCCGACGGCGCTGCACTCGCCGATCGCGGGGCACGACACGCTGGCCGGAACGCTGACCGGTGGGGTGAACACGTTCGCCGGTTCCTGCAGCGCGATCGCGGGCGCCAGCACGCCCGCCATCTGCGTCAGCGCCTGGCTGCGGAAGACGTAGTTCCCGACAGCGCTGCAACTGCCCGCCGCCGGGCACGAGATCGCGGCCAGCGACTGGATCGGCTCGACGGCCGCGTCCGCGGGCGGCGTCGTGGGGGCGCCGGGCGCCCACGTCCCCGCCGTCTGTGTGAAGACCACGCCCTGCGGCGCGTTCGATCTGTGCAGGTAGGTGCCCACGGCGCTGCAGTTGCCGGCCGACGCGCACGACACGCTCGACATCGCCGCGCTCGGATTGAGCTGGGCGTCCGGGATCGTGCCCTTGACGGGCGCGGCCCACGTCCCCGAGCTCTGTGTCAGCAGGAGCGGCACAAGCGGAAACGTGGGGGCTTCTTGGTAGCGACCGATTGCGCTGCAGCCGCCCACCGACGGGCACGACACGGAGGCGATCAGCACCTCGGTGCCAGCCGTCGGTGGCACCACCTCCACCCCGGCCCCCCAAGTGCCCGAGGTCTGCGTGACGCGCACCCCAAGCCCACCGTTGTACTGGCCGACGGCGGTGCACTCGCCCGCCGCTGCGCACGACACCGACGGCAGGGCGGCTTCCGGGTCATCATCCGCGTTCCCCGGCAGCGACAGCTTCACGCCCGTCGCCCAGGTGCCCGAGGACTGGGTGAGCAACAGCCCCTGGGTGTCGCCGTCGGCGTCCGTATAGCGCCCGACGGCGCTGCAGTTGCCCGGCGACGCGCAGGACACCGCTGCCATGTCGGCTTCGGACGTCGCGACTGCGTCTGCCGGCAGCGCGGCCTTGACCCCGGTCGCCCACGATCCCGACGCCTGCGTGAGCAACAGCGCCTGCCGGTGGCCCCCGGTGTCCTTGTAGTCGCCGACAGCGCTGCAGTTGCCCGCCGAAGCGCACGAGACCGAGTGGAGGACAACATCCGGCGCGCCCGCGGCACCCGCCGGCAGCGCTGCCTTGACGCCGGCGGCCCAGACGCCGGCGCTCCGTGTTGCCAACAGCCCCTGATCGTCGGCGCTGTCCACGTAACGGCCCACCGCACTGCAGTTGCCCGGCGATGCACACGACACCGAGTGCAGTTCAGCGACGGGGTCGGCCGCAGCGTCCGCCGGAAGGACCAGCTGCGCTTCGCGGCCCCAGTTCGTGTTCGGCGCTGCATGCGCCGACGCTGAGACGACGGCGGCAGCGACCACGGCGCACCCGACGAGTAGGGCGCGCACGCGCTTCCCTGCCATCGCGCGATCTCACCACACCCCGAGAGCCCCAACAAGCCGCAAAATCGTCGGGGATCCCGAGCGAGGCGAACCGGCTCACCATCCCGAGCGCTGGCGAAGGCTCGAATTGCGTCGTAGGATTGTGGAGTACCACGGGACGAGACGCGCGCCGTACCCCGCAAGCAAAGACGACGCGCACCTGTCAATTGGCCACTCGTCCTGGAGGTGCACTATGTCGTGGGTCGTACTCATCGTCGCGGGCTTGTTCGAGACGGTCTGGGCGCTCGCGTTGAAGGAGTCGCACGGGTTCTCAAAGCTGGCTCCGACCGCGCTCTTCATCGTGACGCTCGTGATCAGCATGCTGCTCTTGGCGATCGCCCTGCGCGATCTTCCGGTCGGAACGGGCTATGCGGTATGGACCGGAACAGGCGCCGTCGGGGCCGCCATCGGCGGGATGCTCCTGTTCGGCGACCCGGCAGTGGCTTCGCGCATCGCCCCTATCGCTCTCATCGCGATCGGCATCGTCTGGCTCGCGCAAGCTGAATGAAGCCTCCCGCTTAGCAGCAAATGCGCAGTGCCAGCCGCGCAGCAGCGTCCCGTCGAGGGGTTCGCTTCGAGATGTCCGTGCGGCGTCGGCAAATGGCCGTACGATCGCTGAGGCCATGCTGATCTTCTCGATGAGCGTCTCGGTGGACGGCTTCGTCGCCGACCGTGACGGTGCGTTCGCATGGGGGGCACCCAGCGACGAGCTGTTCCGCTTTCACCTCGAGCAGGTAGGCGCGCTCGGCGGCTACCTCCTCGGCCGCAGGCTCTACGAGGCGATGCTGGTGTGGGAGACCGACCCGACGTTCCGTGACACCGAGGCCAGGTCCGCGTTCGCCGACGTCTGGTGCGCGATCCCGAAGATCGTCTTCAGCCACACGCTCGACAGCGTCCAGGGGAACGCCCGACTCGCCGAGGCATCACTGGCCGAGGAGGTCGCCGCTGCGCTCGACGCGACCGGCAAGAACGTCTCGATCGGCGGCGCCGACCTGGCCGCGCAGGCTGTCGAGCTCGGCCTTGTCGACGAACTGCGCATGTTCCGCTATCCGGTCGTCGTCGGTGGCGGCACGCCGTTCCTGCCGCCCGTCACCGAAGACGTCCCGCTTGACCTGATCGAGACCAGGACGTTCGGCTCGCGCGTGATCTACGAGCGCTACCGGCGCGTCCGCGATACCTCGGACTGACTGAAACGGCGCGCTCACCCGCTCCGCCGGCGTGTGCCGCAAGCGGATCCTCATGCCGTGATGGTCGGCGCGCCCGCCCAGTTCACGGTCTGCCGCCACGAAGCGACGAGCGGCCCCCTGCCCCGAGGGGACCGCCCGCCGTCGCGGCGCGTCCGGCTAGACGGTGCCGGAGTACGACCAGGCCCCGGTCACGGTCGTGATGTCTCCCGACACCGAGCCGATCCCGTGGAAGTAGTCGCTGCGGTTCCACTCACCGCTCGGGCCGTACACGCCCATGTAGCGGTAGATGACGCCGTTGGGCTGCTCGGCCTCGTTGGCGTCGACCCACGCGCTGCGGATGCGCATGTCGTCATCGGCGAGGTTGTCGCCGAACTCGTTGCCGTCGCCGTCGACGTTGTAGCTGTTGTTGCCGTACCCGAGCAGCATGTGCAGGCCATCGAACGCCGGCCGCCAGCGGTTCCACACGTGGGTCGCGCCGCTGCCGAGCTCGAGCACGCTGCACGAGTGCACGACCATCCACTCGAGGTCGTAGTTGCCCCAGCTCGCGTCCGCCTTGTCGACGAAGCCGTCACCGGGGGTCGGGTGCGTGGCGAACCCGTCGGGGTTGCCGTGGCCCTGGAACCACATGAGGTCGACGTTGTCGCCGTAGGTCGAGTCGTCGCCGCCGAGCGTCGGATCCTTGAAGTCGCTCTCCCAGACGTTGCTCTCGCTGTAGTTGACGCCGATCGTCGCGACATCCGCCATCTCGTCGCGGAAGTCGTAGTTGTTGTCCTCGGAGTTCGGCAGCCCCTGCGAGTTGCCGATCCACTCGTTGCCCACGTCGACGCGGTTGCCGATCGCGGCACGGGCGCCGAAGCGCCGGAGCGCCCCGCTGCTCGGCTGCGTGACGCTGACGGGGTCGCTGGCGACCGTCGTCAGGCCGTTGGCGTCCGTGACCGTGACGCTGAGCTTCTCGGCGAGCGGCCCCTTGGACCCGGGACGCTGCACGACGGTGTAGCTCGTCTCCCTGCCGCCGTGTGCGGCGGAGTCGGGCAACGTCGTCTCGCACGAGCTGTAGCTGTACGTGTATGGCGCGGTGCCGCCGGTGACGGTCGTCACGCCGGTCACGCGGCCGCCGTCGGCGGTCGCGGTCAGCGTCGCCTTCGGCCCGCCGGTGCGGACGGCCGGCAGCAGCACGCGCTCGAGCTCGACCTGCTCGCCGCCGGTGGTCGCCACGGCGCCGTAGTCGTAGTGCGGGTAGATCCGATCGACGGACGTCTTCGAGAGCGGCGGGGCGAAGTAGACAAGCTTGCGCGTCAGGCGCACGTCGGAGAGCGCCTCGTCGCCCGGGCAGCCGGCCTCGAAGCGCTTCTTGGCGAGATCGTCCGCGGCGGCGGTCGACAGCAGATCCACCGTCGCGCCCTCGCGCAGGCCGCGCCGGGCGTAGCGCACGTACGTCGGCTTGCCGTCGGCGCCGAAGATGATCTTCGCCTTCGAGCCCGAGCCGATCAGCGGCGTGTCGCCGAGGGTCTGCGGGAACGACACGTGCGTGTCGACCTGGACCTTCGCGTTCTGAACGCCGTCGGCGTCGACGGACTCGAACTCCGAGTACGTCACCTTGCCGCCGGTGCCCGAGATGAGGCCGGCGCCCTGCAGCGCCGCGTTCGCCGCGCTGCGAGCGGCGTCGGCGGCCATCGGCTTGATCCGCCGGATCGCGTCGAGGTCCGGCACCTCGGCGACGACCTCGGTGCCCTCCTCGTCGGGCTTGGGCGCCGCCAGCGGCCTGACCGGGAGCGCGCCGAAGTTGTCCTGGTCGATGTACGACAGCAGCCCGTGCTCACGCAGCAGCGACGCGCTCAGCCCGAGCGCCTTGGCGAGTCTCGTCGCCTGCGTGCTCGTCGCGCCCGACGACGTGACGTCGTAGACGGGTAGTCGCGTCGGCGTCTGCGCCGACGCGGCGGGTGCCGCGATGGCGGCGCTTGTGGCTGTTGCTACTGCGCACAGGATCATCGCCCGCGCGCTGCGGGTCGTTCTTGCACTGCTCATTGGGACTTGCCCCCCGACTCGAAGTGACGATTCGCTTCACCGATCGAGCAGGGGGCGGGGAGATACGTGACATGCGCCACACAGGCGCGGGCTACCTCACGACGACGCTGCCCTTCATGCCGCTGTCCTCGTGCAGCGTGCACACGTAGCGGAACGTCCCGCGCTTGACGAAGCGGTGGCGGTACGTGCCCGTGCGCTGGAGCCTCGACTTGAAGCCGCGGAAGACGACGTTGTGGCGGCTCTCGCCGGCCCACCTCCACGTCACCGTCGAGCCGGACGTGATGCGCACGGTCTTGGCGCGGAAGAAGTCGTCGTCGACGCGCACGGTCGCGCCGGCGCCAAGCGCGGGCGTCGCGACGGCGGCGGCGAGGCCGGCAGCGGCGAGCAGGGCGATCGGCTTGGACATGTGAGGCACCTCCGGGGTCGTGTTGGCCGGCACGTTGGCAGCGCGAGCGCCGGCGCGCCATGGGACTTTCGTCGCATTGGCAGGCGTGAGCTTCGTCACACAGGGATGACCGCGTATCACGTCGCGGTCCGCGCGCACGCGTTGCACCGGATCGGCGCCGGGCCAAGTGCGGACAACCCCCCAGATCATGCGGGTTAACCGTAGTCGCGCTCCGAACCGTGGTGACAGATTTGCTCGCACATCCCACTCCTGGAGCGAACATGCACACCACACACAACATCTCACCACTACCACGCACGTCCGATCGTGTCCTCGTCGTCGGCGCCGGCGTCAGCGGTCTGACCTGCGCGCTCGCGCTCGCGCAAGACGGCATCGAGGTCGAAGTCGTGGCGGAGAGGTTTCAGTCCGACCTCGTCTCCGTCGTCGCCGGTGCATTGTGGGAGTGGCCTCCCGCTGTCTGCGGATATCACCGCGACCAGACCTCGCTGGCGCGCTCGAAGGCCTGGGCGATGGAGTCCTATGAGATCTTCTCGGACCTCGCGCGCGATCCCGCGACCGGCGTGTACATGCGCCGCGCGAACTTCTACTTCACCAAGCCGCAGACGGCCCGCGAGTTGCACAAGATGGACGAGCTCGCGCCGAAGGTGCGCGGCTTCGTTCGCGACCCCGGCCTCGCCGGCGCCAACGGCGTCACGCCCGAGACGGGCGTCGTCGATGCGTACGCGTTCATCGCGCCGATGATCGACACCGACGTCTACATGGGCTGGCTGCGCCGGCAGGTCGAGGCCGCGGGCGTCACGATCACCCAGCGCCGCATCGACGGCCGCCTCGCCGATCAAGAGGCCGGTCTGTGCAGCGAGTTCGGGGCGGGCGCGATCGTCAACTGCACCGGCCTCGGCGCCGCCGAGATGCACGGCACGCAGACCTATCCGCTGCGCGGCGCGCTCGTACGGGCGATCAACGACGGCAGCCGCATGCCGAAGGTCACCGAGGCGCACTGCGTCTCGCACCCGGAGGGCTCGACGGAGCAGGACATGGTCTTCATCGTCCCGCGTGGCGAGAGCACGCTCCTGCTCGGCGGCCTCACCGAGGAGGACGAGTGGAGCCTCGACATCGGCCTGCACAACTATCAGCCCGTCCGCGACATGTACCGCCGCTGCCTGGAGTTCATGCCGATCCTCGCCCGCGCCGAGCTCGACCCGGACGAGCCCGTCCGCGTCGGCCTGCGCCCGCTGCGCAACGGCAACGTCTGCTTGGAGCGCGAGGACACGACGAACATCGTTCACAACTATGGCCACGGCGGCTCGGGCTTCAGCTTCTCGTGGGGTTGCGCGCGCGAGGTCGCGGCCACGGTCCAGCAGGCGCTGACAGCGATGCCGCTGGCCGCCTGACGGTAGGCAAGCAGCCGCAGCCGGCTCCGCCCGCGTTCATCACCTGGAAACACCCACAACACGCCCGGGAAACGGCGAGCCGCGAGGATCGCCGCATGAGCGATTCGGTCGTGATCGTCGGCGGCGGCATCGCCGGCCAAGCTGTCTGTGAAGCGCTACGCGAGCGGGACCCCGACGCGGGGATCACGCTCGTCTGCGGCGAGTCCAGCGCGCCGTACGACCGCGTGCGGCTGTCGGAGATCCTCGTCTCGGGCGAGGATCCGGAGACGCTGCAGCTGCGTCCGTCGGAGTGGTACGCCGACCACGACGTCGACCTCGAGCTCGGCCGCTGGGTGACGTCCGTCGACACCGGCGCCCGCAGCGTGGAGCTCGACGACGGCCGGACGCTGAGCTACGACAAGCTCGTCCTGGCGACCGGCTCGCAGCCGCTCATGCCCCCGATCTCGGGCATCGACCTGCCCGGCGTCCACCCGTTCCGTGGTCCCGAGGACTGCGAGGCGATCCGCTCGGCGGCCGCCGGCGGCGCGAAGCACGCGGCCGTCATCGGCGGTGGCCTGCTCGGCCTCGAGGCCGCGCGCGGGATCGCCGCCCAGGGCTGCGCCGTCACGGTCATCCACCTGCTGGACCGCCTCATGGAGCGCCAGCTCGACGCCGGTGCCGCCGCGCTGCTCGCCCCGGCACTCGCCGCGCTCGACGTCCAGATCCAGTTCGAGCGCAACACGACGGCGATCATCGGCCCCGTGCGCGCGACCGGCCTGCACTTCAAGGGCGGCGACCGGCTGCTCGCGGACCTCGTCGTCGTCTCCGTCGGCATCCGCCCCGAGGCGACGCTCGCCCGCGCGATGGGCGTCGAGTGCGAACGCGGGATCGTCGTCGACGACGCGATGCGCACGAGCATCCCCGGCGTGCTCGCGGTCGGCGAGTGCGCACAGCACCGCGGCATCGTCTACGGGCTCGTCGCCCCGATCCACGACCAGGCTCGCGTCGCCGCCGCCACGCTCACCGGCGACGACGCCGCCTACCTCGGGTCGGTGCCCAGCGCGAAGCTCAAGGTCGCCGGGATCGACCTCGTCTGCGCCGGCGACGCGATGGGCGACCACGAGGCCGTCGTGACCGACGGCGCCGCGGGGATCTACCGCAAGCTCGCGACCCGCAACGGCCGCGTCGTCGGCGCGATCCTGCTCGGCGACACGCGCGGATCCGAGGCGCTCGTCGCGGCCGTCCGTTCGGGCGAGCCGATCGACGACCCGCTCGTCGCGCTCGCCGAGGCCTCGCTCGCCGGGCCCGCCGACCTCCCCGACACGGCGCAGATCTGCGACTGCAACGGCGTCTGCAAGGGCGCGCTCGTCGCCGCGGTGACCGAGGGTGGCTGCGCGACCCCGCGCGAGGTCATGGCCGTCACCCGCGCCGGTACCGGCTGCGGCTCCTGCCGCGGCGCCGTCAAGGAGATCGTCGCCGCCGCGACCGGCGGGCTGTCCGACGAGCCGACCTACCTGTGCCCGTGTCGCAAGCAGACGCGCGAGCAGCTCGCCGGGCGCATCCGCGACGACGGCTTTCAGTCGGTCTCCGACGTCGCCGCGGCGTGCGGTACCGGCCGCGAGTGCGGCGTCTGCAAGCCGGCGCTCGCCTACCTCGTGTCGGAGGTCAAGGCCAACCGCCATCAGGAGGAGCGCGACGCGCGCTTCATCAACGACCGCGTCCACGCGAACATCCAGAAGGACGGCACGTTCTCGGTCGTGCCGCGGATGTACGGCGGGGTCTGCACGCCGGACGAGCTGCGTCGGATCGCCGACGTCGCCGACAAGTACGAGGTGCCGCTCGTGAAGGTCACCGGCGGCCAGCGCCTGGACCTCCTCGGCGTCAAGAAGCAGGACCTGCCCGAGATCTGGCGCGACCTCGGGATGCGCTCCGGGCACGCCTACGCGAAGGCCGTGCGCACGGTGAAGACCTGCGTCGGAACGGAGTTCTGCCGCTTCGGCCTGGGCGACGCGATCGGCCTCGGGATCGAGATGGAGAAGCTCTGGGAGGGGCTGCACACCCCGCACAAGGTGAAGTCCGGGGTGAGCGGCTGCCCGCGCAACTGCGCGGAGGCGACGATCAAGGACATCGGCTGCGTCGCCGTCGAGGGCGGCTGGCAGGTGCGCGCCGGCGGCGCGGCGGGCGGCAACGTCCGCGAGGCCGACATCCTCGCCACCGTCGACTCGCGCGCGGAGGCGCTGCGCGTCGCGACGACGTTCTTGCAGTACTACCGCGAGAACGCGGACTACAAGGAGCGCACGTACGACTTCATCCCGCGCGTCGGTCTCGAGAAGATCCGCGAGATCGTCCTCGATCCGGAGATGGGTGCCCAGCTGCGCGAGCGGCTGCGGATCGCCAAGGCCGCGACGAAGGACCCGTGGCTCGAACGCGACGACCCGTACCACCCGCGCCAGTTCTCGGACCTCGACACGCCCGCACTCGATCCCGGCGAGCCCGCGCTCGTCGGCCCGCCCACCGGAGGTGAGCGATGACCTTCGCCTGCCACGTCGATGACGTGCCCCTCGGAGAGGGCCGCGTCGTGACGCTCGACGGCCGCCGCGTCGCGGTCTTCCGCGCCGCCGGAGGCTGGTACGCGCTGGATGCGGCGTGCCCGCACATGGGCGGCCCGCTCGCCGACGGCATCGTCTGCGACCGCGCCGTCATCTGCCCGCTACACGACCGCCGCTACGACCTCGAGACGGGCGAGCCGCTTGGCGCCGGCGAGGCCGTCACGGCGCACACCGTAAAGCTGCGCGGCGATCGCGTGTTCGTCGAGGTGAAGGTCGCCGTTCCCGTCGCGGCCTGAGTCGCCAAACACCGGTGAGCGTCAGCTCATGTCCGCCTGCGTGAACGGCTGCTGCGGGGCGGTGATCTGCGCGGCGGGCGCCGCTCCCGCGTCACCGGGGTGCTCCGCCGGCGTCGCGTCGAAGTCGAGCGCATAGTGGGCGTAGAGCTGGCGCACGTCGTCGTCGGACAGCTCCTGGTCGGGCTTCACGCTCGGCGCGTCCTTGATCTGCGCCTTGTCGTAGGGCACCCGGATGCCGTCATCGCTCTGGCTCGCACCGTGAACCGGCACCAGCGTCTCCTTCTTGCCAAATCCACCCGTCGTGACCGTCAGCCACGCCGGCTGGCCGGTCTCCGCTTCGAGGAGGGAGT
This sequence comes from uncultured Actinomycetes bacterium, assembly GCA_963806515.1. Taxonomy (GTDB): domain Bacteria; phylum Actinomycetota; class Thermoleophilia; order Solirubrobacterales; family Solirubrobacteraceae; genus CADCVQ01. Next base: position 90,602 of record CAWDYO010000034.1, on the reverse strand, counting down.
CCGAGATCTCGCCGATCTTGCTGCCGACGCTGTCCAGCAGGGGCTGGCCGTACCACGTCTCGATCTCCTGAATGGTGCGCATGAAGGGGCGCTCCTTTCGCTCGGGTCACTCGTTGCGCTGCCCGAGACCTCCGGCCGCGAAACACCGAACTGGCGCACACACCCGGCCGACGCGCGGCTGCGCGGCCGCTTGTTAGCGTGCGCCGGATGCGTCGGATCCTCGCCGCTGTGGCGACCCTCGCCGCCCCCCTCGCCGCGTTGCCGGCCGCGAGCTCGGCCGCACCGGCAGGCGTGATCTACGCGGTGTGCGGCCCGTCGATCTGCACGGTCGACGCGGCGAGCGGGTAGAAGCGCACGCTGCGGGAGGACCGGCTGCGCCGCGGCTCATAGGCTGAGGTCGATGGCCTGGTACACCGTCAGCGACGCTCCGTCCGCGGTCGCGCGATCCCACCGCTCGGGACCGTAGGCCTCTCGTGCTGCGAGGAGGAACTCGTTCCAGAGCCGCGCCTCGATCTCCGCTTCGATGGGCGCCAGCAACCTGGGTCTATGACGGTTCGCCGCGCCGGCAAGCCGCGCGGCGTGCTCGTGCTGGCACCGGCGCGCGGCGACCGCGGCCAGCCCGAGCAGCGGCTCGAGAACCTCGTCCTCGCAAGCCGCCTCGCGGCAGACGGCGAGCGCCTGCGCGAATGCGATCGCGGCCTCGTCGATCTCGCCAAGAAACAGCCGTGCGAGACCCTCGTTGGATCGCGCCAAGAAGAGGAGGTCGCCGGTTTGCACCGTGACGGCAATCTCAAGGGCATCGGCCAGCCAGGCGGTTGCGTCGCGATACCTGCGCTCGAACAGCGCGATATAGCTGGTCGAGATGCACAGGCCGCCTGCGTCGCCGAGCATGCCAACCCGCCGCAGGTGCGCCAACGCACGCCGGCCACGCGTCGACATGTCGTGGTAGTTGCTCGCCACGAACGCCTGCACGCTCAGCACCGTCGCGGTCGTCTCGTCGTCCTCGGCGAGCTTCGCGAACGCCATCGCCTCGTCGCTGAGCGCTGACGCGTTCTCACATCGATCGTGCCATGCCTCACTGTTGGCAAGCTCGCAGAGGCAGCGCGCGATCCCGGCGTTGTGATCGCAGGAACGAAAGAGCTCGAGGGCCGCGCGGACATCGTCATCTCGACGCGCTCCCGATCGTATCCCGGCGACCCGACCGCGCCAGAGCAGTGCGTTCGCGCGGGCGGGCGCCGGCGCGTCGAGGCAGCGCGTCACGGCAGCATCGAGCCAACGAAGCCCCTCGTCGGATTGCCCCGTGCGCAGCCAGTACGAACCGAGATGCGCGACGAGCTCGAGCGCGTACTCCTCATGTCCGTCGTCGAGCGCACGCGACAGCGCCGCAACAAGGTTGGGTAGCTCTGCGTCGAGCCCGGCCACCCACACGACTTGATCCGCCCGCCCGATGTGCGTGGCCGCCTCGCGAGCGAACTCCAGGCACCATGCCGCGAGCCGCGTCCGCACGGCTTCGCGGCCGGGGTGCTCGGCGAGTCGCTCCAGCGCGTACTCGCGGACCGTCTCGAGCATCGTCAGACGCTCGCCGCGGCGCAGCAGCAACTGCTTGGCGATGAGCGAGTCCAGGGTGTCCAGCGAGGCGCCGGTCACGCACTCGGCGGCTTGCACGGTGGCACCCGCAAACACCGCGAGATGCGTGAACGCGTCGCGCTCCGTCGCCGTCAGCAGGCCGAAGCTCCAATCGATCGCGGCGCGCAGCGTGCGATGGCGCTCGGGCGCGTCGCGCGCGCCGACGCCGAGCACGGCGAGCGCCTGATCGAGGCGCGCCACGAGCTGCGCGGGCGACAGCAGCCCGACCCGTGCCGCCGCAAGCTCGATCGCCAGCGGCAGGCCATCAAGGCGGCGACAGATCTCACGAACCGCGGGCGCATTGGTCCCATCGAGGACGAACCCGGGATCGCGTGCGCGCACGCGATCGACGAACAGCGCCACCGCGCCGTAGCCGTCAATGCGCTGCTCGGAGCTGTCGGGAACCGCAAGGGGGCGGACCGGATAGAGCTGCTCGGCCGCAAGTCGCGTCGGCTCACGGCTCGTCACGAGGATCGTCAGGCCAGGGCTCTCGGCGAGCAGCTCGCTGACGAGCCCGGCGCCCGCCACGAGATGCTCGAAGTTGTCGAGCACGAGCAGCAACGTACGGTCGCCGAGAAACCGCTGAAGCGCGACGGCCGGCGGCTCGCCGTCCCTGACGGGCGCGGCGAGCGCTCGCGCGAGTGCCGCGGGCAGTTCGCGAGGCTTGCCGACGGACACCAGTGAGACAAATCGGGCACCGTCGGCGAAGCCCTTGCCCAGCCGTCGGGCGGTCTCGATCGCGAGGCGCGTCTTGCCCACGCCACCCGGCCCGATCAGCGTGACGACACGCGTACGGCTGTTGCCGATCATGGCCTCAAGCGCGTCGAGGTCGGCGTCGCGTGCCAGCAGCTCGGTCACGGGGACGGGCAGCTGCCCAGCCACTCGGTCGGCCGGCTCGGACGCTGCCTGCAGCGGTCGCCGGTGGAGATCCAGCTGCGGCGATTGCTCGAGGATCTGCGCTTGCAGGGCTCTGAGCATCGACCCCGGTTGCAGCCCGAGCTCAACCGCGAGGTGTGTTCGGGTGCGCTCGTAGACGTCGAGTGCTTCGGTCTGGCGGCCGCAGCGATAGAGCGCGAGCATGAGCTGCGCGACCAGACGTTCACGCGTCGTGTGGGCTACGGTCAGCGCTCGCAGTTCACCGATCAGCGTGGCGTGCCGGCCGCGGCCCAGCTCCGCGTCGTTGCGAGCTTCGATCGCTGCCAGGCGCAGCTCCTCGAGGCGCCGAATCTCGGCTTGCGCGAACTCCTGATAGGCGACGTCCGCGAATGCGGGACCTCGCCACAGCCCGAGCGCGTCCCGCAGGTGCTCGGCCGCGCGGTCCGGGTCGCCCGCATCGAGGGCCGCACGGCCCTCCTGCAGGCGACGCTCGAACGCGTCGGCGTCCAGCTCCCCCGCGTGCACCCGCAACATATAGCCGCCGGCCACCGTGCACAGCGGCGACTCGGCACTCCCGACCGCGCCGCCAAGCGTCTTGCGCAGCCGCGCGATCGCCATCTGCATCGACTTGAGCGTGCCCGCGCTCTGCTGCTCGCTGCGCAGCGCGTCAAGCAGCGCGTCGGTCGACACCGCGCGGTTCGCGTGAATCAACAAGAAGGCCAGCAGCGCGACCTGCCGCGGCCCACCGGCGGGCACCAGTCGATCGCCATCGCAGAGCCTGACCGGGCCGAGGATCGCGTACCTGCTTGCTGCTGTCTCCCGTGCGCCCACGGGGCCAGCATGAGCGATATCCGGCGCTGACGCGAGGAGCGGTTAGCCTTGCGGCGATGCTCCGGATCCTCGCTGCCGTCGCGCTCGTCGCTCTCTCGCTCGCTGCGGCGCCGGCCTCAAGCTCGGCTGCCTCGGTCGGCGTGATCTACGCGGTGTGCGGCCCGTCGATCTGCACGGTCGACGCGGCGAGCGGGAAGAAGCGCACGCTGCTGAAGGGCACGACGTCCAAGCCCTACACGGCGGTCAGCGCGTCGCGCTCGGGAGCCAAGCTCGCGTTCATCCGCGACGAGGAGGTCTTCCGCGCAAAGCGAAACGGCAAGAGCGCCCAGCGTGTCGGCACCGCGCTGCGCCAGGCGGCACCCGAGGTGAACATGCGACCCGACGGCGGCGCCGTCGCGTGGATCGACGTGCTCCAGCGACCGGTCGTCATCTGCTCCTTCCCGCCTTGTGGCACGGTGCTCGAGCGCAACCTCATCACGCTGGATGCCGGCAACCCGGCCGCGCAGAGCGTGATCGTGGCCGAGGGTCCGATGTCCGGCGGCTGGCTTGGGAGCAGCCTGCTGCGCCAGGCCTTCGGCGACGGCGAGAACCCGTGGTTCGTCTGCGTCGTGACCGCGAAGGCCGGCTGTGTGCGCAGCGTTGCGGTGGACCCCGCGCGCTGGCTCGACGATCCCGCCGGCTCCGCGGACGGCCGGCGCGTCGCCGCGGTGGCGCGACCGGACGGATCCGCCGGGTCGGTCAGCGGCCCGATCGTCCTCTTCGACGCGGCCACGGGCGCCAGGCTGCGCGACCTCACGAGCGGCGCCGACCTCGACCCGGCCTTCAGCCCCGACGCCAAGCGCGTCGCGTTCGTGCGCGGGCGCGACCTCTACGTCGTCCCCACCGCAGGCGGGACGGCGCGCAGGCTCGCACGCAACGCGTCCAGCCCGGCGTGGGCGCTGCGCTGAGCACCCCTTAACGGCCTGAGCCCGCCGGGAGGGGCGGGATCTCAGGGCCTTGCTGGGAGGGGTGTTGCGGCGACACCACGTGAGCGATTCGCTGCAGTCGGGGGACTGCGGGGGTGAATCACCCGGGAGGCTTCATCGTCGCGGACCGGGAGGATGTCCGCACGAGCGTCGCGTTGTTCAGGTCATGGTGCGTAGCCTGCCAGCGCTCCGGCCCCGCGACGATGGGGCTGGCAGGCGTCCCGTGGTGCGGTTTACCACACCCCCACCGGGTCCTCAGGGCTTGCGCGGGCGGTCCAGCTCGTCCAGCGCGCGCGGCGTCACGAACTCGACGAGCCTCGCCGACCGCGCGTCCAGGTCTCGCCACGAGCCACCGAACTCGAGCGACGCGAGCGCGCCCGTGGGGAACTTCTCGCGTAGGCGGCCGAGCGACTCGCCGCCGCGGGCGAGGAGCAGCGCGAGGTCCTCGATGCCCGAGCTGTGGCCGACGAGCATCGCGGAGTCGATGTCGTCGCGGATCGCCCGCAGGCGTTCGAGCAGCACCCGGGCCGGGGCGGCATAGATCGCGCGCTCGTAGACGACCACGGGCTCGCCGGCTAGCTCGAGCAGCGCCAGCGTCTCGCGCGTCCGCGCGGACGTGGAGCACAGGACGAGCTGCGGAGCGACGGCGGCGCCGCTGAAGTGCTCGGCGAGCAGCTCGCCGGCGCGCCGCCCGCGCGCCGCCAGGGGCCGGTCGTGGTCGGCGAGCGCCGGATCGTCCCAGCTGGACTTCGCGTGGCGCAGGAGGTACAGGCGCCGCGCGGGCTGCTTGGCGGTCACGCGCCGGCGGTCAGGAGACTTCGGCCGGCGCGGTGAGGCGCTGGAGGTCGACCTCCGGAAGCAGGCGCTCGACCTTGTGCGGGTCGACGAGGCCGGCCCCGAGGCGCTGGACGGACTCCGCGCCGCACGCGACCCCGAAGCGCAGGCACTCGCCCGCCGGCTTGCCCTCGTAGCGCGCCGCGACGTAGCCCGCGAGGAACGCGTCGCCGGCGCCGACCGTCGCGACGGCCTCGCGCGGCTGGATTCGCACGCGGTAGAGCTTCGTCTCGCCCTCGGTGTGCACCGAGGCGAAGCAGCCGTCGGGCACGGTCATGATCGCCTCGATCGCCCCGAGCGTGACCATCTCGCGGACCGCGATGACCCGGTCCTCGTCGTCGTTGAACTCGTGCCCGACGAGCTCCTCGGCCTCGAGCACGTTCGGCGACACGACGTTCGGAGCGGCACGCACGGCGTGGCGCAGCGGGTCGCCGTCGGTGTCGATGACGACGACGAGCCCGAGCTTGCGCAGCTCCCGGATGAGGTGGGCGTACACGTCGGCGTCCACCCCACGCGGCAGCGACCCGGCGAAGACGACGATCGCGGCGCCGCGCGCGAGGTACATGAGCTTGTCGTGGAAGAGCTCGACCTCCGCGGTCGTGACCGCCGGGCCGCGCTCGTTGATCTCGGTCTGCTCGCCGTTGGTCGGGTCGAGCACCGCGGTGTTCGTGCGCGACTCCTCGCGGATGCGGACGAAGTCGTTGAGGATCGCCTCGTCCGTGAGCGCCTCGACGATCCGCGTGCCCGTCGCCCCGCCCGCGAAGCCCGTCGCGATGACCGGCTGGCCGAGCGTCTTCAGCGTCCGCGCGACGTTGACGCCCTTGCCGCCCGGCAGCGTCGTCTGGTCGACGGTGCGGTGGCGGCGCCCGAGCCGGAAGTTCGGTACCGACAGCGACTTGTCGATGGCGGCGTTGAGGGTGACGGTGATGATCACGAGGCCGGGGTCTCCTCGCGGCGACGAGCGCGCCGGTGCTCGGCATCGAGTGCCCGCCTGCGGCGCATCGCCCGTCGGCGCAACATCAGGAGAGGGAGGCTACAGACCAGCAGCACGACCAGGGCGGTGATCGTCTGCGATCGCCTGACGAGATCGCCCAGTCGGGTCCCGAGCCCGGCCTCGGCCACGGGGCGCGCGGTCACGACGGGCACCCGAGCGAGCACCTCCTTGCCTGCGCGCACGACCGCCGTCGCGACGCGCGTGCCGCGCGGGAGCGGCCCGTCGACCTCCGGCGGCAGGCCGCTGACGGCGACGCTCGTCCGCGCGCCCTCGCGCAGCACCCGGCGCACCGTCGCGCCCGCCACGACGTCGACGAACTCGCCGCTGCGGTAGCGCAGGGCGATCTTGCCGAGCGTCCGGCCCTGGGGCAGCGGCGTGACCGCCTCGTAGGAGTTCAACCCGTAGCGCAGGAGCGCGAGCGAGTCGGCGTTGCGCGCGCGTTCGTTCGGCTCGCCGAGGACGACGCTGACCACCGTCACCCCGGCACGGCGCGCCGATCCGACGAGCACGTAGCCGGCCCGGTTCGTGTGCCCGGTCTTGACGCCGTTGACCGCCGCGACGTTGCGCACGAGCGTGTTGCGGTTGACGACCGTGCGCTTGCGCGAGCCGCTGCGCAGCGTTGCGCGCGGCAGGTCGGTCGTGCGCCGGAAGAACTCGTAGCCGCGTAGGCGCACCGCGAGCTTCGCGAGATCGCGCGCGCTGGAGTAGTTGTTCGGGTCGTCGAGGCCGACCGGGGTCGTGTAGTGCGTGTCGCGCAGGCCGAGCGCCTCGGCGCGCTTGTTCATCTCGGCGACGAACGCCTTCGTCGAGCCCATCGTCCCCACCGCGATCGCCGCGGCAGCGTCGTTGGCGCTGGGCAGGAGCGTCGCGCGCAACAGGTCGCGCACGCTCATGCGCTCGCCCGGTCGCAGTCCGATCTGCGACTCGCCGACCGCGGCGTGGTAGTTGGCGGCCGTGTAGACGTCGTCGAGGTCCGTCCGCTGCAGCGCGACGAGCACCGTCATGAGCTTCGTCGCCGACGCGATCGAGCGGCGCTGGCGCCCGTTGCGCTCGTAGAGGATGTCGCCCGTCGAGGCCTCCATGACGATCGCGGCGCGCGCCTGCAGCGCGGGCGCGCCCGACTGCGCGAGCGCCGCGGCGGGCACGCTCGCAAGCCACGCCGCGAGCACGGCAACGACCGCCCCGAGGTGCCGCGTCACCGACTGATCTTGAGTCGCTGACCCGGCCGGAGCAGGCGCGGGTCGACGTTCGGGTTGAGCTCGAGCAGCTCGACGGCCGTGAGCTTCGCCTTGCGGGCGATCGAGGCCACGGTGTCGCCGGTGTGCACCATCACCCGCTTGGGCTTGTGCTTCTTCTTCGTCGTCGTCGTCGGAGCGGACGAACCCGGCTTGCCCCCGTCCTCGCGCCCGCTGGCGGCCACGATGGCGTATCCCCCGACCACCAGCGTGAGCAGGAGAGCCGGCAGCGTCCAGCGGACGATCCTTGGCGCCTGCAACATCCGGCATGGAGCATACGCGGCGCGCCCGACGTCGGGTGTGCAACCGGCTTACGGCGCTGCGCCCGGCATGCGGGGCGAGCGGCGTTCGCCAGCGCCCGGGCCGCCGCGCGCACGCTCTGCGGCCGGCTCGCCGCGGGCCGCTACGCGAGCGCCCAGGCGGCCGCGCGCAGGCGCTCGGCTTCCGCTCGGGCGGCGTCGCGCGGGTTCCTTGCGCCAGAGGCCGACTCGTGCGCGCGGGCGATCGAGCGCGACGCGCTGACGAGGCCCCCCGCGCGGCCGGGAGCGAACGCGGGGGCGAGATCCTCGACGCGGCCGCCCTGCGCGCCGATGCCCGGCAGCAAGAACGGCGCGCGCGGCATGAGCTCCCGTGCGCGCGCGAGGTGCGCCGGGACGGTCGCGCCGACGACGGCGCCGATCTCCGCCAGCCCGTCGCCGGGGGCTGCGAGCTGCGCCACGATGCGCGCGAGCCGCTCCCAGACGGTCCCGCCCTCTGCGAGCTCGAGATCCTCGACGTCGGCGGCGCCGGGGTTCGACGTGCGCACGAGTACGAACACCCCGGCGCCCGCCGCGCGCGCGGCCTCGCTGAACGGCGTGAGGGCGTCGACGCCGAGCAGCGGGTTGGCCGTGAAGGCGTCCGCCCGCAGGCCCGGCGCGTCGCCGAACGGCGTCGGCGTCGTGCCGACGAGCGCCTGCGCGTAGGCCGCCGCCGAGACGTCGATGTCGCCGCGCTTGGCGTCGGCGATGACGAGCAGGCCGGCGTCGCGGGCGTGGTCGACGGTCGCCTGCAACGCCGCCCAGCCGTCGGCGCCGAGGCGCTCGAAGCACGCGTGCTGGGGCTTGACGGCGACGCACGCCGGGCCGGCGGCGTCGATGAGCGCGGCGCAGTGCGCGCGAACGGCGGCGGCGGCGCGATACGCCGGCGTGCCATCGGACGGCGCGCCCTCGATCGCCTCAGGCCACAGCCGGGAAGGGTCGGGGTCCAGGCCCAGGACGATCTGCGACTCGCGAGCCGCGACGAGCGCGGTCAGGCGATCTCCGAAGCCCACTACTTGCGGACGGCCTGCTTGAGGCTCGTGCCCGCGGTGAACTTCGGCACGACCGTCGCCGCGATGTTCATCGTCTCCCCCGTGCGCGGATGCACGCCCTGGCGCGCGGCCCGCTCGGCGGTGCTGAACTTCCCGAAGCCGGCGAGCATGACCTCGCCGCCGCGGCCCATGACGGCCTCGATGGTCTCGAGCGCGGCATCGATCGCTTCGCTGGACTGCTTGCGCGTCAGGCCGGTGCGAGCGGCGACGGCGTCGACGAGCTGGGCCTTCGTCACGGCGGTTGTGCTCCTCCTGCGGCAGGAAAGGTCGTCCTCGAAGCTACCAGCGCGACCGGACCGCTGTCGATCGGGGAGGATGCAGCTCGTGCCCCTGAACAGGATCGCCTGGCTGGCAACCGTCGGCGCCGCGTTCGTCACCGCGCTGCTGCTCTTCGTCTCGGGCTACAACGGCTACGGCGCGCTCGCGATCGCCGTCGGGCTGTGCGCCGCGATCAATCTGCGCTGACGCCCGGCGTACCCGCCCAAACCGCAGCCAGCGGGCGTACAATCGCCGCGATGTCGTCGGTGTCGATGCTCGGACGCGCCGTCGCCCAGCGCGACGCGAAGCACGTGCGCCGCGGTCGCGGTCACGCCCGCGCGGCGGTCCCGGTCGCGTCGCGACCCACGCGAGGCGCCGCGCGCAAGCCGGCCGCCCTCGACGCGACGCTCGCACGCTGCGTCGAGCAGCGCGCGGACACGGTCCCCGCACCGCCCGGGCTCCTGCAGCGATCGTGCCTGAAGGCGACCGAGCGCGACGGCCTGCTGTATCTCGACGAGCCCGACAAGCGCGAGGTCGAGCGCCAGGGCCTGGAGGACGGCGCCGCCGTCCAGTCGCTGTTGATGCGCGGGGCGTTCATGATCGCGCTCGCCCGGCTCAAGTCCCAGTCGCCGGTCGTCTCTTATTCGCGTCCCGTCGACGTCGAAGACGACGGCCCGCGGGAGCGCTCATGGGGCACCGGAGGCCGGTCGCGCACGAAGAAGTACAGCTACCGCTCAGAGCCGTACCCGACCGACCGCGTGCGGCCCTACGGCCGCAGCGGGGTCAGGACCTCGAGCTACATCCGAAGCCCGCTCATGGTGTCGACGAAGTCGACCGCCGTCGGGGACGTCAAGAACGCGACCGCGAACGCCACCCTGACGGTGAACACCACTTCGCACAACGTCAGGGCGTGGAACGTCGGGGCCCACCCGGCGAAGGCCCCAATCCAGCACTACTCGACGAAGTACGGGCTCGGCGCGCACGGCACCGCCACGCAGGCCAAGCTCGTGCGCTCCCATACGCGCACGGGAAGCGGTGTCGGCACCACGAGGCCCGACGACTGGACCGACTTCACGGCGCTCCTCGGCATGGCCCAGAACGGCCAGATCGCCGGCAAGATGCGTTGGGTTCAGGGCCACTTCATCAACGAGCACCTCGGCGGCCGCGGCGAGCAGCAGAACCTCGCGCCGTTCACGCGCTCGCTCAACACGCGCCACTACCACGCCGTCGAGAAGCACGTGATCAAGTCGATCGGAGCGGGCGAGACCGTCGACTACTCCGTGCAGGCGATCCCGAGCGGGCCGGGGACCCAGAACGAGACCGACTCGATCGGGTGGCACCGCGCGGCTCGGGCGAACTACCCGCAGGCGATGCTCAACGCGATGGTCGCGGTCGGCGCGCTTGACGCGGGCGACGCCGCCAACCTCACCGCGGGCGTGGCGCACCCCGGCACGACCGCGACGCCGGCGAGCAAGGCGCCGACCCTCGCCGGCGTGGAGGCCGTCGTCGAGACCTGGATCCGCAACTACGTGCGGGCGGCGTTCCCCGATGCGATCGCGTGTCGCATGCGCTACTACACCCCGGTGCTCCCGGGTCAGAACCCCGCTCCCCAGACGGCCAAGGGCCAGCCGGCCGCGCACGCGTCCAAGAGCGTCGGCGAGGTCGTCATCGACAACCGGCGCTGACGGCGCGGTCAGGGCAGCTCGAGCTCGGTGCCCGGGTGCACATTCGCCTCGGGCTCGAGGTGGATGAGGACGTCGGCGCTGCGCACGCGCTCGCGAATCGCGTCCTGCAGCTGGTGGGCCGTTGTGTGCGCCGCTTCGAGCGTCGTGCCGCTGACGAACTGGACGTGCAGGTCGACGTAGCGCCGCGAGCCCGCCCGCCGGGCACGCAGCTTGTGATAGCCGCAGACACCGCGCGGTCCGAACTCCGCGATCGCCGCGCGGACCGCGTCGAGCTCGGCGGGCGGCAGCGCCTCGTCGACGAGCACGCGCGACGCCCGCAGCAGCAGCTTGATCCCCGCGTAGACGATCGCCGCGGCCACCGCGAGCGCGATGACCGGATCCAGCCACGCCGCGCCGGTGAGCTGCACGAGGACGAGCCCGACGAGCACGGCCGCCGAGGTCGCGGCGTCCGTGCGCAGGTGCGCGGCGTCGCCTTCGAGCGCCGGCGAGTCGGTCTCCCGCGCGCGCCGCGCGAGCAGCGTCGAGACGACGACGTTCGCCAGCACGGAGAACGCGATGACGGCGATGCCGATCCCGAGCGAGTGCACCTCGGCGCCGCTCGACAGCCGGCGGACCGACTCGAAGACGATGACCCCGGCGCCGACGAGGATGAGCATCGCCTCGATCGCCGCGGCGAGGTTCTCGAACTTGTCGTGCCCGTAGGGGTGGTCGGAGTCGGCGGGCTTGTCGGCGGTGCGCACCGACACGTACGCGACGATCGACGCGACGAGGTCGACCGACGAGTGCATCGCCTCGGTGATGATCGCGACGGAGCCGGTGATCGCGCCGGCGGCGAGCTTGAGGACGATGAGGATCGCGTTCGAGGCGATCGACAGCGCCGCCACGCCGGTCTTGCGGCTGCCCTGCGTAGCGCTGGCGGCGAGCAGCGGGCCGGCCATCAGCCCTCCAGGCGTGCCAGCAGCGCGCGCGCCGCGCGGCCGCGGTGGCTGATCGCGGCCTTCTCGTCGGGCGCGAGCTCGGCCATCGTGCGCCCGTCGCCGATGTCGTCGGGCAGGAAGGCCGGGTCGTATCCGAACCCGCCGCCGCCGCGCGGGTTCGGGTCGAGGGTGCCGGTGCAGCGCCCCTCGACGGCGTGCAGGATGAACGCCTCGGAGCCGGCGCCCCCTCCGGCCCCGTCCTCTCCGGCCACCGCGCCGCCTCCCGACGCCGCGCCCCCTCCGGCCCCGTCCCCTCCGGCCACCGCGCCCCCTCCCGCCGCCGCGCCCTCTCCGGCCCCTTCCCCTCCGGCCACCGCGCCCCCGCCCGCCGCCGCGCCCCCTCCGCGCGGCTCCGCGAGCACCAGCGCGCAGACGTACGCGAGCGGCGAGCCGGCGGGGGCGTCGCGCAGGAGCTTCGCGAGGTTCTCCTCGTCGGTCGCGTCCTCGCCGGCGAAGCGCGCCGAGCGCACGCCTGGCCTGCCGCCGAGCGCCGCGGCCTCGATCCCCGAGTCGTCGGCGATCGCGGTCAGGCCGGTCGCACGCGCCGCCGTGAGCGCCTTCTCGCGCGCGTTGGCCTCGAAGGTGTCGCCCGTCTCCGGTGGAAGCTTCACGTCGTCGGGCAGGGGCAGGACCTCGTGGGGCGCCAGCAGCGTCGCGAACTCGCGCGCCTTGTGGGCGTTGCGGGTCGCGAGGACGAGCTTCACGTCACCGCGCCGGCCTGCACCTCGCGGAGCGTTTCGATGCCGCCCGCGGCGAGCGCGAGCAGGTCGTCGAGGTGCGCGCGCGACAGCGGCGTGCGCTCGGCCGTCGCCTGGACCTCGATGAGGCCGCCCTCGCCGGTCATGACGACGTTCGCGTCGACCTCGGCGGTCGAGTCCTCGGAGTAGTCGAGATCCAGCAGCGGGATGCCGTCGACGATCCCGGCGGAGATCGCCGCGACCGAGCCCGTCAGCGGCGTGCGCTCGAGCTTGTCCTCGGCCATCAGCCTGCGACACGCGAGGTCGAGCGCGACGAACGCGCCGGTGATCGAGGCGCAGCGCGTGCCGCCGTCGGCGGTGAGGACGTCGCAGTCGAGGTAGATCGTGCGCTCGCCGAGCGCCTCGAAGTCGATGATGCCGCGCAGCGAGCGGCCGATGAGGCGCTGAATCTCGACGGAGCGCCCGTCGAGCTTGCCCTTCGAGATGTCGCGCGGCTTGCGATCGCCCGTCGAGGCGGGGAGCATCGCGTACTCGGCGGTGACCCAGCCGCGCCCCTTGCCGGCCATCCAGCGCGGGACGCTCTCCTGCACCGACGCCGTGCAGATGACGCGCGTCTCGCCCTGGGTGATGAGCGCCGAGCCGGTCGCGGGCTTGACGAAGTGCGGCTCGATCGTCGTCGGGCGCAGGCCGTCGGGAGCGCGTCCGTAGGAGCGTTCGGGCGTCGTGGTCGTGGTCATGCGATGGCCTCCTCGAGAGGGAGTTCGACGTGGTCCACAACGCCCATCGGCAGTTGCAGGAAGCGGGTTCCGATCTCGGCGAAGGCGGTTGCGTCGCCGGTGCACAGGAAGCTGTAGCGGCCCTCGGTGTCGAGGCTCCGTGGCGTCGCGAGGTCCTTGCTCGCGAGCGCGTGGCCGACGCGCCGGGCGATCGCGGTGCCCGAGGTGACGAGCGTGACGCTCGGGCCGAGCAGCCGCTGCAGGAGCGCGCGGACGAAGGGGTAGTGCGTGCAGCCGAGGATCACGGTGTCGACGCCGGCCGCGCGCAGCGGCGCGCAGTAGACGCGTGCCAGCTCGACGTCCTGCTCGGTGATCGGCGCTCCCGTCTGGCACATCTGTGCGAGCTCCGGGCACGGCACGCTCGTCAGGCGCACGAGCGGGTCGGCCAAGAGGACCGCGCGTTCGTAGGCGCCGCTCGCGATCGTCGCCGGCGTGGCGAGGACGCCGATCCTCCCGTTGTCGGTCCGCGCGACGGCGAGGTTGGACTCGGGGCCGACGACCCCGATGACGTCGACGGCGTGGCCGCGCTGCGCGACGTAGCGGGGCAGGTCGTCGATCGCGCTCGAGGTCGCCGAGTTGCAGGCGATGACGATGAGCTTGACCTCGCGCTCGAGCAGGATGTCGGCGATCTGGCGCGAGAAGGCGCGCAGCTCGGGCGCCGTGCGGTCGCCGTACGGGAAGCGCGCGGAGTCGCCGAGGTAGAGGAAGTCCTCCTGCGGCAGCGCGACGAGCAGCTCGTGCAGGACGGTCAGCCCGCCCACGCCGGAGTCGAAGACGCCGATCGGAGCGGTGGGCTCGGGGACTGAAATCACGGTCGGAGCATGTTCCCAGACGGCTTCGGGCGGGCAGGGGTGGCCCCGCCCGCGCCCGCCCGGGATGGTTGCACCAGCGACCGGAGAGACCATGTGATCGACCTCGACGTCACCCAGACCAACCGCGCGATCGACGAGCTGCTCGAACGCACGGAGAACCCGCGGCACCGCTACCTGCTCCAGGCCTTTCACCGCCACCGCTTCCTGGAGATCGCGGGCCGCTACGACGAGATCTTCGTGCCCGAGATGACCGTCTCAAAGCCGGTCTACAACTTCTACCAGGGCCGGGTCCCGCGGACGATCAGCGGGCGCGACGCGGTTCGCGCCCTCTACGCGCTGTGGACGTTGACGGCGGAGTGCATCTTCTACGCCGAGGACGAGCAGCTCGCGGTCGGCGACCACCTCGTCTGCTCGAACGCGATCGCCTACCAGCAGCACCCCGGCCTCGCGCTCGTCGCGCTGGGCCACCACGTCGACGACATCGGCGCCCACTACCTCCTGCGCTCGCGCCAGCTCATGCTCTGGGCCTACGACGACCGCTGCCGGCTGATCGGCGAGAACGTCTGGGAGGTCGCCCCGGGCGACGCCGAGGTCATCAAGCTCGACCGCTCCGACGTCCTCACGGCCGACGAGGCACGCAAGCTGCTCGACCCGCACATCGTCGACCTGCCGCCGTTCGACGAGGCGACGATGGGCATCGGGGCGTAGCCGCGGCGCCGGCTACGGAAGGGCAACGGCGGCGGACGATTCGGTTCGGTTGCGGTCTGAGAAGCGAGTCTGCGAACTCCGATCGCGTGCGGCGAAGAGCCGCGTGGGCGAGCTTGCGATCCGCTCGTGACCCTGCCAGTCTGGCGCCGGATGCTTGCCACCCACAGGATGATCACCGCGTTCGGGGTGGTTGCGGTGCTCTCCGGCGCTGTTGCCGCGCTCGCGTTGGGGCAGGGTGCGACGCAGCCCGTGATGATCCAGGGGTCGGTGGTGGCGCCGACGGGCAGCCTGCCCAGCGCCCGATTCTCGTGTACGCCCCGGGTATCGGGGAGGTGGCGATGGCTCGAAGCGGCGCGGACGGGCGGTTCGAGGTGCGAGCCAGCCCCGCCGGGGATCTCGCGAGGGCCGTCCAGGCCAACGGGGGCGCGGTGACGCTGCGTGTGGAGGTCGCGAGCTACGCCGAGCGGGATCCCCGGGCGGTGTTGCGCGTCTGGAAGGGGGGCCGGTGGCAGGGAGCAGACGATCCCGTTGCGTTGCGGGACTTGACCCCGGCTGCGCAGGCGCGTGCCGCCGCTTCGCTTCCGTCCTTGCAGTTGGCGCGTTGTGTCCCGCGCAAGGTGACGATACGTATCCGAAGCGGTGGACGGTGATCGGGCGTCTGAACCCCAACCGCGGGACGACAGCGTCGTTCACCTACGGCCGCGAGCGCACCAACGAGATCTCGTTCTCGTTGAACGCGGCGTTCAAGGATCTTGCGATCGGTGGGGGGCAGTTGAGCGGCGACCGACGCGCGATATCCGAGACCGATACCGAGCGTGGGAAGGGACGCTTCCGCGTGTTGGCCTACGTGCGCTACCACCGCGAGCTGTTGCGTTACGACAGAGGCCCCAAAGAGGACGAGCTCTGCACCCCCAAGGCCGTCATCACGCCCGACCGTGTGTACGAGACGAATCTGCGTACGGACCGCAAGGTCCGCGACCGGCCGGGTGTTGCTGGCGGTGACTGTCGCAACAGCCGCGTGTTCGACAACGACCACCGGGTCGACAAGGACCCCGGCGACGAGTTCAGCCGTAGCGAGGGCAAGATCCAGGCGACCACGATCGGTGTCAAGGTCGGCGGCATCGGGTTCGATACGCAGTCGGGGTATTCGAGCAACGTGCAGGTCGCATACCGCTTCAGCGATCGCGCGCTGCCCTACTTCATCTGCGGAACGGGCGGCCGAGTCGACGCCGGCGGCGAGCCGATGCCAAGCACGTGGAAGCAGCTTTGGGCCGGCGCGTAGGCGCCGGCTTGGTCTTGATCGCCGGCGTGTTGGTGCTGGTTGGCCTGCTGACCGGGGTCTTTGACCGCGGCGCACTGGATGAAGGTCCGCTTGCTCCACCGGAGGAGGCGGGGATCACGGGCTCAGGGATCCGGCTCGATCCCGGCGACGTGTTCGTCGACCGTAGCGCGCTCATGCACAACCGGTCTGATCAGGATGCCGTCCTGATCTCGATCCGGCGACTGGGCGTCGTCGGCGTCCTGCGTGATGGCCGCATCTACATGGCGCTGGGTGTCAACGCCGACCCCGACGGAGCGGTCACCGGCGCCGGCGAGGGCTTTCCTCCCCGGTCCTACTCCCGCGCGGACCTCAAGGACCTCCGGGGCTTTCGCGTTCCGCCATCGCGAAGCAAAGCGGGGCGATCCGGCGCGGTGATCATGACCTTCGGAAGCCTTCGCGCCGGGGAGACGTTCGGGATGCGCGGCTACGAGGTGACCTACCGCGTGGGCACGACCACGTACCGCACGGTCATTCCGCAGGCGGTGGCGGTCTGCGCGGCCTACAGAGAACGCTGCGAGCTCACGGGCCTGCTCAACCGGATGATGGCCGCGGCGGCCGCCGCACGGGGCCGATGACCGGCTCCCGATGTCCGGGGGCGTAGCCGCTCGCCCGCTACAGCGGACCGTCGAGGACCGCGAGCGGCGGCGCGGCGGGAAACAAGACCGCGAGAGCCTCTCCGAGCGCCAAGAAGTCGGCGCGATTCGCTGTCGCGACATCGAGCCCGGCCGCGAACGCCGTGGCGGCGATCTGGATGTCGAGCAACCACGACGCCTGGCGCATCGTCTTCGAGCGCCGATCGCGGCGCGCCGGTGCATGAGGCACTGCCGCGCGCAGCCGCCCGGCGACAAACGCTGCCGGGCCATCGAGCGCGACAACGGCGAAGGCCCCCGCGGCCAGCACGTCTGCAAACCAGCTCAGGAGCGTGCGGTATCTCGGATCAGCCTCCGCCCGACGCTCAAAGCCGTACGCGATCTCGAGCACGCTGGCCGAGGCCACGCGTACCGGTGTCACCTCCGCGGCACGCGCGACCATGTACTCGAGTACCTCGGTCCGCGGCCGCACTCTCGAGACCAAGGTGGTGTCCCACGTGGAGGCGGCCCGATCGTCACCGGGCCGCCGCCCGCGGCTACTTGCCGACCTTGCCGATCGCGTCCTTCAGCGCTTCGACGATCTCCTCGTGGATCCCGCCGCCCTTCATCTTCTCCGCGGCGACGACAACGCCCGCGAGGAGCGTCCCGAGCAGGAGCATGAGCCCGACGTACTCGACGGTGCCCTGACCGCGCTGCTCGGAGAGCAGGCGGGCGATGTTTGCGTGGATCCAGCCCATCGTGCGATACGGCATCTTGCGCCTCCAGCGGTGGGGTTCGGTATGGCCCCGATGCTGCGCGGAAGCGTGTGACGGATCTAGACGCAAGTGCAACGACTTGCACGCGAACGTGTGCCGACTCTGTGAATGTGCGCAACCTCGGCATGCGCGCGCTCGTCGTCACCAACATGTATCCCTCCCCGGCGCGGCCGGCGCTGGGCGGATTCGTCCGCGACCAGGTCGAGGCGCTGCAGCGCATCGACGACCTCGACGTGGAGGTGCACGCCTTCGACCCCGGCGGCCCGAAGGCGTACGTCCGCGCCGCGCGCGACCTGCGGCGCCGCTTCGAGGGCCGGCGCTTCGACGTCGTGCACGCCCACTTCGGGCTGACCGCGTGGCCCGCGCTCGCGGTGCGCGCCGACAAGCGGCTCGTCACGCTGCACGGCAACGACGTCTACCACCCGCGCTCGCGCAAGATCACCGCGCCGGTGCTGCGCCGGATGGACCTCGTCGGCACGCCGACGCCCGGCTTCGCCGCCGACGTCCCCGGCGCCGCCCAGGGCCGGCCGATCGCGATCCTGCCGTGCGGCATCGACGTCGACCGCTTCCGCCCGCGCGACCGCCGCGCAGCGCGCGAGCAGCTCGGCCTGAAGCCCGGCGGCCGCTACCTCCTCTTCCCCTACGACCCGCGGCGCGCCGTCAAGCGAGCCGATCTCGCCCGCGAGCTCGCGGCCGCCAGCGACGGCGTCGAGCTGCTCACGCTCGGCAACGTCCCGACGCACGAGGTCCCGCTGTGGATGAACGCCGCCAACGCCGTGATCTGCCCCGCCGACTGGGAGACCTTCGGCTTGGCCTGCATCGAGGCGCTCGCCTGCGACGTCCCCGTCCTCGCCCGCCCGACCGGCGAGCACGCTGCCGCGCTGCAGGGGATCGCCGGCACGCTGTGCGCCGAATGGGACCCCGAGCGGTGGCGCGAAGCCCTCGCGCCGCACGTCGAGGCGGACGATCCACGGATCGCCGGACGCGCCCGCGCGCTGCGGTACTCGGCCGACGCGCTCGCGGCGCGGGTCGCAACCGCCTGGCGCTGGCTGGTGTCGGGCGGCCCGGCACCGCCTCTATACTCCCCCGCCGAGGCACGGACCGAGCCGTCGCTCGGCGCCCCCACGTCATGACCGGACTGAAGCAGCGCATCTTCCGCCGACGCGCTCCCGGCTCCCCCCGCCGCAGCGCCGCCGGCTTCGCACCCCGCCTCAAGGCCGGCGTGTCACGCCTGCGCCCGAGCGGCGGCCGCAAGGGGAAGCCGTGGGGCAAGCGGGCGCCTCGCGCTCCGGAAGCCGAGGGCGCCAGCCGGCTGCCCTGGGGCAAGCGAGCAGCCCGCACGCCGCAAGCCGAGGGTGCGCCGGCGCCGGCCAGCCGCCTGCCGTGGGGCAAGCAGGCCGCCGGCCGCCTGCCGTGGAGCAAGCGTGCCGCGCGTCAGCCGGCACTGGCACCCGACCAGCAGCCGTTGGCGACCGGCGAGCCAACGTCGCACGTCGAGGCCGCCGAGGTCGTCGACGTCGCGCCGGGGTCGGCGAGCTTCCGCGACCGCGGCCGCCTGCGCCGCCGGCTTCGCTTCCTGCGCCGCGCGCGCGAGCTCGCGTTCCGCGACGTCGGCGGGCTCATCTTCGACATGCGCCGCTTCGACCGCGAGCGCCCCGACCTCGTCGAGGCGAAGCTCGCGGCGCTCGGCGCGGTCGACCGCGAGCTGCGAGCGCTCGAGCGCGTGCTCGACGACCGCCGCCCGATCCACGAGCTGCGCGAGCCGGGCCTCTCGTCGTGCCCGCGCTGCGGCGCGCTGCACGCCAGCGAGGACAACTTCTGCCCGCGTTGCGGCTTGCAGTTCGGCGGCGCACAGGCGATGGGCGAGGTTGGCGGAGCGATCGCGGCCCCGCCGCAGGCCCCGCCGGCGCCCGTGCCGGCGCCGGCGCCGATCGAGCAGCCGACGGCTGCGACGCTCATCCCCCGCGGCTCCGGTCTGGAGCAGGCCGGGGCTCAGGCGACGCAAGCGCCCGCGGGGGCGCCGGACAACTCCGCCGACGGCGCGGGGGACAGCCAGGCCGCGCGCCCACCGGACGCCTCGCCCGGCACGGAGCAGCAGACCGAGATCTTCCGCCCACACGACGCGTCGTGAGCCTCGCGCCGGACGGCCCGCGGTCGTGAATACGCCGCCGCCGGGCGCGCCGGGCCAGCCACACCTGCCCGCCCCCGGATCGCTGCGCTGCCCGCGCTGCTCGGCCACGATCGGCCCCGATCAGGACTGGTGTCTGGAGTGCGGCGCGCCCGCTCGCACGCGCCTCGCGCAGACGCCGAACTGGCAGCTGCCGACCGTGGCGATCGGGGCGATCATCCTCATCGCGGGCGCGATGCTCGCCTTCGCGTTCGTCAAGCTCACCGACGACGACGGCGCCCCGGCCGCCGCGACCGCGACCGCGACCGTGCCGGTGGCCGCCCCCGCCGCGGTGCCGCCGGCGCTGGTCCCGACCGCGACGACGCCGGTGCCGACGACGCCCACCACCACCCCGACGGCGGCCACGACCCCCACGACGACGCCGACCGCACCGACCACCACGCCGACGACAACCCAGACGACGCCGACGACCACGCCGACGACGACCCAGCCGACCTCGACGGGCGCCGCGCCACCACCGCCGCTCGCGCCACGAACCACCGCCACGACGCCCTGAACGACACCCTCGTATGTGCCCGGTCGCCCGCCGCAGCGGGTCATCGGCGCGACGGTCGCACGGCCAGCGCCCGTTCGGCGAGCGACGCCTCGCGCCGCGCGCAGGCGAGACGCCCGCGCGCCGCAGGCGGTCAGGCCAGCGACGGCCAGCGCCCGGCGGCGAGGCGCTCACGCGCCGCGACCGCCAGCCGATGCAGCTCGACCTCCGGCACCTCGACTGGCTCCGCCGCGCCGACCGTCTCGAGCGTGAGGACGACCCCCCGCGCGAGCGCGCCGAGGTCGTAGCCACCCTCGAGGACGATGCCGAGCGGGACGCCGAGCTCGTCCGCCATCGCCCGGACGCTCGCGGACATCGCGACGTAGCCCGCGTCGGTGACGAAGCAACTCGCAAGCGGGTCGTCGGCGTGGGCGTCGTAGCCCGCCGAGACGAGCACGAGATCGGGTGCGTAGAGGGCCGCGAGCGGGCGCACGACGTGCTCGAGCAGCGAGACAAACGTCGTGTCGCCCGAACCGCCGGGCACCGGCAGGTTGACCGTGTAGCCCTCGCCCGGCCCGACGCCCGCATCGGTCTCGCGGCCGGTGCCCGGATACAGCGGCCACTGGTGGATCGAGCAGAACAGCACGTCGTCGCGCGCGTAGAAGATGTCGTTCGTGCCGTTGCCGTGATGGACGTCCCAGTCGACGATGAGCACCCGTCGCGCGCCGCACGCGTCGAGCGCGTGCTGCGCCGCGATCGCGACGTTGTTGAAGAGGCAGAAGCCCATCGCGCGACCCGCCGTCGCATGGTGGCCGGGCGGGCGGTGAAGCGAGGCGGCGACGGCCGCGCCCTCGGCGCCGAGCAGCGCGTCGACCATCGCGACGACCCCACCCGCGGCATGCAGCGCGGCCTCCCACGAACCCGAGCTGACCGTCGTGTCCATGTCGAGCATCCCGCCGCCGCGTGCGGCCAGCGCCTCGATCCGATCGACGTGCGCGGCCGGGTGAACGGCCTCGATCGCCGCGCGCGAGGCCGCCGGCGACAGGCGCACCTCCCACCCCAGCCAGTCGCGCTCGTCAAGCGCACGCTCGATCGCGACGATCCGCCGCGGTGACTCGGGATGCGCCCCGGTCTCGTGCTCGAGCGAAGAGGGATGGCGCAACAGGACCCGGCCAGGCATCCGGGATACCGTACCGGCCAACGTGGCCGACGAACCGCTGCTCACCACCGACGTCGCGGTCGTCGGGGCCGGCGCCGCCGGCCTGTACGCCGCGCTGTCCGCCGAGCGGCCCGGCGCGCGGGTCGCGCTCGTCTCCGCCACCCCCCTCGCGCAGACCGCGAGCTACTGGGCGCAGGGCGGGATCGCCGCCGCGCTGGCCGTCGACGACGACCCCGAGCAGCACCTCCGCGACACCGAGGCCGCGGGTCGCAACGCCGTGCGCCGGTCGGCGGCCCAGGTGCTCGTCGACGAGGCGCCGGGATGCGTCGCCGACCTCGAGCGCCTCGGCGTGCGCTTCGACGGCGACCGCCGCGGCAACCTCGCGCTCGGCCTCGAAGGCGGCCACTCGCACCGGCGCGTCGTCCACGCGGGCGGCAGCGCGACCGGCCGGCGCATCGTGCGCCAGCTCTCGGCCCTCGCCGTCGACCGCCGGCGCATCGTGATCCTCGAGGGCGCGCGCGCCACGAGCGCGTGGATCGAGGACGGACGCTGCGTCGGCATCCTGCTCGAGGACGGCCGCGCGATCCGCGCGCGCGCGACGATCCTCGCCACCGGCGGTGCCGCCGCGCTCTGGTCGCGGACGACGAACCCGCCCGGCTCGCTCGGCATCGGGATGGCGCTCGCGCACGGCGCCGGCGCCGACCTCGCCGACCTCGAGTTCCTGCAGTTCCATCCGACCGCCGTCAGAGGCATCAAGGGCCGCGAGGGCTTCCTCGTCACCGAGGCCATCCGCGGCGAGGGCGCGACGCTGCATCGACCGGACGGCGCGCGCTTCGTGGACGAGCTCGCGCCGCGCGACGAGGTCGCGCGCGCGATCGACGCGGTCATGCGCGAGACCGGCGAGCCGTCGGTCGGCCTCGACATGCGCGATGTCGACCCGGCGCGCTTCCCGAACGTCGTCGCCGCGCTCACCGAGGCGGGCCTGGATCCGACGAAGGAGCCGATCCCCGTCTCCCCCGCGTCGCACTACATGATGGGCGGGATCGTCACCGACCTGCAGGGCCGCAGCACGGTGCCGGGCCTCTACGCGATCGGCGAGACGGCGTGCACCGGGCTGCACGGCGCCAACCGCCTTGCCTCGAACTCGCTCAGCGAGTGCTTCGTCTTCGGTGCGCGTGCCGCGGCGGCCGCGCTCGACGAGGACGACCCCGGCGCAACGCCCGCCGGCGCGCAGGCACCCCCGCCGGCCCCGCTCGTCAAGCCGCAGCGGTCCACGCAGGAGGCGTTGTGGCGCGATGCCGGCCTCGTGCGCACACGGGAAAGCCTCGAGCGGCTGCTCGACGACCCCCACCCGCTCGCCCGCCTCATCGCGACCTGCGCCCTGCAGCGCGAGGAGAGCCGCGGTGCCCACCAGCGCTCGGACTTCCCCGAGCGGGACACCGCCCTGGATCACCGCCACGCGCTCGTCGGCGCCGACGAGCAGCCGCGCCTGGCCCGCTGGCGCTAGGACCCGCCGGCCTCGTGGCGACGCCCCCAAGACCCCGAAGTCGGCAGGGTGGAGATTCGGACGAGTGCGGCTTAATACGAACTCAACATCGCGCTTGTCCTAACCTTTACACAGTTACGTGACACTGTCGCGACCCATCAGACCGGGGTTGGCCACGGGAAAGGAGCTCCTGCAGATGTACCAGTTCAGCCGCGCGATCTACCGCGAGCTGTCGCCCCACATCACCGGGTCGCGCGAGCCTGCTCACGCCGAGGTGCTGCACGCATGCGAGCAGACGATTGAGCGCCTCGCGACCGATCGCCACTACTTCGCACGGCCGGCGCGGACGCTGTTCAACGACATTCGCATGCACTTCCCCATCGGCGTCCAGCCGCGGGTCTGGAAGGTCTGCAACTCGTACGTCGACGCCGCACAGGAGTGGCTGTCCAAGCAGCCGCAGCACGGCTACGACATCCACGGCAACCCCCTGGAGTGCCGCGCGACGACGCGCCGCGGCACGCCCTGCCAGCGGATGCCGCTGGCCCACAACGGCTACTGCCCGTCGCACCAGCATCTCGCCGAGACCGAGGAGTACGGACGGGCCATCGCGGCGTAGTCGGGCGATCGCCGGTAGGACGCCGGCCTCGCATCTGACGCGCCGAGCACTCCCGTGAACCGTTCGACTGAACGGCATCGCAAGGTTGACCGGCTTGCCTGCCCCGTACCGGGGCAGTGGGTCCGCGCGCTGCCAAGGAGCATCCGGCAGCGGCGCTAGCCTCGGCCGCCGTGGCATATCAGTCGATCAACGAGCTGCAGAACGTCCTGGCCGATGATCTCTTCGCGCACACCGGCGACAACCGCAAGGCTGCAGGCCGGGCGCTGGGAACGATCGTCGAGATCTTGGCGTTCTACCTTCTCCGCGCTTGGGGCCTCGGCCCCTACATGTCGCTGGAGCTCGGCATTCCGGAGTTCGGCAGCCTCGACGTATCGCACAACGTCGAGTTCGCGCTGCATCCCAGCTGTGAACGCTTCTCGATCGAGCTGGACGCGCCGCCGCTGCCGCTGACCGCGGCGAGGCTCAAACGGCTCTCGCTCGAGTTCGCAGAGCTCCTCGAGCGGCGGCAGCTTGCGCGGTGCCCGAACCAACTCCTGTCGTTGAAGGCCGGGCGACCCGCCGTGAAGAACGCCTGCCTCCTGGCAAGGAACGAGGAGCAGGGTCTTCTGCTTCTGGCGACGCTGGCCGGAGTCGACGGCACTCGGTACAGCATCGACTTGGCGCTGGTGCTCAGACGCCCTTACGCCATGGTCGAATGCAAGCGGGTTGGCATGGAGGAGGGTCCGAAGGGTCCGTTCAAGGGACCGACGACAATCGAGAAGGCCAAGCAGGGTGCATATGTGGCGCGACATGTGTCCGCGCTGCAGAAGGTCCGACGAGATGACGGCAGCTGGTACGCGGTCCTTTCGAGGCCGGGCGCAGCTCCGGAGCTGCTGGGACTCTACGGGGAGGCACTCGATCGCATCGCCGAGAGTGCCGATCCAGCCGTCCGCGAAGGGCTCGTCGTCAGCGTTGGACTCGCCAGCAACCATGGCAATTGGTTCCGAGGTGACGATGCCAACAAGGAACTGCACGTGCTGGCCCAGTCGTACGACTGGCTCTTGTTCCTGCAGGACGAGCCCCTGACCAAGTTCGTCAGCGACGTGCTGGTGCATCCCTCATCCGCGTACAGCGACGTGCGCGATGTGTTCCAGCAGAGCTACACCCCCATCGACGGTGCCAAGGTCAACCGGTTCACGAAGAGCCTGATGGATTACCAGGCGCACCTGGCGATCGGGCGGTACGTTCACGATCACCTCGACGAGATCGAAACGAGCTGGTTCGACGTGCGCGCACCAGCTGGCAAGACGACGACGGATCTGCGAGACCAGCTCGTACGGCTGGTCGGCAAGGAGTGGCTCGGATGTCCGTGACGTTCGTTGACCTCTTCGGAGGCGCCGGGGGATGGTCGCTCGGCCTCACGATGGCCGGCCTACGGCACGTCGCGTCGTACGACTGGGACGCGCCGGCGTGTCACACCGCGCGCTCAAACCTGGCGGGCACCGTCGAGCTGGCCGACCTCGCTTCGAGGGATCCGCACGACTACCCCGCCGCCGACCTGATCGTCGGGAGCCCGCCGTGCCAGGGCTTCAGCAACGAGGGCTACAAGCGATCAGACGATCCTCGTAACACCCTCGTCTCGCGCTTCGCCGACGTCATCGAGGCGAACCTCCCGGCGGTCTGGGTGTTCGAGAACGTGCCCGGGTTCCGGGGCTTGTACAAGGGACGGCACTTCGATGCGTTCGCCAGTCGCTTCGACGCAAGTCCGTATGTCTGGACGTGGGCGATCCTCGACGCAAGCCACTACGGGGTGCCGCAGAGACGCAAGCGCTTCGTGGCCATCGGAGCACTCGACTTCGTGCCAACCCTGCCAGCGCCAACGCATGCGTCCACGCTCAGCCTCGAGGCGCAACACCCAGTGGTGACGCTCTGGGACGCGATCTCGGATCTTCCCGTCGTCGCGCCCGGTGAGCGAGTCGGGGAGTTCGCCTACGACACCCCGGCGAACGCGGCGTACCAGCGATGGGCCCGCGAGGGCGCGAGCAAGGTCCACAACCACACGACGCAGAAGCACAGCGCGCGCGTCCTGGAGAAGATCCGGGCCGTGCCGGAGGGCGCCGGGATGCAGTGCCTGGTCGATCGGTACGCCGAGAACCGCGTGAGGTACGAAGGGGGCTACCGGCGAGCCCGCCGTGACGAGCCCTCGTACACCGCCTACTGGACGCGAGGCATGACCTCGATCCACCCGACACAGGATCGGTTTCTCACGCCGCGGGAGTGTGCGCGCATCCAGAGCTTCCCGGACCGGTACGTCTTTCACGGCGCAACGATCCAGAACTACACGCAGATCTGCAATGCCGTGCCTCCCCTGCTCGCGCAGGCGATCGGCGCGCACGTGCTGCACGCCGCAGCGCGCGGGAGCGACGTGCAAGCGGCGGCGTGCGCGCGGTGAGAGGCCGCGGTCGGCGGGCCCGACTCAGGGCACGAGCCTGACGCGCCGCTGCACGATGCAGACGAGCGAGCCGTCCTTCGCCGACTCCGCCACCGCCTCGACGGTCCCGGCCTGGCGGCTGGTTCCCACGGGGTAGGAGACCGTCTGGTTCCACGGCCCGTTCGCGGTCACGATCCGCCGGCCGAGGACCCGGCCGAGGCCGTCGCGCACCCGAATGACGAAGTTGGACTCGAACAGGTTGCGTGCGGTGCCGCGCACGCGGAAGGTGTGTCCGGTCGTCTGGATGCTCGTCAGCGTCAGGCAGCTGTTCACGCCGGTCCGGATCTCCGCCGACGGGCTCGGCGCCCGGCTTCGGTAGAGGTCGACCACGACCCGCTCGGGTCCGTGCAGGACGAAGACGCGGACGTACTTGAACCGGCGGCTCTCGCTTGTGAGCTGCAGCCGCGCGCGGTTCGCGGTGGCGAGGCTCAGGCGGGCGCGCACGCCTTGCGCGGTGCGGTCGCGGGGCGTGACGACGATGCCAGCGCGGCTGATGTTCACGCGCCCGCTGCCGTCCGCGACGACGTGGTCGGCGGCGTCGGTGTCGCTGAACTCGACGCGCCCGCCGGTGAAGTCGACGACGACGCGGACGAACGCGGGCTGCGCGCCGATGCGCACGTCGGTGGCGGTCAGCGCCGCGGACGCCTGCGAGGGCAGCGCGGCGGCGGCGACGGCGGCGAGGGCTGCGAGACGGAGGAGGCGCATGCGCATGTAACGCGCAGTCTCGACGATCGGAGCGCTTTTCCCAAGCCGGAACGCAGCCGCGCGGCGTTTGCGGGCGCTGGCCCGCGTTAGATTTGTCGGCGTGCTGCTCGGGGTCGACGTCGGCGGGACGTTCACCGATGCGGTGCTGGCGACGGGCGGCCGGCTCGTGACCGCGAAGTCCCCGACGACGCCCGCCGACCAGTCCGAGGGTGTCATGGCGGCCGTCGGCGCCGCGCTCGAACGGGCGGGCGCACCCGCTCGCGACGTCGAGCTCTTCGCCCACGGCATGACCGTCGCGACGAACGCCCTGCTCGAAGGCCGCGGCGCGCGCACGGTGCTCGTCGCGACGGAGGGCTTCACCGACCTCGTCGAGCTCGGCCGCCAGGCGCGCGCCGACCTCTACCGCCTGTGCGCCGCGCGCCCCGCCCCGCTCGTCGCGCCGGACATGCGCGTCGGCGCGCAGGAGCGAACGACACCCGACGGCGTGCTGCGCGCCCTCGAGGACCCGGCGGCGCTCGCGGGTGCCGTCGCCGCGCTCGAGCCGGAGGCGGTGGCCGTCGTCCTCCTGCACGCCTACGCGCATCCCGAGCACGAGCAGGCGATCGCGCGCGCGCTCGCCGCGCGCATGCCGGACGTCCACGTCTCGCTGTCGCACGAGGTCGTCGGGACGTTTCGCGAGTACGAGCGCGCGGCGACGACCGAGGTCGACGCTGCCCTCTCCCCGCTGCTGGCGAGCTACCTGCGCCGTCTGCTCGAGCGCGCGTCGCGCGACGGGCTGCCCGAGCCGCGGATCATGCAGTCGAGCGGCGGCCTGGCCGCGGCCGAACTCGCCGCGCGCCATGCCGCGTACACGGTCCTCTCCGGGCCGGCCGGCGGCGCGGCCGCGGCGGCGCTCGTGGCACGCGACAGCGCCCGGCCCGACCTCGTGTGCTTCGACATGGGCGGCACGTCGTGCGACGTCTGCGTGGTCGAGGGCGGCGCCGTGCGCGAGACGGCGGGGCGCGAGGTCGGCGGTCGCCCGCTCGCGCTGCCGATGGTCGACATCCACACCGTTGGCGCGGGCGGCGGCTCGGTCGCGTGGCGCGATCCGGGTGGCGCGCTGCGCGTCGGGCCGCGCAGCGCGGGCGCCGACCCCGGCCCCGCGTGCTACGGGCGCGGCGGCGAGGAGCCGACGGTGACCGACGCGAACCTCCTGCTCGGCCGCCTGGATGCGGGCGGCGCGCTGGCCGGAGGCGTCGCGCTGGACCTGGCGGCTGCCCGGCACGCCGTCGAAGGCCTCGCGGAGCAGCTCGGCCTCGAGCCGATCGCGTGCGCCGAGGGGATCGTGCGCGTGGCGAACGCCGAGATGGTCCGCGCGCTGCGCGTCATGACCGTGCAGCAGGGCATCGACCCGCGGCGCTTCGCGCTGCTGGCCTTCGGCGGCGCCGGGCCGCTGCACGCCGCGGCGATCGCCGACGAGCTGGCGATGACGACGATCCTCTGCCCGCGCGCGTCGGGCGTCCTCAGCGCGCTCGGTCTGGCCGCGGCGGATCGGCGGGCGACCGAGCAGCGCACGGTGCTACTCGCCGGCGACGCGCTGACCGACGCGGCGCTCGCAACGGCCCGCGACGAACTCGCGGACGGCGCGCGCGCGACGCTCGAAGGGAGCGCGACGGGCGGCAGCGAGCCCTCCGGCCAGGACACCTCCGGCGACCACGACCGGACCTCGCGCGAACCGGTCTCCGATCGTGACCACGAGGTCCGGCTCGACGTCGCCTATGACGTGCGCTACCGCGGCCAGGCGCACGAGCTCACCGTGCGCGATCTCGCGCAGCCGGCGGTCGCGGACCTGCGCGCGGCGTTCGAGGACCTTCACGCCGAGCGCTACGGCTACCGCGACGACGACGCGCCGATCGAGGTCGTGACGATCCGCGCGACGGCCAGCGTCGCCGGCCCGCAGCTCGATCTGGCGGCGGGGGATTCCGCGGGCAGCGAGCGCTCTCGCCGCGCCGTGGTCTTCGATGGCGAGGAGCACGACGCGGAGATCCTGCGCGGCGAGCCCGCGCCCGGCGAGCGCATCGAAGGGCCGGCGATCTGCGAGCTGCCCGAAGCCACCCTCGCGGTCCCGCCCGGCTGGCACGGCACGGTCGACGACGCCGGCACGATCGTCCTCGAGCGAGCAGCCGCCGACTCGGACCGACCGGCCGCGCGAGCCGGGGCGTCGGTGCCGGCCGCACCGCCGACCGCGGGATCCGAGGCCACGCCGTCGGCGCCAGCGGAAGCCGCGCCGGGGGCGCGAGGCGAGGCCGCGCCGTCGGCGCCAGCGGAAGCCGCGCCGGGGGCGCGAGGCGAGGCCGCGCCGGAGCCCGCCTCGCGTGCGCGCGCGGACGGGAGCGCAGACCTCGACCCGATCGACCTTCAGGTCATTACCGGGGGGCTACGCGCCGCCTGCGAGGAGATGGGCGCGACGCTCGTCCGCAGCGCGCACTCGGCGAACATCAAGGAGCGCCGCGACTGCTCGACGGCGCTCTTCGACGCTGCGGGCGAGATGGTCATGCAGGCCGAGCACATTCCCGTCCACCTCGGCGCGATGCCTGCCGCCGTCGCCGCCGTGCTCGACGAGGACCACTCGCAAGGCCGGCCGTGGATCCTCAACGACCCATACCGCGGCGGCACCCACCTGCCCGACATCACGGTCGTCACGCCGGTCCTTCACGACGGCGCGCTGCTCGGTTTTGCCGCAAGCCGGGCGCACCACGCCGACGTCGGCGGCCGCACGCCCGGCTCGATGCCCGCGGACTCGACGACGCTCGACGAGGAAGGCGTCGTCATCGCGCCGCGCCCGCTCGACGAGGCCGCGATCGACGAGCTCGTCGCGCAGATGCGCCAGCCCGAGCAGCGCCGCGCGGACCTGCGCGCCCAACTCGCCGCGAACCGGACCGGCGCGCGCCGCCTCGTCGAGCTCGCCGAGCGCCTCGGGGCGCAGGCCCTGCGCCACGCGATGAACGCGGTGCTCGACTACGCCGAACGGCGCACCCGCGCCTGCCTCGCCGCGCTCGACGACGGCCCGCGCGAGGCACGAGACCTGCTCGAGGCCCGCGAGGGCGATCTCGAGCTGCGGCTCACCGCGACCGTCGAAGGCGACGGGCTGACGCTCGACTTCTCCGGCAGCGCCGCCCAGCACGAGGGCAACCTCAACTGCCCGCTCGCGGTCACGCGCTCGGCCGCGTACTTCGCCGTGCGCGTGCTGACCGACCCCGACGTCCCGCCGAGCGCGGGCGCCTACCGCCCCATCACGGTGCTCGCGCCGGAGGGCTCGCTGCTGAACGCGAGATCGCCCGCCGCGGTCGCGGGCGGAAACGTCGAGACGTCCAGCCGGGTCGCCGACCTCGTGCTCGCAGCGTTCGGGCGCGCGCTCGGCCAGGGCACGATGAACAACCTGACCCTGGGATCCGAAACGTTCACCTACTACGAGACGCTCGGCGGCGGGCAGGGGGCCTGCCCCGACGCCGACGGACCGAGCGGCGTGCACGTCGCCATGTCGAACACGCTCAACACGCCGGTCGAGGCGCTCGAGCTCGAGTTCCCGCTGCGCGTCGCGCGCTATGAGATCCGCCGCGGCTCGGGCGGCGACGGCGCGCAGCGCGGCGGCGACGGCGTCGTGCGCGAGCTCGAGGCGCTCGCACCGATGTCCTACTCGCTCATCACCGAGCGCCGGCGCCACGCTCCCCCCGGCGCCGCCGGTGGCGAGCCGGGCGCGTGCGGGCGCAACGTCCTCAACGGGGCAGACCTACCGGCGAAGGCCGGCGGAGAGCTCGCCGCCGGCGACCGCCTTGCCATCGAGACTCCGGGGGGCGGCGGCCACGGCCCGCCCGGCGCCTAGCGGGACGGCCGCTCCGCCGCCGGTGCGCTCGACGGCGCGTGCAGCGCCTCGGAGGCCAGATGGAACCGTCCGCCGCACGTCGGGCACGGACCCTTGATGGCGGCGATCATCCCGGCGGCGTCGTCGGTGACGAAGCTCCGTCCGCAGCCGTCGCATTCGATGTGGTCGGTCATGGCGCGTTTGCAGCCTACTCCGGGCCCGCAAGAGCCGGCGGCTCCCGCGGCGGCCGTCGCGCTTGCGGTGCCCGCCCGGCAGGGCCGCCCTGGTGCCTCCGCGGTCGGCGTCCCCTCCCCGCGTTTCGCCTTAACGCTGCTCTCCGATCACTGAGGTAAGTTGTCAGAGCCGCTCCGGTGACGTCGACCGTCGCTGTGGGCGGATGCTGATCACCCTCGACGTACCGTCGCGCTCCGTTGCCGGGCTCGGCGTGGCTTCGGGTCTGTCCTCAACCACGGCCCGGAGTCTTCCATGGACGTCAGCAACCCGGCGACGGAGTCGCCGAGCGCAACCAACGAGCAAGGCATGCTCAGCGCCATCTCCAACGAGATGGTCCGCATCTACAAGGGCCAGTTCGGGCGCGGGCCGACCAAGACGCGCACGCAGTGGGCCGGTCCCGACATCATCGTCGTCACGCTCGAGAAGACGCTGACGCCCGCGGAGCACAGCCTCTGCAGGCTCGGCGAACACGGCCGCTTGCGCGACCTGCGCCTCCTGTTTCAGCACGCCGAGCTCGAGCGCTTCTGCGAGCCGATCGAGCGGCTGACGGGACGCAAGGTGCGCTCGTTCATCAGCGCCATCGACACGGTCTCCGACATGGCCTGCGAGATGTTCGTCCTGCACCCCGCCGGCTACGACGGTCCGTCGCGCATCGAGCTGCACGTCGACGAGCGATAGGCGCGTCGCTCTAGCATCGTCGAGGTGAGCGACGCCACCCCCACAACGCGGGTCGGGTTCGTCGGCCTCGGCATCATGGGCTCGCGGCAAGCCGCGAACCTCGCCCGCGCCGGCTACGAGCTGACCGTCTACAACCGCACGCGGGCGACCGCGGAGGCCTGGGTCGCCGAGCATGGCGGGGTCGTCGCCGAGACGCCGGCCGGGGTCGGCGCCGCGAGCGACGTCGTCATCACGATGGTCGTCGACGGCGACCAGGTGCGATCGGCGCTGCTCGGCCCCGACGGGGTCGTCGAAGGCGCCGCGCCCGACGTGTTGTGCGTCGACATGTCGACGATCGCGCCGGCGCAGACGCGGGCGATCGGCGCGGAGCTCGCGGAGCGCGGCGTGCGGATGATCGACGCGCCCGTGACCGGCTCGTCGCCGAAGGCGGAGGCCGGCACGCTGACGATCATGGCCGGCGGCGCGGCGGAGGACTACGCGCGCGCCGAGCCGCTGCTGCAGATCATGGGCGAGCTCGTCGTCCACGTGGGCGAGCTCGGCCAGGGCGAGATGCTGAAGATCATCAACAACTCCGTCGCGGCGGCGAACGCGGCGGCGGTCGGCGAGGCCCTCATCGTCGCGCAGCGCACGGGCGTCGACCTCGACGCGCTCGTCGCGGTCATGAGCAAGGGCTCGGGCGCCTCGGCCATGCTCGAGCTGAAGTCGGGCGCCATGCGCGACCACGACTACACGACGCTCTTCAAGCTCGAGCACATGCTCAAGGACGTCCGGCTATGCCTCGAGGAGAGCCAGACCGCGGCCGTTCCCTTCCCCGCGGCCGCCCGCGCCCGCGACGTGCTGGTCGCCGCGCTCGCCCGCGGACATGCCGACGACGACTTCGCTGCGCTCGTCGAGGCGCTTGAGGCATTTGCCGCAACCCGACTCGGAGCCTGAGCTCGGGCCAGCCCTCCCGACCGCCCCGGGCGTGCCCGAGAAGTCCTCGCAACGGCTGTTACAAGGGTGTCCTAAGCACAATCAGGAACCACGAATTAGCAGGGAAGTTTGGCGATTTTGCAAGACCTGTGGCACAATGTCGGGCGTTCCCGTCGTCCGGGCCGCAGGTAGCTCCGGGTGCGACGGGTTCACTTTGTCCTGTCCCCGTTCCCGTCGTCGTCTGGGTCACTTATGCCTATTGCATTCAAGGAGTGGGCGGTCACCGTCCGGGCGCTCGCCGAAGGCGAGCAGCTCATCACCCTGCGAAAGGGTGGTCTTCGCGAAGCCGACAAGCGCTTCCGCGTCGAGCACGACCGCTTCTTCCTCTATCCAACGTTCGACCACCAGCGTCACGATCTCGTGCGCGAGTCCCACATGCCCGAGCTCTCGCGAGCGCTCGAAGAGGGCGTCTGGGCGGAGGGAGAACCGCCCGTCGACACCCTCAACTGCGAGCTCGTGGGCGCGATCCCGCAGCCCGATCGCGTGCGGATCCGCGCCTGGGCCGAGCTTGCCGGGCACTTCACGATCACGGATCCTCGCTGCCTCGACGCGCTGTCGCCGTTCTACGTGTGGAGCACGGACTACGCCGCGAAGCGCCTCGAGTGGAAGCGTCATCATCCGCTGCACGTCCTCCTGCTGCGCACGTATCGCATCCCGCGCCCGGTCACCGTCCGGGTGAAGGACGAGTACGGCGGCTGTCGCTCGTGGCTCGAGCTCCAGCGCGACCTGCCCTTCGAGGGCACGCCGGTCCTCTCGGACGACGAGTTCGAACGCGCCGCGGAGGCGATCGGCGCGATCGCCGACGGCGGCGTCCCGGCGCTCGTCTGATCCAGGCCGCGCGGTGATCACCGCGCTCGGCTCGGCCGAGCGCGTCCTCGCGGTCGGCATCGGCGGCGGGGGCGACGTCGTTGGCGCGCTCGCGGTCGCCGAGCTCGCGCGCCAGCTCGGCACGCCGTCGGTCGTCGGGGGTCTGACCTGGGAGCGCCGGCCGATCGACCCCGGGCCGGGTCCGCGCCGGATCGACGAACTGTCCCCCGATGCCCGCCGCATCGACGACTCGACGGCGCTCGCGGGACCCGACACGACCGGCCCCGGCGGCTTTCGCTTCGCGGAGTCGGGCATGGCCCGCCATCTCGGCGAGCCCGTGCTGCTCCTCGACCCCGGCGGTGGGCCGGCATCCATCGCGCAAGGGCTGGCGAGCGCCGCACGGGAGCTCGGGTGCGATCTCGTCGTGCTGCTCGACGTCGGCGGCGACGTCCTCGCGCACGGCGACGAGGCGGGCCTCGCGAGCCCGCTCGCCGACGCGGTCTGCCTTGCCGCGGCCCCGCGCCTGCTCGCGGCCGGCGTCCCGACGCTGCTGGCGGTCTTCGGAGCGGGCTGCGACGGCGAGCTCACCCCCGCGGAGGTGCTCGCGCGCGTGGCGGAGGTCGCCCGCGGCGGTGGCCTGCTCGGCACGTGGGGCCCCGGCCCGGAGGTCGTCGCGCGCATGGAGGCGGCCGTCGCACAGATCCCGACCGAGGCGAGCGCGATGGCGCTGCGCTGCGCGCGCGGCGAGACGGGTTCGACGACGATCCGCGCCGGCCGGCGCAGCGTCGAGCTCACGCCCGCCGGCGGCCTCGTCTTCTTCCTCGATCCGCTCGTCGCGCTGCGCAGCGCTGCCCGCTGCGCCGCGCTCGTGCAGGACGCCGCCTCGCTGATCGAGGCCGACGACGTCCTGCTGGCACGCGGCATCTCGACGGAGCTCGCATACGAGGCGCGCCTCGCCGCCGAGCAGTAGGTTTCCCTCAAGCCGACAGGGAGGTCTCGTGCGGGGTCGCTGCATCGTCGTATGCCTGGCCGCTGCCGTCGCGTGCTGCGCGCTCGCTGCACCGGCCGTCGCCGACGTGCGGCCCTACCGCGAGGGCGACTACCTCGGCTTCCAGGACGTGCTGCCGCCCGGCACCAACGGCCGGGCGAGCCTGGTCGAGCTCGCGAACTTCCTCGCCACCGGCGCGCGGCCGCCGCACAACGACGACCAGCGCGGGATGTACGAGCGGCTGCTGAGCGCGACTCCCGGCGTGAGCGCGAAGACGATCGGGCTGCTGTTCAAGGACTCGAGCTTCGGCGTGCGGCCCGGCGACCAGGCGCGCGCGTACAGCCCCGCCAACCGCGAAGGGCTGACGATCACCCGCGACGCCTCCTACGGCGTCCCGCACGTCTACGCCACGACGCGCGGCGCGGCGATGTTCGCGCTCGGCTACGTCGCCGCGGAGGACCGGCTGTTCTTCATGGACGTGCTGCGCCACGCGGGGCGCGCCGAGCTCAGCGGCTTCGCGGGCGGCGCGGCCGGCAACCGCGAGATGGACGCCGACGTCTGGCGCCAGGCGCCCTACACCGAAGCCGACCTGCAACGCCAGGCCGACCAGCTCGACGACCTCTACGGCGACGAGGGTCGCAAGCTCCAGGCCGACGCGGTCGAGTACGTGGCCGGCGTCAACCAGTACATCTCCGAGGCGCGGCTCGACCTCACGAAGATGCCGGGCGAGTACGCCGCGATCGGCAAGCCGCTCGACGACTGGAAGGTCACGGACATCATCGCGACGGCCTCGCTCGTCGGGGGTATCTTCGGCAAGGGCGGCGGCGACGAGCTCACGCAGATGGAGCTGCGGCGCACGTTCGTCGCGCGCTACGGATCGCGGCGCGGCGAGAAGCTGTGGCGCGAGTGGGCCGCCTACGAGGACGCCGACTCGCCGACGACCGTTCGCGCCAAGCGCTTCCCGTACCAGACGGTGCCGAAGACGCCTGCCCGCGACGGGCTCGCGATCGCCGACGCGGGCTCGCTGCGCCGGACGAGCTCCGTCGCCGCCAGCACCGGTGCCGGCTCCGGCGGCCCCCAGTCCGGCGGCAGCCCGCTCGACGGCCTGCTGTCCGGGCTGCTGCCGCCCGCCGGCTCGCAGCGCTCGTCGTCCAACGCGCTGGTCGTGTCGGGCGCCGAGTCGACGAGCGGGCACCCGGTGGCGGTCTTCGGGCCGCAGGTCGCGTACTTCTCGCCGCAGATCCTCATGGAGCAGGACGTCCACGCGCCGGGGATCGACGCGCGCGGAGCGTCGTTTCCCGGGCGTGAACCTCTACGTCCAGCTCGGCCGCGGGCCGGACTACGCGTGGAGCGCGACCTCCGCGGGCCAGGACATCATCGACACGTTCGCGCTCGAGCTCTGCGAGCCCGACGGCAGCGCCCCGACGATCGACTCCGCGCACTACCGCTACCGCGGCGCGTGCCTGCCGATCGAGGTGCTTCGAGCACACGAACAGCTGGACGTCGACGCTCGGCGACTCGACCGCCCGCGGGCAGCGTCACGCTGCGCGCGCTGCGCACGAGGCTCGGCATCGTCTCGGCCCGCGCGACGATCAAGGGCAAGCCGGTCGTCTACACGCGCCTGCGCTCGACGTACATGCACGAGATCGACTCGGCGCGCGGCTTCTCGGACCTCAACGATCCGGCGATCGTGCGCGACGCCGCCGGCTTCCAGCGCGCGACGTACAAGATCGGCTACACGTTCAACTGGCTCTACGCCGACGACCGCGACATCGCGTACTTCAACTCGGGCGACAACCCGCAGCGCGCCGCCGGCGTCAACGGCCAGCTGCCGATGGCCGCGAAGTACGAGTGGCGCGGCTACGATCCCGACCGCGTCACGGCCGCGTACACGTCGTTCGCCAAGCATCCGCGCGCGATCAACGGCCAGCCGTACATCACGTCGTGGAACAACAAGCAGGCCCGCGGCTACGCCGGCGCGGACTCCAACCTGTTCTCGTCGGTCTTCCGCTCGCAGATGCTCGACCAGGAGATCGAGGCGCGGATCGCCGGCAACCGGAAGATCACGCTCCACGGGCTCGTCGAGGCGATGGGCGAGGCCGCGACGACCGACCTGCGCGCCGAGCAGGTGCTGCCGCTGGCGCTCGACGTCATCGGCTCGCCCGCCGACGACGAGCTCGCCGACGCGGTCGCGGTGCTGCGCGACTGGGTGGCGGCGGGCTCACACCGCCGCGACCGCACCGGCGACGGGCGCTACGAGCACGCCGACGCGATCCGCATCCTCGACGCGTTCTGGCCCGCGTGGATGCGCGCGCAGTTCGAGCCGTCGCTCGGCTCCAAGCTCTTCGACCAGCTCGTCGGGGCGCACGAACTCGACGGCGCGCCGAACAACCACGGCTCGCACCTCGGCTCGGCGTACCAGGGCGGCTGGTACGGCTACGCGGCGAAGGACCTGCGCCGCGTGCTCGGCCGCAAGGTCAAGGCGCCGTACTCCAAGCGCTACTGCGGGGCGGGCAGTCGCGCTCGCTGCCGGTCGCGGCTGCGCGACGCGCTCTCACGCGCGCTCGACGTGCCTGCATCCAAGCTCTACGCCGACAGGGCGTGTGCGGACGCCGGGACGCCGAACGACCAGGCCTGCTTCGACAAGATCGCCTTCCGCTCGACGGGCGGGGTGACGCAGCCGATGATCGGCTGGCAGAACCGGCCGACCTACCAGCAGGCGGTGGAGATCCGCGGCCACCGGCCCCGCACGCGCTGACCCTCCGCCCCGCGGTCGGGCCCGCTCCCGATCCTCCGCGCCGCCGTCGCGCTGCTGCCCGACGGCGACGAGGGCTTCGAGACGAGCCGAGGAAAGGGGGTCCTTGCGACCGGGCGGCGAAGAGCCACCGCGATGGCTTCCTGGGTCGAGACGAGCTCCGAGCACTTCACCGCGCGCTACGACGAGGGCGAGCGGCGCGACGTCCGCGGCGTGCTCGACCTGCTCGAGGAGACCCGCGAGCGACTCGAGACGGTGTTCCCGGCGGTGCCCGGCGAGATCAGCGTCGTGCTGCACACGAGCGCGCTCGAGCTCGACCTCGCGCAGCCGCTGCTGCCGATCGTCCGCCGGATCACGACGCCGGCCGCCCGGCGCTATCTCGCGGGCTGGGCCGGGCGCGGCACGCTGCACGTGCTCGCCCCACGCGTCATGCGCGAGCGCGCCGCGAACGTCGAAGGCTCGCGCGAGATGCTCCTGCTGACGCCGGCGGCGCTCTACGTCCAGCTCGTCATCGCCGAGTCCAACCCGCAGCTCCCGCCGCCGTGGAGCCCGCGCAGCACGCGGCGGGCGGCGCGCTGGGCCTGGCTCGTTGCCGGGACGGCGCAGTGGTTCTCCGGCCAGACAAAGCTGGCCCGGCCGGCGATCGCGCGCCGCCTGCGCGAGGACGCGCGCCCGGAGTTCCCGCCCGGCCTGCGCGATGCCGCGCTGCTCGGCGGCAGCCTCGTCGACCTCGTCGCCCGCGAGCAGGGCATGGCCGCCGTCGTCGAGCTCGCCTGCTCGCCGCTGCCCCCCGGCGGCCCGCGCCAGGCGCTGCTCGAAACCTTCGACGGCCGCGCGCTCGTCCACACCGAAGGCACCTGGCGCGCCCACCTCTCGCGCCTCGCGGGCCAGTAGGCGAGCGCCAAGCCTCCCGTCAGATCGCGCGCATGCGGTTGTTGCGGGCGTTGTGCTCGAGCTCGGCGAGGCCGAGCTCCTCCAGCAGCGGCGGCACGTACATCCCGAAGCGCCCCCGCAGGCCCTTCTTCAAGCCGTACCAGCCGCCGACGGGGTTGGTCTCCGAGCGCGCCCATGCCTCGACGGTGTCCTCCTTGGCGGGCTTCTGCTCGTCGGCAGACCCTAGGGCCACCCAATCGCCGTTCTCCTTGAGCATCTCGTGCAGGTCGTCGATACAGGACAGGCGATAGCTGAGCTGCGTCTTGCCGACCTGGCAGACGAGCGCCGGCGGATCGCGAGTCTCGTCGCGGTACATCGTGTACTCCGACGTCCCAGGAGGTGTCTTCAGCACCCATGGATCATCTTTCGTGCCTTCGGGCATCGGGTTCTCCCTGTAGGTCGACGGGGCGATACGCGCCACAATGTGATCAACCTCATTCACGGATGTCCAGCCGAGGGGGAGGATCAAGTCATCATGATGGTTGCGACTCGTGAGATCCGAGCACCACGCGCAGAGATCGCGCTGTCTTGCACGCTGCACCGTCAGCTCGGATCGCCGATTTGCGCCGAGACGCTGAACGTCGGCCCTCGCGGGATGCGCGTTCGCAGTCCGCGCCCGCTGCGCGACGACGAGACGATCGACTTCGACCTGCCGAACTTCGACATGCGCATCAACGGCCGCGCGCGGGTCATCCGCCAGGAGCTCCCGCACGTCTACTCGCTGCGCTTCGAAGGCCTCCCCGAGCCGATGACCCGGCGCCTGCACGCGCTGGCCATCAACTCGCGCTAGAGCGCCGTCCCGATCCAGGCGATCAGGGCGACGATCGCGACGGCGCCGAGCACGAACGCGAGCACCTGCAAGGGCGGCGTCGCGGTCGCCTCGTCGCCGACGAGCTCGGCCTGCAGGAGCACGTCGCGCGCCGCAGCGTGACCGGACGCCGGGACCATGACGTCGCGCGGGCCGGCGGCAAGCATGTCCGGCACGTCGAAGCCCATCGTGCGGCGCAGCGTCGACGGGACCCCCTCTTCGAGCAGCATGCCCTGGATGAACTCGGCCTCGGTCTGGTTGCGCGCGCCGACGACGCGCACGAGCGCGCCCTCGGCGTACTGCGGCTTGATCTTGCGCGCGCGGACCGCGTTCGCGTCCGGTGGCACGCCCGTCGCGGCGAAGACGAGCGGCATCCCACACGCGCGGCAGAAGCGCTCGTCGTCGGGGTGCGCGGAGGCACAGCGCGGGCAGACGAGCGCGTCGCCGGTCACGTGACCTCGACTTCGACCTCGCGGATGACGCCGTCGTCGATGAGGTAGGAGCGCACCTCCGGCTCCGCGTCCGAACCCTTCTTCGGAACCCCGACGATGAGCCACTCCACGCCCGGCCAGCCAGCGGCGAAGTTCACGTCGGTCTGCGACGGGTACGGCGCCGACCGCGTGTGCGAGTGGTAGATCGCGGTCAGCTCCTCCTCGCCGTCGCCGAAGGCGAACGCGATGAGCTCGCGGCCGTCGACGTCGAAGCGAAACGGGCTCGCCGCGAGGTTCTCCATCTGGCGGACCTGCGTCGCGGTGCCGTCCGCGCCGACGACGAGGCCACAGCACTCGTTGGGCGCGTCGCGGACGGCGTGCTCGACGATCTCGTCGAGCATGGAGCGGGCGATCTTCACCTCTGGGAGGCTACTCAGCCCACTGTTGGCGCTAGGCCTTTGCCTTGATCTGCTTGGCTTCCTCGTCGTCGTTGCCGGCCATGCCGGAGATCGAGTCCTTGAAGCTGCGCATGCCCTGGCCCAGCGACTTGCCGACCTCGGGGAGCTTCTTGGGACCGAGCACCACAAGCGCGATGATCAGCACGACGATGAGTTCCATGGGTCCGACGTTGAAAGGCATGGTGTTCGGAAGCTCCTTCGTTATCTGACGATGACGTCCGCTTCGATGAAGCGATGGTAGATGTCCTGATGGGTATACGCGCCAACCGTCCAAACGGTGATCGCCCCCGCTCAATCGGCGGCGATCAGGCCTTGCCGTTCTCGAACGCGAACGGCACGGGGGGCTGCTTGACCGCCTGGCGCAGAACGACGAGGTGCTGGGCCTCGTTGGCCATGATCGCGGCGCCGGTCTGCAGGAGCTTGGCGTCGATGAGCTTGGAGTGCGCGTCGTAGTACGCCGCGACCGCCGCCGTCTCGAGCTCGATCGCGAAGTTCGCGACGTCTGCCTGGGACTTCAGGTCGCCGAGCCCCTTCACGACGTCGTCGACGTCCTTGAGCACGGGGGCCGGTGGCGGGGTGCCGCCGAGGTCTGTCAGCGACGTCGTCAGGACGTCGGCGTGCGCCTGCTCGTGATCGCGGAAGCGCCGGGCGACCCGCGCGAAGCCGGGCGTCATCAGGCCCGAGTCGATCGCCGCGTCGTAGGCGAGCACGGCGATGCGCTCGAGCTTGATCGCCGACACGAGGATCTCGCCGTCCGAGCCGCCGCCGGTGGCGGCGAAGGCGTTGCGCACGGACCACAGCAGCGGGATGCTCGATGCGGCGACGACCGCGCCGCCGAGGCCGATCCCGCGGCGGATGAGGTCGCGCCTGTCGCGCTCGAACGCCGCGACGAGGGGCGTGTCGGCGTCGCCGTCGGCGATCTTGACCATCACGCCACCTTGCCGAAGACGAACGCGCCGGGGACCTGCTCCATGCCGAGCGCTCCCAGCAGCACGGCGACGTGCTCGGCCTCGTTGGAGATGATCGAAGCAGCCGTCGCGCGCAGATCCCCCGCCGAGCTTCGGCAGCGCGTCGATGTACGCCGCGATTGCCGTGTTCTCGAGGTCGACGGCGAACCTCAGCACGTCGGTCTGCGACCTCAGCTCGGGGAAGTCGTAGGACGCCATCGCCCGGTTCGGCCTCCCGCCGGCGTCCTTGATCGCGCTTGCGAGGCCGTCGGCGTGCTCCTGCTCCTGCTCGAGGAAGAGCTTGCCGACCTCGAGCACCTCACCCTTCAGCCGCGCCGCGCCCGCCGTGTAGGCGGCGATGGCCATGAGCTCGAGGTCGAGGGCGGAGTTGAGGATCTCGACGTCGGCGGCGTCGGACTCGTCGGGGCCGGCGTCGGGCAACTTCGTGTCGTCGCCGCACGCGGCGAGGAACGTCGCCGACGAGCCGGCGACGACGACGCCCGATCGTGCAAAGAAACGCCTACGCGAGAGTGGGTCGCGCAGGAAGCTGTCCACGTCCATGCCAGCCTCCAGGTGGGTTGCCGAAGATCAGAACAGACTGCGGTCCAGCCCGTCGGGTGGATCACCACCACATGGTGGAGTCCATGTCCTCGATCTCGTCGATCGGCAGCGTGTAGATGCCTGAGGACAGGTACTTCCAGCCGTCGTCGCAGATGATGAAGACGACGTTGCCTTCGTCGAGCTCGTTGGCGATGCGCACCGCGACGCGCGCGATCGCACCGGAGGAGACACCGGCGAAGATGCCCTCCTCGTCGAGCAGCTTGCGCGTCCAGACGATCGCGTCGTGGTTGGAGACCATGATCTTGCGGTCGAGCACGCTGAGGTCGATGATCGGCGGGATGAAGCCGTCTTCGAGGGAGCGCAGCCCCTGAACGGGCTCGCCCTGCAGCGGCTCGGCGGCGACGATCTTGCAGGCGTCGCCGAACTCCTCCTTGAAGCGCCGGCCGTTGCCCATCAGCGTGCCGCCCGTGCCGAGGCCGGCGACGAACGCCGTGATCTCGTCGAGCTCCTCGAGGATCTCCTTCGCCGTGCCGTTGTAGTGCGCCAGCGGGTTGGCCTCGTTGCCGTACTGGTAGGGCATGTAGTACGTGTCGGTGTCCTGCGCGATCTCGTTCGCCATCGCGACGGCGCCGTTGGAGCCCTGGTTGCCGGGGCTGTAGACGATCTCCGCGCCGTACATCTTCAGGAGCTGGGTGCGCTCGCGGGTCACGTTGTCGGGCATGACGACCTTCAGCGGATAGCCCTTGCGCCGGCAGATCATCGCGAGGCTGATGCCGGTGTTGCCCGACGTCGGCTCGAGGATGGTGTGGCCCGGGCGGATGAGGCCCTGCTCCTCGGCGCTCTCGATGAGCGCGCGGGCGACGCGGTCCTTGACGGAGCCGGTCGGGTTGTGGGACTCCATCTTCGCCCAGATCCGCACGCCGGGCTTGGGGCTCAGGCGCTTGAGCTCGACGAGCGGCGTGTTCCCGATCGCCTGCACGATGTCGCCGTAACGACCCCCGCACGGCCGGTTCTGGAGCGGCAGCGTCGCCATCAGGTCACGGAGTGTAGCCCTGCGCGTTCTCGGGCCTGGCATCGTGCGCGCGCCATGTTGTCCTGGTGCCCGGTCGCGAAGTTCGGCATTCGGTCCTGCATACGAGCGCTTCGCGGTATCCGGATGACGGGCGCCGTGTCCCGCTCGCGTTCACGGGCGCTCTGCCCCTGATCGCGAGTCTCCGGCATCGCCCCGATCGCGATCAGGGGCACAGAGGCGCGATCGCGAGCCGCAGCGCGCGGCGCAGCAGCCGCGCCATGCCCTTCGCGCCGCCGGGGCCCAGGTGCAGGCCGTCACCGGCGAACCAGCCGCCGTGTCCCGCGCTGAAGCGCACCCAGTCGAGCACGCGGACGCGGTCGGGGAAGCGCCGACCGGCAGCGCGGATGGCGCGCGCGTCCGAGCTCTCGCCGCCGCCGAGCTCGCGCGGGGTGACGAGCCCGAGGATCCGATCGCGACCGACGAGCTTCATCGCCTCGCGGATCTGGCCCGTGCTGATCGACCCGTTCGCACCGAGCGCGATCACGACGAAGTGCGGCAGCGTCTTGGCTCGGCGGCGCGCGGCGATGATCCCCAAGCCCTCGCTCATCTGCCGGCAGCCGCGCGTGTCGACCTCGAAGCCGGCCGCGGCGACCTGCGGCACCGCGCCGAGCAGGACGGAGTCGCCGATGACGAGCGGCGCGCGCCCACCCTCGCCGCGCTTGGTCGCGGAGGCGTGCTTCGCCGCGCCGCACGCGAGCGCCGTGGCGCCGTCGAGCGCGAGGGCGAGGACGATCGCCAGCGCGGCAGCGGTTGCCGCGCTCGTGGCCGGCCTGCGGGCGATCGAGGCGGTCCGCATGCGCGCATGCTTCCAGAGCGGCAGGCGTGGCGGGGTCGCCCGCACTCGCTCGGTTCGCCCTCGGATCCCGCGCGCCCGCGCCGCGCAAGAACGAACCGTCGCGTTCAACTGCCGGCGCCCGCTCCAAGTCGAGCGGCTAGCCTTCCGCGCTCGACACGATGTCGCCACGGGGAAAGGGAATCGTCATGGGGTACGGGGAGACGCGTCTGCGCGCGCTGGCCGCGCGGGTCCACGGAGCGCGACGCTTGGGCATGGCGCTGCTGCTCGGTGCGGTGGCGCTCACGGCCGCGCCCGCGCCTGCCGTCGCCACGCAGGGTGACGTCATCGTCACGAACTACCGCTACGTGACCCGCATCGATGCGACCGGGGCGCGCACGATCCTCTCCGGCTTCAGCAACCCCGGCCAGGGCGGAGACTTCAACCTCGGCGACACGCTCGGCGTCGCGATGGCTTCCAACGGCGACCTGTTCGTCGCCGACGGCGGCTGGTTCGACAGCCCGACACCTTCCCAGCTCCCCGAGTCGCGGTTCGGCGACTCGGGCGGCATCTGGCGCATCGACGCGAAGACGGGCTTCAGGACGCCGGTGTCGAGCAACGACGAGCCCGTGACGCCGGCAGCGCAGAACTTCAGCACGCCCGTCGGCGTCGCGATCGAAGCCGACGGGAACCTCATCGTCACGGACTACGGGAGCACCGACAAGGTCTTCCGTGTCGACCCCGACACCGGCGACCGAACCGTGCTGTCGACCAACGCGAGCTCGTCCACGGACGGCATCGCCTTCGCGTCGCTCGACGGTGTCGCCGTGCTCGCGGACGGGACGATCTACGTCGCCGACTCCAACGCCTACGACGGCGGAGGCGGGATCTTCCGCGTCGAACCTCTCAGCGGCGAGCGCACGATGATCTCCAACAACGACAGCCCGGCCGTCGGGACGGTCCCGGACTACGAGAACCCCAGCGCCATCGCAGTCGATCGCAACGGAGACCTGCTCGTCG
This sequence comes from uncultured Actinomycetes bacterium, assembly GCA_963806515.1. Classification (GTDB taxonomy): domain Bacteria; phylum Actinomycetota; class Thermoleophilia; order Solirubrobacterales; family Solirubrobacteraceae; genus CADCVQ01. The sequence goes on along the minus strand of CAWDYO010000034.1, from coordinate 46,940 downwards.
CCGACCGCATGACCCAGGGCGACTACTTCGGCTCGGTCATCCGCGTCGATCCGCAGACGGGCGAGCGCACGCTCGTGTCCGCCAACGACGCGCCCGACCAAGACGACGCCGTCGACCTCGTCAGCCCCGCGGGGATCGCGGTAGCGCCGGACGACAGCATCCTCGTCAGCCGCGACCCGTTCCGCGCGGACAACTTCAACGGCGTCCAGCTCAACGGCGTCGAGCGGATCGACCCCGCCACCGGCGAGCGCAGCCTGTTCTCGTCGGCCTTCGAGCAAGTCGGCGCGGACACAAGCGGGCCGTGGGGCCTCGCGATCGACTCGACGCCGATCATCCAGGCGTCGTTCGTCACCCGGGACGTGCCGGCCGCCGGGCCCGCGCGGCTGCGGCTGACCGTGTCGGGCCTGCGCTACGCCTTGACCGGGCGCGACTGGTCGCTGGCGAGCGCCCTCCCGGCGGGCCTCGCGGTCGCACCCGACCCGAACGCGACGCTCGCGTGCGAGGACTTCGCGGGCGCCGCGACGGTGCCGTCGGGCATCAACGTCGTCGCTGCGGCCGGTGCTGGCGGAGTCGACGTCATCGGCCAGATCAAGCGCGGCGACGCGTTCTGCACGATCGACGTCGACGTCGTCTCGCCCGGCGGGCCGGATACGTACGTCGTCGGGCCCGCGTCGATCACCGCGCGCGAGGGGCTCGACCCGCCCCCGGCCGCCACGTCGGCCGTGCGCTTCCAGGCACCGCCGTTCGTGACGATCGAGAGCCCGGCCAACGGCCAGACCGTCGACCAGGGCTCGCCGCTGGCGGCGTCGTTCGCGTGCTTCGCGCCGGCCGGCGTGCAGACGTGCACCGCCACGAGCGCGAACGGCGCGTCGCTCGACACCTCGGTCGCGGGGACGTACGAGTACACGGCGACGGTCGTCGACGCGGTCGGCCAGGTCGCGACCAGGACGACGCGCTACACGGTCAAGGCGCCCGCCACGATCAACCCGCCGCCGCCCCCCGCGCCGCCCCCGCCGCCCGCGCCGCCGGTGCGCCAGCCGAAGACCGGCGCGCAGCTCGCGCTCGAGTGCTCGGGGGCGATGATCGCGTTGCTCGAGGTCATCCAGGTCGGCAAGCGCGTGCGCTTCCGCGGCGTGACGGCGCGGGCGAACGCCGGGCGCACGGTGCCGATTCGCCTGCTGGGCGGCCCGCGCGTCGTGCTCGCACGGGTCCAGCCGAACGGGCTGTTCGAGATCACCGGCCCGCTGCCGAAGGCGAGCATCCGCGAGACCGAGCAGGCGCGCTACGTGGCCGAGCTCGGCCGTGAGCGCTCGCGCAGCGTGAAGCTCACGCGGCGCATGACGCTGGACGCGCTGAACGTCACGCGCACCACGGTCACGATCTACGGCCAGGTCGCCAAGCCGCTGCCGAAGGTCAAGCGCGACATCGTCATCACGGAGCGCACGACCTGCCGCGGGTCGGCAAGGGTCGTGGCGACCGTGCGGCCGAACAGCCGCGGCAACTACCGCGCGACGATCCGCCGGCCGCCCAACGTCGACTCCGCGATCTACCGCCTGCGCTCCCGCGTGCGCGTAGCCCGCCCCGGTCGCGAGGCGACCTTCCGCACCTACACGCTCGTACGCGCCGTCGACCTGTTCTGACAGACCGCGGGATAGAGGCGCATGGGCAGCGGCGGGTGGACGTCGCCGGTGACTTCCTGTTGCTTGCCGGGAAAGGGATGCGCCGGCCGCCTGGTCCGTTGGCTCCGCGACCGAGTGGCTGCGTTGCATTCGCGTAACGGCGCGCGCGTGAAAGCAAACTTTCCCACGGATATTCCGACAAAGGCAAGACGAGTTTGTCGCGCGGTCCCTAGCCTCAAGTCTGGAAAGGAGGCGAAATCTTGGAAACCTCACACTGTCGTGAATGCAGAGCCCCAATCGGGACTTTCCCGTCATACACGATCATTGGCGATCTCGACACGCCCAATGAGGACGGCCACACCGTCGTGGTCGCAGGCGTCTACTGCGAGTCTTGCGGGCCGGCCGTGGTCGCTGAGATGAGACAAGTTCCTCATCGGCCGGGATAGTGGCGCTTCTGACAAGGAATCGCCAGCGATCCGCGCGCCGTCAAGCGCGGGGCGCGGAAGCGCTGTGCCAAGTGATCGCAGGGCCAGCGCAGCGCCCCCCACGGTCACGACTTGGTCGCCGAGATGGCCGCGATCGGCGAGCGCAGCGAGCAGTCTCGTCTTCAGTGGGAGCAAACACTGCGATGGATAAAGGTTCTCTGCCTAACCGAAGAGCCGCCCGCACTGCCCGAGGACGCCTTTCGGCGGGCGTATGCGCGCCCTCGCATGTGGGAGCAGTATGCACACGGGCACGCTGGCGTGTGCCTCGTTTTCGATCGAGACGCGCTGGGCGGATTCACGCGGTCGTCGCAACACCTTGAGGAGAGGAGTTGCGATGGGCAGGCCGGCTGGTTGGATGAAGGAGCTGACGGGCCGCTCGGCGATGAAGTCGCCGGGCAAGCCGTCGCATCGACGCGATGTCGAGCGGCGGTTCTGGTGTGAGGTCGCGAAGGGCCTCAGCAGCGAGGACGCGGCGCACGCGGTCGGGGTCTCGTCAGCGGCTGGTGTCCGGTGGTTTCGTGAGCGTGGCGGGATGGCGACGTTTCTGCTGGACCCGGTCTCGTGCCGGTATCTGTGCTTCGAGAGCGCGAGGAGATCGCGCTGCTTCGTGCCGAAGGGAAGGGCGTGCGGGAGATCGCGCGCGAGATCGGCCGGTCGCCGTCGACGATCTCAAGGGAGCTGCGGCGCAACGCGGCGACGCGGGGCGGCAAGCTGGAGTACCGGGCGTCGGTGGCGCAGTGGAAGGCCGAGCTTGTGGCGCGCCGTCCCAAGACCGCCAAGCTCGCCGCCGACGAGCGACTGCGCGAGTACGTGCAGGACCGTCTGGCCGGCAAGGTGCGCCGGCCAGACGGGACCGCGGTCGTGGGTCCGGCGGTCAAGCGATGGAAGGGCCGCAGCAAGCCGCGCCGTCAGGACCGCAGGTGGGCGACGGCGTGGAGTCCTGAGCAGATCTCGGCTCGGCTGCGCGTTGACTTCCCCGATGATCCGTCGATGCGGATCTCCCACGAGGCGATCTATCAGTCGTTGTTCGTGCAGGGCCGCGGCGCGTTGGCCCGCGAGCTGACCGCGTGCCTGCGCACCGGCCGCGCGTTGCGCGTCCCTCGGGCCAGGGTCGGCGCGCGCGGCAAGGGCTTCATCACCGAGGAGGTCATGATCAGCCAGCGGCCCGCCGAGGCCGCCGACCGCGCCGTCCCGGGCCACTGGGAGGGCGACCTGATCATCGGGACCGACCGCTCGGCGATCGGCACGCTGGTCGAGCGGACGAGCCGCTTCACCATGCTGCTGCACCTTCCCCCGATGCCCGGCCGCGACGGACCCCGGGTCAAAAACGGCCCGGCGGTCAGCGGCGCCGGCGCTGAGGCCGTCCGCGACGCGATCACCGCCCAGATCGGCGAGCTGCCAGAGCACCTGCGCCGCTCGCTGACCTGGGACCAGGGCGCCGAGCTGGCGCAGCACGCCAAGCTGAAGATCGACACCGGCCTTGAGGTGTACTTCTGCGACCCGCAGAGCCCCTGGCAGCGCGGCACCAACGAGAACACCAACGGGCTCTTGCGCCAGTACTTCCCCAAGGGCACCGACCTCGCGCGCCACAGCGCCGAGGACCTCACCGCCGTCGCCGACGCCCTCAACAGTCGCCCGCGCAAGACGCTCGGATGGCAGACGCCTGCCGAGGTCCTCGACGAGCACCTCACCGCTGCAGCCTGACCCAGGCTCCGCGACAGACACTCACGCCGCGCCGGTCGGACCCCCTGTCGGGGACGCGCGCGCGTGGCTATCGCCGCTGCGGCCTCGCCCTACGGGCTCGACCTCCGCGACGACAGCCACGCGACAGCACCCGAGCTCTCCGAGCTGCCGGTTTCACCCGCTACGGTTCTCTCACCGATAACCCGGTGTTGCGACGACCCGTTGAGTTCGGGCTGTGTGCCGCAATGGAACGCGCGTTCGAGTCGCACCTCCGTTGGTCTGGTCCGGTCGACTACCACGACGTCGCGAGTGGGCGATTCCCCGCGGCATTCCGCCCGCCGGTGCTCGCCCGCGACGCCGCACCAGAGTGGATGCAGCACCACCTCGCACAGCACCACAAGCCGCTGTTCTTTACCAAGATGCACGACTATCGCGACGAGCAAGAGTTCCGCTACGTGATTGTCGACACGGGTGCCTCGGAATACACGTGGGCGCAGTACGGCATGGCACTCGAGACCGTGGTACTGGGTGAGCAGTTCCCACGCGAGCTGGTCCCACGTGCCCGGCAGCAATGCGAAAGTTCGGGTGTCGGCATGGCGCAAATCTCATGGCTCAGTCCCTTCGGCCCGCGTCTTCGCTGGCACACGCCGAGTGCCGCATAACCCCGCCACGCCGACGGTCACCGAACAGGCTTCCGGGATGCGGCGGTGTCCGTGGCTCCTGGACCCAGCGGCCGGGCCGGCCCTTCTCGGATGTGTGTCGGCGGCCGCCCGGGGCTGATGGTCATCCCCAGAGGGCGCAGATCGGCACGGCGAGCACACGGTCGGTGAGGCGGAACACCCGCGGGCCGGTGTGCAGCACGGCGCCCGCGATGAACCGGTCGCCGAGCGTGTCGCGCAGCCACGCGAGGTGTCGTGCGTCGCCAGCGGTCGGTGTCGCGCTCGCCTTGATCTCGAGCGCGACGATGCCACCGCCCGCGATCTCGAGGACGAGGTCGATCTCGCGACGACCGTCCTTCTCGCGCATGTGGTGGCGTACGGGGCTGTGCGACGCGAGCTCAAGCTCTGGTCGTAACTGCGCGACGGCGAGGGTGTCGACGAGTCGACCGAGCAGGTCGCCGTCGCGCATGACCGCCGGCACGTCGAGGCGCAATGCGCCGCCGACGAGCGACGGGTCGACGAGGTAGCGCTTGGGCGCGCGGACGAGACGCGTCAGCCGATTGCTCGTCCACGCGGGGACGATGTCGAGGATGAACAGGTTCGCCAGCAGCTGGTCATATGCGGCTGCCGTTCGGCTGTTGATCGCGGCGGCGTCGTAGAGCGTCTTGTGTGTCGGGACGCCTGCGGTGTTCAGCGCGACCGCTTGGAGATAGCGACGAAGACGTTCGGGGTCGCGGGAACCGGTCAGGAGCTCGGCGTCACGCGTGAGGAGCTGATCGAGATACCCCTCGAGCCACGCCCGGCGGGCCTCATCCGACAGGCGAAGAGCCGGGCCGGGATAGCCGCCCCGCAACGCCAGCTCGATGTAGCCCCGCAGGTCAGGGATGCCGTCATCAGGCAGCGCGAACGCGTCCGCCTCACCGGTCGTGAGCTTCTCCATGAACGTTTGGCCAGCGGCCCGCCCGACGATCTCGCGCTCGGTCAGCCCGTACATCGCGAGTCGGACGATCCGGCCCGTTCCGGGCCACATGTCGGTCCGCAGATCGCCGAGCACGCTTCCGGTCAGCAGGAACCGCCCGGGTCGCGGGTCGTCGTCGACCGCACGTTTCACCGCGCCGAGCACCTCGGGGACGGCCTGCCACTCGTCCAGCAGCACCGGTTCAGGCTGCCCGCGCAACGCCGCGTCCGGGTCGGCGCGGAATGCCGCCGCCTCCGCCGGTCGGTCCAGACGCAACACGGTCGCTGCGTGCCGCCGTGCCGTCGTCGTCTTCCCGGTCGCGCGCGGACCGGTGAGCAGCAAGGCCGGTAGCTCCTCGAACAGTCGAGATATCCGGGCGTCCAGCAGTCGTCGTGTGTATTCAAGTTCGCCCATGTCAGTTCGCACGATACCAATGAGGCCCATGCGTTGATACAAGTTTCGCCCACCCGCGTATGCTGGTTTCGCCCAACAATGGTGAGGCGACGATCGGCATCACGCTCCTGACGTTCGGCGGGCGGTGCTGTTCCTGCTCGCCCGGTCTTCTTCATGCGCGAGCCGCTCGGGCACGTCCCGAGCGCCCGCTGGGTTCGATCGCCTAGCGTGCACCGCGTGACCCTCGTCGACGCCCTTCCATCCGACTCCGACGTCGATGCGCTGTTCGACGCGTTCACGGACTGGACTGCACAGCAGGGCCTGAGCCTGTACCCGCATCAGGAGGAGGCGGCGATCGAGCTGTTCAGCGGCGCCAACGTCGTGCTCGGAACGCCGACCGGCTCGGGGAAGTCGCTGGTCGCGGTAGCCGCGCACTTCGCGGCGTTGGCCGATCAACGCATCACGTTCTACACGGCGCCGATCAAGGCGCTCGTCTCGGAGAAGTTCTTCGCCCTCTGCACGATCTTCGGAGCCGAGAACGTCGGGATGCTGACCGGGGACGCGTCGGTCAACGCCGGCGCGCCGATCATCTGCTGCACGGCTGAGGTATTGGCGAACATCGCGCTGCGCGAGGGCGCCGGCGCGGACGTCGGCCAGGTCGTGATGGACGAGTTTCACTACTACGCCGACGGCCAGCGCGGCTGGGCGTGGCAGGTGCCGCTGCTGACCCTGCCGGACGCGCAGTTCCTGCTCATGTCGGCCACGCTCGGCGACGTCAGCGAGATCGCGGCCGACCTCAGCCGGCGAACGGGCCGCGAGACGGCGGTCATCGACGACGCGCGGCGGCCGGTGCCGCTGACGTTCGCCTGGTCGGTCCAGCCGATCCACGAGCTGCTGGAGGAGCTCGCCGCCGCCGACCAGGCGCCGATCTACGTCGTGCACTTCACGCAGGCCTCCGCGATGGAGCGTGCGCAATCGCTGCTGTCGGCGAAGCTCTGCACCCGAGCCGAGCGCGAGGCGATCGCCGGCGCGATCGGCGCGTTCAGGTTCACCGCCGGCTTCGGGCGCACGCTGTCCAAGCTCGTGCGGGGCGGGGTCGGGGTGCACCACGCCGGGATGCTGCCGCGTTACCGGCGCCTGGTCGAGCAGCTCGCGCAGACCGGCCTGCTGAAGGTGATCTGCGGCACCGACACGCTCGGCGTGGGCATCAACGTCCCGATCCGGACGGTCGTCTTCACGAGCCTGGCGAAGTTCGACGGCACCCGTCACCGGATGCTCAAGGCGCGCGAGTTCCATCAGATCGCCGGCCGCGCCGGACGCCCCGGGTTCGACACGTCCGGGTACGTCGTCGTGCAGGCGCCCGACCACGTCATCGAGCGAACGCGCGCGCTGGCCAAGGCGGGCGACGACCCGAAGAAGCGCCGCAAGATCCAGACGAAGAAGCCGGCCGACGGCGAGGTGAGCTGGACCGAGGAGACCTTCGCGCGGCTGCGCGATGCCGTACCCGAGCCGCTCGTGTCGAAGATGCGCGTCGACCACTCGATGATCCTCAACGTCGTCAACCAGCCGGCGGACCCGGTCGAGGCCATGCGCGCGCTGATGGAGGACAACCACGAGGACGAGCGCGGGCGCCGGCGCCTGTCCGAGAAGGCCCGGGCGCTCGGCGACGAGCTCGTCGGCGCCGGCGTGCTCGTGTGGCTGAGCTCCCCGACCCGGACGGCCGCACGCTTCAGCTGGCGATCGAGCTGCAGGCCGACTTCGCGCTCAACCAGCCCCTGGCGTCGTTCGCCCTGGTCGCGTTCGAGCTGCTGGACCCCGAGGCCGACAGCTTCAGCCTGGACGTGCTCTCGGTCGTCGAGGCGATCCTCGACGATCCGTTCCCGGTCCTGATGGCGCAGGCGCACAAGGCGCGCGGCGAGGCGGTCGCCGAGATGAAGGCCCAAGGGATCGAGTACGACGAGCGCATGGAGCTGCTCGAGGAGGTCAGCTATCCGAAGCCGCTGGGCGAGCCGCTGCTCGACCTGCTGCGGGTGCACAGCGAGACGCATCCGTGGGTGCGCGAGTCCGACCTGTCGCCGAAGTCCGTCGTGCGCGACATGTACGAGCGGGGCCTCACGTTCACCCAGTTCGTCGCGTTCTACGGCCTCGCCCGCTCGGAGGGCCTGGTGCTGCGCTACCTCTCGAACGCCTACCGGGCGCTGCGCCACACGGTGCCCGACGACGTCAAGACCGACGAGCTCGACGAGATCATCGAGTGGCTCGGGGAGATGGTCCGCCAGACCGACTCGAGCCTGCTGGACGAGTGGGAGGCGCTCACGGACCCCGACTCGGTCGCCCGCGTGGCGGCGGCCATGGCGGCGGGCGAGGCGACGCCGCCGCCCCGGCCGATCACCGCGAACGTCCGCGCGTTCACCGTCATGGTCCGCAACGCCATGTTCCAGAAGGTCAAGCTCGCGTCGCGCGACGACGCCGGCGGGCTCGCACAGCTCGAGGCCGCGGCCGCGGCGCTCACCGAGCCGCCGGGAAGGGTCACGATGACCGCCGACGCGTGGGAGGCGGCGCTCGGCGCCTACTGGGACGAGTATGAGTTCCTGGACGACGGGCCGGCCGCGCGGTCGCCGCAGCTGCTGATGATCGACGTCGACGCCGGGGCACGTTCGTGGACCGTGCGCCAGATCGTCGAGGACCCCGACGCCAACCACGACGTCGCGATCGTCGCGACGGTCGACCTCGACGCCTCCGACGCGGCCGGCGAGCCGGTGATCCGCACGACGTCGTTCGGGTTCGCGTGAAGGATCCGCGCTCCGGTCCGGCGCGACGCGCGACGCGCGACGCAGACGCGGCGTCGCGCCACAGGCAAGCGCGCGTGTGACCTCCGGCGACCCCCCGTTCAAGGTCCGCCCCGCTGCGGCCGATGGAGTGTTCGTGCCACTCCTGGCCTCCACCGTTGACCCGCGGCTCGGCCGCACCCTGCGCTAGCGTCCTGCCGCAATCACATGGCAGGCAAGCCCTAAATGGTTTTCCCGACCGTCGAATTCGCGATCTTCTTTCCGATCGTGCTCGCCCTCTCGTGGGCGTTGATGAAGCGCCAGTGGGCGTGGAAGCCGTTCATCCTCGCGGCCTCCTACGTCTTCTACAGCGCCGCGAACCCGCTGTTCTGCGTCATGCTCGGCGGTCTCACGCTCGCCAACCAGGGCGCGGCGAAGCTCATCCACCGCACCGAGGACAACCGCCGGCGGCGGCAGATCGTCGCCGCCGCCGTGACGATCGACCTCGGCACGCTCGGCGTCTTCAAGTACTACGGCTTCTTCGCGGAGGAGATCAACGCGGTCCTGGACAAGGCGGGCCTTGGCCTGCCGCTGCCGCTCGCGGCGATCGCCCTGCCGGTCGGCATCAGCTTCATCGTCTTTCAGGCGATCTCCTACGTCGTCGACGTGCACCGGCGCAACGGTCTCGACGAGCCGGCGAGCACGATCGACTTCGGCCTGTACCTGAGCTTCTTCCCGCACCTCGTCGCCGGCCCGATCGTGCGCGCCCGCGAGTTCATCCCCCAGCTCGCCAAGCCGCGCGACCCGAGCAAGGTCGCCGTCGGCGCGGGCATCTCGCTGATCGTCATCGGCCTCGTCAAGAAGGTCGCGATCGCCGACTACCTCGCACGCGAGGTCGTCGACCCCGTCTTCGGCGTGCCGCAGGCGTTCTTCGCACCCGACGTCCTGCTCGCCTCCTACGCGTACGCCGTGCAGATCTTCTGCGACTTCTCGGGCTACACCGACATCGCGATCGGGCTCGCGCTGCTCATGGGCTTCGTCTTCCCGCAGAACTTCGACCGCCCATACCGCGCGCTGACGTTCCGCGAGTTCTGGCGGCGCTGGCACATGACGCTGTCGCGCTTCTTGCGGGACTTCCTCTACATCCCGCTCGGCGGCAACCGCGGCGGCAAGCTCAAGACCGCGCGCAACCTCATGCTCACGATGGTCCTCGGCGGCCTGTGGCACGGGGCCGCGTGGGGCTTTGTGCTGTGGGGCTTCATCCACGGCTCGGCGCTCGTCATCGAGAACGTCTTCCGCGAGCGGATGAAATGGTCGCTGCCGTCGTGGGCGAAGTGGTTCCTCACGTTCCACATCGTCGTGCTCGCGTGGATCCCGTTCCGCGCGCCCGACCTGAGCCTCGCCGGGGACTTCATCTCGCGCCTGGCGGACTGGGGACCGGCGACGCTGTGGTCCTTCCCGGTCGTGTTCGTCGTCGTGCTCGTCATCGGCCTGCAGCTCTTGCCCACCAAGCCCATGGACGCGCTGCGCGTGCGCTACGAGAACCTCCACCCGATCGCGCTCGGCGCGAGCATGGCGATCGTGATCGTGCTGGTGACCGCGACGATCTCCAGCCAGGGCGTGCCACCGTTCATCTACTTCCAGTTCTGACGAGGACCACTCATGCCCCGTAAAGACACCTACATCCTCGACCGGCCGACCGGACGCATCGCGCGGGCGCGCGACGCCCTCATCGTCGTGTTCGTCGCGGTGCTCGTGCTGCTCGTGGCGAAGGGGCAGTCCGTTCGCGGCGCGGGCGAGAAGATGGAGCCCGGCATCGAGCGCACGATCGTGCTCGCCGTCGGCAAGCCGGCGGGCTGGATCGCCGACGGCATCGGCATCGACGACGACGTCAAGCAGCTGACGGCGTCGCTTTCGCCCGACGACACGCTGAGCGGACCGGGCGGCTTCGACGACGCGCCGACCAGCGGCGCGCAGGCGGCCGCTGCCACCGGCTTCGCCGCCCCGGTGACGGCCGATGCCTTCGACCCGGCGGCCCTCGGCCAGAAGCCGGTGCAGCTCGACAAGCTCGGCACGCTCCTCGTGACCGGCGACTCGCTCTCCCAGCCGCTGGACGTCCAGCTCGCGCGGCGCCTGGCATCCGACGGCGTACGCACGATCCGCGAGGTGCGCCTCGGCACCGGCATCTCAAAGAGCGACCTGCTGGACTGGGGCGCGCAGTCGACGGCGCAGGTCAGGAAGGACTCGCCCGACGCGATCGTCTTCTTCCTCGGCGCGAACGAGGGCTTCCCGTTCGAGGCCGCGGGCGGCAAGTCGGTTGCCTGCTGCGGCCCGGCGTGGGCGGCCCAGTACGCGACCCGTGTACGCCGGATGATGCAGACCTACCGCCAGGACTCCGCCGCCCGCGTGTACTGGCTCACGCTCCCGCTGCCGCGCAGCGCGGCGCGCCAGCAGATCGCGCGGACCGTCAACGCCGCGATCTACGCGGCGGCGCAGCCGTTCCGCGCACAGGTGCGCATCCTCGACATGGCGACGCTGTTCACGCCGGGCGGCAAGTACCGCGCGTCGATGCCGGTCAACGGGCGGGCGACGATCGTCCGCGAGCCCGACGGCATCCACCTCAACGAGGCCGGCGCGAAGCTCGCCGCCGACCTCGTGATCGCCCGCCTCAAGGCGGACTTCGCGTCGCTGTAGCGGACGGGGGCGCCACACCGGCGCCCCCGTGCCCGCCGATCAGGTGTTCTGCTGGTAGGTGTGGGAGATGCGGGCGCCGCCCTTCCGGCAGACGACGTGGCCGGTGAACTGCGTCGGGATGCTCTCCGACGACGGGCGCCGGTCCGTGCAGGAGTAGCCGAGGACCTTCGTCGTGCAGCGGCCCTTCTTGCCCTTGACCAGGCGGCACTTGTGAAACGCCCTCGTGACCTTGATGCCGTTCGCGCAGCTCGTGCCGGTGACCTTCAGCACCGTGACATAGGTCGGACCCATGCCACGGGCGGTCTTGAGGCTGAGCTTGCAGGTCGCGGCGCTCGCGGACGCCGGGATGGCGAGCACGGCCACGGTCGCGACGGCGGCGACGTACGGGGCAAGGCGACGGGTGGGTCGTGTCATACGGGAACCTCTCTCAACGGGAATGGGGACGGTCGACCTGACGCACGTCCCCGGCGCAGGTGCAGGGGATCGTGCCAGATCACTCATTCATCGGCAGCAGGTCCGCGCGACATAAGATCGCCACGTGCCCATGGTCGCCCGAGCGGTGCTGGCGTTGCTCGCCGCGACGACCGCCGTCACCTCCGATGCGCAGGCCGCCATGCGCGTCGTCGACGTGCCGGGCGTCAGCGGTCGCGCCGTGTCGATCGTCGCCGCGGCCCGGCTGGCCGACGGCGGTGCGATCGTCGCGGGAACGCTGACGCCGCTGGAGCCGCGGCGGGCGCGACCGCGCGTCGTCGTCGTGCGCCTGCGCCACGACGGGCTCATCGACACGTCGTTCGGGGAGTCCGGGGTCGTCACCGCGCAGCTCGCTCGCGGCGACGGTCGAGCCGGGTCGCGCGCGACGGCCGTCGCCGCCGATCCCGCCAGCGGGCGATCGTGGATCGGCGTCGCCGTCGGCGGCAACGATGCCGGCGCCGTGCTCGCCCTCGACGGGCGCGGACGGCGGCGGCAGGGCTTCGGCACGCGCGCGGTCGTGCGCTTCGACGGCGACGCGACAGCGCCCGCGGCGGTCGCGTTCGGCAACGGGCGCCTGGCGGTCGCGGCCACGCGACGACCCTGCGACGGCTGCCAGGTGCTCGTGCTCGATCCCGCGTCGGGCGCGCGCTCGGGCCAGGTCGCGCTGGCGCCCGTGCCCGACGGAAACGCGGGCCGCTGCTCGCAGGCGCGCGTGGGAAGCCTCGCGCTCGCCGGTGCGAACCGGCTCGTGCTCGGCGGCTCCGGTGGTGCGTCGTGCCCGACGCGCGTGATCGTGCGCGACGGCGCGTTGCGGCCCGTTGCCGACTGGGGGCCGGGTGTCGTCGCGGCGAGCCGCGCGGCGACCGGCGCCGAGCCGGCGGGCGACACGCCCGTGCGAACGGCCGTCGCGGCCGCCGGCGCGCCCCTGGATCTCTGTGCCGGCGTCGAGCGCGACGGCGCGGTCCGGCTCGTCCGCGTCGCCGCGAGCCCGGCGGGTCCGGCCCCGCCGTCGCTGCCGGCGCCCGGCTGGACGGCGGTCGGCGGCACGCTCGTGGCCGTCGTCCCGCTCGGCGACCGCGCGTGCGGTGCGCTGCTGCGCCGGACGGACAAGCCGGCGCTCGTCGTGCAGGCGGCCAACGGCAACGAGCGCCCGGCCGTCGCGGAGGTCCCGGCCGGGCTGCGGGCCGGCGCGATCTACCGCTGCAAGCGCCACGTGCTGACGGTCGGGACGCGCCGTCGCGGCGGCGTCGACCGCGCGTCGGTCGCGGTCACGTCGATCGTCCGCCGCTGACTGCCGGCCGCGCCGCGCCGCTGCGGTCGCGGGCCGGCGCCGCCGCCGTCGTGGCGCCCCGCGTCGTCGCGGCGGTCGCGGGCCGGCGCGGCCGCCGCCTGCCGGCCGCGCCGCGCCGCTGCGGTCGCGGGCCGGCGCCGCCGCCGTCGTGGCGCCCCGCGTCGTCGCGGCGGTCGCGGGCCGGCGCGGCCGCCGCCTGCCGGCCGCGCCGCGCCGCTGCGGTCGCGGGCCGGCGCGGGCCCCCCGCCGCGCCGCTGCGGTCGCGGGCCGGCGCGGGCCGCCCGCGGCGTCGCGCCTCGCTCAGGCCTCCCCCGCGCACGAGCGGATCGCGCTCGCGTACTGCTCGCCGCGCGCGCGGTAGCCGGCGGGCGTCCCGTGCACGCCGTCGCCCGCGAGAAACGACGGCGACTGCGCGACGAGCCCCACCCAGTCGACGAGCCGCAGGTTCAGTTGAGCGTCGTTCGACAGCCGCGCGAGGACGCGGTTGGCGGCGTCGTAGGAGACGCCGTTGTACGGCGGCCGCACGATCGTCGCCCACACGGCGCACCCGCCGGGACGGCTCGCCGTGGCGCGCACCGCCCGCTCGAGCGCGGCCGTCTGGCTCGGGTCGTCGTTCGTGAAGAGGCTGAATGCGACGATCGCCGGCGCGCCTTGGTCGGCGAGGATCTGCAGGCCGGTCGCGAGCGGCCGGCTGGTCTTCGCCTCGATGTTCACCCGCCAGCCGGGCAGCGATGCGCGCAGCGTGTCGGCCATGCCGACGGCAAGCGAGTCGCCGATGACGAGCACGTCGTGGGGCAGGGCCGCCGAGCGCCGCGCGACCGGCGGCGGTGGCGGCGGCGGGGCGGCCGCCGCGCGCGGCTCGTCCTCGCCGGAGTCCGACGCGCCGGCACCGCTAGCGGTCGGCGCGCCGGTGCCCGGCAGAGCGAGCTCGACGGTCGTGACGGCCGAGCCGCTCGCGGCGACCCTGGCCTGCGAGCTCGCGTCGATCGTGACGAACCGCGCCGTCGCGGTCGTCGTGAGCGTCAGCGAGACCGTCCAGCGCCCGTCGCGTCCCGCCGTCGCACGCGCGTCGCAGCGCACAGGTCGGCAGCTCGCGCTGAGGAACACCGCGCCGCCCGGCTTCGTGGTCCCCGCGACGGTCGTGCGCGCGCGCAGGCGCCCGGCGGGCGTGCGCGCCGCCCGCAGCTGGCTGCCGTCCAGCGGCTTGGCGATCGCCACCGCCGCGCTCGGCGCCGTCACCGTCACGGTGACGACGCGCTCGCCGGAGGCGCCCTCCTCGCCGCACCCGCCCGCGAGCGCAGCGACGCCGGCAAGCAGCGCCGCCGCCGTTGGTATCGGTGCTCTGCGGAACATCGCCGCTACCTCAGCCGCGGTAGCGCGTGGTCGACGCGCAGGCGATCGATGAGGAGCGTCGCGGCGATCGACGCACCGGCCGTCGACAGGTGGACGCCGTCGCCCTGGCGCGCGTTGACGGTCTTGCCGCGGAAGCGCACGTACTGCCGGAAGCGCCCGCCGGGCGTGAAGACCTTGACGAGGTCGATGACGCGCGCACCGCGGCCGACGCGCGCGCCGGCCCGCTTGATCGCCTTGTTGACGGCGCGGTAGACGCGCGCGAAGTCGTTGCGCCGCGGCGTGGGGAGCGTCATCCAGTACACGTACGAACGCCCGCCGCGCAGGTAGGAGCGCATCATCGACTCGACGCGCCGGGCGTACTCCGCCGTCCACGCGGCGCGGCAGCACGGCGCGGTCGCGCCGCTGCGGGTCTTCATCGGAAACCCGTCGTTGGCGCCGATGAACATCGACGGTCACGTCGGGGTGCACGGAGCGCGCCTGCTCGCGGGCCTTCTTGACCCAGTCGAGCATGAACGGCTTCGACAGGCCGGTGCTGATCCGGGCGTCGCTGCGCACGCGGGTCCCGCGACGGCGCTCGAGGCGTGCTTTCAGGAAGCTGTCGATGATCTGGATCATCGAGTCGCCGGTCGCGAGCAGCCGCAGGTGGCCCGTGCCTACGAACGCCGCCCGCCGCGGGGCACGGGTGCGCAGCGAGCGCACGCCCGTGCCCGGCACGACCTGCGTGCAGGACCCGGCCGCCTCGCACGCGCCGCCGTCCTTCCACGTGACGAGCGCCTGCCACGTCACGGGGTGCCCGGTCTTGACGCGCAGCGAGGTCGCGCTGGCGCTCAGCACCAGCTCGTCGTCGTCGACCTCGACCTGCGCGCGGCGCAGCAAGAGCGCGCGGCCGCGAGCCTTGCCCGCGCGGTCGATCTTCGACATCGTCGCCCGCAGCGCACCGTCGCGACGGCTCACGCAGACGCGCCTGCGGGTCGGCACCTGCGGCCCGAGAACGAGGCACGCGAAGCGGCCCTTCGCCGGGTCGAGCTCCTGGACGGGCACGTCGCGCGAGAAGCGCACCGACAGCGCCAGCGCCTGGCCGACCTGGCGCAGCTGCGCGCTGACGATCTCGAGCGTGGGCGGCGGAGCATCGGCCGTCGGCGGCGCCGGCGGCGGGGCCGCGGGCGTCTGTCCGAGCGCCGCTGCGGGAGCCGCGAGCACGACGACGAGCGCCGCGAGAAGCGCCGAGCGCCGGTGTGACCGCTGCAACCTGCTCCCTCCTGCCGACTGCCGAGTGCGCGAGCCTAACTCCCCGCGCGGCGTCGCGGGAAGGGTCAGCCCCCTGCCATGGCCGGCAGGATCACGATCACGTCGCCGTCGCCGACGCCCGTGTCGAGCCCGCCGAGGACCCGCACGTCCTCGTCGTTGAGGTAGACGTTGACGTAGCGGTTGAGGTCGCCACCGTCGGCGAAGAGCTGCGACTGCGTGTCGGGGTGCTGGTCGGCGAGGGAGCGCAGGACGTCGCCGACGTTGTCGCCGGCGGCCTCCACTTCCTTGACGCCGCCCGTGGACGGGCGCAGCACTGGGGGAATGCGAACTTTGGCCATAGGACGCGGCAGCCTAGCCAGCGGCGGCGCAGAACGCCTCGTAGTCGGGGAACACGCCCATCTCATCGTCAGCGATGTCGGCCGGATCGCGCGAGCAGATGGCGCACTCGGGGTCGCGGCGGACCTTGAGCTCGGTGAACGTCGCGCCGAGCGCCTCGTAGAGCAGCAGCCGGCCGATGAGCGGCTCACCCGCGCCGACGATGAGCTTGACGACCTCCGTGGCCTGCAGCAGCCCCATCGTCCCCGGCAGCACGCCGAGCACGCCGTTGGCGCCGCACGACGGCGCCAGCTCGGCCGGCGGCGGCACCGGGTACAGGCAGCGATAGCACGGGCCCTCGTAGGGAGCGAAGACCGAGAGCTGGCCGTCGAAGCCGAGGATCGAGGCGCTGACGACGGGGATCTTCAGCCGCACGGACGCGTCGTTGAGCAGGTAGCGCGTCGGGAAGTTGTCGACGCCGTCGACGATGACGTCGTAGCCCTCGATGATCTCCATGATGTTCGAGGCGTCGATGCGCGTCTCGTATTTCACGACGTTCACGTCGGGGTTCAGCGCCTTCATCGTGATCTCGGCCGAATCGACCTTCGGCACGCCGATGCGGTCGGTCGTGTGGATGACCTGGCGCTGGAGGTTCGAGAGGTCGACGACGTCGTCGTCGACGATGCCGATCGTGCCGACGCCGGCCGCCGCGAGGTACAGCGCCGTCGGCGAGCCGAGCCCGCCGGCGCCGAGCAGCAGGACCTTCGCGTCGAGCAGCTTGTACTGCCCCTCGGCACCGATCTCGGGGACGAGCATGTGGCGGCTGTAGCGCTCACGCTGCTCGGCGGTGATCTTGCGGGGGACGTCGACCTTGTAGCCGCGGTCCTTCCACAGCGTGATCCCGCCGGTCATCGACTCGACGTTCTCGTAGCCGAGCTCGGCGAGCGTCTTGGCGGCGAGCGCCGAGCGGTTGCCGGAGGCGCAGTACAGGACGACGTGCGCCGAGCGGTCGGGGACGGCACCGTCGATGCGCGACTCGAGGTAGCCGCGCGGGACGAGCTTGGCGCCGGGCAGGTGGCCCTGGGCGATCTCGTCGGACTCGCGGACGTCGACGACGGTCACGCCGCCGTTGCCGTTGGACTCGCCGTTGAGCGCGGCGTGGACCTCGGCCGGGTCGACCTCGACGATCTGGCTCTTGATCTGGCGGATGAACTCCGCGCCGGAGGGGCTCACTGGCAATCTCCTCAAAGGTGGTCGGGATTCCTACTTCAGAAAGTGTAGCCATGCGCCTGCGCCGGTTCCGCGCCGTGGCGCAGCGGCACTCTTACGCGCGGCGAAGCGGCGAAGCCCAAGTATCGCAATCGTGCTCCGAAACGACGACGAGACGCCCCGCGCTGCTTCGGGACGCCTCGTCTGTGAACGGAATGGAGGGACTGCTGGACTTGCCGGAGGGGCTTGCTGACTGCTGGAGGGAAACCTTTGTGGAGGGTGCTGCACAAGGAGTATCGGACACGCGCCCTTCCGCCGACATGGGGTCAGGACCCCATGCGAAGAACCGCCCTCCTCACGCAGGTGCTGACCGTCAACACCATCGTGATCGTCGCGACGGTGATCGCGGCGATCGCCGTCGGCACGAGCCTGCACGGCGAGGACCCGACGAGCTGGCGCGCGCTGATCGTCCTCGGCGCCGCCGTCCTGCTGACGATCCTCGCGAACAACTTCGTCCTGCGCCGGCGCTTCGCTCCGCTCGAGTCGCTGACGCGGACGATGGAGCGCGTCGACCTCGCGGTGCCGGGGACGCGCGCGCAGCCCTCCGACAACGAGTCCGCGGACGTGGCGCGCCTGCGCGAGACGTTCAACCACATGCTCTCGCGCTTGGAGACCGAGCGGGTGGCGGCCGCTTCGGCGGTCCTGCGCGCGCAGGAGTCCGAGCGCGCACGCGTCGCCCGCGACCTGCACGACGAGGTCAACCAGGCGCTGGCCGCCGTGTCGCTGCGCCTCGCCGCGACCGCGGAGGGCGCGCCGCCCGAGTTCGCCGAGGAGCTCGCCGAGACCCAGCGCCTCGCCTCGCAGGCGATGCACGAGCTGCTCGGCCTCGCCCGCGAGCTGCGCCCCGCGGCGCTCGACGACCACGGGCTCGTCACTGCCCTGCGCACGCAGGTGCGGATGTGGGGCGAGCGCTGGGGCATCGCAGCGAACTTCGCGGCCGACGGCACGCGGCCGATGCTCGGCGAGCTCGAACAGCTCGTCGCCTACCGGGTCGTGCAAGAGGCGCTGTCGAACATCGCCCGCCATGCGCAGGCCAGCCGCGTGAAGGTCATGGTGTCGGGCTGCAACGGACCGCAGGTCACGGTCACCGTGACCGACGACGGCAACGGCTTCCCGCCGAGCAAGCTCAACAACGGTCGCTCCGGGGTCGCGGGGATGCGCGAGCGGGCGATGCTCGCTCGCGGGACGATCGACGTACGCTCGGCGCCCGGCGAGGGCACGACGATCGAGCTGAAGCTGCCGGCGCGCGGCGGGATGCGGGTGGCCGCATGAGGCTGCTCATCGCCGACGACCACGGGATCGTCCGCGGGGGGCTGAAGCTCCTGCTCGACCGCCAGCCCGACATGCAGGTCGTCGCCGAGGCCGCCGACGGCGTCGAGGCGGTCGCACTCGCCCTGCGCGAGCGCCCCGACATCTGCGTGCTCGACGTCTCGATGCCGAAGATGACCGGCCTGCAGGCGACGGTCGAGATCCGGATGCACGCGCCCGAGATCTCGGTGCTCGTGCTGTCGATGCACGACGACGAGCGCTACCTCTACGAGGCGCTGCAGGCGGGCGCCGCGGGCTATGTCCTCAAGCGCGAGGCCGACACCGTGCTCGTCGACGCCGTGCGCGCGGTGGCGCGCGGCGAGCCGTTCATGACGAACGCTGCTGAGCGGTCGCTTGTCCGCGAGTGGATGGAGGACGACAGCACCGGGCCCGTCGAGCCGCTGACGCTGCGCGAGCGCGAGGTCCTCAAGCTCATCGCCGAGGCGCACACGAACCGCGCGATCGGCGAGATCCTGCACCTCGCCGAGAAGACGGTCGAGTCGCACCGGGCGAACCTGCTGCGCAAGCTCGGCATGCGCGATCGCGTCGAGCTCGTGCGCTACGCGATCCGCCGCGGGCTCATCGAGGCGTAGCTCAGGCGGCTTGCCGCAGCAGCCCGAGCAGCGTCGCCTCGACGCTGCTCGGCTCGTCGAAGACCTGGCTGTAGGTGAAGCGGATGGTGCGAAAGCCCGCGAGCGCGAGCTGCTGGTCGCGGCGGCGGTCGCCCTCGAAGGCGCGCCGGGTCATGTGCGCCGCACCGCCGTCGGTCTCGGCGATCAGCCGCTGCGCGCGCCAGAGGAAGTCGGCCTCATAGCCGGTGGGCTCGATCGCGATCCAGACGTTGACCTCGGGCTGCGGCACGTTGGCTGCGCGGCAGATCGCGAAGAACGCCTCCTCGAGGTCGTTTCTGGTCCGCGTGGTGCCGAGCGAATGACCATCGAGGATCGAGCGGAGCGTCGCGTTGCCCCGATGTCCCTTCGTGCGCCCGAGCACGTCTTCGATCGCTCGCGCGTCGAGGACCTCCCGGAACTCGGCTTCGTCGAAGGCCCGCTCCACCGCGCGGCGCGGGAGGACGGCGGCGAGGTCCAGCAGCGTGCGCGCGACGGTCGTGCACGGGATCGCGTCGACGTCCTCGATGTCGCACGTCAGCAACGTGCTGCTCGTGTGGGCATCGATCCCGGCGCGCTTGCGGCCGGGTCGCCGCGGCGAGATCACGTCGATGAGGCCGCGGGTGCTCTGCCGTAGCTCACGGTGGGCCGCCGCCGAGCGGTGCGATAGCGCGGACCGCCGGCCACAGGCGAGCACCGCCGCCATGTCATAGCCCTTCCTCGTCAGCCGCGGATGCCCGACGGCGTACACACCCTCGTGCACGCGGTGCAGCCGGCCGCCGGCGACGCGCTTGCGCACCGCGTTCGGGCTCAGGCCTCGCTCGA
This sequence comes from uncultured Actinomycetes bacterium, assembly GCA_963806515.1. Taxonomy (GTDB): domain Bacteria; phylum Actinomycetota; class Thermoleophilia; order Solirubrobacterales; family Solirubrobacteraceae; genus CADCVQ01. The sequence goes on along the minus strand of CAWDYO010000034.1, from coordinate 26,993 downwards.
CCAGCTGCCACAGCGCCACGACGCTGTGCTGCGAAGCCGCAAGGTCCGCGATCAGCAGGTCCAGCGGCAACTGTGGTTCGAAACGAGCCTCATAGGCGCGTTTGGAACCAGGGTTCTCCATGAACGAGAGGATGGCGGGGAAGGTGTGCCGTGTCAGCACGCGTTCGTTACAACAGACGCGTGGTTGTGTGACGACTTTGCGGCGGCCGCGAACTACCCTCCGGCGCGATGCAGCCCCGCCTGCGCCTCGCGCTCTTCCTCGCCGGACTGTTCGCGGTCACGGCCGTCGCCGCGGTGCTGCTGTTCGCGGCCGGGAACGAGGTCGCACAGGGTGGCGCGTTCGAAGGGGCGGTGCGGCCGCCGGAGATCCCGCCCGCGGACTTCGGGCTGCGCGACGAGAACGGCAAGGTCGTCGCGCTCGCCGATCTGCGCGGCACGCCGGTCGTCGTGACGTTCCTCTACACGACCTGCGAGGACACGTGCCCGCTGACGGTCGACCAGATCCGCGGCGGGCTCGACGAGCTCGGCCACGACGTGCCGGTGATCGCGGTGAGCGTCGACCCCGCCAACGACACCGCGCGCGCCGCCAAGCGCTTCTCGCTCGAGCGCCAGATGACCGGCCGGATGCGCTGGGTCCTGGGCGACAAGGCCGAGCTCGCGCGTCTGTGGACCGCGTACGGCGTGCAGCCGCAGTCCGACGAGCTGGAGCACTCGGCTTCGACGGTGCTGCTCGACAAGGCCGGCCGCCAGCGCGTCGGCTTCTCGACGAGCGTGCTCACGCCCGGAGCGCTCGCGCACGACCTCGCGCTGCTGGAGCGCGCAGGCTAGGGGTTCGCCGGAGGCTCCTCGGCGGGCGGGTCCGCGGCCGGCGGCGCGTTCGCGGCCTCGGCCGCCTCGGCGCGGCGGTCGCGCACGGACGACACCGCGAGCATCGCGACGACGAGGAGCAGCGGCACGAGGTAGAGCAGGTTGATGAGCCAGTGCCCTGCGTGAGCGAGCGGCACGATCATGCGTTGGCGGCCGACAGCAGCCACAGGCCGAGGGAGGTGAAGGCGATCATCACGGCGAGCATCCAGTATTGCGAACGCGTCGCGGCGCGACTGTCCTTGAACGTCACGAGCGCGCGGTCGTGCGCCAGGACGAGACCCGCGACGTGCCCGAGCACGAGCGCCGCGACCTGGACGTACCAGATTGCCGTCGCCGAGATCCACGTGTAGTCGATCGTCGTCTGCGCCGTGCCGAAGAGGTCCGAGCCCGTGCCGAGCGGGTCCGAGACGAGGTAGAAGAGCGCCTGGCCCTGCACGACGAGCAGCGAGAAGTAGTGCGCGACGACGTACGCCAGGGCGATCGGCACGAGCGTGTGCACGAAGCGAGCCGCCAGCTCGTCGCTCGTGAGCTTGCTGGCGCTGGCGTTGCGCATGCCCGTGACGCCGAGCCGGTAGAGCCCGGCGACGAGCGCGACGACGATGAACAGGCCGATCGTGAACGAGATCTCGAGCGCCGTCGCCTGGCCGAAGCCGATGCCGCGCAGCGAGTCCGTCATCCGCGGCGCGATCTCGCCCCACGCCGGCCCGGCCGAGAAGCCGTCGAACGAGGTCGACCCGATCATCACGCACAACAGCGCCACCGTGCCGGGGACGGCATCGAGCGTCGTCAGGTCGCTGAGCGGCATACGGCGATGCAGCGCGTCGCGGGTCCAGCGCAGCGGCGACATGCGCGCGAACAAGCCGAAGTACGCGCCGAACGCGTCGCCGTGGCGGCTCCACGGCGCGATCCCGTAGAGGCTCATCCCGACGAGCTGCACGGCCGCGTACGCGAGCGCGACGACGGCGTGCGCGCTCGGGTCCCCACGGCCCGGGTAGACGAGTTCGAACCACGCGAACGCGAGGATGCCGATCGCCGCCGGCCAGCGCCCCAGCGCCGCGGGATAGGGCATCGGCGCCGGTAGCGGCCTGACCCTCGATGCGACGGCGGCGAACGCCCGCGCGATCGCTCGCCACGGGTTGAACGCCTTGAAGACGTCGCCGAAGAGCAGGCTGAGCACGGGGATCCCCACCCAGAAGAACACGAACACGAACGTCGGCGCGATGTTCGTCGCGGCGGCCTGCGTGCCCGCGAGGCCGGCGTAGACGACGACCCCGAAGATCGCGATCCCGATCGCGCCGCAGATCGGGTCCAGCAGCCTGGGAACGGACACCACGCGGCGCTCGGCCGGCTGCTCGAGCCGCGGCTTCGGCCACAGCACCGCGAGGCCGACGAACGACAAGACGAGCACGGCCGTCGCGCCCCAGCCGAACAGCCACTTCGGGATCGGCAGGTCCTCTCGCCCGACGAGCCCGTGCGCGAGCGCGGCCTGCGGGACCATCGCCAGCGCGCCCACCGCGAATGCGAGGGTGGTGAGCAGGCGGCGGCGGTTCATGGCGGAGCAGTCTAGGAAGCCGCCTGGCCGACCGCGCCGGGGGCGCGCCCGCACGCTGCTACGTTGCCGCCCGTGCGCGCCCCGGTCGACACGCTGAGCGCCCCGATGATCCCGGCCGGCTTGGAGTGGGTGAACGTCGCGAGCCTGCGCATGGACAAGCAGCTCGGCCGGCCGGTGCTCGTCGAGTTCTGGGACTTCTGCCGCGCCAACTCGCTGCGCACGCTGCCGTACCTACGGGCGTGGCACGGGCGCTACTCACCCGCCGGCCTGCGCGTCATCTCCGTCCACGCCGGCGGCTACCCGCCGTCGCGCGACCCCGCCGAGGTCCGCGCGGCCGTCGAGCGCCTGGGCATCGAGCACCCCGTCGTCATCGACGCGGACTTCGCGCTGTGGCGCGACTACGGCAACGAGGCGTGGCCCGCGCGCTACCTCTTCGACCAGCGGCTGCGGCTGCACTCGATGCACTACGGCGAAGGCGCGTACGACGAGACCGAAGCCGAGATCTGCGAGCTGCTCGACGTGCCCTGCGAGCCGCTGGACCCGGTTCGTGCCGAGGACGTGCCCGGCGCGCGGCTTGCGGCGCAGTCCGCGGAGGAGCCCGGTCCGTGGTCGGGCGCCTACGAGGCCGGCGGCGTGTGGGCGGTGCTCCAGCGCACGGCGCCGCCCGGCGCGCCGGCTCCCGCGATCCGCGTCAACGGCGAGACGATCGAGGTCGCGCACTCGGGGTGCTTCGCCCTCGTCGAGCACGACCGCCACACGGCGGCGACGCTCGAGCTCGAGATCGGCGACGGCGTCGTCTGCCACGCCGTGCAGTTCACGCCCGGCGTCGTGGCCTGATCAGCACGCCGGCCCGGCGAGAACCGCGGGCGACAGGTCGCCGAGCAAGCGCTCGAGGCGGGGCGGTCCGTCGTCGTCGAGCGCGATCGCGCCGCCCGGCCAGTACGGGCTCTCGCCGCGCGGCAGGCGGCCCATGAAGTGCGTCTCGAAGACCCAGCAGCCCGCGTTGTGCAGCCGCGTCCCCGAGGGCGTGCGCCATTCGGCCGGCTGGTCGCGCTCGAGCATGCCCGTGCGGTGGGTGTGCCCGAAGACCATGTGCGCGGGCTTCAGGCCCAGCCGTTCCGCGACCTCGGCGAGCGCGGCGAGGCCGGCGCTGCGCAGCGCCGGCCCGCTCAGCACGGGCTGGACGGGGCCGAGACCGCCACGGTTGGCTCCGGCGACCGCGACCCGGAAGCCGGCTCGCAGCGCCAGTCGCCGCGCGGTGCGCCGCCCGTCGGTGCCCTCGAGCGCGTGCCACACCCCGATCGCCGACCCACCGCCCGCGGAGCGGCGGCTCGCCGCGGACCGCTGCGCGCTCGCGTGGATCCAGGCGTACAGGGGCGCGAGCACCGCCTCGTAGTCGTCCGCTGACGCCTGCCGCGGCACCTCGCCCACGGTCCGGGCCATGAGCCGCCCCGCGAGCACCTCGAGCGTCGGGATGACGCAGTGCACGTCGAGGTAGTGGCCGTGGGTGGCGTACACGTCGTCGCGCAGCCACAGGCCCGGGTAGGCGACCTCGACCGAGGCCGGCGAGAGCCAGCCGGCAAGCCGCTTGACGATCCACGACGCGTACTGCGGGGGGACGCGCTCCTCGAGCGAGAGCGGCTCGGGGGCCTCGCGCCGTCCGCGCCAGTCCAGCCAGCCGGCGACGATCGGATGGTCGTGGTTGCCCGCGACGATGACGACCTCGCTGTCCGCGCCCATCGCGTCGCCGATCGCCCGCATGACGGGCTCGGCCCGGGCGAGCGCGTCGCGCGCCGGCCCGTGGCGCAGCTCAAGCGTGTCGCCGAGCAGCACGAGCCGGTCGACGCCGTCCAGCCGCGAGCACAGCATGTCGAGCGCTTCGGGGCGAGCCAGCACGTCGGCGCCGGTGCGCACGCCGAGATGCAGGTCGGAGATGACGAGGGTGCGCATCCGCGACGGCAGGCTATGCCACGCGCGTCACGAGCCGCGCGCCGCGTCGCAGATCGATCAGACTGGACGTCATCGCCACGACGAAGGAGATCCTGTCGCCAGCTTCGGCCTGAGGACGGGCACCGCCCGCGAGCTGCGCATCCCGTGAGGCGCCGGGACCTCGAGCGGCTCGTCGAGCGTTGCCCAGCCGCTGATCGTGCTGGCCGATGACGTCTACCTCTCGGTCGCCCAGACGATCGGCAGCTTCGTCCTCGACGACGGTGCCGACCCGGCCGAGCAGATGGACGACATCCGGCGACGGGCGGAGGGCGAGGCGCGGGCCTTCCTCGACCTGCAAGCCTTCGAGACGGAGTGGGAACCGAGCTGCTGACGCACGCAACCGAGGTCGCGAGGCGCTCGGGCGTTCGGACGAGGAGGCCCGTGGGCTGCTCGAAGGCCGGGCGGCAGCCACCGCCAGAGCCCTGATGCTCCGCTGACGGTCGCTAGCCGGCGGCGGCGGCGAGGTCTTCGCGGATGCGCTTGGGCAACATGAAGCGCACGTCTTCGCGGATGACCTCGAACTCGGAGACGTCGCTGACGCCGCGATCGGTGAAGTACGCGACGAGCCGCTCGACGAGCTCCTCGGGCGCGCTCGCTCCCGACGAGATCCCCACGACGCGCTTGCCGTCGAGCCACTGCTCCTCGACCTGATCGGCGTTGTCGATGAGGTACGCCTCGGTGCCGTAGTCGCGCGCGACGTCGACGAGCCGCAGCGAGTTCGACGAGTTCTGCGAGCCGATGACGAGGACGAGGTCGCACTCGCCCGCCATCTGCTTGACGGCGGCCTGGCGGTTGGTCGTGGCGTAGCAGATGTCGTCGGTGCGGGGACCCGCGATCTGCGGGAACTTCTCGCGCAGGCGGTTGATGATCGTGCGCGTCTCGTCGACCGACAACGTCGTCTGGGAGATGTACGCCATCCGGCTCGGGTCCTCGACCTCGAGCGCGTCGACGTCGGCCTCGCTCTCGACGAGCACGATGTGCTCGGGGGCCTCCCCCATCGTCCCCTCGACCTCCTCGTGGCCGTCGTGGCCGATGAGGACGATCGTGTAGCCGTCGGCGGCGAACTTCTTCGCCTCGACGTGGACCTTGGTGACGAGCGGGCAGGTCGCATCGATCGTCGACAGTCCGCGCTCGGCGGCCTGCGCGTGCACCGCCGGCGAGACGCCGTGGGCGGAGAAGACGGTCGTCGCGCCCTCGGGCACGGACTCGTCGATCTCGTCGACGAAGATCGCGCCGCGCTCGCGCAGCTGCTCGACGACGTGCTTGTTGTGGACGATCTCCTTGCGGACGTAGACCGGCGCGCCATACAGCTCGAGCGCGCGCTCGACGGTCTGCACGGCGCGATCGACGCCCGCGCAGTAGCCGCGCGGGGCGGCGAGCAGGAGCTTCTCGACGGTGAAGGTCATGCCTGCATTCTAGGCACGCGAAGCGGAGCGATCGCACACGGCAGCAGTATCACCCGGGGCGCCCGCTCCCCTGTGAGCGTGACCCGGGCATCCCGTGTGTCATCTACGACCAGCGATTAATCAAGCGGCATATCCTCCTTGGCGGCGTGCCAGGAAGGCAACAGAGAGAGAGACATGGAAGCTTCACTACAGAGCATCGACGACGAGTCGTCGGACCCCGTCGCACTCGTCGGCTTCACGCGCAAGGGAGATCCAGCCAAGCGCCGCAGGTTGTACGAGGACCGGAAGTCGGCCACCTACGTCGAGATCGGCGTCGCTGACATCGTCGACCCGCCGTCTGAGACAGAAGACCTCGAGCGCGGCCAGCAAGTGATCTGGGTGCGACCCGAGGCCCGAGTGGACCTCATCGAGTATCCGGTGCTGATCCTCATGCACCGGCCCCCGTGGCCGCGCAGGCGCTGACGCCACGGCCGGGTCAGCCGCCGGGCAGCAGCCGGCGGCGCTCGGCCGCGTCGAGGTCGTGCTGCGCGCGCGTTCGCGCGACGCGCAGCACGTCGTCGATGCTGCCGCAGACCTCGCAGCGCCTGACGCGCATGACGCCGTCTCCCGCGCTGACGATCGTGTCGGCGCTCCCGAAGTCCGCGCCGCTCGCGTCGCCCGCGTAGCGCTCCAGCACGACGAGCGCCTCGCCGCCCGACGCGTCCCACACGCGGACCGTGCCGTCGACCCCCGCGCTCACGACCCGGTCGCCGCTCGCGTCGAACTTCGCCGTGTTGACCGTGCTCTCGTGGCCGACGAGGATCGCCGGGTCGCCTCCCGAGGCCGGCCAGACACGCACCGTCCCGTCGCTGCCGGCGGTCGCGATCGAGCGTCCGTCGTCGCTGTAGGCGACGTCGCGGATCACGCCTTCGTGGCCGCGCAGCGTCCGCTCGACCTTCCCCGTGCGCGCGTCCCAGATCCGCGGGCTGCCGTCGTCGCCGCCGGTCAGCAGGTGCCGGCCATCGGGGCTGAAGGCGAGCACGTTGACGCGCGCGCCGGGTCCGCCCAGCCGGATGCGCCGGCTCCCGTCGGCTCCCTGGATCACGAGCGGCGTGGCGCCGCTGATGGCGATCCGCCCGCTCGCGTCGATCACCGCCGCGAACTTCTCGCCGGCGAGCGACGGCACGAGGCGCGATCGTCCACTCGCGACGTCCCACAGCCGGACCGTGCCGTCCTCGGACGCGGTGACGATCCTGTCGCCGGACGGGGAGAGCTGCGCGGCGCTCGGCGCGCGATGGCGGTTGAGCTCGCGCTCGGCGCCCGTCGCCGGCGTCCAGAGGTGGATCGCGCCGTCGCCGGCGTCGCCCGCGAGCACGAGCCGGCCGTCGGGGCTGAAGACCGGGTAGGTCCCCGCGGCCCGCGAGGCGCGCGTGAACGGCGCGCGCCACGTCCGCAGCGTCCCGTCCTCCTCCCCCGCGCTGACGATCGCGTCGCTGCCCGGCACGTAGGCCGCGCGCGCGGGACCCTGGTGTCTGCGCATGTCGGCGAGCAGCGCGCCGCCCGGGACGCCGACGACCCGGATCGCGCCATCCGCGCCGCCGGCCACGACGCGCCGTCCATCCCGGCTCACGCTCACGGACGCGATCGGGGCGTCGCCGACCGCGATGCGCTCGATCAGGCGGCCGGTGCGCGAGTCCCACACGCGCAGCACACCGGCGAGGTCGCCGGTCACGACGCGCGTCTCGCCGGGCGCGAACGTCGCGGCGAGCACGAGCTGGCCGGCCCCGTGCGCAAGCTCGATCGGCGGCCCGCCGCTGACCGACCAGATCCGCGCGAACCCGTCGCCGCCCGCGCTGACGACCCGGCGAGCCGCGGCGTCGAAGCGCACGGCGAACACAGGACCCTCGTGGCCGGCTCCGAGATCGCGCACCGCACCGCCGCCGGCCGGCAGGACCGCGACCCGCCCTCCGTCCGTCCCGATCGCGAGCGTCTCGCCGCGCGCGCCGACGTCGATGCTCGACGCGAAGTCGCCGCGCAAGCGCGCGACGACGTCGCGAGCGCCGCCGGCCCGCGGGGCGCCGACCGCGATCTCGCCGTCGACCGCAGCGGTGGCGATGCGCTGGCCGTCGGGGCTGAAGGCCACCGCGCGCACCTCGTCGCGATGCGCGCGGACCTTGGCCATGCGACGCCCGGCGGCGAGATCCCACACGACGACGCTGCCGTCGCCCCCGGCGGTCGCCGCGAGGCGGCCGTCGGGGCTGGGCGCGACGCCGAACAGCAGCCCCTGGCCCGCGGATAGGACCCGCGTCGCCCGCTGGGCGAGGGTCGCCTGGCGCAGCGCGCCCTGCGCCTGGCGCGTGTCGCTGCGGCGCAGCGCCTCCCGGGCGACCGCGAGGGCGAGGCCCGGGTCGGTGCCGAGGCTGGCCGCCGAGCGGGTCGCGAGGTCGCGCGAGGCCGCGATGTCGCGCTCGCGCGCGGCGAACAGCACCGTCACGACGATCGCCGCGACGGCGGCCGTCAGCGCGGCGAGCGCCGTGCCGATCAGCCGCACCCGCCGCCGCCGGGTCGCGCGGTCACGCGCGACGCCGGCCTCGCTTGCGGCCAGGAACTCGCGCTCGCGCTCGTTGAGCGACGGCGCCCGCGCGGCTCGCCAGTCGAGCGTCTCGGTGAGGCGCGACCCCCGGTACAGCGCGCCGTCGTCGCGACCGAGGCGCTGCCATTCCTGCGCCGCGGCGCCGAGCGCGCGCTGGATGCGCAGCCCGTCGCGGTCCTCCTCGATCCACCCGGCCAGCCGCGGCCACTCGCGCAGCAGCGCCTCGTGCGCGACCTCGACGGTGCCCGCGCTCGTGGAGAGAAGCCGCCGGTCGACGAACAGCGCGAGCACCGCCGCGACGTCGTCGCTGGCGTCGGCTCCGAACTCCGCCGTCGGGACGCGCCGCCGCTCCACGGCGCCGTCGGCTCCCACGTCCACGAGCCGCATGACGACGTCGCGCGCGACGTGCTGGCGGGCCGGGTCCAGCCGGGCGAAGGCGTCCTCGGCGAGCCGCGCTACCGCGCCGCGCACTCCGCCGGTGCGCTCGTAGGCGGCGAGCCGCAGGCGCTGTCCGTCGCGCCGCTGCCAGAGCTCGAGCAGTGCCGTCGACAGCAGGGGCAGCGCGCCCGGCTCGCCTTCGACGTCTCGCACCAGCGCCGCGGTCAGCTCGGCCTCCACGCCGAGGTCGGCGCGCCGCGCCGGACCCTCGATCGCCCGCCGGAGCTCGTCGCGTCGCATCGGCCCGACGAGCACGTGGTCTGCGCCGAGCAGGCTCGCGAGCGCCGGGTACGCGGCGCAGCGCCCGTAGGCGTCGGCGCGGATGGCGAGCACGACGATCCCGCGCCCGTCGCCCGCGATCCGGACGAGCTCGGCGACGAAGGCGTCGCGGTCGTCCTCGTCGGCGCAGATCGTGAACGCCTCCTCGAACTGGTCGACGGCGAGCACGAAGCGCTCGGCGGTGGCGATCCGCGCGACGGCGGCGGCGAGCTCGCGTCCCGGTCGATCGCCCGGCCGGATGACGACCTGCTCCCAGCTCGCGCTCCCGGGCAGCACGCCGCTGGCGAGGGCCGGCAGCAAGCCCGCTCGCAGCGCGGACGACTTCCCGCTGCCCGACGGCCCGACGATCGCGAGCAGCGGCGCTCCAACGAGCCGGGCGACGAGCTCGGCAACGAGCCGCTCACGGCCGAAGAAGTACTCGGCGTCGGCGGCGCCGAACGTCGCGAGCCCCTTGAACGGACACACCTCGGCCGAGGTGCGGTCGGGGGCGGGGTCGCGCACCGCCTGGAGGTGGACGACGTCGCCGGCCAGCTCGACCTCCATCGTGCGCAGCTCGGCGCGCCCGACCGCGGCGCGCTCCGCGACGACCTCGAGCCTGCGCGACGCCTCGCGCCGCGCCCACTGGGCGGCGACCTCGTGGATCCGGCGCGGCACGCCGCCGCTGGCCTGCAGCAGGAGCTCGGCCGGCACCCCCTCGTCGGTCTGGCTCGGGGCGTACGCGACGCTCACGGCGCGCACTGCCGCGGCGTCGAGCGCCACGAGCTCGAGCGACGCGCCGGCGCCGAGCGCAGCGAGCGCCTCCCCCGCGACACCCGTCGCCAGCAGGAGCGCCGGGATGCCGGCGAGCGCGCTGCCGAGGGCGGCGAGCTCCGTGAGGACCGCGGCGGACGCCTGGTCGGCGTCGTCGAGGACGAGCAGCGTCGGCCGCGTCGTGGCGCGCACCTCACGCAGCGCCTCGAGCGTGCCGTCCGCGGGCTGCGCGCCGCCGGCGTACACGACCGCCGCCCCGCCGCGATGGACCTCGCGGGCCAGCTCCGCGGCGAGCCGCGTCTTGCCGATCCCGCGGACGCCGACCATCGTGACGAGCGCGCCGTCGCCGGCGCGCGCGCGGTTGAAGCGCTCGCGCAGCCAGGCGAGCTCGGCCTCCCGGGCCGCGAGCGGCGGCGCGCGCTCGGGATCGAGCTCGGGTGGCAGCTCGGCCCCCGGCTCGCGCAGCTCGAGCGCCTCGTCGTGGCGCAGGATGGCCTGCTCCAGGCGTCGCAGCTCGGGCCCGGGCTCGACGCCGATCTCGGCGACGAGCTGGTGGCGGGCCGCGTGGAACGCTTCGAGCGCGGCGGCCTGCTGGCCGCTGCGATACAGGGCGAGCATCAGCTGGCCCGCGAGGCGCTCGCGCGTCGGGTGGTCGACGACGAGCTGGTGCAGCTCGCCGGCGAGCTGGGCGTGGCGGCCGGCGGCCAGATCCGCCTCGACGCGCTCCTCGAGGGCGTCGAGGCGCTGCTCCTCGAGACGGGCGATCTCCGCCTGGGCGAACGGCTCGAACGCCAGGTCGGCGAGTGCCGGGCCGCGCCAGAGCGCCAGCGCCTCGCGTAGCACCGCAGCCGCGTCCTCGGGCCGGCCCGCAGCCAGATCGCGGCGTCCATCCGCGACGAGCCGCGCGAAGCGCTCGGCGTCGAGCTCGCCCGCGAGCACGCGCAGCCGGTAGCCCGCCGGGGTCGTCGTGAGCGCGTCCGGGTCGCCGAGCGCCTTGCGCAGCCGCGAGACGTACACCTGCACCGTCTTGACCGCGCTGGCCGGCACCTCCTCGCCCCACAACGCGAGCGCCAGGCGCTCGGGGTGCACCGGCTCGTTCGCGCGCAGCAGCAGCACGGCGAACACCGCCCGGGGCTTGCTGCCCCCGAGGGCGACCGGCCCGGCCGCGTTGCGCACCTCCAGCGGTCCAAGGATCCGGAACTCCACGCCGTCACGCTACTCCTCGGCCAGGCCCGCTGCTGCCGGATTGCAACCCGGTGCAAACGGCCTGCTGCGGCCTGCGCGGAGGCTCCCGAACATCAACTACGAGGGAGCACAAGTGTCCGGTCTCACGGTCGTCTCGCAGCACAGCCCTACCCCCGTCGCCGCCGCGCCGTCCGCCCCAAGGGTGTCCGCGAACCCGGATCTCACCGCCCTCGTGCACGCGGCCCGGGCCGGCGACGCCCGCGCCTGGACGCAGCTCGTCGAGCGCTTCGACGACACCCTGCGTCACATCGCCCGGTCCTATCGTCTCGCGCCGGCCGACGTCGACGACGTCGTCCAGACGACGTGGCTCGAGCTGCTCGAAGCCATCGGCGCGATCCGCGAGCCGGCGGCGATCGCCGGCTGGCTCGCGACGGTCACGCGCCGCAACGCGTTGCGCGGTCGCCGGCTCGGGCAGCGCGAGCAGCTCACCGACGACCCCGACGTCGGCGATCGCCAGGATGCGGCCGGACCAGAGGAGCACCTGCTTGCGGCCGAGCGGCGCGACGCCCTCGCCGGTGCGATCGGCGCGCTGCCGGAGCGCAACAGGCGCCTCGTGACGGTCCTGCTCACCCAGCCCGAGCTCGACTACCGCCGGCTCGGCGAGGAGCTCTCGATGCCGCTCGGCAGCATCGGCCCGAGCCGCGCGCGTGCGCTCGCACGGCTCGCGCGTGACCCGCACCTGCGCGCCGTGAGCGGCCTGGCGGCGGCGGCGTGAGCGGCGACGCTCAGCGCTCGCTGCGCAAGCGGGTGACGAGCCGGTAGACCGCCTCGCCGACGGCGTCGAGGCTGCGCACGGAGACCTTGTCGATCGTGTCCTGCAGCGTGTCGGCCGGCGGGTACTCGAAGTCGATGACGTCGACCGCCGGGATCCCGGCCTCCATGAACGGCGTGTGGTCGTCGAGGATCTCGATCCCCTCGATGCCGGTGAACAGCGACCCCACGCCGACGGCGTTTGCGGCCGCGCGGAGCTTCGCGTACAGCGCCGGGTCCGAGCCGCCCTCGTGCGGGAAGCTCAGGTCGCGCTTCTCGGCGATGTAGTCCAGCAGCACGAGGTTGCGCGTCTGCGAGCCGTGGCGCTTGACGTAGGCCTTCGAGCCGCGGAGCGCACACTCGAGGAAGATCTCGCAGCCGGCCGGCTCCTCCTCGCCGTCGAAGAGGACGAAGCGCACGGGGCGGTTCTTCGCGCTGCGCGGGGCGCGGGCGAACTTGCGCGCCAGCTCGACGACGGCCGCCGTTCCCGCGGCGCCGTCGTTGGCGCCGACGAAGCCGACCGGCCGCGCCTCGACGTCGTAGTGCGCGCCGACGACGATCGTCTTGCCGCGCCCCGGTAGCGAGCCGACGACGTTGCGCAGCCCCTCGTGGCCGGGGACGTTCTCGAAGCGCCCGTTGGGCAGCAGCGCGCGCAGCCGGACGGCGAGGCGGCGCAGCCTCGGCGAGCCCGCCGGCCGCCAGCCGTACACGCGGACCTGCTCGCGCAGGAGCGCGAACGCGCGGGCGCCGTCGAAGCGGTTGGTCGTCGCGCGCGGGGCGAGGCCGTCATCGGCCGGCGGCGCCTGCGCGGCGGCGGTCGCCGTCGCGCCCGGCGAGGCGGCGCCGGGGGCGGTCGCCGTGGCGCCCGGCGCGGCGACTGGCGCGGTCGCCGGGGGCGCCTCCGAAGGAGCGGCCGCGGTGCTCGCCGCGCGGTCCTCACCCGGCCCGGTGATCGCCGCCGGCAGCGGGAACCCGGACAGCCCCCAGATCACGAGCCCCGCCACGATCAGCACCTGCACGGCGACCAGGACCATCGAGCGGGCGGACGTTCCACTCAGCCATCGGCGGTCGCCTCGTCCAGCAGCCAGGCGAAGCGCTCACGCGCCGCGACCTCGCGCGTCGGCACGTGCTCGGACGGCACGCCGCCTGGCGGCGGTTCGAAGCCGCGCAGGATCTGCCGCGCGACGGCCTGGCGGTGGACCTCGTCGGGCCCGTCGTAGAACCGCGCGCCGCGCGCGTATCGGTACATCGCCTCCAGCGGCATGTCCGTCGAGTAGCCGAGGCTGCCGTGGACCTGCAGCGCCCGGTCGATGACGTCGTGCAGCACCTGCGCACCATAGAACTTGATGAGCGAGACGTCGGTGCGCGCCGCGGCGGCCCCGTGCGTGTCGATCTTCCACGCGGCGTGCAGCGTCATGAGCCGCGCCGCCTGCATCTGCGCGGCGGAGTCCGCGATCCAGTTCTGGACGGTCTGCTTCTCGCCGAGGACCGACCCGTGGGCGACGCGGTACGTCGCGCGCTCGCAGAGCATCTCGAACGCCCGCCGCGCGACGCCCAGCCAGCGCATGCAGTGGTGGATGCGACCCGGCACGAGCCGCTGCTGGGCGAGCAGGAAGCCGGCACCGCGCGCGCCGAGGAGGTTCTCCGCGGGCACGCGCACGGACCGGTAGACGATCTCCGCGTGCCCGCCGAGGTGGCCGAAGCGCTGCGCCGGGTGCTCCATCGTCGCGACGTCGCGGACGATGTCGACGCCGGGCGCGTCGGCCGGGACGATGAGCATCGACGCGCGCTGGTGGGGCCGGGCGTCGGGCTCCGTGACGGCCATGACGATGAGGAAGTCCGCGACGGATCCGTTCGTCGAGAACCACTTGTGCCCGTCGATGACCCACTCGTCACCGTCCAGGACCGCGCGCGTCGACAGCATCGTCGGGTCGGCGCCCGCCCCGGGCTCGGTCATCGAGAACGCCGAGCGCAGGTCGCCCGCGAGCAGCGGGTGCATCCAGCGGTCCTTCTGCTCGGCGCGTGCCCGCCAGCGCGATGAGCTCCGCGTTGCCGGAGTCCGGCGCCTGGCAGCCGAACGCGCTCGGCGCGAACGGCGAGCGGCCGAGGATCTCGTGCATGAGCCCGAGGCGCACCTGGCCGTAGCCCTGGCCGCCGAGGTCGGGCGGGAGGTGCGCCGCCCACAGCCCGCGCTCCTTGACCTGCTCCTGCAGCGGACGCAGCGCGCGGTCGAGCTGGCCGGTGTCCAGATCGAGCGTCTCGAGCGGCTCGATCTCCTCGCGCACGAGCGCCGCCATCCAGTCCAGCTCGGTCTGGAAGGCAGGCTCGGTGCTGAAGTCCCACGCCATGCGCCAGAGCCTACGGCGAGACGGTTAGGCTAGGCGCGATGCCCACGCGCCACCTGGACCGGCTGACGGCGATCGACGCCTCGTTCCTCGCTCAGGAGGGGCCGGTGTCGCACATGCACATCGGTGCGCTCGTCGTCGCGGAGGGTCCGGCGCCGCAGTACGCCGACCTGCTCGATGCGATCCGCCGGCGCCTGCACATGGTGCCGCGCTACCGCCAGCGCCTCGTCTTCCCGCCGGCCAACTCGGGCCGCCCGCTGTGGACCGACGACACCGACTTCAACGTCGAGTACCACGTGCGCCACACGGCGCTGCCCTCCCCCGGCAGCCACGAGCAGCTGCAGAACCTCTGCGCGCGCGTGTTCTCCCAGCAGCTCGACCGCTCCAAGCCGCTGTGGGAGATGTGGCTCATCGAGGGCCTCGACGACGGCAGCTTCGGCCTCCTGACGAAGGCACACCACGCCATGATCGACGGCATCGCCGGCGTCGACCTCGCGACGGTCCTCTTCGACCTCGGCCCCGAGCCGACGCCGGTCGACGAGACGCTCGACCCGTGGGTCCCCGAGCCGACGCCGAACCCCGTCGGCCTGCTGCGGGCGGGAGCCGAGGGGATGGCGAAGGCCTCGATCTCGGTGACGGCCAAGGCGCTCGCGGCGCTGCGCACGCCCGACCGCGCGCTGGGCGACGCACGCGAGGCGGCCGAGGGCATCGGCGAGATCGTCTGGGCCGGGCTGAACCCGGCGCCGACGACGCCGCTGAACGTCGAGATCGGCCCGCACCGGCGCTTCGCGAGCGTCGTCTCGGAGCTGTCGGACTTCAAGGCCGTCAAGAACGCCTTCGGCGGGACGGTCAACGACGTCGTGCTCGCGGTCGTCGCGGGCGCGCTGCGCACGTGGCTGCACTCGCGCGGCGTGCGCACCGAGGGCATGGAGCTGCGCGCGCTGGTGCCCGTGTCCGTCCGTGTGCAGGACGAGCGCGGCCAGGCCGGCAACCGCCTCGCGGCGATGCGCGGCCCGCTGCCGGTCTGGGTCTCCGAGCCGGTCGAACGCCTGGAGGTCGTGCGCGAGGCGATGGCCGACCTGAAGGAGTCCAAGCAGGCGATCGGCGCCGAGGTCCTCTCGAACGTGCAGAACTTCGCGCCGCCGACGATCCTCGCCCAGGCCTCGCGGATCAACTTCTCGACGCGCCTGTTCAACATGCTCGTGACGAACATCCCGGGGCCGCAGTTCCCGCTCTACGTCGTCGGGCGCAAGATGCACACGGTCTTCCCGATCGCGTTCCTGCCGAAGGACCACGCGCTCGCGATCGCGATCATGTCCTACGACGGGCACATGAACTTCGGCCTGCTTGGCGACTACGACGCGATGGACGATCTCGACGAGCTGGCGACGGCGATCGAGGACGCGCTGGCCGAGCTCGTCGCGCTCGCCGCCTCTAGCCGACGCGCGTCGAGAGGTCCGGCTTGGGCGGCACGGCCTCGCGGTTACCGGCCTTGTCGACCGCGATCGTGTAGAAGCGGTAGCGCGAGCCGGCGCGCATGCGGACGCGCATCGAGGTGCCCGTCGTGCGCTTGATGCGCTTGTACGCCGCGCGGTTGGTCGAGCGGTAGACGTCGAAATGCGCGATGCCGGAGGCGCGCAGCTTCGCCCGCGCGACGTCGCGGCCGGTCCACGTGAGCTTCGAGGTTCGCGCCGTGCGCACGCGCGCCGGGCCGCGCAGCTTGGAGCTGGGTGGCCGGCGGTCGATCGCGGCGGTCGCGCTCAGCGCAGCGCCGGCGTTGACGATGCCCCAGCCGAGCTCCGGCGACCACGCGCCGGACGGGCGCGTCGCGGTCTGCTTGAGCACGCGAATGACGTCGGCCGCGCTGGCGTCGGGGTTCAGCGCGCGAGCGAGCGCGGCGATCCCCGCGACGATCGGCGCCGCCATCGAGGTGCCCTGCAGATAGGCGAAGCGGTTGTCGCCGGCGACCGCGGCGCGGCACTCGCACGGAGCCTGCCCGAACAGGCCCGCGCCGCCGCTCTCGATCTCCGTCACGTTGCCGGGGAAGTCGCCGATGAGCCCGTCGGGTCCGATGAGCTGGTCGAACGCGCCGTACGCCGCCAGCGAGATCTGCGAGCCGCGCCCGGCGAACGACGCGCGCTGGTCGAAGTAGTTCGCTGCCGTGACCGACAGGCCGCGACCGGCGGTGATGTCGGGGCCGGTTCCGGTCGGCTGCAGGATGTTGGCCGGGTCGCCTTGCTCCTCGACCGGGGAGTCCGCCGCGGCGGCGACGAGCACGGCGTCCTTGCGGACCGCGTAGTCGATCGCGTCGGCGAGCGCGCGTGCGGGCGCCGTGCTGCCGTCCGTGCCGAAGCTCATCGTGATCGCACCGGCGCCGAGGTCCGCGGCCTGCGTGATCGACCGCGCGATGGAGCCGTCGGAGAGGTCGCTCTTGATGACGATCAGGCGGCAGTTCAGGCCCGAGCCGACGACCCCCGTGGCGTTGTTGCCGGCTGCGCAGGCCAGCGATGAGACGTGGGTGCCGTGGCCGTTCTCGTCGCCGGTGGGGCCGCCGTTGGCCGGCGTTCCATCGTTGTCGATCGCCTCGGCGACCTTGCCGGCGAGGTCGGGGTGCCCGCCGTCGAGGCCCGTGTCGATGACGGCGACGGTCGCCGAGTCGCCGCGCTCGATGTCCCAGGCGGCCGGCAGGCCCGTTCGTGTGACCCACCACTGGAGCGGGGTGTCGGGCGGCGTGCGCGGCGCGGTCTCGAGCGTCGTGAGCGACGGGTCGTCGGGCACGAAGCGCAGCGAGTGGCGGCGCTCGACCTCGACGTGCGCGACCCCGGTGCGCTTGCGCAGGGCGCTCGCGACGGCCGCAAGCGAACGGCCGCCGACCGGCCTGACGGACACGACCCCGATCTGCGGGATCTGCGCGCCGTCGCGCTTGACGCCGTCGAGCGCGAGCGCCGACGCGGCCTGCACCGGGGCGCCGCGATCGAGCGTCACGAGCAGGCGCCCGGTGCGCTCGGTGGCCGCGTGGGCCGCCGCCGGCACGAACAGGAGCGCGACCGCGAGCGCCAGTCCTCGGCCTAGAAGCCGAGTGCGAACTTGGCGTCCTCGCTCATCTTCTCCGGCGACCACGGTGGGTCGAAGGTCATCGAGCTCTGGACCGAAGCGACGCCCTCGAGCGGCGCGACGAACTCCTCGATCTGCTCGGTGATCTGGGGGCCGATCGGGCATGCGGGCGTCGTCAGCGTGAACGTGACGTGGACGTTGCCGGCGTCCTGCTGGATGCCGTAGATGAGCCCCAGCTCGACGAAGTCGAGGCCGAGCTCGGGATCGATGACGTTGGTGAGTGCCTCTTCGATCTCTTCAAGTGTTGCCATGACGGCGATTCTAACCGGGCGTTCCCGTCTACTTCAGATAGGTTTGCGGCCATCGTCTCCTACGACGAAAACCCACCCGTGCTCCGTTGTTGCGGAGCTGAGGATCGCTCGACGCAATCGCTGCGCCGCCAAGCGCTTTCGCAGGCCATCAGCGCGCCGTCGGACGTCACCGTCGATCTCTCCGGACTGGCCTTCGCCGACCCCTCGCTCATGCTCGACTTCGCGATGCTCGCGCGGCGGTTGCGCATGGCCGGCCTGAAGCTCCTGCTGCAGGGCGCGCAGCCTGACATCAGCGCGCTGATCGAGTACGTCGGGCTGCACCGCCTGTCGGGCGTGTTCATCGTCCCGGCACCCACCGCGGCCTGACCCGCGCGACGGCCTCCGCGGCACCCCCGCGACCTCCGCGCCGTCCGGGCCGGTCGTCGCGCTCGCGTAGCCTTGTGGTGCATGGGCCTGCTGCTCTTCGTCCTCTTCATCGTCGTGCCGATCCTCGAGCTCGCGGTGATCATCCAGATCGGGCAGGCGATCGGCATCCTGCCGACGATCGCGCTGCTCATCGCCGACTCCGTGCTCGGCGCGGTGCTCATGCGCTCCCAGGGCCGCGCTGCGTGGATGCGCTTCAACGCCGCGCTCGCCGAGGGCCGCGTGCCCGGACGCGAGGTCATGGACGGGGCGCTCGTCATCCTCGGCGGCGCCCTCCTGCTCACGCCGGGCTTTCTCTCGGACTTCCTCGGTCTCTTCCTGCTGCTGCCGCCCACGCGCGCGATCGTGCGCAAGCTGCTCGCGGCGCGCTACGGCTCGCGGCTGATGGCGACGGCGGCGAGCGGCGCGCAGTCGCGCGTGTTCGGCTTTGGCCGCGCGACCCGGCCGCCGCGCGGCCCCGCGCGCGACGACGACGTCGTCGACGCGAGCGCGACCGATGTCGACCCGCGCCGCACGGAGCTGCCGTGACGCCGGACGACGACCGCCTGCACGCGTCGTCGGACGCGGCCTTCCGCGATGGGGTGACGTTCGCGTTCGGCGACCCGACGGCCAAGCTCTACGGCCTCGCCCGGCTGAGCCACGGCGGCGATGCGCCGAACGGCCTCGCCGTGCTGTACGCCGGCGGCAAGCCGGTCGCCGCGCGGGCGGGCGGCGGCAGCGCGCCGCGCGTCGACGAGCCCTGCTGGGAGGACGTCGGCGCGGCCGGGCTGCGCGTGTCCGTCGTGCGGCCGCTCGAAGCGTGGACCGTGACGTGGGACGACGAGGACGGCGCCTTTGACCTGCGCTTCGAGGCCTGCTCGGCGCCTGCGGCGCTCGACGCCGAGGACCCGGTCGCGAAGGCGGGCGGCATGGAGGGCTACGAGCAGCTCTGCCACGTCACCGGCTCGGTGAGCCACGGCGGGCGGACCTACCAGGTGCGCTGCCTGGGCCAGCGCGGGCAGCTCTGGGGCAAGCCGGACTGGGGCCGCATCGAGCTCGCGCGGACGCTGTCGGCGTGGATGGGCGAGGACCGCGCCCTGACGCTGGCCTGCGTGCGCCCGGCGAAGGCCAAGGGCCACCTCGACGAGGCGGTCAGCGGCTTCATGTTCGAAGCCGGCGAGGCGGTGCAGATCGCCGACCCGCGCCTGTCGACGACGTACGACGGCGAGCAGCGCCAGCGGCGCGCCGGTCTCGAGCTGTGGATGACCGAGGAGGGAGACCACGCGCGGAGGGTCGCGGGCGAGGTGGTGTGCGGCACGACGCTCGACCTCGGCGAGCAGCGCCTGGACAGCGCGTTCTTCTCCTGGCGCATGGAGGGTCGCGAGGGCGTGGGGCGCTACGACGTCCTGCGCCGGACGGCGAGCAGCGGCGGCGGTCGCAAGCGCTTGCGATGATCCGCGCCGTCGTCTGCGACTTCGGCGGCGTGCTGACGACGCCGCTGGAAGGGTCCTTCCAGGCGTTCGCGGACGCATCGGGGATCCCGCTGGAGGCCATCGCCCAGGCGCTCGTCGCGATCCAGGAGCGCGACGGCGTGCACCCACTGCACGAGCTCGAGTGTGGCCGCGTCAGCGAGCCCGACTTCATGGCGGACGTCGCGGCGGCCGTCGGCGGCGCGCTCGGCCGCGACGTCGCGATGCACGACTTCACCGCGCGCTACTTCGCCGGCCTGTCGCCGAACGAGCCGATGATCGAGCTGATGGCGGCCCTGCGCGCCGGCGGCTACCGGACGGCGCTGCTGACGAACAACGTGCGCGAGTGGGAGCCGTTCTGGCGCGCGATGGCGCCGATCGACGAGATCTTCGAGCTCGTCGTCGACAGCGCGTTCGTCGGGATGCGCAAGCCCGATCGCGAGATCTACGAGCTCACCGTCGAGCGCCTCGGCGTCGCGGCGCACGAGTGCCTCTTCGTCGACGACCTCGAGCGCAACTGCGAGGCGGCGCGCGATGCGGGCATGACCGCGGTCGTCTACCGCTCGCCGGCGCAGGCACGCACGGAGATCCGCGCGGCGCTGCGCGCAGCAAAGCGAGCCTCGGCGGCGTAGCGGCCCGCGCCCGCCAAGGATGCGTAGGCGGCGTACCGGCCCGCGCCCGGCGAGCGGCGCCGCGCAGCGACTCAGTTGTCGGAGCCCAGCCGATCCCAGAGGTAGAGCTCGACGCACTCGGTCGCCAGCTCGCGGCAGCGCTTCTGGGAGAGGTGCGGCAGCACCGTCTCGAGCGCCTGCTCCTCGGCGACGCCGGCGTCGAACGCCTCCTCCCCGCGGAAGCCCGCGGCGATCTTCAGCGCCTCGCGGCGGTTGTCGCCGAGCTTCGGGAAGACGTTGACGAGGAACTCGCGGTTGGCGATCGGATGACCGACCTCGAGCGAGGCATGCCACGCCGCGAGCATCGACAGGTCGTGCTCGTCGAGATCCTGCACGGCCTTCGCGTAGTGCGACGCGAGCTCGTTCTCCGGGATCTCGTCGACCCAGGCGCGTACGAGCTCGCCCAGTAGCTGCCTGCGGGCCTCACGGCCAACCGACTCGGCGATCACGCGGATCGCGTCCTGCGGTTCGATGAAGCAGAGCGGCATGTTGCGGCTCCCTGACGGCTCGGAAGGGGCGGACGACCAAGTTGCAAGGTAGGGGTGCTGTCGGACGGACCGGCGCGCGCGTCCGACGGCCCCGCCCGGGGCGCCCGCAGCGTCCGGCGCGAGCTCAGCTCGCCGCGTCACCGAGCGGCGGCTTGCGGCCCGGTGGCTGGGCCGGGCGCGGGCGCGACGGGGCGGGCGGGATCGGCCGCGACACCGCGCCGCCGCCGCCGTCGATCGTCACGAGCTCGCCGTGGTGGCGCACGTCGAGTGTGTCGCCTTCGAGCAGCTCGTAGTCCGCCGCGCCGCGCCCGACCGTGACGCGCAGCAGGCGCCCTCGCCAGGTCAGCCGGAAGCTCAGCCGGTCAAGCTGCGCGGGCAGGCGCGGTGCGAACTCGAGCGTCGGTCCGTGGTCGCGCATCCCGCCGAAGCCGGCTACCGCGACGAGCCAGCAGCCCGCCAGCGACGCGAGATGCACGCCGTCGCCGGTGTTGGCCGCGAGGTTGCGCAGGTCGATGAACGCCGTCTCGCGGAGGTAGTCATAGGCGAGCTGCGCATGCCCCACCTCCGCCGCCATGATGGCCTGGACGCAGGCCGACAGCGACGAGTCGCGCACCGTGATGCGCTCGTAGTACTCGAAGTCGCGGGCGCGCTGCTCGGCGCTGAAGCAGTCCCCGCACATGTACAGCGCGAAGACGAGGTCGGCCTGCTTGATGACCTGGCTGGAGTAGAGCAGCTGGTACGGGTAGCGCAGGAGCAGCGGGTAGTGGTCGGGTCGCGTGCCCTCGAAGTCCCATTCGCGGTGGCGCGTGAAGCCGTCGGACTGCGGCGTGATCTTCAGCTCGTCGTCATAGGGGATGACGATCGCGCTCGCGGCATCGCGCCACGCGACGATCTCCTCCTCGTCGACGCCGAGCGCCGCCGCGCCGTCGGGATGGCGAGCGGCGATCTGCGCCGCGACGCGCAGGTTGCGCGCCGCCATGACGTTCGTGTAGACGTTGTTGTCGGCGAGGGCGGAGTACTCGTCCGGGCCGGTGACGCCGTCGATCCGGAAGCCGCCGCTCGGGTCGTGGTGGCCGACCGATCGCCACAGCCGCGCGGTCTCGACGAGCAGCTCGAGCGCGACCTCGCGCTCGAACGTCTCGTCGCCGGTGGCGGCGAGGTAGCGGCGCACGGCGTCGGCGACGTCAGCGTTGATGTGCAGCGCCGCGGTGCCGGCGGGCCAGTACCCCGAGCACTCGTGGCCCGAGATCGTGCGCCACGGGAACGTCGCGCCCTGCAGGTGCAGCTCGCTGGCACGCGTACGGGCGAGGTCGAGCGTGGAGTGGCGCCAGCGCAGCGCATCGCGAGCCGCGTGCGGCGCCACGTAGGTCAGGACCGGCAGCGTGTAGGTCTCCATGTCCCAGAACGAGTGGCCGTCGTAGCCGCTGCCGGTCAGCCCCTTCGCGGGGATCGCGCGGCCCTCGGTGCGCGCGGCGGACTGCAGGACCTCGAAGAGCGCGAAGCGGGTCGCCTGCTGGAGCGCCGGGTCGCCGTCGAGCTCGACGTCCGCGCGCCGCCAGAACTCGTCGAGGTACTCGCGCTGGGCCTCGACCAGGCCGTCCCAGCCCGTGCGCAGGGCGGCGGCGAGCGCGGCGTCGACCTGGTCGCGCATCGCCGGCAGCGATCGCCGCCCCGACCAGCCGTAGGCGAGGAACTTCACGATCCGCAGGCGCTCGCCCTCGTCGAGCGCCGTCGAGACCGTCACGCGCGCGAGGTCCGCCTCGCTCTCTGCGCCGGTGACGATGCGCTGCGGGCCGTCGACGAGATGGTCCATCCCGGCCGCGACGCGCAGCCCCGACTCGCGCGTCGTGTGCACGAGGCCCGCACGCAGGCCGTCGTGGCGATGCGACTCGCCCAGCAGCGGCGAGCGCAACGCGGCGGCGGCGCGCGGATCGTCGCCCTGCGCGGTCACCGGCTCGTTGGCGACGAGCTCGGACTGCACGACGACCCGCGCCGGCCCCTCGTACGGCTCGACCTCGTAGAGGATCGCCGCGACGGCGCGCTGGACGAACGAGACGAGGCGTGTCGTGCGCAGGATCAGGCCCTGCCCGGCGGGTGAGAGCCAGCGCACCTCCCGGCGCAGCACGCCGGCGCGCAGGTCGAGCGTGCGCTCGTGGTGCTCGAGCGTGCCGTAGCGCAGGTCGAACGGCTCGTCGTCGAGGAGCAGGCGCAGAACCTTGCCGTTCGTGACGTTGATCATCGTCTCGCCGGACTCGGGGTTTCCGTATGCCGTCTCGGCGTACGGCAGGGGGCGGCGCTCGTGGAAGCCCGCGAGGTAGGTCCCGGGGCTGCCGGCGGGCTCGCCCTCGTCGAGGTTGCCGCGCAGGCCGATGTGGCCGTTTGAGAGCGCGAACACCGACTCGGTCTGCGCGAGCTTGTCGAGGTCGAGCCGGCGCTCGAGGACGGACCACGGGTCGACCTCGAAGACCTCGTCGCCGATCACGAGACCAGTGTGCCCCGGGCGGGCGGGCTTCAGACGTGGCGGTGCTCAGCGCTCGAGGAACGGGGCGAGCAGCGCCGTGAGCCGGTCGGGCGAGTCGACCTGCGCGAAGTGCGAGCTGCGCGCCAGCCAGTGGAACTCGGCGTCCGGGACGAGCGCGTGGAGCTTGGGGCCGATCTTCGGCGGGACCGTGGGGTCCTCGCGCGCGTAGATCAGCTCGAGCGGAACGGGGAAGCCCTCGCCGCTGTCGCGCCGGCGCTCGAGCGCGCGCGTGAAGGCGTGCAGGCCGCGGGGGTCGAGCGACTCGCCGAGCCAGCGGGTGAAGGCGCGGGCGCCGTCGGCGGTCGCCAGCGGGTTGCCGTACTCGTAGGCCTCCTCGAGCGACTTCAGCGTCTCGTCGCGGTAGTGGACGTTGCGGTGCGCCCAGCGCGGTGGGTCGTGGCGCACGACGCGGGCGAGGGCGGCGGCGACGCCGGGGATCCGCAGCGCGACGTGCAGCGCGACGAGACGCGGCTCTACGACCCCCGGCGGATGGATCGCGACGAGGCGGTCGAAGGCGGCGGGGTCGTCGAGGGCGCGGCGCATGCAGAGATAGCCGCCGAGGGAGTTGCCGACAGCCGCGCAGCCTTTGAGGCCGAGCGCGTCCTGCAGCTCGCCGATGAAGGTCGCGAGCGCTCGCGCGTCGTGGCGGCGGTCGGGCGTTGGGTCGGTACGTCCGGCGCCCGGGAGGTCCGGCGCGACGAGCCGGAAGCGGTCGCCGAGCTCCTCGAAGAGGTAGCGCCACGAGTAGCTCGAGGTCATGAGCCCGTGGACGAGCAGGACGGGCGGTGCGTCGCGCCGTCCGTAGGACATGACGCGCACGCGGATCTCGCCGAACGGCTTGGACGCGACGACGACGTCGTCGGTGTCGGCGTCGTCGTAGCGGTGCGGCAGGCGCGGGCGGTCCGGCAGGTCCTCGAACGGCAGCTGCTCGAACGGCGCGAGGACGGCCGGCGTGGAGCGGGGGGCGAGCGCCGGGCCGGTGGGCGTGTCGGTGGCCATTGAGCGGCTGTGCCCGTACTCGAGAGCGGTCAAACGGCTGTGCGGCGCCGCTCGCGCGCTGGCGCGGGGGCGGCCCGGCGCGAGTGGACGCGGCTCGCGGGCTGGCTCCGGGGCGGCCTGGGTATGCGTGCGGTCATGCACATCGAGGACGCCTTCGCGCTCGACGACGTACGGACGGCGCGGTCGATCGCGAGCGCCCATCCGTTCGCGACGATCGTGACCGCGGACCTGCGGGCGACGCACATGCCATGCCTCCTCGACGAGGACGCGGTCGAACTCGTCCTGCTCGGCCATGTCGCACGCGCGGATCCCGTGTGTGCGAGCCTCGACGGCCCGCTGCTGCTGATCTTCCACGGCCCGCATGGCTACATCTCGTCGAGCTGGTACGAGGACGACCGGATCCCGACGTGGAACCACGTGACGCTCCACGTGCGCGGGACGCCCGAGCTGCTCCCCGATGCCCTGCCCGTGCTCGCTCGCACGGTCGACCACTTCGAATCCGCCGTGGAGCACCCCTGGTCGCTCGCGCGGATGGGCGACGAGGCGCGGGCGATGGCGGACAAGGTCGTCGCGTTCCGGCTGCGAGCGGACTCCTGGCACGCCGAGGCCAAGCTCTCCCAGGACAAGCCTCTCAGGGAGCGCGCCCGAGTGATCGCCGGACTCCGGGCGCCGGGTCCGTACGAAAACGCCGCGCTCGCCGCCGCGATGTGCGACATCGACGGTTACTGACCGCGCAGTGGCGACGCTCGGCCGGAGTCCGCTCGTTGGGGATTCCCTGGCCTTTCCGAAGCGCGTAGCACGCGTGCTACGCTCGGGCAACATGGCTCGCGAGATCACCCAGCGCGAACTCCGCAACGGAAGCGGCGACGTCATGCGCGCCCTCGACCGAGGCGAGGCGTTCGTCGTGACGCGCAACGGCGTACCGGTCGGCGAGCTGGTCCCCCTGCGCGCCCGTCAGTTCGTTGCCGCAGACGCCGTGGTTGCGGCGTTCGCGGCCGCGCCGGCGATCGATGCCGAGCGGTTCCGCGCGGACGTGGATGCGGCCCTCGATCACGACCCCTCGCCTCGTGGCTGACCAGCCGATCCCACGCGGGATCATCGACACCTCGGTCGTCATCGACCTCGAGCGCCTTGACGCGCGCGATCTCCCGGCCGAGCTGGCCGTGTCCGCGGTTACCCTGGCCGAGCTTGCCGCAGGCCCCCACGCGACCCCCGACCCGCAGGAGCGCGCGCGGCGACAGGACCGGCTGCAGCGCGCGGAGGCAACCTTCGAGCCGCTGCCCGTGGACGCGAACGTGGCCCGCGCATACGGTCGAATCTATGCCGCGGTCTGCGGCGCTGGTCGCAAGGGACGAGGAGCGCGATCGCTGGATCTCTTGATAGCCGCCACCGCACTGGCGTCCAACCTGCCGCTGTATACGCGCATTCCCAGCGACTTCCGCGGAACAGAGAGCCTCATCGACATCGTCGATGTCGCACCCGCGAACTGAGTGCGGGTCCAAATCTCAAGTCGATCACCGGGGATCGCAGCGCGCGGTCAGCAGTCAGCCATCGCCTCCAGCGCCGCACAGATCTCATGGCGACGCCCTGCCCCAAGGGTGGTGACGCGCTCCGTGAGCAAGTGCCGATTGATCGGCTGAAGGTTGTCGAACGACGCGGCACAAACGGTCGCGAGCCCATCCTCGGGTCCGAATGGGATCTCGGTTGGGATGCCGCGAACCGTGCGCGTGAGTGGAGCGACGACGATGCGATGGAGGATCGCCACGGCATCGCTGCGCGTGACGACGAGGACCGGCCGCCGCTTGTCCTCTGCCTCGGCCCACCACACGTCACCCTGGACTGGGGCACTCACCACGGCTCCTCGGCGATCATCGCGGCACTCGCCGCGTCAGCCCAGACGAGCTCATCATCCTGCTGGGGAATCCGGCGATAGCCGTCGACGATGGCTCTTCCGGTCGCCTCTCGCCGCCGCTGCTCGACGACGGCTGCGAGTCCCACACGGACCGCCTCCGAACGCGACTCGAAGACCCCTTCCTGCACAAGCCTGTCGACGGCCGCGATCACATCGTCGGGGACCCGCGTAACAAGCTGGACTGTCATGCACTCAGCATAGCGTTACGCAATGCGGATTGGCGAATAGTAGGTCGCAGACTCGCGGTTCGCCCGCCTCGCTCAGCGATCCCACCCATCACGGCATGAGTGGCGCGCGGCGACCGCGCCACGACGTCAGGGCTCCTCCGTGGACTCCATCCGGTCGACTCTCGTCGTCGCCAAGGCACCTGTCGTAGCGCGGCGGTCGGCGCTGAACGGTCTATGTCAGGCCATGAGGTCCGCGACGTCCTGCCGACTCAGGCGCAGCTGGCGACCGTCGGCAAGTGTCGCGATGAGCTCCCCGTCCCGATCCAGCAGCCACCGCGCGTTGATCGCCGTCAGATGGGTGACGCGTCCCTCCCGATCGAGGCGCACGGCGTGGCCTTCAGGCGTCTCCTGAGCAGACCCGCGCTTGTCGTCCGCGGTCGCGGAGAGATAGAGGACATCCCCGATGGACTCGTACGACCCCGTCAACTGAAGGTCGCCGGCGGACACGTGAACGGTCGCCGTGCCCATCTCAGATCGGCTGGTGATCGGCGGAGAACACGGTCACGATGATCGCAGGTACCTCGCCGAACTCAACAACTGCGAGCACCCATATGCCGCGAAGCGTGCTCTTCGAGCACCTTCGCGTAGACGACAGCAGGAAGCACCACGGCGATGCCTTCAGGCGTCTCAGTCCGCAGGACGATCTCCACCGACTGAACTCTGTCGTGGCCTGCGGACGCGCGACCGGGGAACCGAGAGCCCGACCCCGTTTTCGGGGCCGGGCCGCGCTTCTGGTCACCATCAGA
>CAWDYO010000033.1:0-93747 GCA_963806515.1 uncultured Actinomycetes bacterium | reverse complement strand
TACATTGACGACCCGACGCTAGCGCAGGGGGTGGAGGTCGTGTCGGCTGAGGGAAAGCCCGGGTTCGACGTCACGGTGACGTTAGGTGATGGCAGGTGGTAAGGTGCTGCATTCTCAGGCTCCCAGTCCAAGTACCGTCCGTGGAAGCGGGTTATCAAGAAGGGGACGGGCTCTCTGTGGCATTCTGCGCCCGCGCCTGTGCCTCCTGTAGGTCAGGAAGTCCCAGCATCACCTGCAGCACAACCAACATCCAGTCCGACGCCGTCAGCATCGCCGTCCTGCCTGGGAGAGCTAGGTAGAAATGGAGCAGACACGTCGAATGTCCTGCAAGACCTCCGTTACACCCGCGAGCACAGAATCTCTGCCTCGAGGGTGATGGCCGGGTGACTGTGGGTGTGACCGATTTCGCCCAGGAGCAGCTCGGCGACGTCGTGTTCCTGGACCTGCCGGACATCGACGAGACCGTCGAGGCCTCGTGGAGCCTTTGGGAGAGGTCGAGTCCACCAAGTCGGTTTCGGACCTCGACGTGGCCGACTGGCAAGGTGGCCGAGATCAACGTCGAGGCCAAGGACAACCCGGCGGCCGTCAACCAGGATCCCTACGGCGAGGGCTGGCTTCTGGTCATCGAGCCCGCCTACTCTGCCGAGTTCCAAGGGCTGCTGTCGCCCGATCAGTACGAGCGGTTCCTCGAGGAAGAGGCGGGCGAAGGGGAAGCGACGTAACCGCTGGTTTTCTGAACCCGCTCTGAGGTCCGGTCGGCGGCGGGGCGGAGAACATGAATGTCGACCGCGATCAATGGACGCCTCAGCCGGACCGGGGTCCCGGAGGCCGGTGCTCCGGACGACCGGTGGAAGGGACCGGTCCTTTCGATCGGGGTCCACCAGCGCCTGAGCGAAGAGCTGGTCTCCCGCTGCGACTCCCGGAGCGTCGAGATTGTCCGCCGTCCAAACCGGGGCACCGCCGTCCTTCACGACCGGGACCTCACCTACTGCGTTCTGCCGCCTGCCCTCGGGCGCATGGGGGTTCTGGAGGCCTACAGGTGGGTGGCCGAGGGCCTGATTGACGGCCTGGGCCGCCTGGGGCTGACCGCAGAAGGCCAGAGGCGCCCGTTGGCCTCGATCGCATGGCCGTAGGTGACGTTGTTGAGCTCCGGCCGTTGCGTTCTCAGCTTGCGGTACTGCTCGCGGTAGTCCCTGCCGGCCGCGCCGATGACGTCGCCCTCCTGCACCGTGCTGCCGTCGGCGTAGGTCTCCTTGCCGAGGAACGCGAGCTCGAGCGCCGGTTCGCCGCCGGCGCTGGCGAGGACGGCGCCGTTGCCGGTGGCGGTCCGCTTGCGCCGCAGCTCGTTGCCGGGGTTGACCATGAACTGCTCGGCGCTGTCGGCGAAGAACTGCTCGTTGGAGTCGTAGCGCAGGACCGGCTGGAAGCGCTTGAGGAGGTCGTCGTGCTCGCCCATCGACCTAAGCAGACCGCTCGGGCGGACCGGCGTCAAGTGGGAGCGGGGCGATCGCGGGCGCCTCGACGAGGATCGGCTCCGCCTCGCGCAGGCGGCGCGCGAAGTAGTCCTCGGGGGCGAGCTCGCCGAGCGCGACGAGCACGATCCGCAGGATGCCCTGGTGGCCGACGATGACCGGCCGGCGCGCGGCGGCGAGCACGTCGGCCGTTGCGGCACGGGCCCGGTCGAGCGCGTCGGCGAGCGGCTCCATGCCCGGGACGGGCGACCCGAACGGGTCGGCGCGCCAGTCCTCGAAGGGCTGGCCGACGAGCTCGCGCGCGCCGGCGCGGTCGACGCCCTCGAAGCGGCCGTAGTCGACCTCGGTCAGGCGATCGTCGACGGTCAACGGGGCGCCGGTCGCGTCGGCGATCGCCTGCGCCGTGTCGCGAGCCCGGCTCAGCGGGCTCGAGAAGACCGCGTCGATGTCGGCGCCGGCGAGCTGCTGTGCCGCGCGCCCCGCCTGCTCGCGGCCCTCCGCGGTCAGGGGCACGTCCGACCGGCCCGAGTAGGCGAGGCGCGCCGAGCTCTCCGTCTGCCCGTGGCGGACGAGGTAGACCGCCTCGGCCATCAGACGGAGTCGGGCGTGACCCAGCGGCGCTCGTCGTCCGCGAGGTGGATCGCGTCGAGCAGTGCCTGCACGCGCAGCCCCTCCTGCAGCGAGGGCTCGGGGTCGGCGCCCTCGCGGATCGCGGCGTAGAAGTTGCGCGCGACGACCCGGAACGCGTCCTTCGAGCTCGCCTGCAGCGGGCCTTCGGTCTGAAGCTCCTCGCCGGCGCGCCCCCAGGAGAGGACCTTGTCGGCGTCGAGGCGCACGGTGCCGGAGTCGCCGTGGAACTCGAGGACGTCGCCGCGGGCGTGGCGGGCGGTCGAGGTCAGGCTCACCTGTGCCAGGCCCCCGCCGCGGAAGCGGATCAGGATCGCGTAGGCGTCCTCGGCGGTGACGGCGTGGACCGTGCCGTCCTTCGCCTGGCGCTCGCCGACACCGACCTCCGTCGCGGCCGCGACCTCCTCGACCTCGCCGAAGGCCTCGAGCAGCAGGTCGAGGTCGTGGACGCCGTAGCCCTGCAACCGCCCGCCGGCCATCGCCTTGTCCTGGACCCAGGTGAACGCGCGCGATCCCGGCTCGGCGTGGTCGGTGTGCACGAGCGAGATCGAGACCATGCGCGGCTTGCCGAGCACCTCGCGCACCCGCGCGAGCAGGCGCACCCGCGTCTCCTGCAGCCGCCGGCCGTAGTTCACGGCGCCGACGACGCCGGCCTCCTCGATCGCGGCGACCACCGCGCGCGCGTCGTCGAGGCTCGCCGCGAGCGGCTTCTCGCAGAGCACGTGCAGCCCGTGGCGCGCCGCGGCGATCGCGACCTCCGCGTGCTGCGAGACCGGCCCGGCGACGTGCACGGCCTCGAGGCCGTCGAGGCCGAGCAGCTCGTCGAGGTCGGCGGTGCCGAGCGGCAGGTCGTGCTTGGCGGCGAGCTCGGCGGCCCGCTCGGGCCGGCGCGACCACACGGCGACCGGCTCGAACTCGTCGAGCTCGCCGTAGGCGGGCAGCGGGATCTTCGCGCCGTAGCCGCCACCGACGACGGCGATCTTGATCGGGTCGGACATGCGCGGCGACAGGATACGCGCGCCGGCGGCGCAGCGAGGCCCGCGAAGCGTGATCCTCCGCGCGCGGATCGCGGCGCGCTCGCCGGCGGGCAGCGCGTCGAGCGCGAGCAGGAAGGGGTTCTGCGCTACGTCCGCCAGCGCTCCGGTGAGAGCGCCGGCGGACGAGCGTCCGGACGTCAGGCCATGTCCGCGAGCGCCCAGCGCGGGCTCGTGACGGGGTTGTGGCAGCCGGCCGCCAGGAGCAGCCTGCCGGGGTACAGCTCCGGATCCCACTCGACCACGATCGGGTCCACGCAGAGGTTGAGGCCGTTGCGCACCTGGCGGTCCTGCTCGCTGTAGGTCCAGCGCTGGCCTGCGCTCCCGTTGCAGCGCTGCAGGCGGACGAAGTCGATGAACGTCGTGGGCGTGCCGTCGACGCAGAGGTCCTGATCGGTGAGCCGGAACATCTGCGGGCGTAGCTCGCCCTCGGTCGTGAACCGGAAGATCATCGTCGAGGCCGGGTCACTGTCCGCGTCGCAGTACTGCATCACGAGCCTCGTTCCGTCGCCGGGGCCAGGCGCCTCGACGCAGTACTTCTCGTTCAGCTCGCTGACGATCTGGACGTGGCGCTCACCCTCGCCGCCGGTCGCGCCGGCTCCGTCGTCCATCTGCGCGAGCGTCGGTGCAGCCGCCGCGAGCGATGCGAGGGCGGCGAGGATGGCGATCTTCATGGTCTTGGCGGGCATGTCGGGTCTCCTTTGGCGAGTGCGATGTCGAGACACAACAGTGCCGGTGAGGACCCCTCCCGGCATCGGGCAGATGCCTGATCTTGCGTTGTCAAATGCCGTATCCACGCGTGCTGACTAGAGTCGATCGCGATGAGCACGCTCAGCACGATCCTCGCGGCGATCCTCGGCGTTGTCTTCGTCGGCGTCGGCATCCTGAAGCTCACCCGCCACGAGCAGATGGTCGAGAACTTCAAGCGCTGGGGCTACGCGGACGTCGTGCTCCAGGCGACCGGCGTGCTCGAGCTCCTCACCGGGACGTTGCTGCTCGTCGGGATCGCGGTGCCGGCGCTGGCTGTCACCGGCTCGCTGCTCGTGATCATGATCATGCTCGGCGCGCTGTTCACCCATCAGCACGCCCGGGATCCGGTCGCGATGTGGGTGCCGCCTGCCGTGCTGCTCGTCCTGGATCTCGTGCTCGCCTACAGCATGCTGCCGTAGGGGTGTATGGCTCTAGTCGGCCCGGGACCGGCGGTCGAGCGGTTGGGGGCTGATCCTCGATGTCGGATCGACCCCGATATCCGGGGTCAATCCGACATCCTCCGCGGCGCCGGTCAGCCGCCGTTGGCCGAGGCCGCCGCGAGCAGCACCGGCGCGACCTGCTTCTTGCGGCTCATGACGCCCGGCAGGTCGATGATGCCGTCGACGACCGGCTTGCCGAACGCGCGCTCGGCGAGCTGCTCGGGACCCGCGACGAGGAGCGTCGTCGAGCGGTCGAGGATGTCGGTGACCATGAGCGCCGACAACAGCTGGTCGTGGCGCTCGCGGTGCGCGCGCACGGCGTCGAGCAGCTCCCCGGTGCGATCGGCGAGCGCGCCGCCGACGGTCTCGATCTGGGCGATGGTCAGGGTCCGGTCACCGTCGAGCTCGTACTCCTTGAGGTCGCGGACGACGAGATCCTCCGCCGACACCCGCGACACGTCGGAGCTGCGCTCGAACATCTCGCGGCCGAAGGCGAGGGCGTCGAGCGACAGCAGCGTCTCGAGCCAGCTCGTCGCGATGCGGTCGCGCTCGGTCGTCGTCGGCGACGTCAGCAGCACGGTGTCCGAGCAGATCGCGCCGAGCAGCAGCGTCGCGGTCGGCTGCGTCGGCTCGATCGCCGCCTGGCGAAAGCGCTCGGTCGACGAGCGTCGCCGTCGAGCCGACGGGGTCGAAGATCGCGGTCACCGGGTGGCGGGTCTCGATCGAGCCGATGTGGTGGTGGTCGAGGATCTCCATGATCTCGGCCTCCTCGATGCCCGGCACGCTCTGCGCGCGCTCGGCGTGGTCGACGAGCAGCACGCGCCGCGGCGCGGGGTTGACGAGGTCCGAGCGCGTGACGAGCCCGATCGGCCGGCCGCCGCGATCCAGCGCGACCGCCGCGCGATAGTGGACGGTCTTGATCTGCTCGGAGATGTCCGAGACGAGGTCGTCGAGCGCGACCGTCAGCGGGTCGCCCTCGACGAACGCGTGCACCGGCTCCGACAGCGTGATCATCCGGCTCGTGACGTAGGAGTCCAGCGGCGACGACACGATCGCCGCGCCGGCCTCGGCCGCCAACCCGCGGATCTCGTCGGTCGGGCGCACGCCGTTTGACAGCACGAGCAGCGAGACGCCGGTCTCGATGGCACGGCGCTGGGAGTTCAGGCGGTCGCCGACGACGACGACGTCCCCGCGCCCGACGTGGCTCGCCGACTCGGAGTCCATTGCCTGGACCCAGACGCGCCCCTGCACCTCCAGCTCGGCAGCGCCGCACTCGAGCGTCCCCTCCAGCACGGACGCGATCGAGGCGACGAGGGTCGGCGCGTCCAGGCGCGACGCCTCGCGCGACTCGCGGATGTAGCGCCGCGCCAGCGCCCGCTCGGTGAGCACGCCGGTCAGGACACCGTCGTCGTCGACGATCGGCACGACGTCCTTGGGCGCCATGAGCAAGCCGACCGTTCGCACGGGGTCGCGCCGGTTGGCGATCGGGAAGCGCTTGCGCATGACGTCGCGGACGCGCAGCTTCGCGTGCGGCAGGAACACGGGCAGCGGCGCGCCGGCGCGCTCGAGCAGCCAGCTCGTCTGCGCGTTCGCGCTGCCGAGGCGCACCGGCTTGTAGTCGTGCTCGTCGTCGAGGTGGTTCTTGAGCTCCGCGTAGGCGATCGCCGACGCGATCGAGTCGGTGTCGGGATTGCGGTGCCCGCAGACGTAGACGCGCCTGCGCTCAGGCCTGGGGTCGGTCATCCGGCGACGAGGATAATGCGGGCTAGGTCAGCCGGTGTTGCGCAGGCCGCCGGCGATGCCGTTGATCGTCAGCAGGCTCGTCCGGACGAGCTCGGGGTCGTCGGGATCGCCGCCGGGGGCACGCAGGCGGCGCAGCAGCTCGAGCTGCACGAACGACAGCGGGTCGATGAAGGGGTTGCGCCGCGCGATCGTGCGCTGGAGGACCGGCTCGCGGTCCAGCGGGTGCTCCTCGCCGCGCACGCGCTGCAGCTCGGACACCGTGCGCTCGAGCTCCGTCGAGATCGCGCTCCAGATCCGCTCGCGCGCCGGGACGTCGTCGTAGAGCTCGGCGTAGCGCCGCGCGATGTCGAGATCGGCCTTCGCGCACGCCATCTCCGCGTTGGAGATCAGCGCCGAGAAGAACGGCCAGTCGCGCTCCATCTCGCGCAGGACCTCGGCGCCGTGCTGCTCGCGCGCGAGCTCGAGCGCCGTCCCGAGCCCGTACCAGGCCGGCAGCACCGCGCGCGTCTGCGTCCACGAGAACACCCACGGGATCGCGCGGTAGTCCTCGATGCGCGTCGACTCGCGGCGCTTGGACGGCCGCGACCCGAGCTGCAGCCGCTGGATCTCGCGCACCGGCGTGGCGGCGTGGAAGTACGCCGCGAAGTCGGGGTCGCCGTAGACGAGGTCGCGGTAGACCTTCGTCGAGCGCTCGGCCATCTCGGCGACGATCGCCTCGTGGCGGGCGATGTCCGGCGACCCGGCGATCGCGCCGTCGAGCGTCGTCATGAGCACGGCGCTCGTCGTCAGCTCGAGCTCGCGATGGGCGATCTCCGTGACCGAGAACTTCGCCGACAGCATCTCGCCCTGCTCGGTGACCTTCATGCGCCCGGCGACCGTGCCCGGCGGCTGGGCGAGGATCGCGACGTTCGACGGCCCGCCGCCGCGCCCGACCGCGCCGCCACGGCCGTGGAAGAACTGCCACTTCACGCCGTGCGAGCGCATGACCTCGGCGACCTCGATCTGCGCTCTGTAGATCCCCCAGCCCGACGCGACGTAGCCGACGTCCTTGTTGGAGTCCGAGTAGCCGACCATGACCTCCTGCTCGCCGACGGCGTCCACGGCGGCGCGGTAGACCGGCATCTCGAGCAGCGTGCGCATCGTCTCGGCCGCGCCGGCGAGCGTGTCGCCGGACTCGAACAGCGGCACGATCCGCAGCACGGCGCCCGCGCCGCCGGGACGCGCGAGGCCGACCTCCTTCATGAGCAGCAGGACCTCGAGCAGGTCGGCGGGGCCGGTCGTGCCGGAGATGATGTACGCGCTGAGCGCCCCCGCGTGGTCGCCCTCCAGCAGCGCGCGCATCGTGCGGAACGTCTCGACGGTCTCGCGCGTGGACGCGCCGAAGCCGGACACGTCACCAGGGATGAGCGGCCGGCGGTCGGTGATCTCGCGCGCAAGCACGGCGAGGCGCTCGGGCTCGGGCAGCGAGGCGTAGCCCTCCTGCACGCCGAGCGTCGCGAGGATCTCGTCGATCGCGTGGCGGTGGACGTCGGCGTGCTCGCGGACGTCGAGGGGTGCGAAGTGAAAGCCGAAGACCTCGACTTGGCGGATCACGTCGCGCAGCGCGTCGGCCGCGACGTATCCGGCCTGCTGCGAGCACAGCGCGCGCTCGGCGACGCGCAGGTCGGCGACGAGCTCCTCCGAGCGGTGGTAGCCGCCCTCCTGCCCCTTGCGGGTGTAGCGCACCCGCTCGGCGAGCAGCTTGAAGAGCCGCCGGTAGGGCTCCTCGGGGTTGCGCTCGCGAAGGTACAGCGCCAGTGACGGCGCGTGGCCCTCGGCCTCCAGGATGAGGTCGCGCAGCTCGTCTGGCTCGCCCGCGACGCGTGCCGAGAGCGTCACGCGGCCGGCGAGGTCGCCGACGGCGCTCTCGAGGTGCGTGAGGCACGCCTCCTTCATGAGCCCGAGCGCGTCTGCGGTCATCTGCGGCGTGACGTTCGGGTTGCCGTCGCGGTCGCCGCCCATCCACGATCCGAACGTGAGCAGCGGCGGCACGACGACGTCGTCGCCGGGATAGCTCTCGCGCACCGCCGCGTCGAGGTCGCGATACAGCGCGGGGACGACCCGGGCGAGCGTCGAGGTGAAGTAGATGAGCCCGGCCTTGACCTCGTCGAGGACCGTCGTCGAGACGGCGCGCAGCTCGTCGGTGCCCCACAGCTCCTGCACCGCGGCGGCCATCTGGCGGCGCGACTCCTCCTGCTCGCCGGGCACCGGCAGCCGCTCGTCGAGCGAGCGCAGCAGCGCGAAGATCCGCGCCAGCTTGTTCACCGTGGTGCGCCGCCGGGCCTCGGTCGGGTGGGCGGTCATGACGAGCTGCACCTCGGCCTTGGCGAGGACGTCGTGCAGCTCAGTAGCGCTCGTCCCGCCCGCCGCCAGCTGCGTGACCGCGTCCCGCAGCGAGCCGCGCCGCGGCGCGGGGACCTCCGCAAGCTCGCGCGCGCGCAGCCTGCGGACGCGGTCGTTGTCCTCGGCGAGGTTCATGAGCTGGTGCCAGCACGTGAGCATCCGGATGAGCAGCCCCAGCTCGGGGAGGTCGAGCCCGGCGACGAGGCTTGCGAGCTCGTCGGCGGCAGCGGCGTCGCCGTCACGCGAGCGCCGGCCGAGCGCGACGGCGCGGCGGTGCAGCTCGACCGCGGCCGTGCCCTCGCTCGCGGAGATGACCTCCTCGAGCACGCCGGTGAGCAGCGCCTCGTCGGCGACGAAGGGCCCGCTCGGACCAGCGTCGAAAATGGGGGTCGTGATCACGTCGCCCTACGGTATCGGCGCGCGCCCGCTCCACCCGGTCGCACGCGGCGATGTTCACGAGGTCGAAACGCGGAGGCCGCCGGCTCAGGATGCGGGGGGCGGCGCCAGGCACGCCACGGGCGCCCAGCTGCGCGCCGGCGGCGGCTGCGGCCAACCGGGCGCCTGCAGCATGGCGCTCAGCGGCACGCCCATCCGTAGGTTCGCCGCGTAGGTCGATCCGTTGGGACAAACGGTGGTCGGCGTCAGGACGGCCGCGTCGAGGGCAGTGGCCTGCGAGTAGTGCAACGGCCACGGGGTCGTCAGCGCGGGGTCGCAGTACGAGGTCTGGATGTTGCCCGCCGCCGTCGAGACGGCCGCGTTCGCGAGGTTGGTCTGCGTCAAGACAGCGCCCGTGAACGTCGCCCCCTGCAGGCAGGCGCCGACCATCGACGCGGCGGAGGTCCCGCCGACGGGGGCGCTGAGGTCCGCGTCGGTGAAGTCCACCATCACGAGGCACGCGCCGTCGAAGACCGCGCCCTGCAGGTTCGAGCCCGCGAACGAGACCCCCTCGAGGTAGGCGTTGGCGAAGTTCGCCTGCTGGAGCGTCGCCGCGTCGGCGAACGTCGTCTGCGCGCTGTTGATCGTGGCGAACGAGAAGTCGACGCCCTGCAGGTTGGCGTCGTCGACGACGACGTTCGGCATGACCGCGTAGGAGAGGATCGCCGCGTGCTCGCCGCTGCCGCCCAAGCGGGCGCTCGTGAGATCGGCGAAGCCGGCGCTGACCCCGGTGAGGTTCGCGCCGTACAGCGTGGCCGAGCTGAGGTCGGCGCTCGCGAGGTTCGCGCCGCTGAGGTCCGCGCCGGTGAAGTTCGCCCCGCTGAAGCCGGCGCTCGCGAGCTGGGCGACGACGGTCGGTCCGCCGAAGGCGCAGTCCGTGAAGTCGGCGCCGCCGGCGTCGACTGGCGACCCCCAGGTGACAGAGCTGAGGTTCGAGCCGGTGAAGGTTGCACCGGTCAGCGTCGCCCCGCTGAGGTCGACGTCGTCGAGCGTCGCGCCTTCGAAGTTCGCGTCGGTGAGGGTGGCCGCGCTGAAGCTCGCGCCGCTGAGGTTCGCGAAGGAGAAGTCGCACCCGGTCAGATCGATCCCGGCGAACGACAGCCCCGCGAGGTCCGCGTAGCTGAAGTCGCCGTCGATGCACTGACCGGTCGCCGTTGTCGTGTCGAAGCCGGGCGTGATCGGCGTGTTTGCGAGGGTGGTGTACCACCCGTCGTTCGAGCCGATCGCGTAGTCCATGTACGCCATCCAGGCGGGATCGGTGGTCATGTAGCGCAGGCCGACCTCGTTGCCGTCGTCCTCGATCGTCCACGTGCTCTGCGCGTCGCCAAGGCCCGTGATCGCGATCTCCTGCGCGCCCGCTTGATCCGTGGCCGTGACGAGGTACAGCAGGTCCGGCTGCCCGACGCACCACGCCACGTCGAACGTGTGCTGCTTGGCGCCGGGGACGAGCAACGCGACGAGGAAGCTGCCGTCGCTGGTCTCATACAGCGTGACCCGCTCCGTCGCGGTCAGCGATGCGGCCGACACGGACGGGATGAACGTGCCCGCGATGGCGAACCCGGTGAGGAAGTACGGCGCCGCCTCGTTCGTCGACGCGAAGGCGTACTTGCCCGCGAAGGTGCCCGTCGCCGGCCCCTACGAGACGTAGGTGATGTCGGCGAGGACGGACAGATAGCCGTCGGTGCTGCCCTGCCCCGGGACGATCTCCACCGTGGCGTCGGTCGCCAGGAAGTCGAAGCCCGGGATCCTCGGCAGCGGAATCCCCGCCGTCCCGATCGGGACCATCGCGGCCTGCCATTCCTTCTGCAGCGCTCCCCAGATGTACGGGAAGGACGTTGGATTGACGCCCGGGAGGTTCGAGGCGACCCACACCAGCGACTGTGACGAGGTCGCATCCTCCGGCGCCGCGAACCCGAACACGATCGACTGGGCGCTGCTCGTCGATGAGGCACCCAGTCCGATGCTCGTCATCGCCCATTGACCGGTCGACGAGAACGTCATGACCCCGGGTTGCCGTCCCCGTCGATCGCGAGGGCGACGTCGACGTCCTGACCGACGACGATGCCCGGGCCCTCGCAGATCAGCTCGATCGCCCCCTCGTAGTCCCCCACACCGCACGTCCCGAGCATGGCCTCGAAGCCCGCTTGGGTGATCCAGTAGTTGCCGTTCTGCCCCGCGTGATTGGTGAGCGCCGTCGCGATGGCGGGCGTCCAGGCGCTGCCCAGCGCCGCCTGGATCGTGGGCAGCTCGGCCGGCGTCAGCGAGTAGATGGTCTGAATCGCGATCGTCGGCGCCGAGTTGGCCGACACCGCCGCGGTCATGTAGTAGTACTGATAGAGGTCGTAGAGCTCCGGCCACACGCCCTTGTACGTGTTGACGTACAGCACGTCCTCTTCGGCTCCCGGCTCGGTGGGCGTGACCGTGGTGGTGAGGAGCCCGGCCTCATAGAAGCCCCAGAACAGCGCGCCGAGCTCGTAGGCCTGCACGTAGTAGGCGATGTCTGAGCTCGACGGGACGGGGGGCGTCGGCACGTCAGCCGGCGGTGCGACCACGGTGCTCGACGTGTCGTCTCCCGTCGCCTGCGCCTGCTCGTAGATCTGCTGCGCGAGGTCGCTGAGCCCGTCGGCGTTGTAGATGATCTGCAGCACCGTGGCCGCCGTGAACGGGGACATGCTCACCATCTCGAGGTGCTGGAAGCACGCCTGGCAGGCGGCTTCGAACGCCGTCGTCACCTCCGTCGTGATGGCGACGGGCAACTCGTAGTCCGAGCCGTCGGCCGCGACGCCGAGGAAGCTGAGCGCGGGGGAGGGCCCGCGGTGCCCCTCGTCGAAGCGGCGCTTGGCGGCGGCTCGAACCGCGTCGACGGGCACCTGGATCCTCGTCAGGTGCATCACCGGCAGCGTGTCGCCCGCCGCGGGTGGCGTCGTGACGAAGAGCAGCTGCGCGCAGTCGCTCGCAGCTTCACGTCCTCGGCGTAGTGGGTGAGCTTGTCGTCAGCGATCAGCGCGAGCGCGGGGTTGGCCGCCCGGTGGCGAGCGAGCGTCTCGGCTGTGTGAACCCCGAGCGCGTGACGGCGCCTGCCGACGTGCAGGGCGACCGGCGTATCGGCCGAGAGGTACGGCAGGGTGAACTGCAGCGTCCTGCGCTCTGTCACGCGCGCCATGACAACTCCTTGGGCTCGTTAGGCGGGCCTCGCAGGAGATCGCGCACGCGTGCTGCCACGTGGAGTGTCGCTGCACACCGGTGTCCCCCGGTCACCGTCGATGAGACATCACACGCTCGCGGCGGCCAAGTCAACTGTTACTCGCGACGTCACGCGGCAGGACGATCGGCGCCGGCAACGCGCTCGCCGTCTGGTCGAACCTCTCCACCGGCAACGTGGAGGCGGCTGCCTACCGCTGACGCTCAGTCACACAGCGCGCTCGGGAACTCCGAAGCCTTGCCGCGGACCTCCGAGCAGTCGAGCGAGTCGTCGTAGGCGATGAGCCGCCAGCGCTTCTCGCCCAGTCGCCACGCGGCGACCTTCGCGCCGTCGCATGCGATGCCCTGCCCCGCGGCGCAGCTGACGCCGGCGAATCGCGAGCGCGCGAAGTCGCCCTCGCAGCGCACCTCGTCGACCTTGAACGCTCGCGGCTCGACGTCGGCGAGCAGCGCGGCGAGGAACGCCGCCTTCGTGCAGCGCCGCGCGCCGCGATCGGACGTCCCGGCGGGCTTCGCCTGCGCCTTCACAGCCTTGGCCGTCGTGGACTGCTTCGACGTCGACGGAGCCGGGGTTGCGCCGTCGTCACCGCCGCCGCACCCGATGAGGGCGGCGACGAGCACCGACGCGAACGCGAAGCGAGAGGGGACCACGGCGCGGCGAAGGCTAGCTCGGCGCCCCGAAGCACGCGTCGCTCACCGGCGGCCGGCCACTTCGCGTCGTCGCCGAGGTCTTGGCGCCTACTGACCTATATGAGGTCACTATTCGACAAGACGGCCCGCGCATCGTCGGGCTCGACCTCTCCCCCGGCGGCCGGGCGGGCGGTTGCGCGCTTTGCTCCGGCGCCGAGCGTCGTGGATGATGCGCGCATGACGCTGGCTGCACCGGGCGACCGATCGCGGCCGCAGGACTCAGAAGCCCCGGAGTCCGCGCCCCTCGTGCTCGAGCGTCCCGGCGAGCATCCTCGCTCGCTGCTGCACCGGCTCGGCATCCCGCCGGACCCCCGGCCGGTGGTCGTCGTCTCGGGCGGCGCCGACGACCTCCGCGAGCCGCAGCTGTCGGTCGCGCGCGAGACGCTGGGACCCGTCATCCGCGACGCCGTCTGCGCCAGCGCCGCGGCGATCTTCGACGGCGCGACGGCGGCTGGCGTGATGGCGATCGTGGGCGCCGAGCGCGCGCGGGACCCGGCATCGATGCCGCTCCTGGTCGGCGTCGCCCCGGCCGGCAAGGTCGAGCACGGCACGACGGACGGGACGCCGCTCGAGCCCAACCACACCCACATCGTGCTGGCCGCCAGCGACGAGTGGGGCGGTGAGACGGCGCTGCTCGCCGCGCTGGCCGCCGAGCTCGCACACGGCGAGCCGGTGGCGATGGTGCTCGCGGGCGGTGGCGACGGGGCGCTCGCGGAGGTGCGCGAGGCGGTGGCGCGTCAGTGGCCGCTGTTCGTCATCGAGCAGACGGGCGGGTTGGCCGACGCGATCGCGACCGTGATGAGCGGCAGCTCCCGCGACGAGGAGCTGCGAGCCGCGCTCGACGGCGGCGACGTGCACCTCGTCGGATCCGCGGCCGCCCTAGGCACCGCGCTCGGGGACTACCTGCGCGACGAGTCCGGGCCGCGCGACGAGAGCGCACTGAGGGACGCGTGGGGGATGTTCGCGACCTACGACCACCTGGCCGTGAAGCTGCGCGACGCGTTCGAGCGCTTCCAGCTCTGGATCCTCGTCCTCGGCGTCGTCGCGACGGCGATCGCGCTGATCTACGACGAGATCGGAGACGCCGCGCCCGAGGTCCTGCGCTGGTTCGTCATCGCCACGCCGATCTCGGTCTCCGTGCTCATCGCGCTCGCGAACCGGCGCGCGGCGGGCAAGCGCTGGATCCTCCTGCGCGCCGCCGCCGAGGCCGTGAAGTCCGAGATCTACCGCTACCGCACGCGCACGGGGGTCTACTCGGGCGAGGCGCTCCGCAACTGCGCCGAGCCGATGGACCGTCCGCGGCGCCTGGCGGGTCGGCTGACCGAGATCGAGAGCGGGCTCATGCAGTCGGCCGCGAGCAGCGGGCCGCTGACCCCCTACGCCGGGCAGCTGCCGCCGGTCATGTTCGGCGCCGAGGCCGACGACGACGGCTTCGGCAGGCTGGACGCCGACACGTACGTCGCGATGCGCGTCGCCGACCAGCTGTCGTACTACCGCGGCAAGGTCGCGGTCATGGACGTCCTGCGCTCGCGCTTGCAGCTGCTCACGGTGCTGTCGGGCGGCGTCGGAACGCTGCTTGCGGCGATCGGTCTGGAGATCTGGATCGGCCTCACGACGGCCGCCGCCGGCGCGGCCCTCGCGCATCTCGGCTACCTGCAGGTCGACGACACGCTCGTCGCGTACAACCGTACGGCGGCCCAGCTCGACGCCCTCCGGCGCGACTTCGAGACCGCCGGCGCGGCGCGGCCGGACGCCGAGTCCCTCGTGACGCGGGGCGAGAAGATCCTCACGACCGAGCTCGGCGGCTGGGTGGCGCAGATGACCGACTCGCTCGCGCAGATGCAAGACGAGCAGGCCGAGGCGGGCGCGCGGGTCGAGCGCGAACGCGAGGCGAAGGCCGCCGAGCGCGGCCAGGACGGCTAGGCACTGAAGGCGAAGGCCGTCCGAGCGCGGCCGGGACGGCTAAGGACCGAAGGCGAAGGCCGCCCGAGCACGGCCGGGACGGCTAGGGGCTGCCGACGAAGCGGACGGCCTTGCGGCCGCCGTCGCGCACGCAGAGGATCCTCAGCGAGTTCTCGGAGGGCACCGTGCCGGTGCAGCTGTAGCCCAGGACGACGCTCTTCTTCGTCGGGAGCGTGCTGCCCGACTTGTGCGCGACGACCCACGCCTTCGTCACGGCGCGCGCGGTCGTGCACGTCACGCGCTTGGCAGTGATCTTGCCGTAGAACCCGCCTCCGGTCTGGCCCTGAGGACCGTAGCTGCCGGAGCAGGGCTTGAAGAGGCCCGCCGCGCTCGTCGTGGACGGCGCGGCGACGGCGGTGGTGGCGAGGACCGCGATGGCGGTGAGCAGCGTGCGTGGTTTCACCCGCGCCACCCTACGCTCGGCCGCGGCGGGCGCGAACCCCCATCCGACCAGGTCCGGCGCCGCGCCGGATCAGCCCGCGGCGCAGATCCGCCCGCGCACCTCGCCGAGCTCGATCTCGCCCGCGCGGCCGCGCAGGACGACCTCGTCGCCGTCGGCGAGCCAGCGCTCGCCGCGCCACAGCTCCGCGAGCGACCCCTCCGTGCCGGGCGTCGCGCCGCTGATCGTCCCCGTCGCGATGAGGTCGCCGGCAGACAGCGCCGCGCCGTTGACGGTCAGGTGAGCGAGCATCTGCGCCGGAGTCCAGTACAGCTCGCGCGCGGGCGGGCGCGAGACGACCTCGCCGTTGACCTCCACCTCGAGTGCGACGTCGAGCAGCCACGGCGAACGCGCGCGCAGGTAGGGCGCCGGCTCGGGGTCCTGCGGGCGCGGGGCGACGCGCGCGCCGGCGAGCGCGTCGAGCGGGGTGATCCAGGCCGAGATCGACGTGGCGAACGACTTGCCGCACAGCGGGCCGAGCGGTTCGTACTCCACGCGCTGGATGTCCCGCGCGCTCCAGTCGTTGACGAGCACGACGCCGAAGACGTGCTCCTCGGCGCGGTCGACGGCGATCGGACCGCGGGCCGCGGGGCCGCAGACGTAACCGAGCTCGCATTCGAGGTCGAGTTCGCGCGTCGCCGACAGCTCGCCGAGCGCGACCTGTCCGCGCGGGCGGCGCACCTCCGTCCCGCTGACGACGAGCGACGAGGCGCGGCCGTGGTAGCCGACGGGCATCGCGCGCCAGTTCTCGCGCACCGCGGGCCGGCCCGGCCGGAAGATCCCCCCGAAGTTCGTCGCGTGCTCGAGCGACGCGTAGAAGTCGACGTAGTCGGTGACGCGCACCGGGAGCACAGCCTGCCGATCGGCCGGCGCCAGGCGCGCGGACGCTGGCACCGCCCCGTCCGAGACGATCTGCGCCAAGCGCTCGCGCAGCCGCGCCCACGCCGCGGGTCCGAGCTCGATCAGCGCGTTGAGATCCGGCTCGTGCAGCGCGTGCGCGAGGTCGGCGTCCGGTCCGAGCAGCCCCACCGTCGCGAGGGTCGCGAGCACGATCGCGTCGTCGCCGTCGCGCACGGCCGGCAGCGCGCGTCCGCCCCCGCGCGGACGCACGACGCCCCACGGCAGGTGCGACTCGATCTGCATCGCCACCAACCTACGCACGCCGGCACATCCGGCCAAACGCGCGATGGAGGAAAACCCAAGGAGCGCATCGCCCCGGCTGCACGCGGCTGTCCAGCGAACCCGGTCAGGGTCCTCGCGCATTCGATGGGCTTCCCGGGGTCAATCCGGGATGATCTGACGAGTGTTGTCCCGCATCCGCGTCGCAGGATTCAAGTCGCTTACCGATGTCCGGGTTGAGTTGCCGCGACTCGCCGTGCTGATCGGGCCGAACGCAGCAGGGAAAAGCAACCTGCTGGACGCGTTTCAGGTGCTCGCGCGGATCGGCACAGAGAGGACGCTGGCTGATGCGTTCGACGGCCCGATTCGAGGGTTTCCGATTGAGGCCTTCGCGTTGCCGTCCGGCGGCCTCCCGGCGCTGCTGCGCCAGCCGGCAGCTCGATTTGAGATCGAGGCCGACCTCCAGCTTCGCTCAGACACCGGTAGAAACGGCTCGGCCTCCAATGCGCGCTATCGCGTGGCCATTGCGATTGATCCCGACACGGGCGTGCTCTCCGTGCGTGACGAGTATCTCGCCAAGCTCGATCGTGCCGGCAAACCCAAGGAGCTTCCTCGGGTTGAGCAGGAGAACGGCGAACTCGTGATCCGGCGGCGCGGCTCCGGTGGCCGCCCTCCGCACGAATCGCTCGGCGGGCGGCACACCTTGCTGTCCGACACTAGGCTCTCCGGCGACGGCTACCCGCTGTTCGACCAGGTCCGCTCCGAGCTGCGAGATTGGAGAACCTACTACCTCGATCCGGGCACCCGCATGCGGACAGAAAGCACGCCGCGGGACGTGCGGTGGTGCTGAGTTCTCGACCGAGATCTTCGACGTTATGGACTTCTATCGAGCCGGCCGTTACGCGCCTGAGCTCCACACCTTCACAGATGAGCTGCGCGCGGCATTCCGGAGGATCGTTCAGGCACGTCGGAGCTGAGGTCGTCTCACGCGCGGAGGCTGCTGCTCGCCTGGTGCCAGCTCAGCGCGTAGCTCGGGTCGTCGAGCTCGCGCGCGAGCGTCGTCAGCCGCAGCGGGCGAAACGTATCGCACATCACCGCGAGCTCCTCCGTGCGCGTCGCGCCCAGCGAACGCTCGACGAGGCCCGGCTGCGGGCCGTGGGGCAGGCCGCTCGGATGCAGCGTCATCGCGCCGGGGCCGACCCCGGCCCGCGAGCCGAACTCGCCGTCGACGTAGTAGATGAGCTCCTCGGACTGCAGGTTGGAGTGGTGGTAGGGGAGGGCGACGGCCAGCTTGTCCCAGTCGAGGTTGCGCGGGCAGAACGAGCAGATGACGAAGTTCGGACCCTGGAAGGTCTGGTGGACCGTCGGCGGCTGGTGCAGGCGGCCGGACTTCGGCTCGAAGTCGGCGATGTTGAAGGTGTACGGGTAGACGTAGCCGTCCCAGCCGACCACGTCGAACGGGTGGTAGTCGAGGGTGAAGCGCTGATGGCCCCGCCGGGCTCGGACGATCAGCTCGTGCTCGCCACCGTCGTCGAGCGACGCGTGCAGCGCGCGCGGCGGATGGAAGTCGCGCTGGGAGAACGG
The DNA here is from genome assembly GCA_963806515.1 of uncultured Actinomycetes bacterium. Classification (GTDB taxonomy): domain Bacteria; phylum Actinomycetota; class Thermoleophilia; order Solirubrobacterales; family Solirubrobacteraceae; genus CADCVQ01. The sequence goes on along the minus strand of CAWDYO010000033.1, from coordinate 75,869 downwards.
TGCGTGCTCGAGCAGTTGGCCGTAGCGGTTGCGGTAGCGGTTGGGCGTCTCGATCTCACCCGGCGTGTGGAACGTGAGCCACGTCTGGGGGCCGTCGTCGCAGCGGATCCGGTAGGTCGTGCCGCGCGGGATGACGACGTAGTCGCCGGGCGCGTAGGGGAGGGCGCCAAAGATCGTCTCGACGACGCCCGAGCCCTCGTGGACGAAGAGGACCTCGTCGCCCTCGCCGTTGCGGTAGAAGGCGTCGAGCTCCTCGACCGGCTTGCAGATCGCGATCTCGACGTCGTCGTTGAACATCAGCACGCGGCGTCCGAAGACCGGATCCCCGCCGGGCGCGAGCGTCGCCGTGTCGGTGAGGCGATGGACGTGCGCGTCGGGGACCCACTCCTCGATCGCGATCGGCGTGAACGTCCCGACGGACGCCACGTCGCAGGGCGAGTGGCGGTGGTAGAGGATCGACTCGTTGCCCGAGAAGCCCTCGTAGCCCATGACCTCCTCGACGAGCAGCCCGCCGTCGTCGTCGCGGACCTGCGTGTGGCGCTTGGGCGGGACGTCGCCCATGCTGACGTACCGCATCAGAGGTTCCCCCTCAGCGCCTGCTCGCGCTCGATCGCCTCGAAGAGCGCCTTGAAGTTCCCCTCGCCGAAGCCGCGCGCGCCGTGGCGCTCGATGATCTCGAAGAAGATCGTCGGCCGGTCGCCGAGCGGCTTCGTGAAGATCTGCAGGAGGTAGCCCTCGTCGTCGCGGTCGACGAGGATGCCGAGCCGGCGCAGGTCCTCGAGCGACTCGTCGATCTCGCCGATGCGCTCGGGCAGCTGCGCGTAGTAGGAGTCCGGCGTGCGAAGGAACGTGACGCCCCGCGCCGACAGCTCGGCGACCGTCGCCACGATGTCCGTCGTCGAGACCGCGATGTGCTGGACGCCAGGGCCGCCGTAGTAGTCGAGGTACTCGTCGATCTGCGACCGGCGCTTGGACTGCGCCGGCTCGTTGATCGGGAACTTCACCCGCCCGTCGCCGCTCGTGACGACCTTCGACATCAGCGCCGAGTACTCCGTCGAGATCGCCTCGTCGGAGAAGTGGATGAGCTCGCGCATCCCGAAGACGTCCTCGTAGTACTTCACCCAGCGGTCCATCGCACCGAGCTCGACGTTCGCGACGACGTGGTCGATGCCGGCGAGCAGGTGCGGCTGGGTCGGGTCGCCGGCGTGCGCGACCGCGATGTAGCCGGGGAGGAACGGGCCGTCATAGCCGTCGCGCTCGACGAAGCGGTGCACGGTGTCGCCGTAGGCGGCGATCTCCGCGAGCCGCACGGTCCCGTGCTCGTCGTAGAGGTCGTAGGGCTCGAGCACGCCCACGGCGCCACGGGCCAGCGCCTCGTGGTAGGCGACCGCCACGTCGGGCACGCCGAGGGCGATGACCTTCACGCCGTCGCCGTGCGCGCGGTGGTGCTCGGCGATGTCGCCGGCCGCGCCCATCGAGCCGGTCAGCACGAGCCGGATGCGCCCTTGCGCAAGGACGTGCGAGGTGCAGTCGCGCAGCCCCGTCTCGAGGCCCGCGTAGGCGACCTCCGTGAAGCCGAACGCGTGCGTGAAGACGTACGCGGCCTGCGCGGCGTTGCCGACCCACAGCTCGAGGTGGTCGATGCCGTGCAGCGGCATGTGGTCCTTGGGCGCAACGGGCGCGTGGTGTGTGGGGTCAGGCGACAGCGTGCTCACGGCAGCACTCCTCGATGGACTCGTCGGTGCAGGTGTCGAAGAAGCCGCCGGCGACGGCTTCGATCTCGGCGATGGACTCGGCGCGGTACAGGACCGGCTGGTACTTCGTGATGTCGTAGTCCGCCGTCCCCATCTCGGTGAGGTTCAGCGGGCGCAGCTCCATGGCGCTGAACTCGGACAGCTCGCCGTAGCTCGAGAGGATTCCGGCGCCGTAGGCGCGCACCTCGCCGTCCTCGACGACGACCCCGAACTCGAGCGTGAACCAGAACACCCGCGAGAGGAACCGCAGGCTTTCGACGGTGCGCAACCGGTTGGCGGCGGCGCCCGCGCGGCGGTGCAGCTCGCCGAACGTCGGCGTCGCGAGCAGGTGGCCGTGGCCGATGACCTCGTGGACGATGTCCGGCTCGGGCGTGTAGAGCGGCAGCGCGGGGTGGCGGACGTACTGCGTCGAGTGAAACGTGCGTTCGGAGAGGGCGCCGTAGAACGTGCGCAGGTCGACGAGGCCGGCGGCCGGCACGTAGCGCCAACCCGTGTGCGCGCCGACGCGCGCCGACACCTCGTCGAGGCCGGGGACGCGATCGGTCGGCAGCGCGACGCATCTCAGCGCCGCGCGATACTCGCTGACCGCATGCCGCTCGTGGAGCGGCGCAAGCTGCTCGCAGACGGTGCGCCAGACCGCCTGCTCGTCGTCGTGGTAGTCGATGACGGGCGCCGGCTGGCCGGGGTGCCAGCGCAGCGCGGCGGCCGCGATCTCGTTGCGCCGCTGGCGGTAGCCGGGATCGTTCGCGCCGGGATGGCCGTCGTGCAGGTGGACCGTGACGGCGCCGCCGTCGGTCGTCACAGGGGAGTACAGCTGGGCTTCTTCGAACACGGGATGGCCTCTCTCTCCCCTCGAGCGTCGACCTTTCGGCGCGCGATTGCAAGTCTGCTCAGTGCAACGGGTCACTCAGAGCAGACTTGACGCGGGCTGCCGTGCAAGACTGGTCAATGTGACCATTGATCGGCTCGACGCTCGGCTCATCGCGACACTGCGCCGCTTCCCGCGGGTCGGCCTGCTCGAGGTTGCCCGCCAGCTCGAGGTCGCGCGCGGGACCGTCCAGGCACGGCTGGCGAAGCTCGAGGCGCGGGGGGTCATCACCGGCCACGGCCCGGAGGTCGACCCGGCGGCGATGGGCTATCCGATCAGCGCGTTCATGCTCGTCGAGCTCGCCCAGGGCCAGCTCGCCGAGGCCGTCGCGGTGATGGAGGCGATCCCGGAGCTGCTCGAGGCCGACGCGATCTCCGGTCCGCAGGATCTCATCTGCCGGGTCGTCGCCCACGACACCGAGCACCTTCAGGAGATCGTCAACGCGCTGCTCGCGACGCCGGCGATCCGACGGTGTACGAGCTACATCGTCCTGACCCGCCAGGTCCCGCCGCGCACGGCGCCGCTCATCGACGCGGCTGCCCGCGAGCGATCGTGATCCGCCTCGGTCGGCTGCGCGCTCGGCGCTAGCACGGACGCGGCGACGCAGCGCGCAGGTTGGCGCAGCAACACTCGCAGATCACCCTGGTCACGGCCTGTGCACACGCCTGTACGCCCACCAAAAACAGTAAATGTCCAGGTTTCTCACGTGTACTGAAATAACCTTACTACTTGGCGACTCGGTGGTAGGAGTCACTATGTGAGCCGGGGGGAGGAGGCCATGACGAAGCGCTACGCCGCCGTGGCCGCCGCGCTCGACGAGCGTCAGCGCAGGCTGTGGGCGGGGCGTGAAGCGCTTGCCTTGGGCCGGGGCGGCGTCGCCGCGGTCGCGCGGGCGACGGGACTCGCGCGCGCGACCGTGACGAAGGGGATGCGTGAGATCGAGCTGGGCGTCACGCTCGAGCCTGGCCGGATCCGCCGCCCTGGCGGCGGCCGCCGCCCGCTGGAGGACCACGACGTCGCGCTCGTCGGCGACCTCGAGCGGCTCGTCGCCGACGAGGCGTGCGGCGATTGCGGCGCGCTCATGTGGACGACCAAGAGCGTCCGCCAGATCGCCGGCGCCTTGCGTGACGGCGGACACGAGATCCACTACACGTCGGTCGCGCGGTACCTGCGCCGGCTCGGCTTCACCATGCAGTCCAACCGCGCGCCGCCGACCGGAGCTCGAACGCTGGATCGGGGCGAGCAGTTTCGCCTCGTCGATCGCCAGGTCCGGGCCGCGGTCGCCCGCGGCGATCCTGCGATCTCGGTAGAGGTGAGGCACCGCAGGCCTGGCCGGGCAGCCGCGACTGCAAGCCGCGCACGCGCGGCACACCTCGCGCTCCCCGCTCGCGGCGTGCGTCCGGCGCAGGACGAGACGCTGCGCAAGCTGCGCGAGTACGGCATCGTCGACGTGACGTCCGACGAGGGCTGGGTCGACGTCCCGGCCGATGCGGACAACACCGGCTACGTCGTCGCGTCGATCCGCCGGTGGTGGTACGACCTGGGACGCGAGCGTTGCCCACAGGCGCGGACGCTCACGATCATCGCGCACTGCGGCGCCGGCGGACAGCTCGGCCGCGTGTGGAAGACCGAGTTGCAAGGGCTCGTCGACGACACCGGACTGACCGTCCGCGTCTGTCATTTCCCTCCGGGGACCTGGCGCTGGAACCACGTCGAGCACAGCCTCGTCAGCTTCAGGGGCCGCCAGTGGCAGGGCCAGTCGGTCGCGTCCCGCAGGGTCGTCGTGGCGCTCATCGGCAGCGCGGACTCGCTCCGCCGCGGGACGGTCTACGCCCGGCTGGACGAGGGGAGCTACCCGCCGAGGTTCAGCGTCCCCGACGCGGTGATGGCCGCGGCCGACGACGGCGACCACGGCCCTGTGTGGAACTACGAGCTCGCTCCCCGAGCGGTGACGCGCAAGGCCGGCTGAGCCCGGCCGAGCGCGTCGGCGGTCGCCGGTGCCATGACCGGCCGGTGCCATGACCGGCCGGGGGCGTGCGCCCCCGGCCGGCGGGCCGTCTAGACGCGGTCGGCGACGATGAGCAGGTACTGGAAGCTGCCCTCGCGATAGGACTCGAGGAAGGGCTTCTCGACGCCGGTCGCGGGCGAGGACGTCTCGCGCAGCTCCCAGTACGGGATGGTCTGCGGCGTGAGGTCGACGACGCTGATCGGCACGAGATCGTTGGCTGCGAGGGCCTTGAAGTACTCGCTGCGGGGGTGGATCTGGCAGGTGTAGTGCTCGTCGATCGCGCGCACCGCCGCGGAGCGGCCCATGAGGTCGTTGCTGCAGCCGGTGATGCAGACGTAGCGGCCGCCCACCTCGAGCTGGCGCGAGACCTCTGCGTACAGCTCGAAGAGATCCACGTACATCGTCGTCTCGTTGGTCCACATCGCGCGCCGCGATCCGGTCTCGAACCCGGTGTCGAGCATGTTGCGGAAGTGGAACCTCACGTGCTCCGTCACGCCGCGTTCGGCCGCTTGGTCGTTGGCGAACCCCACCTGGTACTCGGAGATCGTGACGCCGTCGACCTGGCAGCCGAAGCGATAGTGCGCCATGAAGCTCGTCGCGCCACGCCCGGAGCCGCAGTCGACGATCTTGTCGCCGGGCTTGACGTCGCCGAGGTTGTCGAGGAGGAGGTCGGCCTGCGCGTGCTCCAGGCGGTGAAGCTCCCGGAGGACGCGGTCGTCACGGCCTTCCTCGGGACCCTCCAGCGCGGCGGGGTCGGGGTCACCGATGCCGTAGTGGTGGTGGTAGAACCCGTCGATGTCGCCGAGCAGCAGGTTCACGCTGTCGTCGTTCGGGTTGTCGTTCCAGTAGGCCGCGACGGACTTCTGGTAGTCGCTGCGCAGGACGTCGGCGCCGGGGTTGGTCGTGGTCATGCTGGTGGCTCCTCGCGTGGGTGGTCAAGCTGCCGGCCGGCCTCTGCCTCACAGCTCGCGGGTGTGCGGTGTTCACTCGTCATGCGCAGGCTGGTAGCGGCCCGTGGTGGCATGCCATTCGCGGCTGCCACCGAGCCACGCCCAGGTGTCCAAGAAGAATCGCTGGAGCATGGGCGAGCCCAGAAGGCTGAGCTCGGCCGCCTCGTCTACGAACATGTGCATGAGCTCGTTGTGGATCTCGACGGTGCGCCGGATCGCCTGCTCCCACGAGCACTGCTCCTCGGCGACGATGACGCGCGGCAGGTTGAAGTCCGTATCCGACTCAAAGCCCGCGGAGTGCAGGTCGTTGATCAGCACGTTCGCGAAGCCTGCCGTGGTGAATGCCCGGCGAACGCGGGGGTCATAGAACTCGTGCGCCGGTAGCTCATAGCCGGCGACCGGGTCGATGAGGATCATCGGCGGCAGGTAGCTGTTGAGGTGGCGCTGCACCAGGTACTCCCAGACCGGCGGCGTCGTGCCGTTTCTGTGCCAGTCCGCCTCCTGGCTCCAGGCCACGAACAGGATCCCCATCTGGTGCTGGAAGCGCCCCATCTGAGACGAGGAGGCGTAGCGGTCCAAGTGCTCCATCGCCGTACGGAAGGCCGTCGAGATCGGCGTCCCGCGCCTGAACTCGTCGAGCTGGGGTGCGTACTGCAGTGGGAACTGCGGCGGGTCGACGACCGCATAGAGCAGCGCGAGCCGCGACCCGACGACCCGCGGGTCGGCCCCCAGCGCCACCTCGTCGACGTAGTAGTCATCCGCGGCCCACTCGGCCACGACGCACTTCGCCGCGGCAAGGAGCCGGTCGGGGTCGCTGGTCGCGGGGTGCGTGAGCATGATCAGCCGCCCGAAGTTGCTCGTCCGCAGCCGATCGAGGTTGTCGGGGTAGATCCCCATCTCCTCCGCCCACGCGACGGTCCGCTCGTTGACCTCCTCGCCGAGGGCAGGGTCGTCGCGCAGCGCGCCTGGGCAGAAGAGCTCCGGCATCGGCTCGTCGCCTTCGGTCTCGCCCGTCTCGGCCGCCGGCGCGGCGACGTCCGCGACGAGCGCCCGCGCCGTTGAGGTACCAAACCCCGTCGGGCCGGCGAGGATGCTCCGGGCGACGGTCTGCGGTGTCGATGGCGCAACTCGCGGCTCGGGCTCGTCGGCCACGTGCACCGGCAGCGTGCCCGGGTCGGGGCGCCGCGGGTCGGCGAGCAGCGCCCCGATGAGACCGGTCAGGTCGTGCGCGGCGGGGAGATCTGACACCGGTGACAGCAACGACATCGAGCCAGCCCCCCTTTCGCGCTTCATCGAGCGGCAACCCTAGGGCCTCCGACGGCACTGTCAACAATGGTGCAAAACAACTTGTACAAACCCATTCTCATGGCGTTGCGGCTCCAAAAAGGGAAATGCGCATGTTATTGGTAAACAACCTTGCGGCCCTGGTATAGAGCGTCGCGGACTACATGGAAAGGGCCCACGACCGCGGGAGCACTTACGCATGACCGTTGATCCTGATGAGCCGCAGACCGAGACCCCGCAGCTGAGCCTTGGCACCGCGGCGGCGAGAAATCTCGCGACGACGACCAAGTCGGAACCGCAGATGCAGGGCATCACCTCGCGCTGGCTGCTGCGCGTGCTGCCCTGGGTGGAGGCGCGAGGCGGCGCATACCGCGTCAACCGCCGGCTCAGCTATGCGGTCGGCGACGGGCGGCTGACCTTCACGAACATCGGCGCGGACATCGACGTCGTCCCGGCCGAGCTCTGCGAGATCCCGTTCTTGCGCACGTACGACGACATGGACGGCCTCGCGGCGCTCGCGAGCAAGTTCAAGCAACGCGAGGTCAGCCCCGGCGACGTGCTCGTCGAGCGCGGAAAGCCGGCCGACCAGATCGTGCTCATCGCGCGGGGCAAGGTCGAGAAGATCGGCATCGGGAAGTACGGCGACGAAGTCGTGCTGGCCACGTGGGCGGACGGCGACCACTTCAGCTACCAGGTCCTGCTCGAGTCCGGCGACCTCTGGGACTTCACGGCCAAGGCGGTGACGCCGGGCACGGTGCTGACCCTGAGTCAGGCGGACTTCGAGAAGCTCGTCGATCAGAACGAGACGCTCGCCGCGCACCTCGAGGCGTTCAAGGTGCTGCCGGAGCTGCCGCAGGACAAGGCCGGCCAGGCGGAGATCGCGCTGGCATCCGGCCACGACGGTGAGCCGACGCTGCCGGGGACCTTCGTGGACTACGAGCTGTCGCCGCGCGAGTACGAGCTCAGCGTCGCGCAGACGGTGCTGCGGATCCACACCCGCGTCGCCGATCTCTACAACGAGCCGATGAACCAGACCCAGCAGCAGCTCAAGCTCACGATCCAGGCGCTGCGCGAGCGCCAGGAGCACGAGCTGGTCAACAACCGCGACTTCGGCCTGTTGCACAACTGCGACCTCAAGCAACGAATCCGCGCGCGCACCGGCCCGCCGACCCCGGACGACCTCGATGAGCTGATCACCCGCCGTCGCGGCGCACAGTTTCTCTTCGCACATCCGCGGACGATCGCCGCGTTCTTCCGCGAGTGCACCAAGGCCGGTCTGTACCCGGAGAACACTCCGCTGCTCGACTCGATGGTGCCGTCGTGGCGCGGCATCCCGTTGCTGCCGTGCAACAAGATCCCGATCACCGATCAGCTGACGAGCTCGGTCATCGTCATGCGGACGGGCGAGGACAACGAGGGCGTCATCGGCCTGCGGCAGACGGGGCTCACCGACGAGGTCGAGCCCGGCCTCTCGGCGCGCTTCATGGGCATCAACGAGAAGGCCGTCGTGAACTACCTCGTCACGACGTACTTCTCGGCCGCCGTCCTCGTCCCCGACGCGCTCGGCGTGCTCGAGGACTGCCAAGTCGGCATGTAGCGGCCGCACGATGCCGACGCTGACCGCATCGCACCCGACGGGTGCGGTCCTGACACGAAGCCGCCAGCTCGTCGACCCCGCGCTGCGTGCCGCGGTCGCCGAGCTGCGTCTGCCGGTGCGGCGGATCGCGGAGTACCACCTCGGCTGGTGCGACGAGGCCGGCAACCCCGCGAGCGCGCCGGCCGGCAAGGCGATCCGGCCGGCGCTCGCGCTGCTCTCGGCCGAGGCAGCCGGAGGCACGACCGCCGCGGCGCTGCCCGCGGCCGTCGCCGTGGAGCTCGTCCACAACCACTCGCTGCTGCACGACGACGTCATCGACGGCGACCGGCTGCGCCGCCACCGCCCGACCGCCTGGGCGGTCTTCGGCATCGGGCCGGCGATCCTCGCGGGCGACGCCATGCTGACGCTGGCCTTCGACGTCCTGGGCGCGGGCGCCGGGCCGCGCACCAGCGAGGCGCTGAGGCTGCTCGGCGACGCCGAGCGAGCGCTCGTCGACGGCCAGATGGCCGACCTCGCGTTCGAGTCGCGCGGCGATGTCGGGCTGGAGGAGTGCATGACGATGGCGCACGCGAAGACCGCGGCGCTGATGGGGTGCTCGTGCGCTCTGGGGGTGCTGTCGGCGACGCCCGACGAGCGGGCGATCGGCCACGCCCGCGCGTTCGGCGAGCGGCTGGGGCTGGCGTTCCAGCTCATCGACGACATCCTCGGCATCTGGGGCGACCCCGCTGTGACCGGCAAGCCCGCGCACTCGGATCTCGCGACTCGCAAGAAGTCGCTGCCGGTCGTCGCCGCGCTGACCTCCGACACGGCGGCCGGGCGCCGGCTCGCCGCGCTGTACGACAGCAGCGACCCCCTGTCCGCGCGGGACGTGGCGACCGCCGCCGCGCTAGTGAAGGCGTCAGGCGGGCGACGCTGGAGCGTGGACGAGGCGACGAGGCAGTTCGCGGCGGCGATCGAGGAGCTGCCCGGCTTCGGAGTGAGCGAGCGCCCGGCGGCGTCGCTCGAGGCGCTGGCTCGGATGGTGACCAACCGTGACCACTGAACCGGAGGAGCTGATCGTCGAGCGCGGGGCGGAGGAGGAGCTCATCGTCTTGGTCGACGAGCGCGGCCGCCCCCGAGGCACGGCGGAGAAGTGGTCGTCGCACCACGCGCAGACGCCGCTGCATCTGGCCTTCTCGTGCTACGTCTTCGACGACAGCGGCGCGTTCCTCGCGACGCGGCGTGCGCTGACGAAGAAGGTGTGGCCGGGCGTGTGGAGCAACAGCGTGTGCGGGCACCCGGCGCCGGGCGAGAGCTTCGAGGACGCGATCCAGCGCCGCCTCGACCACGAGCTCGGCATGACGGCGCGTGACGTGCAGGTGGTCTTGCCCGACCACCTCTATCGCGCACCGCCGTTCGCCGGCATCGTCGAGTACGAGTTCTGCCCCGTCTTCGTCGCTCGCCAGGCCAGCTTCCCGCAGCCCAACCCGATCGAGGTCGGGGCCTGCGCGTGGATCGACTGGGAGGAGTTCGTCCACCGCGCGCTCGAGGACACCCACGACGTGTACTCGTGGTGGTGCAAGAACCAGCTTCGCGAGCTCGTGGGCAACCCGCTCGTCGATCGCTACTCCAGGCCCTTGAATGCAGCACGGAGCGGCTGACCGGCGTGACCCTCGTGATCGCCGTGATCCTCGCCGGGATGGTCGCGGGCCTGATCGCCAACCGCTTCCTGCGCCAGCACATCGTCAAGGACGATGACGAGGGACCCGCACCGCAGGACATCCTCACGTCCGTCGAGATCTTCGCGGCGCTGCTCATCGCGATCGTGCTCGTCGACGCCTTCGTGACCTACTCGACGGCACGCAACGCGGCGGCCGACGAAGCGAACGTCGTCGACAACATGTTCGAGTCGACCGGCTACCTGAAGGAGCAGCGCTTCAAGGTCGGGCTGCAGTCGTCGTGTGCTACGCCCGCGCCGTCCGCGGCCCCCTCGCGTTCTTCATCCCGCGCCGGCGCAACACCGCCCATCGCATCGCCGTGGTCGTGCCCACCGTCTTGTTCATCTGTGCGCTCGCGCTCGTGAGCGAGCTCGATCGCCCCTTCGAGGGGTTGGTGAAGGTCGCGCCGACCGCGATGTCGATCACGGCAGATGACATCACGGCGGACTTCGTCGAGGACTACGGCGCGAAGCGCCTGCCGTGCAACGAACGCGGCGAGCCGCTGGACAAGGCGTAGGAGGGCCGGGCCACCCGCTGATCTCGCCACGTTCTAGCGATGTCCACCATTTCCTGAGGGGAGCGAAATGGAGATCGCGTATCCCTGGCGGCTGTTTGCCGCCGAGCCCGGCGACCTGCCCGAGCCCGGCGCCGTGCAGCGGCTCGCCGCGACCGCGCTGCGCACGTGCGTCTTCGTGTTCATCGCCTACGTCGTCGCCGGCAGCAGCTGGCAGCTCTGGGTTGGCGCGGCGCTGTTCGTCACACCACAGCTCCTGGCGATCTACGAGGAGCGAGTTCCCACCTCGCGCGGCTTGTACCGCGCGCTGCCGAAGGGCTCGTCGAACTCGTCATCATGCGGCTCGTCGGCAGCGCCGTGGGGGCGCTGCTCATCAGCGCCATGGACGAGAACGTCGAGTCGTTCGTCGCCAACAGCTTCGTGCTGCTGGCGCTGCCGGGCTTCGTGTTGTCGCTGCTTGCGCTCTTCGGGCGTGACGGAGACGCGCCCCGGATCGGCTGGGGCAAGCGCGTCGCGGGTGTCGGCCTGCTAGCCGTCGGGGTCCTCGTGGGGCTCGGGCTCCTACTGTGATCGCGCAGGTTCGCATCCAAATGCGCCACATCCGGCGCCGGGTCCGGTATACAAGCGTCCATAGGGGAAGGGACGGTCGACTGGGGGAGCGAACGCATGACTGATGAGCCTCATACAGAGTCGCCGCAGCTGAGCCTGGGCACAGCCGCCGCGCGAAATCTTGCGACGACGACCAAGTCGGCGCCGCAGATGCAGGGCATCACCTCGCGGTGGCTGCTGCGGGTGCTGCCGTGGGTCGAGGCGAGGGGTGGTGCGTATCGCGTCAACCGCCGACTGAGCTACACGATCGGTGACGGGCGCGTGGAGTTCACCAACACGGGCTCGGCGATCGCGGTCATTCCGGCGGAGCTCACGGAGATCCCGTTCCTGCGCGGCTTCGACGATGCCGAGGCGCTCGCGGCGCTGGCCGGCAAGTTCAAGCAGGTCGAGCTCGAGCCGGGCGACCTCGTCGTCGAGAAGGGCAAGCCCGCGGACTCGGTCGTGCTGATCGCTCGCGGCAAGATCGAGAAGATCGGCGAGGGCAAGTACGGCGACGACGTGGTCGTCGCAACGTGGGCCGACGGCGATCACTTCAGCTACGAGGTCCTGCTCGAGGACGACGACTTCTGGGAGTTCACCGCGAAGGCCGTCACCACCGGCACGGTGTTGCAGCTCAACCAGAAGGACTTCGAGAAGGTGGTCTCTCAGCACGAGACCCTGCAGGCGCATCTTGAGGCGTACAAGGTGCTGCCCGCCAAGCCGCAGGACAAGTCCGGACAGGCGGAGATCAGCCTGGCGGCGGGCCACGAAGGCGAGCCGACGCTGCCGGGGACCTTCGTCGACTACGAGCTGTCGCCGCGCGAGTACGAGCTCAGCGTCGCGCAGACCGTCTTGCGGATCCACACGCGCGTCGCGGATCTCTACAACGAGCCGATGAACCAGACCGAGCAGCAGCTCAAGCTCACGATCCAGGCCCTGCGCGAGCGCGAGGAGCACGAGCTCGTCAACAACCCGGAGTTCGGTCTGCTGTCCAACTGCGACCTCAAGCAGCGCATCCGCACGCGCAGCGGCCCGCCGACGCCCGACGACTTCGACGAGCTCATCTCGCGCCGGCGCGGATCGCAGTACCTGCTCGCGCACCCGCGCACGATCGCCGCGTTCGGCCGCGAGTGCACGAAGGCGGGCGTGTACCCCGACAACGTGCCGCTCGGCGACTCGACCGTGCCGTCCTGGCGCGGCATCCCGCTGCTGCCGTGCAACAAGATCCCGATCTCCAATCAGCTTACGAGCTCGGTCATCGTGATGCGAACCGGCGAGGACAACGAGGGCGTCATCGGGCTACACCAGACCGGGATCCCGGACGAGGTCGAGCCGAGCTTGTCGGTCCGGTTCATGGGCATCAACGAGAAGGCCGTCATCAACTACCTCGTTACGGCCTACTTCTCGGCTGCCGTGCTCGTTCCCGATGCGCTCGGCGTTCTCGAGGACTGCCAAGTCGGCGCCTGACCTCGGTCGGCAGTTATGACCGGTGAGGCGATCCGGGATGCGTCGCTTGACCGCGAGCAGGAGCTGATCGTGCTCGTCGACGAGCGCGGCGAGCCGACGGGCACAGCGGAGAAGTGGTCCTCGCACCACGCGGACACGCCGCTGCATCTCGCGTTCTCCTGCTACGTGTTCGACGACGGCGGCGCGTTTCTCACGACCCGTCGCGCCGTCACGAAGAAGGTCTGGCCGGGCGTCTGGACCAACAGCGCGTGCGGGCATCCGGCACCCGGCGAGAGCCTTCACGACGCGATCCGGCGGCGCGTGGACTACGAGCTCGGGATGACCGTCCGCGACATCGCGGTCGTCCTGCCCGACCATCTCTACCGCGCGCCGCCGTTTGCGGGCATCGTCGAGTACGAGTTCTGCCCGGTGTTCGTCGCCCGCGAGGCGAGCCCCCCGCAGCCGAACCCCATCGAGGTGGGCGCGTGCGCCTGGATCGGATGGGAGGAGTTCGTGCAGCGCGCCCTCGACGACACCGACGACGCGTACTCGTGGTGGTGCAAGAACCAGCTGCGCGAGTTGGTGGGCCATCCGCTGATCGAGCGCTATGCGCGACCGGCGCCGAGGTGAGATCGCGCGATCGTGCCGAGTAGGTGACAACGCGCGGCCCGCTTGAGGCTCCGCGCGACAACACAGGCCGGGAGGGGTGCCAATGTCCGTCAGGTCGATCATCATCGTCGTGGGCATCGTCGTCGTACAGATCCTGCTGGGATCGCTGCTGCTCGGGATCTTCCATTCTCCGAAGCCGCACGAGCTGCCGGTCGCGGTCGTCGGCCAGGGACCGCTCGCGGAGGGGCTGACCAAGCAGCTCGACGCGACTCCGGAGCTCGCCGTTCAGCGCGTCGACACGGGCAAGGAGGCGCGAGCGCTCATCGACCAGCGCGAGATCTACGGCGCGTACGCGCCGCGAGCGAAGACCAGCACGGTGCTCGTCGCGAGCGCCGCGAGCCCGGTCGTCGCCGGCGTGCTGCCCCGGGTCTTCGCCCCGATCGACCAACAGCGCAAGACGCAGGCGAAGGTCGTGGACACAAAGCCGCTTCCGCCCGACGACAGCGGCGGAGCAGCCGGGTACTTCCTCGCGCTGGTCGCGATCATCGGCGCCATCCTCGTCGGCTGGCTGCTCGAGCTGCTCGTTCCGAGCATCCGCCGCGGCTGGCTGCCGACGCTCGCGAGGATCGCGACGCTCGCGGTCTTCAGCGTCGTCTCGGGGCTGGTGATGGCCCTGTTCGCCACGTCGCTCGGCGCGTTCGAGGACCACGTCCTCGACGTGTCCATCGCGCTCGCCCTGACGATCTTCGGCGTGTCCGCCGTCCTGAGCTGCGGCACGAGCCTGCTCGGCCCCAAGGTCGGGCTCATCCTCGGGCTGGCCCTGTTCATCGTGCTCGGCGTGCTGGCGACGTCGGGCGGGTCGGCCGCGCCGGAGTTCCTGCCCGACGTCTGGAAGGCGATCGGCGGCGTGCTACCGCCGCGCGCCACGATGGAGCTCATCAAGGACCAGGCGTACTTCGGCGGAGAGGCGATCGGCACGCCGCTCACAGTGCTCGGCATCTATTGCGGGGCGGGCGCCGTCGCGATGCTGGCGTTCAGCCTCGTCGCGCGCTCGAAGTAGCGCGCGGGGTCGCCGCGCCGGCCGTGTCGCGGAGCCCGCGGACCCGTTCTGCGAGCTCCGCGGCCGACGTGCCGAGGCCGGACGGCCGGCCACAGTAGATGACGCCGCCGTGCGTCGGAAGGCCGCGCACGAACTCCTCGCGATAGCGCAGGGTCAGCCGGTGGCAGGTCAGGATGCCGACCATCCAGTCCTGCATCATCAACACCCAGCCGTCGAGTGCTCTGCACTGCTCGTCGTCGAGCCCGAAGTCCTCGGCGAGCTGCGGCAACTCGGTCGCCACGACGCGCTCGAACTGCTGCATGCGAGCCGTCATCAGGTCGTTGACGACGAGGACCGCCTGCTCCGGCAGCTCGAACGGCTGGGCGTGTGTGGTCGCCAAATCGTCTTCCCCCTGCAGCGCACCCTATTTGGCCTGAACGAGGTGTCAACTTGACATGTTCCTCGCGGGGCGTAGAGTCGCCGCCGGGGAACGTCGGAACTTGGGGAAACGACGCCGGACGGGGGTCCCGGTGCGCTACGCGCTTATCGCTGTCGTGGGATGTCTTATGGTGGGAGCTCTCGCTTCGAGCGCGTCGGCGCAGAGCTCGCCGGCGCAGATGAGCGTCACGGTCGTAGCGCCGAGTGGGACGCGCGGCCCGGCGCCGACGGGCGAGATCACCGTGTCGCTCGACGGTCGCAAGATCGCGACCGTGCCGCTGACCTCCGCGACGAATCCGATAACGACGGCGACCCCGCTGCTGTCGGGGGCCCTGAAGCTGCTCGGGCGGGAGGTGACGATCACCTACTCGGGCGACAGCAACTACGAGGCCAGCGACGGGGCGACGGTGACGTTCCCCACGAGCACGGGACTGACGATCGTCGCGAAGCCCCGGGATGACAAGCCGCCCGTGATCGAGATCCTGTCACCGGGCGACGGAGTGAACTACGCGCGCCTGGAGCCCGTGCTCGCGCTCTACACATGCCGGCCCTCCGACATCCGCGTGCCCGTGATCTTCTGCGCCGCGAACATCCCGCCGGGCCTCCCGCTCAACACGATCAGGGCCGGCAGCTTCACCTTTCAGGTCCGTGCCCGAGACGCGCTCAACCGCGCCGCCACGAAGACCGTCTCCTACACGGTCGGAGGCGCGGTCGCGGATCCCGCCGCGCCGGCGCCACCGCCGCCGCCCGCCGCGGCGAGCCCGCCACCGCCAGCCGCGCCAACCGAGGCGATGGAGGCGACCGCCGTCATCGCCGCGGCGGCCGAGCCGGCGGCGGCGCCCGCGACGAGCGCACAGGGTCGCCGCTCCGCAGCCAGCCGCGGCTCGGCGCCCGCGGGCTCGAAGCCCGCTCCGCGGGCGCAGACGAAGCCCGCGGGACAGGAGTACGGGCCGTACGACCCACGATCGGAGCCGGTGAAGTCGGTGGGGATCCTCGTCACGATGTTCACGCTGCTGCAACTCGCCGGGGCGGGTGGCGGCCTCGCGCGCGGCGGCGGAGGCGCGAACGGCAGCGGGAGCGCCGGAACCGGGGCGGGCGGCAGCGAGGACGCGGCGGGCAAGGGCGACGGCGAGTCGTCGGGCGCGGGTCCGAGCATGGACTACGAGGGCATCGACATCGCGTACCTGGGTGCCGGGATGGGCGCGGTCGCGCTCGGCGACCGCTCGCGGACGTGGATGTTGCCGGGCACGCGCGCGATCGACGCGCTGGGCGTCGCGGTGCCGGCGCGGCTGGCACGGCGATCGCCGCTGCTCGCGCGCCTGACCGCCGACGGCACATACCTGCGCGCGATCCTCGGCTCCGGCTCCGTGCTGACGATCGCTGCGGCCTTGGCGCTCGGCGTCCTCGCGCTGCGCGACACGGGCGGCGACGCGGTGCCGCCGGTCGCGGCGCTGGCCATCGCGATCGCCGTGCTCGGGGTCCTCGATGCCACAGCCGGCTTGACGGCCGTCTTGGTGTTCATGATCGGCACGTTCGCGCTCGGAGGCGTCGAGTCCGGCAACGATCTGCGCTTGCTGCTCGGGCTGAGCGCCCTCTGGTGCATCGTCCCCGTGCTCGCCGGGGCCGTGCGGCCGCTGCGCCGTCAGCGTGTGCGAGGCGCCGGCCAGTGGTGGGATCGCGTGGCGGACTTCGTCGTCGCGTCGCTGATCGGTGCGTGGGCGGTACAGAAGATCGTGCTCTCGCTGCCGGGGCTCGCAGGGGTGGAGCTGCCGATCACCGAGCACGCAAACCTCGCTGCCTACTGCGTGCTCGCGGCGCTCAGCCTGAGGCTCGGGCTGGAGACGATCGCCGCGCACCTGTACCCGCAGCGCCTGAACCGCACGGAGCCGGAGCTGGCCGACCCCGATGCGCTGCAGCGACTCTGCGCGTGCGCCGTGCGTGCGACGATCTTCGTGTTCTTCGCCTACATCGTCGTCGGGATGAGCTGGCAGCTGTGGGTCGGCGCGGCCCTGTTCGTGATCCCTCAGGTGCTCGGCGTATTCGAAGAGCGCTTTCCCAACTCGGCGGCGCTGTACAAGGTGCTGCCCAAGGGGCTCGTCGAGTTGGTGTTGATGCTCTTCGTCGGCACCGCCGTCGGCGCACTGCTGATCGGCGCGATGGACGAGAACGCCGAGTCCTTCCTCGCGACGTGCTTCGTGCTGCTGTCCTTGCCGGGGTTCGCACTGTCGCTGGCGCAGCTCTTGGGTCGTGACGGCGCGGAGCCGGAGATCGGGTGGGGCAAGCGGCTGGGCGGCGTGCTGCTCGTCGTGGTGGGCGTCATGCTCGTGCTCGGGATGATCCTGTGACGCAGCCCGGCCGCTGTCACACGCGATCTGCGGCGATCAGCAGGTACTGGAAGCTGCCCTCGCGGTAGGACTCGAGGAAGGGCTCCTCCACGCCGGTTGCGAGCGAGGACCGCTCTCGGAGCTCCCAGTACGGGATCGTCCGCGGCGTCAGGTCGGTGACGGCGATCGGCACGAGGCCGCTGGCCGCCAGGGCCTTGAAGTACTCGCTACGCGGGTGGATGTTGCAGGTGTAGTGCTCGTCGATGTGACGCACGGCCCGCGAGCGGCCGCTGAGGTCGTTGCTGGCGCCGGTGATGCAGACGTAGCGCCCGCCGATCTCGAGCTGGCGGGCGACCTCGGCGAACAGCTCGAAGAGGTCGACGTACATCGTCGTCTCGTTCGTCCACAGGGCGCGCCGCGAACCGGTCTCGAAGCCGGTGTCGAGCATGTTGCGAAAGTGGAAGCGCACCTTGTCGGACACGCCGCGCTCGGCGGCTTGGTCGTTGGCGAAGCCGACCTGGTACTCGGAGATCGTGACGCCGTCGACCTGGCAGCCGAAGCGGTGGTGGGCCATGAAGCTCGTCGCACCGCGGCCCGAGCCGGCGTCGACGATGCGGTCGTCGGGCCCGATGTCGCCGAGGTGATCGAGCAGGACGTCGGCCTGCGCGGTCTCCAGGCGGTGCAGCTCGTTGATGATCCGCTCGTCGCGGGTCGCTTCGGGGCCCTCGAGGACGGACGGATCGTAGTCGCCCAGGCCGTAGTGGTGGTGATACAGCCCGTCGATGTCGCCGAGCAGAACGTTGACGCGGTCGTCGTTCGGGTTGTCGTTCCAGTACGCGGCCACCGACTTCTGGTAGCTGTTGCGTAGGACGTCGGCCGGGTTGGTCGTGCTCATACGGTTACTCCTTTCCGTGCGTAGAGGCCCGGCCAGCGGAGTCGGTCGCCCGCTGCGACTAGCTCCGCGCCTCCGGGTGGTAGCGACCCGTCTCGGCGTGCCAGTCACGGCTGCCACCCATCCAGGCCCAGGTATCGGTGAAGAACCGCTGCGTCAGCGGCGAGCTCGTGAGGCACACCGCGGACGCCTCTGCCACGAACGTGTGCATCAGCTCGTTGTGGATCTCGACCGTGCGCTTGATCGCCTCCTCCCAGGAGCAGCCCTCCTCGGCCATGATCACGCGCGGCAGGTTGTACTCCGTGTCCGATTCGACGCCCGCGGAGTACAGGTCGTTGAGCATGACGTTCGCGAACCCGGCGCGGGTGAACGCGCGGCGGACGCGTGGATCGAAGTACTCGCTGGCGGGGATCTCATAGCCGGCGACGACGTCGACCAGCAGCATGGGCGGCAGGTAGCTGTTGAGATGGCGCTGGATCAGGTATTCCCAGACCGGCGGCATCCGGTTGTTGCGGTGCCAGTCCGCGCCCTGGTTGAACGCCACGAACATGATCGCCATCTGATGGCGAAAGCGGCCCATCTGCGTTGCCGAGGCGTAGACGGCCAGATGCTGCATCGCGCTGCGAAACGCCCGGGCGATGACCTCCTCGCGCTTGTACTCCGCGAGCTGCGGCTCGTACTTGAGCGGGAGCGCGACGGGGTCCACGACCGCGTAGAGCTTCGCCAGCCGTGATCCGGCGATGTCCGGGTCGGCGCCCAGCCTGACCTCGTCGATGTAGTAGTCGTCCGCCGCCCACTCTGCCAGCACACACTTCGCGGCCATCGTCAGGCGATCGGGGTCGTCGGTGGCGGGGTGGGCGAGCATCATCAGGCGCCCGAAGTTGCTCGCCCGCAGGCGGTCGAGCTCGTCGGGGAAGAGCCCGACCTCCTCGGCCCATGCGACGAGCCGCTCGTTGACCTCCTCGCCCAGCGCCGGGTTGTCGCGCACCGCGCCCGGGCAGAAGAGCTCCGACCTCGAATCGTCGCCGGCGGGCTCGCCGCTGGCGGCCGGCGGCGACGGGGCCAGCGCGGCGGATGGTGCCAGGGGTGGCGCGACCGTGGCGGGGGGTGTGAGGGGTGGCGCGACTGTGGCGGGGGGTGTGAGGGGTGGCGCGACCGTGGCGGGGGCTGCCAGCGGCGGCGAGACCGTCGGGCGTTCGAGCGGTCGAGCCGCGGAGGTGCCCCACCCCGTCGGACCGCTCAGCAGGCGGGCTATCGCCTCCTGCGGGGTCGCGACGCTCTCGTGCATCCGGGGCAGGCCGCCCGCTCCCGGCGGCCGGCTTGGCGGCTCGGGCAGCACGTGCGGGTCGGGCCGCTGCGGATCGGACAGAAGGGCGCCGATGAAGGCGGCCGCGCCACTGCCGGCCAGCGGAGCCAACAACGGTGCCAAGAATGACATCCGCACCTCCTTCCCCAAGACGACACCCGGCGCCGCTCGCGTCACGACACCGCTTCCCCAAGCTGCGCGACTCGCGTCGCCACGGCCCCTTGCCGCGAACCCTAGTGGCCCAGGGGCCGCAGCGCCACTGTTAGCCGCACAACGGCACCGACCAGCAGCCGCGCCCTGGTATAACGGCCTTGGGGTCGGTTGCCGCGATCCACGCGAACGTGTCTTCGACTGCGGGGGGAGCTGAGGATGACCGTCGATCCGGATGAGACGCAGGCCGACACTCCGCAGCTGAGCCTCGGCACCGCGGCGGCGCGGAACCTCGCGACGACCACCAAGTCGGCGCCGCAGATGCAGGGCATCTCTTCGCGCTGGCTGCTGCGCGTGCTGCCATGGGTGGAGGCCCACGGCGGGGCATACCGCGTCAACCGCCGGCTGAGCTACGCCGTCGGCGACGGGCGCGTGACGTTCACGAACGTCGGCGCCGACGTCCACGTCATCCCGGCCGAGCTCTGCGAGATCCCGTTCCTGCGCACGTACGCCGACATGGACGTCCTCGGCGCGCTCGCGAACGCGTTCAAGCAGCGCGAGGTCGAGGCCGGCGACGTGCTCGTCGAGAGGGGCAAGCCGGCGGATGAGATCGTGCTCATCGCGCGCGGCAAGGTCGAGAAGATCGGAAGCGGCAAGTACGGCGACGAGGTCGTGCTGTCGACGTGGGCAGACGGCGACCACTTCAGCTACGAGGTGCTGCTGGAGTCAGACGACGTCTGGGAGTTCACCGCAAAGGCGGTCACATCGGGAACGATCCTGACACTCAAGCAACGCGACTTCGAGCGGATCGCCGACCGCAACGAGACGCTCGCAGCGCACATCGAGGCGTTCAAGGTTCTGCCAGAGCTGCCGCAGGACAGGTCCGGGCAGGCGGAGATCGAGCTCGCGGCGGGTCACGAAGGCGAGCCCACCCTGCCCGGGACCTTCGTCGACTACGAGCTCTCGCCGCGTGAGTACGAGCTCAGCGTCGCGCAGACCGTCCTGCGCATCCACACGCGCGTCGCGGATCTCTACAACGAGCCGATGAACCAGACCGAGCAGCAGCTCAAGCTCACGATCCAGGCGCTGCGCGAGCGCCAGGAGTTCGAGATGGTCAACAACCACGACTTCGGCTTGCTGCACAACTGCGATCTCCAGCAGCGCATCCGGGCACGCACCGGCCCGCCGACGCCGGACGACTTCGACGAGCTCATCTCACGTCGGCGCGGGGCGCAGTTCCTGCTCGCCCATCCGCGCACGATCGCGGCGTTCTTCCGGGAGTGCACGCGCGCGGGCGTGTATCCCGACAACGCCGTGCTGATGGACTCGCATGTCCCGTCGTGGCGCGGGATCCCGCTGCTGCCGTGCGGCAAGATCCCGATCACCGACGAGCTCACGAGCTCGGTCATCGTCATGCGCACCGGCGAGGACAACGAAGGCGTCATCGGCCTGCGTCAGACGGGGCTCCCGGACGAGGTCGAGCCCGGCCTTTCCGTGCGCTTCATGGGCATCAACGAGCGGGCCGTGATCAGCTACCTCGTGACGACGTACTTCTCGGCGGCCGTGCTGGTCCCCGACGCGCTCGGCGTGCTCGAGGACTGCCAGCTCGGAGCCTGAGCCGGGCTGGCGTCTCGCCCGCCCGCCGTCAGCAGGCAACGACCGCGTCATGCCGGGTACCCGCGAAGTCGGCGACCACGGACGTTCGCAGCGCGGACTGCCGCGAACGGACGTCGACCGGAGCGGGTCCGACGCGCACGTGGACCTTGCCCTTGCAGGTCACACGGACCCGGCATTCTGCGCCCGCGCACGTGGCTATGGCCTTGGCGCGCGGCTGGTCATTGGCCGGTGACTTGGGTTCGTCGCCCGCGCAGCCGGCCGTCGTCACGAGCACGAGCCCGGCGAGGATGGTCGCTGGGGTCGGCCGTCGTCGCACGCCTACAGTCTGCCGGGTGCGTCCGCAAAGAGGGTTTTCGTCGCGGCCACGACGGCCTATTCTCTGGTCCATGGACCGGTTTCAGCTCAGCGAGCGTTGGTGTGGCTGGAAGGACCTCGAGGTGATCTTCGTCGCCGCGCGCGCAGCGATCGAGGCCGGGCCGTTCGATCCGCCGATCTGCGAGGTCGTGTTCGACGAGGAGTTCGAGCCGATCACCGTCGACACGTTCGAGGAGGCGCGCGACCACATGAGCCGCCACCGCGTCTTCTCGATGGACATCATCCTCTCGCACATCGACGAGGACGAAGCGCGGGTGACGCTCCAGTACAGCCTCGAGCGCCTCCAGCTCAACGGCATGGGCAGCGACTGGGACCGCGCACGCGCGGCGTACGACGCGGCGCAGGAGGTGCTCGCCAACCACTTCGGGATCACGACGTTCAAGCTCCCGCAGCTCCCGCGCGACACCGTTGCCGAGACGCGCAAGCGCCTCGTGATCGCGGACCTCGAGGCGGCGCTCGAGAACGTCGACTCGGGCCTCGACGATCTCTGATCGCGCCTGAGCCTACGTCCGGGGCCGGCGTTCGCGCACGAGCCGCGCCGAGAAGAACGGCCGCAGCGACGCCTCCCGGCCGTAGAGCGCCAGGCCGTCGACGTGTCGCCGGCTCATGAACGACACCTCGCCGCGACGAACGAGCCGCGCGCCGGTGTCGATGTCGCACTGGATCGCGTAGCCGGCCCGGCGCAACACGCGCGCGGTCTCCGAGCCATCGGGGGGGCGTGCTCCGAAGGGGTAGATCAGCACGTCCGTGCGTCCGATGACCGGCCACGCCAGCCGCGCCCAGCGATCGCTGTCGGCCTGGACGTCCGCGGCGGACTTCCGGGCGAGGTCGATGTGCCCGTACGTGTGGCTCGCGAACGTCCATCCGGTCGCACGCAGCCGCGCCGCCACCGCGCGCGCCCGGCGCACCGCGGCGGCCCGACCCGGCCCTGCCTGCTGGATGCGCTCGCCGAACAGCCCCTGGTAGCCCGTGAGCGCGAGCACGCCCTTGGCGCCCTCGGCGGAGAACAGCGGATGGCGTTCGACGAACGCGTCGACGATCGGGACGAGGTCGTTGCCCGTGACGCGCCGGCTGCGGCCGGCCCGCTCCTCGACGGCCACCTCGCCCGCCGCGTCGCGCACGAGCCGGTAGCCGAGCCCGCGCGTGCGTCCGTAGTCGTAGTAGTTGACGTCGTCCTCGGAGAGGACGAACGGCCGCCGGCCGCGGGGCACGCGAACCCGGCCCGCGACCACGCGACGCAGGTCGACTAGCGTCCAGCCGTTGGCGTACATGCGGCGCAGGATCGACCGGAACTCGCGCACGGTGACGAAGTAGTCGCGGATCGAGCGCCCGAGGGCGTCGTTGCGAAACCCGAGCTTGGGCCGGATGACGAGCGAGTGGAAGAACAGGTGCTCCACCGGTCCGCGCCAGCGCACGAGGCGCACCGGAGGGTCTCGCGGCACGGCCGCGCGGATCATCGGCGCGACGCTCGGCGACGTCAGCGCCGGCGCCTGGGGCTTGGACTCGCCGCAGCCCGCGACGGCGACGCCAAGCACGACGACCCCCCGCCAGATCGAGCCCACGGCGCGAGTCTGTCACCTCGCCGCGCGCGGGCGGGTTTCGGTCAGCGGCGACCGAGGAGACCGACCGCCTGGCCCCCGCAAGCATCGTGCGGTGGCCCATACCGCGGGCCGGGTGCTGGCCCGGGGTGATCCGGAAACCGCCGTCGGCACGCTATGGACACCATGACCGACGCCCTCCTGCCCCTCGTCGAGAGCGTCGTGCTATCGCCTTGGCTGTACGCCGTGCTCTTCGCGCTGGCGGCCGTCGACGGCTTCTTCCCGATCGTGCCGAGCGAGACGTCGGTCATCGCGGCCGGGGTGTTCGCGGCCGCGGGCGATTCCAGCATTCCGCTCGTCATCGTCGCGGCCGCGCTCGGCGCGTTCGCGGGCGACCAGATCGCCTACGCGGTGGGCCGGCGCACGGGTCCACGGTTCTTGCTTCGCGCCCGCAAGGGCTCTCGTCGAGGCGCCGCGATCGGCCGCGCGCAGCGGGCGCTCGACGTGCGCGGTGGCACGATCATCATCGCCTCGCGGTACTTCCCCGGAGCGCGGACGGCGGTCTCGATGACGGCCGGCGCGGTCGGCTACGAGTGGCGCCGATTCACGAGCTTCGGCCTCGTGGCGGCCGTCACGTGGGCGACGTACGCGGCGCTCGTGGGGTTCGTCGGCGGTGCCGCCTTCGAGCACGACGTCGTGATGGCCCTGCTGCTCGGGCTGGGGCTCGCGGCTGCCGTCACCGCCGCGACCGAGCTCGTGCGTCGCCTCCTGGGCCGCGGGCGGCCGGTACCTCCCGCGCGGCGCGCGGCGTGCGCGGCGCCGAGCTGCTGAGCTGCGCGTTCAGCGCGACGACTTCGCCGACCTCTGCTCAGACGGGTCCGCCGCCGAAACCGATCTCGTTTCCGTCGGCGTCGCGGTAGGTGACCTTGCGGACGCCGTTGGCGTAGGTCTCGCGCTCGGCGGGGCTGACTCCGCGGGCGGCGATCTTTGAGACGCGTGCATCGAGATCCTCCACGAAGATCGTGTGAGTCGCATGACCGGCTCGTTCGGCGTCCTCGACGACGTAGACGAAGCGATGCTCGGCGAGCTCCCAGACCGCCTCGGTGTCGTGCGGGAAGAAGCTCGGCTCGGAGCCGAGCAGGCGCTCATACCACGGCTGTGCCGCCGCGAAGTCGCTGACGCAGATCCCAGCGAACAGGTCGAGTGGCACGCGCCGATCGTAGCCACGCGCGGGCATCTATCCTCACGCCATGAGCCGATTCGAGCTCAGCGAGCGGTGGTCGCCCTGGAGTGACGTCGAGGCGATCTTCCTCGCCGCGCACGCGGCGATCGAGGCCGGCCCGCTCAATCCATACCTCTGCGAGGTCGTCTTCAACGACGAGTTCGACCCGTTCGTCGTCGACACGCTCGAGCAGGCGCGGGAGGACATCCTCCAGACACCCCAGATGATGTCGATGGACATCAGGCTGTCGCATCTCGATGCGGACGATGCGTGGGTGTCGATCCGCTACAGCGGCCGGCGGCTCCAGCTCAGCGGCTGCGGCAGCGACTGGATCCGCGCGCGGGGGGCGTACGACGCCGCGCAGGGCGTGCTCGCGAGCCACTACGGCATCACCGCGCCCAAGCTGCCGAAGGCACCCGTCGACACGGTCGCCGAGACGCGCAAGCGCCTCGTGATCGACGGGCTCGAGGCCGCCTTGGAGAACGTCGACTCGCGCTTCGACGATCGCTGAACTCCGGAGCATCGACGTGCCGCCGCCGGGCGGAGCGATGCCCGACGGCGGCGGTACCGGCCGGCCGGCGAGCGGCCGACCTGGACGTCGCGATCAGCCGAGGTCGAACCGGTCCAGGTTCATGACCTTGTCCCACGCGGCGACGAAGTCGTGCACGAACTTCTCACGCGCGTCGTCGCTCGCGTAGACCTCGGCCAGCGCGCGCAGCTCGGAGTTCGAGCCGAACACGAGGTCGACGCGCGTGCCGGTCCACTTCACCTCGCCCGTGCCGTCGCGGGCCTCGAAGCGCCCCGCGTCGCCGGCCGTGGCCGACCACGTCGTGCCAAGGTCGAGCAGGTTCGCGAAGAAGTCGTTGGTCAGGGTCCCGGGGCTCTCGGTGAGCACGCCCGCCGAGGATCCTCCGGCGTTGGCGCCCAGCACCCGCAGGCCGCCGACGAGCACCGTCATCTCCGGGGCGCTCAGCGTCAGCAGGTTCGCCTTGTCGACCAGGAGGTACTCGGCCGTCAGGCGGTGGTCCGCCGCGAGGTAGTTGCGGAAGCCGTCCGCCGTCGGCTCGAGTGCGTCGAAGGAGTCCGCGTCGGTCTGCTCCTGCGACGCGTCCGCGCGCCCCGGCGCGAACGGGACGTCGACGGCGACGCCGCCGTCCTTCGCCGCCTGCTCGACCGCGGCGCAGCCGCCGAGCACGATCAGATCGGCGAGCGAGACCTGCTTGCCGCTGCCGTTCTGCGCGCCGTTGAAGGACGCCTGGACACCCTCGAGCGTGCCGAGCACGGTCGCCAGCTCGGCCGGGTCGTTGACCTCCCAGCCGTTCTGCGGCTCGAGGCGGATGCGCGCCCCGTTCGCTCCGCCGCGCTTGTCGCTGCCGCGGAACGACGACGCCGATGCCCACGCGGTGCGGACGAGCTGCGAGACAGACAGCCCCGACGCGAGGATCTGGGCCTTGAGGGCGGCGACGTCCTCCGCGTCGACGAGCGCGTGCGTCACCTTGGGGAGCGGGTCCTGCCACAAGAGCTCCTCCGTGGGAACCTCGGGACCGAGGTAGCGCTCGATCGGACCCATGTCGCGATGCGTCAGCTTGAACCACGCGCGGGCGAACGCATCCGCGAACTCGTCGGGGTTCTCGTGGAAGCGGCGCGAGATCTTCTCGTACTCGGGGTCCAAGCGGAGCGAGAGATCGGTCGTCAGCATGGTCGGGGGACGCATCGGCGCGCCCTCGTCGGGTGGCGGAACGGTGCCCGCCCCGGCGCCGTCGGCCGGCTGCCACTGGTACGCGCCGGCGGGGCTCTTCGTGAGCTCCCACTCGTAGCCGAACAGGTTGTCGAAGTAGCCGTTGGACCACTGCGTCGGCGTCGAGGTCCACGTCACCTCGATGCCGCTCGTGATCGCGTCCGCGCCCTTGCCGGTGCCGTACGAGCTCAGCCAGCCGAAGCCCTGCGCCTCGAGCGGTGCGCCCTCGGGCTCGGGGCCGACGTGCTCGTCCGGGTCTCCCGCGCCGTGCGTCTTGCCGAACGTGTGCCCGCCGGCGATGAGCGCGACGGTCTCCTCGTCGTTCATCGCCATGCGCGCGAACGTCTCGCGGATGTCGTGCGCCGCGGCGAGCGGATCCGGCTCGCCGTTGGGACCCTCGGGGTTGACGTAGATGAGGCCCATCTGGACCGCGCCCAGGGGATCCTCGAGCTCGCGCTCGCCGGTGTAGCGCTCGTCGCCGAGCCACTCCTTCTCCGGGCCCCAGTAGACGTCCTCGTCGGGCTCCCAGACGTCCTCGCGGCCGCCGGCGAAGCCGAAGGTCTCAAAGCCCATCGACTCCAGCGCGACGTTGCCGGTGAGGACCATGAGGTCCGCCCACGACAGGCTCTGGCCGTACTTCTTCTTGACCGGCCACAGCAGGCGGCGCGCCTTGTCGAGGTTGCCGTTGTCCGGCCAGCTGTTGAGCGGGGCGAAGCGCTGCTGGCCGGCGCCCGCGCCGCCGCGGCCGTCTGAGATGCGGTACGTGCCGGCGCTGTGCCACGCCATGCGGATCATGAACGGGCCGTAGTGGCCGTAGTCCGCCGGCCACCAGTCCTGCGAGGTCGTCAGAACGTCCTCGATGTCCTGCTTGACCGCGGCGAGGTCGAGGCTCTCGAACGCCGCGGCGTAGTCGAACCCCTCGCCGAGCGGGTTGGCGACGGCGGGGTTCTTCGCGAGGATCCTCAGGTTGAGCCGGTCCGGCCACCAGCCGCGGTTGCCGCCGCCCTGGGTCGGGTGCGGTGCGCGCTCGGGCGCGAACGGGCAGCCGCCCGCCTCTTCCTCGTTCATCTCTCCAACAACGGCGTCAGGCTGATCGGACACAAGGGCCCCTTCGGGATCGAGGGTGGAATCAGGTACTGCGAGCGGTCGAGCAGTCCGGGCACAAGCCCCGGTAGACGACCTCGGCCTCGTCGAGCACGAAGCCGTGGTCGTCGGCGGCGGTCAGGCACGGCGCCGCGCCGACGGCGCAATCGACGTCGGCGATGGCGCCGCACGACCGGCACACGAGGTGGTGGTGGTTGTCGCCGACGCGCGACTCGTACCGCGGCACCGTGCCGGGCAGGTCGATGCGCCGCACGAGGCCCGCGCCGGTCAGCACGCGTAGCACGTCGTAGACGGCCTGCTGGGAGACCTCACCGAGGCCTTCGCGCACGACACCGATGATCGAGTGCGTGTCGGCGTGCGGATGCTCGTACACCGCGGCCAGCACCGCGACCCGCGGACGCGTGACGCGCAGGGAGGCCCCGCGCAGCATGCGCTCGAGCTCGGTGGTCGCCGGCATCCGTCGTAGTGTAGCCACAGATCTGGAATCGATCCGGAATAGGGGCGGAGCCGGAGCCGTCGGTGGTCAGGTGGTCGTGACGCCCGGCTCGGCGAGGGCGTAGATCGCGTCGAGGATGCGCTGTGCGGTCTGTTGGGACCGTTCGCGCGAGGGCTGCGGGTCCTCGTCGACCTGCAGCGGCTCCCCGATGACGACCCGCACCTTCGGCCAGCGCCACGGCGTGTACAGCGTGCGCGTGCCGTCGAGGTAGACCGGCAGGATCGTCGCGCCCGCGAGGTGGGCGATGTGGCCGACGCCCGACTTCGCCGGCACGGGCTTGGAGTGCACTCCGCCCTCGGGGAAGATGCTCATGACCCGGCCGCGCTTGAGGACCGTCGCAGCGGTCTCGAAGGCGTCCGTGTCCCACACGCCGCGCTGCACGGGGAACGCGCCGAGGCGGTTGAGCAGCCAGCCCCAGCGGCCGTCGAAGAGCTCGCTCTTGCCCATGAACCTGATGCGGCGGCGGATCGCGAGCGCGACGAACAGCGCATCGACGTTCGAGCAGTGGTTCGCCGCGGCGATGTACCCGCCGTCGGGGATGTTCTCGCGCCCGGTGATGCGCACGCGCGAGACGAACGACAGCACCGGCAGAAGCAGCGCGAGCGCAAGCGTCTGCAGCCACGGCACGCGCTTGCGTGTGCGGCGGTGGTAGCGCTTGAGCAACTCCGACCGAAGCTCGTTCGCGAGGGCGCGCGGAGCCGGGGTCCGTGACATCGCGCCAGGCTACCGGCGCCGGCCGCGCCGCCCGCGCCGGGCTGCGCGACGGCCTCGCCGCCGGCGCGCCGGGCTGCGCGCCGGCCGCGCCGCCGGCGCGCCAGGCTGCGCGCCGGCCGCGCCGCCCGCGCGCCAGGCGGCCGCGGCCGTCGCGTGAGCGACGCCCGACGGTCCGCGTTCTACCGCGCGTCGCACGAGCGCAGCCCGCGCACGAGCATCGCGATCGCCTCCGCGTCCGTCCCGCCGCCCAGGTGCAGAAACTGCCAGTAGTCGCTCGCGGCGATGGCGCGGTTGCGAGGTGAGTCCAGCTCATGCGCCTCGGCGAGCGCCGCGGGGTAGAGGGCCTTGGCGAGGCGGGCTTGTTCGGCGTCGGTGAGCACGAGCCCTGATCCCATCACAGCGGGTGGGATCGTTGCGCTCCGTGGAGGTCACGCCGGGCGGGAGTGCCCCGCACTCGTAGCGACCGATGCCCTCTGTAGCGTCGGGCGGCGGATGATCAGGTGCATTCCCGTGCTGGCCTGCTGGGCAGCGATGCTGTTCGTCCCCGCCTTGGCGCAGGCGATCGCGCCTGGGGAAGCGCTGCGACTGCTGAACGCCCAGCGCGCCGCCAACGGGATCCCCGGCGACGTCGTCCACGCCCCGGCGCTGAGCGACGGCTGCGCGAAGCACGGCGGCTACATCGCGCTCAACGGCGGCGCCTTGACGCAGGGCGAGGACCCGGCCAAGCCCGGCTACACGCCGGAGGGCGACCGGCAGACGCTCGCCTCGAGCGGGCCGCAGGCCCTGTCGAGCGACACGCGCTGGTCGGAGACGGCCAACCCCTGGCTGCTGGCGCCGCTCTCGCTGTATCGCCTCTTCGATCCCGAGGTCGCTGCCGCGGGCTACGACGACGCCCACGCGCTGGCGTGCATGCGCGTCGTCGGCGGCCGCGCGCCCGCGACCTCGCCCGAGCTCTACAGCGTGCCCGGCAACGGCCGGGCCGGCGTGCCGATGTCCGAGCTCAACCGCGAGGCGCCGTACACACCGCAGCAGCTCGCGGGCATTCCGGCAGACCAGAGCACGGGTCCGAACATCCTGCTCTTCACGCGCGGGCTGCGCGGCAGCGCGCCGCTGGGCGCGACCTCGTTCTCGCTGACCGGTCCGCAGGGCCCCGTCGACGCGCGGCTCGTCACGGAGGCGACGACCAACGACGTCGGCAGCGGGTCGTGGTTTCGCGGCGGCGGCGTCCTCGTCCCGGCCGCGCCGCTCGCGCCCTTCACGACCTACGTCGCGCGCATCGCATGGCACCGCGACGCCGAGGGCGACCTGCCGGCCGCCGACGCCGAGCAGGTCGTCGGCTTCGAGACGGCCGGCCTCGCCAACACGATCGACGTGACGGTCACGACGACCGGCACGGTCAACGTCATCAAGGTCTCGACGCCGGCGCCGAACCCCACGCTGACGCTCAAGGGACCCGACCGCCTCACCGAGATCGCCAAGCTCAAGGAGGGCGAGGCGCGCTACGACGATCTCGACCCAGGGGTCTGGGAGGCGTGCGCGAAGTCCGGCGGCAAGGCCGTCGGCTACTTCCCCGCCGCGGTCTGCAAGCCGTTCACCGCCGCCGCGCGGGTCAAGCTCGCGCTGCCGCTGGATCGCGGTCGGACGTCTGTTCCGCTGAGCGTACCGCGGGTCGCCGACGGCCGCCGCGCGAAGGTGACGATCTCGCGCTACCGGCGCCCGTGCCGCACAGTGAAGGGTCGCAAGCGCTGCACCCGGCAGACGGTCGGCCGCGCCAAGCGCTTCGAGATCACGCTGCGCTCGCCGGTGACGCGCTTGCGGCTGCCGGCGGCCCGGCCGGGCGTGAAGGTCACCGCACGCGTCGTCCTGGCCGCGTTCACGGTCGGCGATGCGCCGTACCTGCCGGCGCAGACCCGCCGCACCTGGGAGTAAGGGCGCGCGCGGGAGCGAGTGCGAGGGCTCGGGCAGAGCGAGGCGGTGGCCAAGCCCCGCGGTCGTTCCTACGCGGTCATGCGGGCGGTGCCGCGCGGCAGCCGCGTCGCACGGCGCCGGCCGTGACCCACGCGCGCCAGCGGTAGCCGTCCTCGTTGGGATGCAGGCCGTCGCGCAGCGTGACCTGTCCCTTGCGGACCATCCGATCCCAGTCGATGATGGTGAGCCGGCGGTCGCGGCGTGCCGCGTCGCGCAGGACGCGGTTGAGCCCGTGGTACTCGCCCTTGCGCTTCGGCCGGATGATCGCCGGCCACACGACGCACGCGTACGGCGGCGTGTAGCGCAGGATCCGGCGCACGCGGTCGGCGAAGATCCGCGGGTCCGAGCCGTCGTTGGTTCCCAGGCTGAGGACGATCGTCTGCGGGGCGAACTGCTCGAGGTCGAGCCGGAGCGCCTCCATGCCCTGCGGGGTCGTCCAGCCGGCGCGCACGTCGAACGTCACCTCGCGGTCGGTGATCATCTCGCCGAGAAAGGGCCGCATGCCGACGGCGAGCGAGTCGCCCACGATGAGCACCTGCGCGGGATCGGCGTGCGCCACGCTCGGACCCGTCGCCACGGCGCCCGCGAGCAGGCAGGCTCCGAGAGCCACGCCGAGACTGGCGATCCCATGCCGAAAACCCCGCCCCACGATCGCAATGACAGCACGCCGGAGCCCGTTGCGCCAGGCCCGATCGGCCAGGCTGGGCCGGACGGCGCCGGGAGCTAGCCGACCGCCGTGAGCCGGCGGCTGACCGCGGTTGGCTCGCCGGCCGCCGCGACCGCCGTGAGCTGCAGCGTCAGGACGACGCCGCGGCGGCGCTTCATCGCCTTGCGCAGCCGCGCGACCTGGCCGCGCGAGAGCGTCAGCCGCACGATCTTCGACTCGCCGGCGGGCACCTTCGTCGTCACGGGCCGCAGCGTCGCCGAGACCGCGCGCTTGCGCTTGCGGGGCTTGCTGCGCTCGGTGACGGTGCCCGTCGCCGTCAGCGTGCAGACCGTGTCGCAGCCGACGCGCAGCGGCAGCACGCGCGAGGTGAAGAGGCCGTTTGCGCGCAGCACGCGCACGCTGACCTGCGGGCCGAGCGGGAGCGGCAGCGTCGGCAGCTTGGGCGGCGGTGGGTTGCCGAGCGGGCCGAGCGCGGCGCACGCGACGGCCGGCGGCGCCGCGAGCGCGAACTGCTGGACGCGGTTGTTCTGCGTGTCGGTCACGGTCAGCGTTCCGCGGCAGTCGACGCTGACGCCGGTCGGGTTGATGAACTCGCCGGGCCCGATGCCGCGCGCGCCGAACGTCAGCAGCCGCTCGCCGTCGGGGCCGAACTGCTGGACGCGGTTGTTGCCGCGGTCGGCGACCCAGAGGTTGCCGGCAGCCGTCGAGCGCGATCTGCGCCGGCGCGGCGAGCTTGCCGATCTTGTTGCCGAGGCCGCCGAACTCGGTGATCGTCTTGCCGGTCGAGTCGAACACGCGGATGTAGCGCTTGTCGTTGACGTACACGCGCGAGGCGTCGGGCGCGACGGCGATCCCCGCCGCGGGTCCGATGTCCGGCCACGAGCCGAGGTAGTCGCCGCCGGTCGTGAACCGCGCGACCCGCTCGTTGCCGGTGTCGGCGACGAAGATCGTGCCCGCCGGGGGTGATCGCGAGCGCGCTCGGATCGAGCAGCTTGCCGGGGCCGGAGCCCTGCGAGGCGATCGAGCGCACGTTCAGGCCCGTCGCGCGGCTGAAGACGAGGATCCGCGCGCGGCGCTTGTCGAGGACATAGCCGTTGCCGGCCGCGTCGAACGCGACCGCGACGGGGTTGCGCAGGATCGTCGGCCCGGGCGCGACCGATCCCCACACGGTCGCGATCGACCCGTCGGGGTTCAGCAGTTGGACGCGCCCGTTGACGGAGTCGACCACCGCGCGGATCCCGGAACCGTCGGCGCCGACGCCCAGTGGCGTGTTGAACTGGCCGTTGGCGCGGCCGGACGCGCCGAAGGAGCGCACGAGGCCGCCGCTGCGGTCGAAGACGTCGATGCGGTCGTTGCCGGTGTTCGTGACGTACAGCGAGCCGCCGGGGTCGACGGCGATGGCGCGCGGGTAGGCGAGCGCGCCGGGAGCGGTGCCGTAGTGACCCCAGCGCGCCTTGTAGAGATAGGAGGACTTCGGCCCGAAGCGCACGACGCGATGGTTGAGGTCGTCGGCGACGAACACGCGGCCCGCGGGGTCCACCGCGACGCCGAACGGGAAGTTCAGCTGGCCGGGTCCGGCGCCCGGACCGCTGCCGAACGTCGTCAGCGGGCGGCCGCCGATGTCGAAGACGGCGATGCGGTGGTGCTTGTCGTCGGCGACGAGCAACCGCTGGCCGTCGACCGTGAGGCCGCGGGGGTAGGCGAGCGTGCCGGGCGCGACGATCTCGGCGCCGCCGCTGCCGTCGAGGTTGAAGCGCTGGACGCGGTCGTTGAAGCTGTCGGAGACGAAGAGGAGGTTCCCGGACGCGGCGAGCCCGCCGCCGGCCGGGGCGTCGTTGCCGCCGCCGGCGCCGAAGTGAAACTCGCCGACGCCGTTGCCGCCCTTGCCGAAGGACTGGACGAGGTTGCCGGTGGCGTCGAAGCGGTCGATGCGGTTCGTCCCCTCGGCGACGAACAGCGTGTTGTCCGCGGCCACGGCGATCGCACCGACCGAGCCGAGCTCGCCCGGCCGGACGCCGGCTCGCCCGACCTCGCGCACGAACGTGCCGAGCGGATCGAAGACCTGCACGACGCTCGAGGACTGGTCGCCGACGTAGACGTTGCGGTCGGGTCCGATCGCGACGGTTTGCGGGAAGCGCAGTACGCCGCCGCCGCGCTGGCCGATCTGCGAGCTCGACGTGTACGGGCAGGCCGGCTGGGCGCCGGGGCAGTCGACCGCGAACGCCGCCGGCGTGCCGATCGCGAATGCCGCCGCGCTCGCGCACACCGCCGTGGCGGCGACGAGCAGTCGCGTGCGGGCCGGGCGCGGGACCATCCTCGGTACGAACACGCGGCGCGACGATAGTCGCGGCACGGGCCACGGCCTGCACGAACGCATGCGGTCCGCCCTCGAACCTCCGAGCACCTGCGCATCCCCCGGCTCAACCTTTTTCCGACCGCGGCCGATGGCGTTGACGGGTGCCGTCTGATTTGCTTGACGCATCGGAAGCGCGGCGACGCCGCGATACCAAGAACGGGGACGGGTCGTGGACGAGGACCAAGAGACTTTGGTGACGCGCCGGCGACTGCTCGCGGCAGGCGCGGTCGTCGCTGCGGGCGTCGCGTTGCCGCCGTCCAGCGCATTCGCGAGGACCTACGCATCCGGCACCACGCAGGCGAGGTTCCACACGCGCTACGCCCGCAAGGGGTATCGCCGGTCGCGCTTCGCGCCGCACGTCGGGACGCCGGTCAAGCTGCGCCCGCGCGGTGGCGCTGCCATCCGCGCCAACCTCCTCGCGATCCAGGACGTCCCGCACGTCAAGGGCCTGGCCGGCGACCAGGACGCGTACACGTTGCACTTCCGCGCGCCCGCCTCGCCGCTGCTGCCCGAGGGGATCATGGGCATCCGCCACAAGGACTTCGGCGTCGTCGAGCTGTACGTCACGCCCGCGCCGGCCGGCCCCGGTGCGCAGGACTACCTCGCGGTGATCAACCGCCGCATCCCGCGCAACGCGCGTCGCGCGCCGCGCGCGTCGTAGAAGCCAGCTACTACCGGCCGGGTGAACGCGGGGTACGCTGCGAGCAGCCATGGCGCAGATCGCCGTCACGGAGCTCGGCGCGCGCGAGTTCGAGGTCACGATCGACGGCTCGAGCCGTCACGTCGTCAGCGTGCCCGCGCGCTTCGGCGACGCGGACCTCGAGCGCGTCGTGCGGGTGTCCGTCGAGTTCCTGCTGGAGCGCGAGCCCGCGTCGTCGATCATGCGCGAGTTCTCGCTCGACGTCATCCAGCGCTACTTCCCCGAGTACGAGGACGAGCTGCCGCGGCGGCTGTAGTCAGCCGGCCGCCTCGAGGCACAGCACGCCCTCGTCGCCGACCGACGCGGCGTGCTCGGTGCCCGGATCGACCTCGAGCCGATCGCCCGGTTCCAGCGCGAGGTCGCCGTCGCGCGTGTGGAAGACGATGCTGCCCGTCACGCAGTAGAGGATCTTCGTGTGGCCGTGGGTGTGCCAGCCGTAGCGGTCGCCGGGCCCGTTGCTCCAGGCGTACGGCCGCAGCCCGTCCTGCTCGTAGCGCGCCTCGATCCGATCGCGGTCGGGCGGCTGGACGTCGGCCTTCGTGATCCGTGCGGCCATGCTCGCCGGCAGACCTACCCGGCCGCGCCGCCCGCGCAACCGTCGAGCAGGTCGACGAGGACGCCGGCGAAGCGCGGCGCGGCACGGGGATCCTCGTGGAGGAAGAACTCGGGATCGATGAGCTCGGCCTCCATGAGCAGCGGTCCGGAGGCGCCCGTCACGAGGTCGATGCGCGCGTAGGTCGCCGCGTGCGGCGCGGCGGCGAGCACGGCGCGCGCGACCTCGAGCTCGGCGGCGGTCGGGGCGTGCGCCACCACCGTGCCACCGTGCTCGACGTGCACGCGGAAGTCGCCGTCGGCGGGCACCTTGCGCACGGCGTGGCTGAGCTTGCCGCCGAAGAACACGAGCGACACCTCGCCGGTTTGGACGGCGTCGAGGTAGGGCTGCACGAGCGCATCACCGGTGCGGACCAGCTCGGCGAGGTGCTCGCGCGCCTCCCTCGAGCGCGCCCGGGTCCTGATCGTTCCCCACGCTCCGCCCGAGATCGCCGGCTTGACGACGACCTGCGCTCCGAACGCGCTCAGCGCCGCGTCCTGCTCGGCGGCGCCGGCGCCGCGCGCCACGACCCTCAGCGAGACGACGGGGACGCCCGCGCGCTCGAGCTCGGCGAGATAGCCCTTGTGGTGGTTCCACGCCACGAGTCCGGCGGGGTTGACGAGCGTCGTGACCGCCGCGATCGCGTGCAGCGCGTCGAGGAAGCGCTCGTGGCGCTCGACGTAGTCCCACGGCGTGCGGACGACGACGAGCGGCGCCGCGGACCAGACGATCGGCGCGTCCCACGCGACGAGCTCGGCGCGGACGCCGCGCTCGGCGAGCGCGGCGACGAGCACGCCCGACTCGGGGTCGGGCACGGGCATGCGCTCGGCCGCGCCGGTGAGCAGCAGGATGGACGGGGTGTCGTCGCGAGGCATGGTCCGACAGTAGTCGCGGCCGTCACGTAGCGTTCGCGTGCCGATGCGGCATCCGGTCCTCACCGTCCTGCTCGCCGCGGCCGGCCTCCTCGCCGCGCCGGCCGCCGGCGCCGCCGGGCCGCTCGACGGGATGACCGTCGCGCTGGATCCCGGTCACAACGGCGCCAACGCCGGCGCGCCGGCGACGATCAACCGGCTCGTCCCGATCGGCAAGGGGCGGCGCAAGGCCTGCGACACAACCGGCACCGCGACCGACGGCGGGTACGCGGAGGCCGCCTACACGTGGGACGTCGCCGTGCGGGCGCGCAGGGTGCTGCGCAACCGCGGCGCCACGGTCGTCCTGACGCGCGACGACAACCGCTCCGTCGGACCGTGCATCGACGAGCGCGCGCGGATCGCCAACGCCGCGCGCGCCGACGCGAAGGTGTCGATCCACGCCGACGGGGGGCCGGCGTCGGGCTACGGCTTTCACGTCATCGAGCCGGCGCTCATCGCCGGCCTGACCGACGACGTCTTCGGCGCCTCGCACCGCCTCGCGCTGGACCTCCGCAGCGCCTTTCGCGCCGCGACCCGCGAGCCGTACGCCACGTACGTCGGCCGCAACGGCATCGACCGGCGCGCCGACCTGGGGGGCCTGCGCCTCGCCGGCCAGCCGGCCGTCTTCATCGAGACGGGCAACATGCGCAGCGCGCGCGACGCGCGGCGCATGGTGCGATCGACGTACCGGCTGAGCGTCGCGCGCGGCATCGCCGACGGCATCGAGCGCTTCCTGCGGCGCTCGCTGCGGTGAGCGCCGTGATCGAGCACGTGGCGATCGAGGTGCACGAGGCCGACCTCGAGGCATGCGTGCGCTTCTGGGCGCTGCTCGGCTTCGAGCGGATCGATCCGCCGGCCGCGCTGGCCGCGCGCGTGGCATGGGTCCAGGCGGGCGCGACGACCGTGCACCTGCTGTTCGTCGACGAGCCGGTCGTGCCGGCCGCAGGGCATGTCGCCGTCGTGGTCGCCGACTACGAGGCCACGCTCGCAGCGCTGCGCGAGGCGGGCTTTCAGCCGGCGCCGCGCACGCCATACTGGAGTTCGCCGCGGGCCTTCGTGCGCTCGCCCGCCGGGCATCGCGTCGAGCTCATGGCGTTCGGACCCGGCGGCCACTAGCCATGTGTTGAACCTGTCACAGAACGTCCGAAACCGGTCGATGACTCCTCTTAACCCCACAAGAGGACGAACCCGCTCTATACCCGCCGAGGACGATCCGATGACTTACTACTGCTCCGAATGCGTCATGAACTGGCATCCGTACCAGTGCGCCGAGGGCTGCTGCCCGGAGTGCGGACGTGGGACCAAGCGCACGTATGAGCCGGCGAGCGACGACGCCGACGCCCGCCACCGCGCCGCGCTCGCCGTGGCGATCAAGCGCGAGCGCTACGAGCGCTTCGAGGCGTACTACGTCGAGCGCGAGCTGCAGCGCATCGCCGCCTGACGCGACGCTGCTCGGCGGCCCGGACAAGGGCGACGAACCGGCTTCTGGACGTTTGTCCTATCCAGCCCGATCGGTCAATCAGCCGATGGATGGGCACGAAGTCTGGAAAGGGAGCTGTGGTGGCGAGTACGCGTGTAGCCGGTCCGGCGCCGTCCGCCGCTGAGCAGAGCATCGTCCACGTGCTGTGGGTCTCGGCGGGGTTGTCGTGTGACGGCGATTCCATCTCGATGACCGCCGCGACGAACCCGAGCATCGAGGACCTGCTGACCGGCGTCATTCCCGGCAGCCCGCAGATCGTCCTGCACGTCCCCGCGCTGGCGTACGAGAACGGCGCGGAGTTCATGCGCGCCTTCTACGACGCCGAGGACGACAAGCTCGGCAAGTTCATCCTCGTGCTCGAAGGCTCGGTTCCGGACGAGAAGACCAGCGGCGAGGGATACTGGAGCGGGTTCGGCGTCAACGAGTTCGACGGCCAGCCGATCACCGTCAACGAGTGGATCGACCGGCTCGCGCCTAAGGCCGAGGCCGTGCTCGCGGTCGGGACCTGCGCGACGTACGGGGGCATCCCCGCGATGCGCAACAACCCGACCGGCGCGATGGGCCTGCCCGACTACCTCGGCTGGACCTGGACGTCGCGCTCCGGCCTGCCGATCGTCTGCCTCCCCGGCTGCCCGGCGCAGCCCGACAACATCACCGCGACGCTCTTCGAGCTGGCGCTGTTCGTCGACGGGTCAGGTCCCGCGCCCGAGCTCGACGACCGGCTGCGGCCCAGGCGCCTGTTCGAGCGCACGGCGCGCGAGGGCTGCAGCCGCGCCGGCTTCACCGAACAGGGCCTGTTCGCCAAGACCTACGGCAACGACTCGCGATGCCTCGTCAAGCTCGGCTGCAAGGGACCGATCGCCAAGTGCAACGTGCCCCAGCGCGGTTGGATCAACGGCGTGGCGGGCTGTCCCAACGTCGGCGGCATCTGCATCGGCTGCACGATGCCCGGATTCCCGGACAAGTTCATGCCGTTCATGGACCCCGACCCGTGGGGCAACGCCGCAGCGAACTTCCAGCGCTTCACCTACGGGCCGCTGTTCCGGCACTTCCGCAAGCGCAACCTGATGCTGAAGTTCGAGCGCGAGCCGGCGTGGCGCGGGCCCGACACCAGTGACGACATGCGCGGCTGAGCGATGGTCACCCTCGGCGAGATCCTGCGGTGGATCGTCTACCGCTGGAAGGTCGCCTACTACCGCGTCGTCCGCCGGCTCATGCGCGGCGACCGCCTGCTCGGCGGCTCCGAGCGCAAGTTCCGCGCACTGCTCGAGTCCGCGCCGGACGCGATGGTGATCGTCAACGGCCACGGCCACATCGCGCTCATCAACGCCCAGGCCGAGAAGCTCTTCGGCTACCGCCGGGGGGAGATCGTCGGTCAGGGCATCTCCGAGCTCATCCCGGAGCGCTTCCGTTCTCACCACCGCCAGCACATGAAGGGCTATCTCAAGGACGCGACGACGCGCCCGATGGGCACGGGCCTCGAGCTCTTCGGACGCCACAAGGACGGCAACGAGTTCCCGATCGAGATCAGCCTCAGCCCGCTCGAGACCGACGAGGGGCTCCTCGTCTCCGCCGCGATCCGCGACGTCAGCGCCCGCAAGCGCGCCGTCGCCGACCTCGCCGCCGCCGAGGCGCTGTTTCGCGGCGCGTTCGACGGCTCGCCGATCGGGATGGCGCTCACCGACGACGGCGGGATCGTCGTCCGCGTCAACGGGGCGCTGTGCGACCTCACCGGGCGCCGCGCCGACGAGCTCACCGGCTCGCTCTTCGACTCGCTCGTGCACCCCGACGAGATCGGCTACGACCGCAAGGCGATCACGCGCCTGATCGAGGGCGACCGCAGCCAGTACAAGGTCGAGACGCGCTTCGTCCACGTCACGGGCGCGCCGATCTGGGTCGCCGTGCAGGCGACGATGATCCGCGACGACGCAGACGACGCGCGGCGCTTCCTCGTCCAGGTGCAGGACGTCACCCACCGCCGCCGCTACGAGGAGAACCTCCAGTACCTCGCGACGCACGACCCGCTCACCGGACTGCACAACCGCTCGAGCTTCGCCGGCCAGCTCGACACCCACGCCGACCTCGTGCGCCGCTACGGCGACGAGGGCGGGCTGCTGCTGCTCGACCTCGACCACTTCAAGTACGTCAACGACACGCTTGGCCACCAGGCCGGCGACCACGTCATCGCGCGCGTCGCCAAGCTGCTCGCCGGCGCGGCTGCGCGAGTCCGACGTCCTTGCGCGGCTCGGCGGCGACGAGTTCGCCGTGCTGCTGCCGAAGGCCAACCTCACGGCGGCCAAGCACGTCGCCGAGGACCTGCTCGAGGCGCTGCGCGCCGAGCGGATCGCGGTGCCGGGGACGAGCGACCGCTCGATCACCGCGAGCATCGGCGTCGCGATGTTCGAGCGCGGCGAGCGCTCAGCGGCGAGGACGTCCTCGTCTCCGCCGACCTTGCGATGTACGACGCCAAGGAGGCCGGCCGCAACCAGCTCGTCGTGCACTCCTCCGACGAGCACGCGCAGGCGCGCATGCAGGGCCGGGTGACGTGGGCGCAGCGGATCCGCGTCGCGATCGACGAAGACCGCTTCACGCTCGTCGCGCAGCCGATCATCGACCTCGAGACCGGCGTCGCGACGCAGTTCGAGGTCCTGCTGCGGATGCTCGACGACCACGGCGACATGATCCCGCCGAGCGCGTTCCTCTCGACCGCCGAGCGCCTCGGGATGATCCAGGAGATCGACGCGATCGTCGTCACGCGGGCGATCCGAGCGGTCGCCGCGGCCGGCGACCTCGATCGGCGAGACCCGCGTCGAGATCAACCTCTCGGGCGGGTCGATGGGCGACCCGCAGATCCTGCGCGTCATCGAGCGCGAGCTGCGCGAGACCGGCCTCGACCCGGCGCGCGTGATCTTCGAGATCACCGAGACCGCGGCGATCGCGAACATCGCCAAGGCGCGCGACTTCGCCGACGAGCTCGCGAAGCTCGGCTGCTGCTTCGCGCTCGACGACTTCGGCGCGGGCTTCGGCTCCTTCTACTACCTCAAGCACGTCCACTTCGACATCCTCAAGATCGACGGCGAGTTCGTCCGCGACGCGTGCGGCACGCGCACCGACCGGCTCGTCATCCAGTCGGTCGTCGCGATCGCGCGCGGCCTCGGCAAGCAGACCGTCGCCGAGCACGTCGGCGACGATGCCGACGGTCGCGCTGCTGCGCGAGCTCGGCGTCGACTACGGCCAGGGCTACTTCCTCGGCAAGCCGCGCCCCCTCGAGGCGTTCCTCGCCGAGCTGGCGCTCGCCAACGACGCACACGCCCCGGCCTGAGCCGGCTCACCGTGGGGCCGGCGCCGACGCCGGTCGAACATACTCGCGACCGATGCCGTCAACGTCCGCGGGCCGCGGGATCGCGAACAGGCGCCTGCTGCTCGCGGGCTTGGCCGTGGGCGCGCTCGGCACCGTGCTGGCGTGGGTTGCCCTCGACGAGCGCCCCGCGTTCCCGGTCGGCGCGGCGATCCTCGGCGTGGTCGCGCTCGTCGTCTGGCGGTCGGCGGCGCGCTGGGCGGCGGTGGTTGCGGCGGCAGGGTCTCTGCTCGTGTTCACCCGGCTGCTGACGGGCGACGGTGCGTCGCAGCTGGTCGGCAACGAGGGCGTGGTGCTCGCGATCGGCCGCGCGCTGCAGGGGATCGGCACGCTGGCTGCCATCGCGGCCGGGGTGGCGGTCGCCGCGCGCCGCGGCCCGCGGGTGGCGGCGGAGCCATCCGCCGTTCCCGCGGGGGCAGCGGGCTCGGGCCTGATCGCCGCGGCCGCGGAGCCGGCCGCCGTTCCCGCGGGGGCAGCGGGCTCGGGCCTGATCGCCGCGGCCGCGGAGCCGGCCGCCGTTCCCGCGGAGGCAGCGGGCTCGGGCCTGACCGCCGCGGCGGCGGCGCCATCGGCGGAGCCCGGCTCCGCGCCCGAGGCGCCAGCGAGCTCGGACCTGACCGCGGCGGGCGCGCGGCCGCGCCGCGACCGGCTCGTCGTGATCGGCTCGCTCGTCGTCCTCAGCGCGATCGGGGC
Source organism: uncultured Actinomycetes bacterium (assembly GCA_963806515.1). GTDB lineage: Bacteria > Actinomycetota > Thermoleophilia > Solirubrobacterales > Solirubrobacteraceae > CADCVQ01. Next base: position 34,876 of record CAWDYO010000033.1, on the reverse strand, counting down.
CGAGCTGCTCGCCGCGTACAACGACACCACCGGCCGCCCGGCCGAACTGCTCGTCAACGTCGTCTTCTTCGCGATGCTCTACGGCTGCCCGGCGCTGCTCATCCGCGAGTTCGCGCGGCGAACGGGGCGCGGGTGGGCGGCGATGCTGCTGCTGTCGGCCGCCGCAGGCCTGCTGCAGGCCGGCGTCATCGACCAGGCGCTGTTCAGCGACAGCTACGGCGACGTGCGGGGCTGGGAGGAGTCGCTGCGCGCGACGTACGTCTCACCGCTCGGCGTCGGCGCGTACATGCTGCAGAACTTCGTCCTCGGGCACGTCATCTACAGCTTCTGCGCGCCGATCGCGGTCGCCGAGGCCATGCGCCCCGCGATCGCGGAGCGGTCGTGGCTCGGCCGCCGCGGAATCACGTTCGCGACCGCGCTGTGGCTCGCGGTAGCGGCGCTGATCTTCGCCGACGCGCTCGGCGGCGAGGCGCACGCGACGGCGGTCGAGATCGCGGCCACGCTCGCCGTCTGCGCGGCGCTCGTCGCGGCGGCGTTGCGCGTGGGTCGGGCGGGCCGCGCGCCCGCTCTCGGCCCGGCGCCGCACGTGGGCCGGGCGGGCCGCGCGCCCGCTCGCGGCCCGGCACCGCGCGTGGGTCACGCGCGCGGCGCGCCCGCTCGCGGCTCGGCACCGCGCATTCACACGGTGCTCGCCGTGAGCTTCGTTGCGGCGTCGGCGCACGCGATCGTGCCCGAGACCTGGCTTGGCGTCGTCCTGGCCGCCGTCGTCGTGGTCGTGAGCTGTGCGCTGCTCGCGCGGGCCGCACGCGGGCGCGGCTGGGGGCTCGCGCACGTCGCCGCCATCGCCACCGGCGTGCTCCTGAGCCGTGGCGCTCTCGCCTTCCTCTACTACCCGCTCGTCGGCGAGACGTCCGCGGCGCAGAAGTACGCACACAACGTCGTGATGCTCGTCATCGTCGCCGCCGCGGGTGCCTATGCGATTCGTCGGGCAGGCTTGCGCGCTCCCGACGAGGGATGACGCGCGGGCTCATTCGGTGCGGTCAAAGCGCCGGATCGCGACGGCCAGGACCGCGAGCCCGAGCGCCAGCACGATGCCGAGCTCGACGAGTGCCGGTAGCTGCCAGCCCCACCAGGTGACGCCCTCGTCCAGCGTCCGTCGCGCCGACTCGGAGACGTCGAGGTGGCCGAAGACCAGCCGCCGCATCGGGTCGACGGCGTAGGTCAGCGGATCGATCCGGTTCAGGAAGCCGAGCCAGGTCGGCAGCCCGGAGACGGGATAGAACGCGCCGGACAGGAAGAACATCGGCATCACGAACAGCTGCATCACGCCCGTGAACGTCTGGGCCTGCTTGATGGTGACCGCCACGAGCACGCCGAAGGCGGTGACGGTGAAGGCCAGCAGCGCCATCGTGCCGAGGAGGCCGACGATCAGCAGCGGGTCGTAGGGGACGCCGACCAGCCCGGCGAGCGCCAGCACGACGACGCCCTGGGACGTCCCGATGATCGTGCCGCTGAGGCACTTGCCGAGGACGATCGACGACCGGCTGACCGGCGCGACCAGCAGCTCCCACAGGAAGCCGAGCTCCCGGTCCCACACGAGCGACGCGGCGGTGAAGATCGACGTGAACAGCACCGTCATGCCGAGGACGCCGGGGAAGACGAACGTCTTCAGGTCGACGCCGCCCGTGGATGCCGCGGACAACGACTCGAGGCCGGAACCCAGCACGAACAGGAAGAGCAGCGGCTGGATCAGCGCCATGCCGATCTGCATGCGGTTGCTGGCGAAGCGGATCAGGTCGCGGCGGCAGATGGTCTTGACGGCCCGCGCCTCCGAGCGCCACGAGCGCTCGGCCACCCGGACGGCGACGACGTCAGCGATCATCGTGCTCATCGCTTCGCCCCCGCCATCGCGCGCATCAGGGCCCGGGCCTGGTCGCCCGCGCCGCCCGTCTCCGCGTCCCGGATCGTCGTGCCCGTGTAGCGCATGAAGACGTCGTCGAGCGTCGGCCGCGCGACGGCGACCGAGGTGATCGCGACGTCCAGCTCTGCGAACAGCCGCGGGACGAACTCCTCGCCGGACTCGACGTGGAACGTCACCGCGCCCTCCGCGACCGCGGCCTCGATGCCGAAGCGCTCGCGCAGTGCGTCGATGGCCGCGTCGTCGTCGGCGGTGCCGAGCACGACCCGGTCGGCGCCGACCGTGGCCTTCAGCGCCTCCGGGGTGTCGAGGACGACGATCTCTCCGCGGTCGATGATCGCGATGCGATCGCAGAACTCGGCTTCGTCCATGTAGTGGGTCGTCATGAAGATGGTCGTCCCCTCTGTCTCTTGCAGGGCGCGGATGTAGCGCCAGATCGAGCTGCGCGTCTGCGGGTCCAGGCCGATCGTCGGCTCGTCGAGGAACAGCACGCGCGGCGAGTGCAGGAGGCCGCGTGCGATCTCCAGGCGCCGGCGCATGCCGCCGGAGAACGTCATCACCGGCTGGTCGCGACGGTCGGCGAGGTCGACCATCTCGAGCATCTGGTCCATCCGGGTCGCGATGACGGCGGGGTCGACGCCGTACAGCTCGGCGTGCAGGCGCAGGTTCTGGGTGGCGGTGAGGTAGCCGTCCAGGGTGGGGTCCTGGAAGACCAGGCCGATGTGCCGGCGCACGGCATCGCGCTGGGTGACGACGTCGAAGCCGCCGACGCGCGCCGCGCCCGACGTGGGGTTGGCCAGGGTGCAGAGCATCTTGATCGTCGTGCTCTTGCCGGCGCCGTTGGGGCCGAGGAAGCCGAAGACCTCGCCGCGCGGCACGCTGAACGACACGCCGCGGACGGCCTCGACGTCGCCGTAGGACTTGACGAGGTCGGTGACCTCGATGGCGGGTGGAATGGTGTTCATGGCGCGGCACGATAACACTACAGTCGCTGTAATTCTACTGTCACTGGTATGCTAGACTGATGCTAGGAGCACCGCCCGAGGGGCTGCGTGAGCGCAAGAAGCGCGCCACTCGCGACGCGATCGCCGCGTCCGCGCGCCGGCTGTTCGCCGAGCGCGGGTTCGAAGCGGTCACCGTCGCCGAGGTCGCCGCGGCCGCCGACGTGTCCGAGAAGACGGTGTTCAACCACTTCGCCACGAAGGAGGATCTCGTCTTCGGCGGCGGTGAGACGCGGCTGGCCCAGCTGCACGAGGCGATCGTCCAGCGGTCGGGGGGGAGTTCGGTGCTCGACGTCTTCCGCGCGAACTCCGAGGCGATGCTCGACACCATCGCTGCGGGGGAGGGCGACGACCGCCTCGTCGTCCCACGCATCGTGCGCGACAGCCCGACGCTGCAGAAGCGGCTCGCGGCCGGGTGGGAGCGCGAGGCCGCCAGCCTCGTCGCCGTCGTCGCCGAGGCCACCGGAGCCGACGACGACGACCTCGTCCCCGCGGTCGTCGCCCGCACGCTGGCCTGGACGCTCATCACGATCTTCCGCGCCGCGTTCGACGGGCTGCTCGCCGGCGAGGATCCCGAGCAGCTGGCCGCCCGCCTGAAGCCCCAGGCCACGCGCGCCTACGACCAGCTCGCGGCCGGCCTCGGCGACTACGGAACGTCGGACCGGGCCGCCCCACCAGCCTGACGGCCTCGGGCGATTCACTCGAGCATTTCGCTCTGAGTGTCCAGTCCAAGCCTCGGGCGCGGCCCTGGAACCAGCGGGCGTCCGCTCTCGACGGGATCCTCTCGCGTATGCCGACGATCAGTCGGTTCTACGGCATCGCCATCCGGATGTACTTCTCCGACCACGCCCCGCCGCACTTCCACGCGCTCTACGCCGGTGAGGAAGCGGTCATCGTGATCGCAACCGGCGAGATCCTGCGCGGGACGCTGCCGGATCGGGCGTTGCGGATGGTGCGACAATGGGCGTCGATCCATCGCGACGAACTGGTCGCCAACTGGGAACGCACCCAGGTTCCCGAGCAACCAACTCCGATCGCACCGCTGCCATGAACGCATCGCGCACCACTGTCACCGAGGTCGAGCCGCTCGCGGAGCGCTGGCTGCGGCTGACCTTCGCTGATGGCGCCGTGCACGAGGTCGACCTCGCCGGTGTGCTGCAAGCCGGCGGTATGTTCGCGCAGATCCGCGACGATCGCGACGTCTTTGAGTCCGTCACCGTGGATCGTGAGTTCGGAACGGTCATGTGGCCCGGAGACGTCGATTTCGATCCCGACGTGTTGCGCGGTGACGAGCTCCCGGCATCCGGCGCAGCGATTCCGCGAAGAGTCATTCAGCCGGCCTGAGGCCGGACCCAAACAGGCGAAGATCGAAGATCCTGTGTTTGCAGGGCTTTTGCGATGCCGGAGGAGGGACTCGAACCCCCGACACGCGGATTATGATTCCGCTGCTCTAACCGACTGAGCTACTCCGGCGGGGCGCCGAAGTGTAGCTGTGGGCGACGGCGGCGGGGGTGGGAGTTGGCGCGCGCCGTCCGATGACGACAGAATGCCGGGCCGCCGGTGTCGCAGGTCAACGGAGGGAACCGCGTGTCGAAGGTGTTGCAGCCGTTCAAGAAGTTCGTCAAGCAGGCCAAGGCGAACCCGGTCGTCGCGATCGGCGTCGCCGTCGTGGCCGTGCTGATCGTCGGAGGGGTCATCGCGTTCGCGGTCTTCGGCGGCGGAGGCGACGACGGCGACACCGCGGACGGTGGGTCGGAGAAGGCCGAGTCGGCCGAGTCCGGCAAGAAGGATCCCGCGATCGAGAAGGCCCGCAAGCGCAAGGTCAAGCCGGCGCCGGTCCGCAGCAGTCCCGGCACGCTCGACGTCGCGCGCAGCGTCGGCACGTTCGCGGTCGCCCAAGGCCGCGGGCGCATCAAGAGCCCGTCCAGCATCTCGGTCCGGGTGAGCGCCGCGCCCAAGCAGAAAGTGACCGTCAACTACCAGCTCGCGTGCTACCGCGAGGGCGTCGGCGCGAAGATCGGCAAGGGCACGTACACGCCGCGCCCGCCCGACGTCCGGTCGCTTCCGATCCCGCTCTCCGGCGCGCGCGAGTGCACGGTCACGGTCGGGGCACAGCTCACGAGCCACAGGCCCGGCCGCATCAAGGTCGCGATCATCTCGGGCTGATCGGGCCCTGACGTGGAGGACCTCGATCGGGCGGTGCGCACCGTCGTCGAGCGCTGCCTCGGAGTGACGGCGGGCGAGTCCGTGCTCGTCATCGCCGATCCCGGAAACGCCAAGCTCGGTGACGCGCTCCTGCACGCGGCGCGCGCGGCCGGTGGCGACGCCGTCCTGATGATCCTGCCGCCCAAGCCCGAGCGCGGCACCGAGCCGCCGGCGACCGTCGCGGCAGCCCTCGCGGCCGCGGACGTCTTCATCGCGCCCTGCCTGCCGTCGCTGTCGCACACGACCGCGCGCAAGCGCGCGAGCGAGGGCGGGGCGCGCGGGGCGACGATGCCGGGCGTCACCGCAGACCTGCTCGCGCGGCTGATGAGCGCGGACTTCGACGCGATGAGCGCCCGCTGCCACGCGGTCGCGGCCCTTCTGCGCGATGCCGATGGCGCTCACCTCACGTGCGCTCGCGGGACCGACATGCGCTTCGACCTGCGCGGTCGCCCGGCGATCGCCGACGACGGCGATCTCACGGCCCGCGGTGCGTTCGGGAACCTCCCGTGCGGCGAGGGCTTCGCGTCGCCGTGCGGGGGCGACGGCACGATCGCCGCCTCGTCGCTGCCCGCTGGCCTCGTCGATCCCCCCGCGCTGCTCACGGTGCGCGACGGCCGCCTCGAGGGCGCCGAGGGCGAGGGCGCCGCGGCGTTCCTCGCGCACCTCGACGCGCACGGCCCGCTCGGGCGCAACCTCGCCGAGCTCGGCGTCGGCACGAACGACCGCGCGACGCTCACCGGCAACACGCTCGAGGACGAGAAGATCCTCGGCACCGCGCACGTCGCGTTCGGCGCGAGCGCCGGGATCGGCGGCACGGTGACCGTCCCGGTCCACGAGGACGTCGTCGTGCTCGTACCGAGCCTCTGGATCGGCGACACGCAGGTCCTCGACGCCGGCCGCTGGCTCCTGAGCTGACGTACCCCGAGCGGATGTCGTATTGACCCCGATATCCGGGGTCAATACGACATTCACGCCGGCTTCAGCGAACTTCTGGTGGCTGGCGCCTCCGAGGTCAAAGCGCCAAGCGTCGATCGGTGAGAGGGTCCAGCGGCCGTGCCTGAGCCTGCCGACACGCTGCTGACGATCCCGAACGTCTCCGAGGGGCGCGACGCCGCAGTGATCACCGCGATCGGGGCGGCGTTCGCGTCGGGCGGGGGGCGGCTGCTCGACACCCACTCAGACCCCGACCACCATCGCTCCGTCTACACGCTGGCTGCGGGCGTCGGCGAGGTCGCGCCGGCGCTCGTCGCGGGGGCGCGCGAGTGCGTGCGGCGCATCGACCTGCGCGTGGCCCGGGGGAGCCACCCGCACGTGGGGGCGCTCGACGTGGCACCCGTCGTCTACCTGGATCCGGAGCGGCGCGGCGCGGCCTGCGCCGAGGCGCTCGTCGCGGCGGAGGAACTCGGGCGCGAGGGCCTCGCCGTCTTCCTCTACGGCGAGCTCGCCGGCGGGCGCACGCGCGCCGAGCTGCGCCGTGGCGGCCTCGCGACGCTCGCCGAGCGGGTCGCGGCGGGGGAGCTCATCCCGGACTTCGGGCCGCGGGGCGCGATCGACGCCAGCACCGGAGCGGTGCTCGTCGCGGCGCGCCCTCCGCTGGTGGCGTTCAACGTCGAGCTGGCGCCGCCGGCCACGCTCGCGGACGCCAAGCAGATCGCCGAGGCGATTCGCGAAGGCGGGGTGGAGGGGCTGCCGGGCGTCCGCGCGCTCGGCCTGACGCTGGCGGCCCGCGCCGACGTCGCGCAGGTCTCGACGAACGTGGAGGACCACCTCGCCGTCTCGCTCGCGCAGCTCGTCGCGGCGGTCGCGCGGCACGCCGACGTCGCCGGCTGCGAGCTCGTCGGCCTCGCGCCGCGCGCCGCGTTCGCCGGCTTCCCCGACGACGTCGCGATCCGCAACCGGCGCACCGTGGAGGACGCCCTCGGGCTCTGACGACCGCGCCGAGGCGTGCCGGCGCGCGATCCGCAGCACACGAGAGCAGCCGCCGGCGCCCCCGAATCCTGCCCGGCTCGCGCCGGGGCAGGCCGCGCGCGCCGGCGGCAGCCCCACGCGGCGAGCGCCCGCCGGCGCCCGCGACCCGTCCCGGCCCCCGCCCGCGCGGGCCGCGCGCGCCGGCGGCAGCCCACGCGGCGAGCGCCCGCCGGCGCCCGCGACCCGTCCCGGCCCCCGCCCGGGCGGGCCGCGCGCGCCGAAACCCCTAACCTCCAGGCACCTATGGCGCAGACGAAGAAGAAGCGACGCAGCAAGCATCGTGGCAACGCGGCGGGCGTCATCGAGGCTCGCGGACGCACGGGGCGCAAGCCGACGCCCGAGGAGCGCAAGCTGTCGGAGAAGGAGGCTGCCCGCGCAGCCCGCCGCGACCGGCTCAACCAGCCGCCGACGTGGCGCTCGGCCGCCAACCGCGCCGCCCTCGCGGCCGTCGTCTTCGGCGTCATGCTCGTCGTGCTCTTCGACACCGAGATCGTGCGCGCCGTCCCGCTGACGGCGTTCGTCTTCCTCTTCTACGTGCCGCTCGGGTACTTCACCGACCAGTTCGTCTACAACCGCAAGCAGAAGATGGAAGCCAAGAAGCGAGCGTCGTGATGGACGTCCAGATGTTCACCGTCGGGATGGTGCAGGAGAACTGCTTCCTCGCCCGCCTCGACGGATCCACGCACGCGGTGATCGTCGACCCGGGGGACGAGGCGCCGCGGTTGCTGCACGCGCTCGAGCGCCAGGGCCTGACGCTCGACGCGATCCTCCTCACCCACACCCACTTCGACCACGTCGGCGCGGTCGCGCCGCTGGCCCGCGCGACCGGCGCGCCCGTCTACTGCCCCGAGCTCGAGGTGCCCGTCCTGCAGGACGTCATGGCCTTCGTCCCGTGGCCGGGCTTCGGCCCGTTCGAGTCATGGGACCCGGAGCACACCGTCAAGGGCGGCGAGACGCTCGAGATCGCCGGCATGACGTTCGACGTGCGCTTCACGCCCGGCCACAGCCCCGGCCACGTGACGTACTCCGTGCGCGGCGAGCACGCGCTGTTCTCCGGCGACGTCCTGTTCGAGAACTCCGTCGGCCGCGTCGACCTGCCCGGCGGCGACTGGCCGACGCTGCTCGCCTCGATCGGCGCGCTGATCGACGAGTTCGACGACGACACCGCCGTCTATCCCGGCCACATGGGGATCACGACGCTCGGGGCCGAGCGCGCGTCCAACCCGTTCCTGCGCGAGCTGTCGCAGCGGTGAGTCAGAGGATCCAGGCACCGCGCGGCACGTCCGACGTGCTGCCGGATGCCGCGGACGCGCGCGTGGCGCTCGAGGCGACCGCCCGGCGCGTGCTCGAAGGCGCGGGCTACCGGCGCATCGAGACCCCGACGTTCGAGGCCACCGACCTGTTCTCGCGCGGCGTGGGCGAGTCGACGGACATCGTCCAGAAGGAGATGTACACGTTCGACGACGGGGGCGGGCGCTCGGTCACGCTGCGCCCCGAGGGGACCGCGCCGATCTGCCGCGCATACGGCGAGCACGGCATGCACAAGCTGCCCCAGCCCGTGAAGCTCTGGTACCTGTCGAGCTTCTTTCGCAAGGAGAAGCCGCAAGCCGGCCGCTACCGCCAGTTCTGGCAGGTCGGCGCCGAGGCGCTGGGCTCCGACGACCCGGCGGTCGACGCCGAGACGATCGTCCTGCTGAGCACGCTGCTCGCCGAGCTCGAGGTCGGCGGCCTGCGGCTGCGGCTCGGCTCGCTCGGCACGCTCGCCGCGCGCACCGCCTACCGCGAGGAGCTGCAGGCCTACCTGCGCGAGCACGCCGGCGAGCTCTCCGCGGAGGTTCGCGCCCGCATCGACCTCAACCCGCTGCGCGCCTTCGACTCCGACCATCCCGGCACGCAGGCCGTCATGGCCGGCGCGCCGCGCCTGCTCGACGCGCTCGACGACGACGACGCGCAGCACTTCGCGGAGGTGCGCGAGCTGCTGGACCGCGCGGAGGTCGTCTACGAGGTCGACCCGACGCTCGTGCGCGGCATGGACTACTACATGCGGACGGTGTTCGAGTTCACGTCCGACGCGCTCGGGGCGCAGAGCGGCGTCGCGGGCGGCGGGCGCTACGACGGGCTCGTCGAGCAGCTCGGCGGGCCGGCGACGCCCGGCTGCGGCTGGGCCGCGGGCGTCGAGCGGATCCTGCTCGCACGGCCGCAGCGGCCGGTCGCGGCGCGGCCCGTCGACCTGTACGTGGCGTTCGACGGCGCCGAGCAGCGCGCGGCGGCGTTCGCCGTCGCCGCCGAGGCTCGCGACGCCCGCATGAACGCCCAGATGGAGCTTGCCGGGCGCTCGCGCAAGGGCCAGCTCAAGCAGGGCGACCGGCTCGGCGCCCGATACGTTGCGATCGTCGAGGACGGGGGAACAGTCTTGAAGGACATGCAGTCCGGTGAGCAGCGAGCGGTACAGGCGGGCGAAGTCGTCACGCGGATCCTGCGCGAGCGGGGGATGTCGTGAAGCGCGCGCCGCGTGCCAACCCCTACCGCGACGCGTGGTGCGGCGACCTGTCCGCGTCCAGCGCGGGCGCGCCGGCGCGGGTCGCCGGCTGGGTCGCGCGCCGCCGCGACCACGGCGGGCTCATCTTCATCGACCTGCGCGACCGTTCGGGGATCCTCCAGCTCGTCTTTCATCCCGAGAACGGGGCGGAGCTGTTCGCCGCGGCCGAGCGGCTGCGCGGGGAGTACGTCGTCAGCGTCGCGGGCGGCGTCGTGCTGCGCGACGCGCACAACGTCAACCCCGACCTCAAGACGGGCGAGATCGAGCTGCAGGCGACCGACATGCAGCTGCTCGCCGAGTCGCTGACGCCGCCGTTTCCGCTCGACGACGAGGTCGAGCTCGACGAGATGCTGCGCCTGCGCCACCGCACGCTCGACCTGCGCCGGCGCTTCATGGTCGAGGCGCTCGTCCTGCGCAACGACGTCGTGCAGACGATCCGCCGCGGCCTCGACGCCGAGGACTTCCTCGAGATCGAGACACCGATCCTCACCCGCTCGACGCCGGAGGGCGCGCGCGACTTCCTCGTCCCGGCGCGGATGTCGACGGGGTCGTTCTACGCGTTGCCGCAGTCGCCGCAGCTCTTCAAGCAGCTCTTGATGATCGGCGGCTACGAGCGCTACTTCCAGATCGCGCGCTGCTTTCGCGACGAGGATCTGCGCGCCGACCGCCAGCCGGAGTTCACGCAGCTCGACCTCGAGATGTCGTTCGTCGACGAGGACGACGTCATCGACGTCAACGAGCGGCTCATGGCGAAGGTCTTCGAGGTCGGCGGCCTCGACGTGCCGCGGCCGCCGTATGAGCGCATGCCCTACGACGAGGCGATGCTGCGCTTCGGCTCGGACCGCCCGGACACGCGCTTCGGCCTCGAGATCACCGACGTGTCCGACGCGTTGCGCGCCTCGGAGTTCAAGGTGTTCGCGAACGTGCTGCGGCGGCGGCGGCGTCGTGCGGGCGATCAACGCGGGCAACCGCGAGGTCCCACGCTCGGAGCTCGACTCGCTGACCGAGGTCGCGAAGCGCTTCGGAGCCGGCGGCCTCGTGTGGGCCTTCGTCCAGGCGGACGGCACGTGGCGCTCGCCGATCGCGAAGTTCCTGTCGGCCGACGAGATCGCGGCGGTGACCGCCGCGCTCGGCGCCTCGCCGGGCGACCTGCTGCTCGCGGTCGCGGACAAGCCCGGCACCGCCGCGGCCGCGCTCGGTGCGCTGCGACTGGACCTCGCCGAGCGCTGGGACCTCGTGCCCGACGGCCGCCACGACGTCCTGTGGGTCGTCGACTTCCCGATGTTCGAGCAGGACGACGCCGGCGGCTGGACCGCGCTGCACCACCCCTTCACGGCGCCCACGGGCGACCTCGACGACCCGGGCTCGTTGAAGTCACGTGCCTACGACCTCGTCGTCGACGGCTGGGAGCTCGGCGGCGGGTCGATCCGCATCAACGACCCGGCGATCCAGAGCCGGGTCTTCGAGATCATCGGCATGGGGGAGGAGGAGGCGCAGAGCCGCTTCGGCTTCCTGCTCGAGGCGCTGCGCTACGGCGCGCCGCCCCACGGCGGCATCGCGTTCGGCATCGACCGCATCGTCGCGCTGCTCGCCGGCCGCGACTCGATCCGCGACGTCATCGCGTTCCCGAAGACCGCGAGCGGCTCCGATCCGCTGACGGGCGCGCCCGCGCCGGTCGACGACGCGCAGCTGCGCGAGCTCGGCCTGCGCTCGCTCGCGACCCCGGCCAAGACCGCGTAGCGGCGGGGGCGCGCGTCGGTCTTGTCGCTTCTGGCGCGACAAGACCGACACGACCGGCGGTCCGGACGGGTGTACGACCGCCGGGGGCAAGGCTCGCCGGGTTCGGGCGGCATGCCGACACCCCGGGCATGGCCCACGTCTCGCGCCCGCTGCTGATCGCGCTCGCCGCGACCGTCGCACTGATGGCGGTCTGGCTCGTCGCCCTGCGACCCAAGCCGGTCGCCATCCAGAACACACCGCTCAGCTCGACGAGGGTGATCCCGCAGGCCAACCAGGCCGCGGCCGTCTCCGACGCCGCCAACGCGAACGTGCAGGCCGCGGCGGCCGCCGCTGACGGGAGTGCGGCACCTGCCGCCCAGCCCGCGGCCGCGCAGGCTCCGACGGCGCCGGCGGCGACCCCGCCGGCCGGCACGCTTCCCGCGAAGGCGCGCAACCTCGAGACGACCGCCGACAAGAGCGGCAACGCCCAGGTCGAGCGGGCACTCGCACGCGGCAAGATCGTCGTCCTCCTCTTCTGGAACCCCGCCGCCGCCGACGACATCGCGACGCGCGGCGCGTTGCGCGGCCTCGACCGCCGCGGCGGCAAGGTCGTCGTGCGGGTCATCCCGATCGCCAATGTCGCGAGCTACACCTCGGTCACCCGTGGCGTGAAGATCGCGGGCTCGCCGACGACCGTCATCATCGGCCGCAAGGGCGCCACGCGTGTCATCGCCGGCCTCACCGAGCCGCGCGAGCTGTCGCAGGCCGTCGGCGACGCGCTCGCCGGTCGCTGAATAACCGCGCGGGGTCACGGTCGCGGCTGGACCTGGCGTCAGCCGGCGAGGCTGCATGGGCGGGTTGGGTTCGTGCTCCGCCGACGAGGCTGCGCGGGGCGGGCTGGTGTCGCGCTCAGCCGGAGAGGCTGCGCGGGGCGGGCTGGTTGCGCGGCGGTGGATCGTCGCGCAGCAGCTCCGGCAGGCTGACGAGCCGGTACCCCTTGCGGCGCAGCGCCGGCACGATCTTGCGCACCGCGGCGAGCGTCTTCGGGCGTGCGCCCGGCCCGTCGTGCATCAGCACGATCGTGCCGGCGCGGGCGCCGCTCAGCGCCGTGTAGACGACCGGCTTGGAGCTGCGCGCGGAGTAGTCCTTCGTGTCGACGTTCCAGAGGACCATGAGGATGCGCTCCGCGCGCAGGATCGCGAGCGTGTTCGCGTCGAAGGAGCCGTACGGCGGCCGGAAGAGCTTGACCGCGTGTCCCGTGATCCGCGTGATGCGATCGGCGGCGCCGAGGATCTGGGCGGACTGGTCGGCGGACGACTTCGAGCCCAGCCGGGCGTGGCTCTGCGTGTGCGTGCCGAGGGCGAAGCCCGCCTCGTGCTGCTTGAGCACGATGCCGGGACGCTCCGCGATCGCGTTGCCGACCAGGAAGAAGGTCGCCGGCACGCCGTTTGACACGAGGTAGCGCACGAGCGCGGCCGTCGTCGGTCCCGGACCGTCGTCGAACGTCAGCGCGACCTCCTTGCTGCGCCGGCTGCCGCGGACGATGTACGGCGTGTAGGCGAGGACGGCGTCGATCGCCGCGTCGTCGCGTCGCAGTCGAGCGGCGCGGGTGTCTCGCGGCGCCGGCTGCGTGGTCGTCACGCCGCCGCCGAGGACTGGCGCGGGCGGCGCGGCGGCCGGGCCGGAGCTGCGGCCGACGGTCATGGCGACGACCGCGGCGACGGCCACGATCGCGCACAGCCCGGCTATGCGGCGCCGCCGGTCCGCGCGATCACGCGCAGCACGGCGCGCGCGGCGCTGATCCTCAGAGCTGCCTTCGGCCACGTCTTCAGCTCCCTCGAGCGGTGAGGCGTTGCATCGTGCGCCACTCACGATAGGCGCCGTCTGGCGCGTTCGCAACGCATGCCAGGTGGCATGCGAGCGGAACGCCGATCCTCCGGAACTCGGGTGATGAGGCCGGCGCTCGCTGCCACGACCCGGCCGGATCGCGCGCGTCGCGATCTAGACTCGACGCCGTGCCCGACGAGCGCTTCGAGGACCACCTGTACCACCCCCGCGGGCGAGGCCGCGCGGTCGCGGGCGCCTTCGACGGCGCCGCGGGCGGTGCCGCCTGCGGCGACCTCGTGCGGGTGTCGGTCGCCGTCGAGGGCGAGCGGGTCCGCGCGGTCGGCTTCGAGGCGTCGGGCTGCGGTGCGACGATCGCGGCGGCGAGCGCGGCCGTCGAGCTCGCCGAGGGGGCCGGGCTGCTGGACGCCGCGCGGATCGGCGCGCCGACGATCGCCGCCGAGCTCGGCGGGCTGAGCGCGGGCAAGCTCCACGCCGCCGACCTCGCCTCCGACGCGCTGCACCGGGCGCTCGGCGCGGCCGTGCGCGCGCACGGGCTGCTGCCGGCCCGCGATGGCCGCACGCTCGTCGCGATGTCCGGTGGCGTGGACAGCGCGGTCGCAGCGCTGCTCGCCGCGACGAGCGCCGGCGCGCGCGCGCGACTCCCTGCTCGCCGCGGGCCGCGCTCGCGACGAGGCGGCGGCCCGCCGGACGAGCCCTTCGCGGCCGATGTCGTGGCCATCGAGCTGTGGGCCGATCCCGAGAACGACGGCGAGCGCTCGTGCTGCTCGGCGGCGGCGGTGCGCGGCGCGCGCCGCGTCGCCCACGGCATGGGCCTCCCGCACTTCACGCTCGATCTGCGCGACGAGTTTCGCGCCGGGGTCGTCGAGCCGTGGCTCATGGAGCACGCCGCGGGCGAGACGCCCAACCCGTGCGTGCGCTGCAACGGCCACGTGCGCCTCGACGCGATGATCGACTTCGCCGGCCGGCTCGGCGCCGGGACGCTGACGACCGGCCACTACGCGCGCCGCACGCCGGACGGGCTGCTGCGTCTCGCGGCCGACCCGGCGAAGGACCAGACCTACATGCTCGCCGCCCTGTCGCGCGGTGCGCTGCAACGGCTGCGCTTCCCGCTCGGCGACCTGACCAAGCCCGAGGTCCGCGAGCTCGCGGAGCGGGCCGGCCTCGACGTGGCGCGCAAGCCCGACTCGCAGGACCTCTGCTTCCTCGCAGGCACGGGCCGCGCGAGCTTCCTCGCGCGCCACGGCGGGATGCGCCGGCGCCCCGGCGACATCCTCGATCGCAGCGGTGCGGTCGTCGGGCGCCACGACGGCCATCATGGCTTCACGGTCGGCCAGCGCCGCGGCCTCGGCGGTGGGTCGCTCGAGCCGCTGTACGTCCTCGAAACCGACGCCCGCGCGAACACCGTCACGGTCGGCCCGCGCGACGCCCTGCAGACCCGGACGGTGCACGTGCGGGGGCTGCGGATGCACGGCATCGCACCCGACGCGGTACGACTGCGCTACCGCTCGCCTGCGGTGCGCTGCCGCCTGGAAGGGGATCGAATCCACCTCGACGAGCCCTTCGACGGCGCCGCCCCGGGGCAGACGGCGGTCTTCCTCTCGGGGGACGCGATCGTCGGCTGCGCCACGATCGCCGGGTGAGGACCCGGGGGTCCCCCCGGTACCCGCGTCGCTACCCTCGCGAGGTATGACCGGGCGGACCGACGAGATCCGAGAGACCTTCCTGCGCTTCTTCGAGGGCCGCGATCACCTGCGGCTGCCATCGGCGTCGCTCGTGCCGTCGGCGTACGACCCGTCGGTGCTGCTGACGACGGCGGGGATGCACCCGCTCGTGCCGTACTTCCGCGGCGAGGAGAAGCCGCCGCATCCGCGCCTGACGACCGTGCAGAAGTGCTTTCGCACGACGGACATCGACAACGTCGGCAACACCACGCGGCATCTGACGTTCTTCGAGATGCTCGGCAACTTCTCGATCGGCGACTACTTCAAGCAGGAGGCGGTCGAGGCGGCCTGGGAGCTGTCGCTGAACGGCTTTCACTTCAACGCCGACGACATCTGGATCACGGTGTTCGAGGGCGACGAGGAGCTCGGGATCGGTCCCGACGAGGAGGCGATCGCGGCCTGGCAGTCCGTCGGCGTGCCGCTCGAGCGGATCGTGCAGTGCCCGCGGTCGGAGAACTTCTGGCAGGGCGGCCCGACCGGGCCGTGCGGGCCGTGCAGCGAGCTGTACCTCGACCGCGGCCTTCAGTGGGGCGCCGAAGACGACCTTCCCGGCGGCGAGAACGAGCGCTTCCTGGAGTACTGGAACCTCGTCTTCACGCAGTACGACATGGGCGTCGACGCGGACGGCAAGACGACGCTCACGCCGCTGCCGGCGAACAACATCGACACGGGCCTGGGCCTGGAGCGGATGGCGGTCATCCAGCAGGGCGTCGACACGGTCTTCGAGACCGACACGTTCGCGCCGCTGATGGCGCTCGGCCGGGAGCTGGCGGCGGTCGATCCCGACGAGCGCGCGCTGCGGATCCTCGCCGACCACTCGCGCGCGATGACGTTCCTCGTCGCCGACGGCGTCGTGCCGTCCAACGAGGCGCGCGGCTACATCCTGCGGCGGATCATGCGCCGGGCGATCCTGCAGGGCAACCGGGTCGGCATGGCGCCGGGCTTCATGGCGACGTTCGCGGAGAAGGTCATGGAGGTCATGAGCGCCGCCTACCCCGAGCTCGACCGCGAGCGCGACGCGATCCTCTTGTGGGCGCGCTCGGAGGAGGAGGGCTTCGGTCGCACGCTGGAGCAGGGCACGAAGCTGCTCGACGAGGTCATCGAGCGGTCGGGCGGACGCATCTCGGGCGAGGACGCCTTTCGCCTGCATGACACGTTCGGCTTCCCGCTGGACCTCACGCGCGAGCTCGCGGAGGAGCGCGGTGTCGCGGTCGACACGGCGGCGTTCGCGGAACTCATGGACGCGCAGCGGGTCCGGTCGCGCGGAGGCGCCGCGCCGGAGGAGGCGGGCGCCGGCGGCGCGTCGCCGGACGCCGCGCCGCGGCCGGCCGGCGACCTGCGCGAGCAGGCGCGGGAGCTGGCGCGCGAGGACGGCTTCGCCACGGACTTCACGGGCTACGAGACGCTCGAGCAGCACACGACGGTCGGCTCGCTGGCGTGCGGCGGGTGGCGACGAGTTGCTCGTCCACCTCGCCGAGTCGCCGTTCTACGCGACCGGTGGCGGCCAGGTCGCCGACGGCGGCGTGCTCGAGTCCGAGACCGGGGCGGGACGGGGGCGCGTCACAGACGTCGTGCGCGTCGGCGACGACCAGGCGCTGCTCGTGCGCGTCGACGAGGGCGAGCTTGCGCCGGGCGAGCGGGTCGTCGCGCGGGTCGACCGCGCCGCGCGCACCGCGACCCAGGCCAACCACACCGCCACGCATCTGTTGCACGCCGCGCTGCGCGAGACGCTCGGCACGCACGTCCGCCAGGCCGGCTCGTACGTCGGCCCCGACAAGCTGCGCTTCGACTTCAGCCACGGCGAGCGGATCTCGCGCGAGGACCTCGAGACGATCGAGGACCGCGTCAACGAGTGGGTGCTGCGCAACGACCCCGTCCGGCCGATCACGACCACGCTCGACGAGGCGCGCGCGCTCGGCGCGATGGCGCTGTTCGGCGAGAAGTACGGCGACGTCGTGCGGATGGTGCAGATCGGCGACGGCGACTACTCGCGCGAGCTGTGCGGCGGCACGCACGTGCGCTCGACCGCCGAGATCGGCGTCTTCAAGCTCGTCTCGGAGAGCTCGAGCGCGGCCAACGTCCGCCGCATCGAGGCGATCACCGGCCCGGCCGCGGTCGCCGAGCTGCGCGGCTCGGATGCGAAGGCGCGCGAGGCCGCGACGCTGCTGAAGACAGGCGTCGCCGAGCTGCCCGAGGCCGTCGCCGCGCTGAGCGCCCGCGTCAAGCAGGCCGCGAAGGCCGCGTCGTCCAACGGCGCCGCCACGATCGACGCCGACGCGCTCGCGGCCGCCGCGTCGCAGATCGCCGGCGCAGACGTCGTGGCCGCGGTCGTCTCGGGACATCGCAAGCGCCAAGGAGCTCCCCGACCTCGCCGATCGCGTCAAGGGCAAGCTCTCCGACGAGTCCGCGACGGTGCTGGGCACGGTCGTCGACGGGCGCGTGCACCTCATCGCGGCCGTGACGCCGGCGCTCGTCGCCCGCGGCGTCAAGGCCGGCGCGATCGTGAAGGCGGCGGCGCAGGTCGCCGGCGGTGGCGGCGGCGGCCGCGACACGATGGCCCAGGCGGGCGGCAAGGACCCCGCGGCGCTTCCCGACGCCATCGCGGCGGCGCGCGAGGCGATCGCCGTCGCGCTCGCCGGGTAGTGGTCGCCGCGCCGTCCCCGCGGTCTTGTCGAAAAGTGACCGCATATAGGTCACTACGCGACAAGACCGCCGATCACAGCGCGATCGCGGCACGCTGATGCGGGTGCTCGCGCTCGACTACGGGAGCGCGCGCTGCGGGTGCGCCCTCAGCGACCCGACCGGGACGCTCGCGACCCCGATCGAGCCGGTGCTCCGGCCGGCGACCCGCAAGGGCTTCGCCCGCGTCTGCGATCTGGTTCGCGAGCGAGAGGCGGCCCTCGTGGTGGTCGGGCTGCCGCTGTCGCTGTCGGGCGCGGACTCCGCCCAGACAGCCGAGGCGCGCGCGTTCGCGCAGCGGCTGGCCGAGCGCGTGAACGTCCCCGTCGAGCTCTACGACGAGCGCTTCACGACGCTGCTCGCGAGCCGCGATCCCGGCGACCCACGCAGCTCGGAGGACTCCCGCGCGGCCGCTGCACCTGCTCGAAGGCTGGCTCGCGGCGCGTCAGGCGCGACAGGACGGGTAGCGTTGACGGCGAAACCCATGGCTGCATGAGCCGCAATCGTCGAGACGACCAAGGTCAGAGCGCAGGTCGCAGCGCGGAGCAGCGCGAACGCGACCGCCTCGAGCGCGAGGCTCGCCGAGCCGCCGCCGCGCAAGGCTCACCGCCGCCCACTTCCTCCGACCACTCCAACTCCCTCGCGCCGACCGACTTCGATGCTCCGCCACCCTCTCCGATCGACGAGCCGCCACGCCGCGGTCGACGCCTGGCGTCCGGCGAGGCGCCCGCAGAACGCCCCGCACGACGCACGCCCGCAGGCGAACCGCCGCCCGACCTCGAGCCCCGCGTCGACCGCGCGGCCGACCGGCGCGCCGCGCGCCGCCTGCCGCCCGGCGACCGCAAGCCGCGCGGCGTCCTGCGCATCCAGCCCGAGCCGCCCGCGCCACCAGCCGCGCCGGCCGGCGCCCTGGACGACGACCTCGAGCGCCCGATCGGCATCCGGCGCGTCCGGCGCGTCGTCGCGCCGCGGTCGCCGAGGGCGATCGTGACCCCGCCCGGAGACGTGCCCGCGGGACCGGCGCGCGCCCGCCGTTCGGTGGGCTCCCGCGTCGCCGTGCTCATCGGGCTCATGTTGCTGGCGGCCGTGCTGGTCGTCGTGCTCATGGTCTTCCAGCCCTTCGGCAGCGCGCAGGGCGATGCGGTCAGGGTCACCATCGCGCAGGGCTCGAGCGCCCGCGAGATCGGCGACCAGCTCGCCGAGGCCGGGGTCGTCTCCTCCGGTGCGCTGTTCTCGCTGCGCGCGGCGCTCGCCGGCAAGCGCGCCGACCTGCGCTCCGGACCCCACAGGCTCCGCAAGGACATGACCTACGGCGCCGCGATCGAGGCGCTGAGCAAGCGACCCACCGTCGATGCCACGGCGACGATCAAGGTCACGATCCCGGAGGGGCTTTCGCGCTCAGAGATCGCGAAGCTCGTCTCGAAGAAGGACGTCACCGGCAGCTACGCGTCGGCCTCCAAGCGCTTCAGCGGCCGGCTGAACCCGTTTCGCTACGGCGCGCCCAAGGGCACGCGGTCCACGGAGGGCTTCCTCTTCCCGGCGACGTACGAGCTGCGGACCGCCGCGCCTGCGAAGGATCTGGTCGACCGCCAGCTCAAGGCCTTCAAGGACAACTTCGACAGCGTCGACCTCAAGCGCGCCAGGCGCAAGAACCTCACGGCCTACGACGTCCTCATCATCGCGTCGATGGTCGAGCGCGAGGCCCAGCTCGCGAGCGAGCGCAAGCTCGTCGCGGCGGTCATCTACAACCGCCTGAAGGACGGCATCCCGCTGCAGATCGATGCCACGAGCCGCTACGCGCTCCAACAACTGGACGCGCCCGCTCAAGGCCTCGGACCTCGCGAGCGACTCCCCGTACAACACGCGCAAGCGGACGGGCCTGCCGCCGACGCCGATCGGCAATCCCGGCCTGGCCTCGATCCGCGCCGCCGCCGCGCCGGCGAGCGTGAGCTACCGCTACTACGTCGTCAAGCCGGGCACGTGCGGCAAGCACGCCTTCTCGTCGAACTACGCGAAGTTCCAGGCCGACAGCCAGCGCTACAACATCGCGCGCAACGCGGCGGGCGGCAAGTCACCGACGACGTGCTAGAGGACCGTCGCTACGGCGTCCTCGGCTGGCCCGTCGGCCACAGCCGCTCGCCGGCGATGATGCAGGCCGCCGGCCTCGAGCGCTACCAGCGCCTGCCGGTCGCGCCCCAGGCCTTCGACGACACCGTGCGCGCGCTCGGCGCGTCGGGCTTTGCAGGCGCGAACGTCACGATCCCGCACAAGGAGGCGGCGCTCGCGCTGGCGACGACCGCGAGCGACGCCGCCCGGGCGATCGGCGCGGCGAACACGCTGACCTTCGGCGAGGACGGCGAGATCGCCGCCGAGAACACCGACGCGCCGGGCTTCATGGCCGCGCTCGGGCACGTTCCGCGCACCGCGTGCGTGCTGGGCGCGGGCGGATCCGCACGTGCCGTCGTGTGGGCGCTGATGCAGGCCGGAACCGACGTCTCGGTCTACAACCGCACGGCCGCGCGCGCTCGCAAAGCTCGGTGCGCGCGTCGTCGCGGCGCCCGTCGCAGCCGACGTCCTCGTCAACTGCACGAGCGTCGGGCTGGGCAGTTCGTCCAATCCATTCAAGGAATTAGCGCTTCCGGCCGATGTGCTCGGGGAGTACGGGACGGTCGTCGACTTGGTCTACAGGGCAGGAGGAACGGTGCTGATCGAAGAGGCTCAGAAGCGGGGAGCGAGCGTCATCGACGGTCTCGAGATCCTCGTGCGCCAAGGCGCGCTGAGCTTCACGCTCTGGACGGGCGAGCCCGCGCCGCTTGACACGATGCGCGCCGCAGCGCGCGCCTAACCGAAGACGAGCTTGCCCGAACCAACACCCCTCAAGGCTGTCCCGAACGCACCGAGCCCGACCGGCATCACGCAGCCGCGCCGAGCCGGCGGCCCCGCGCGCTTTCTGACCGACGTCATCGTCGATCTCGGGCTGGCCGACCGCGACCGCGTGACCCACGCGATCGAGGAGGCGCGCCGCACGGGCAAGACGCCCGAGGACGTCTTGATGGAGTCGGGGAACCTCACGCCCGAGGGCCTGGCTCGCGCGGTCGCCGAGCGCCACGGCCTCGAGCACCTCGACCTCGGGATCTTCCAGGCCGACATGGCGGCGGCCAACCTCATCTCGATCGCCGCCGCGAAGCGCTACGAGGCGGTCCCGGTCTCGTTCATCGACGACCGCACGCTGCTCGTCGCGATGGCCGACCCGGCGAACGTCCTCGCCGTCGACGACATCGCGCTGCTGACCGGCAAGGAGATCCGGCCGGCCGTCACGAGCCGCGAGGACATCGCCGGCCTCATCTCGCGACTCTCGCGCCTCGACGACGTCGTCAGCGCCGATCTCTACGACGACGAGGAGGACGCGCCCGCGGAGATCGTCGACCTCCGCGAATCCGCCGACGACGCGCCGGTCATCCGCCTCGTCAACCAGATCATCGCCCAGGCCGTCGAGCAGGGCGCCTCGGACATCCACCTCGAGCCGAGCGGCAACGAGCTGCGCGTGCGCTTCCGCATCGACGGCGTGCTCATCGAGGCGGCCCAGGTGCAGCGGCGGATGGTGCTCGGCGTCATCAGCCGCGTGAAGATCATGAGCGACCTCGACATCTCCGAGCGGCGCGTGCCGCAGGACGGTCGCGTCGGCCTGACGATCGACGGCCATCACATCGACCTGCGCGTCGTGACGCTCCCGAGCGTCCACGGCGAGTCGGTCGTCATGCGCATCCTCGACAAGGACAACGTCGTCCTGTCGCTCGAGAAGCTCGGCATGGCGCCGGCCGAGAAGGATCGCTTCGAGCGCGCCTTCCACCAGGCCTACGGCGCCGTGCTCGTCACCGGCCCGACGGGCTCGGGCAAGTCGACGACGCTCTACGCCGCGCTCGGCGCGCTGAACACGATCGAGAAGAACATCATCACGATCGAGGACCCGGTCGAGTACCAGCTCGACGGCGTCACCCAGGTGCAGGTCAACACGAAGGCCGGCCTGCACTTCTCGACCGGCCTGCGGTCGATGATGCGCGCCGACCCCGACATCATCATGGTCGGCGAGATCCGCGACCGCGAGACCGCGCAGATCGCGGTCGAGTCGGCGCTCACCGGCCACCTCGTGCTCTCGACGCTGCACACGAACGATGCCGCGAGCGCCGTCACCCGGCTCGTCGAGATGGGCATCGAGCCGTTCCTCGTCGCGTCGGCGATCGACTGCGTCGTCGCCCAGCGCCTCGCCCGCAAGCTCTGCCAGTTCTGCAAGGAGCGCCAGATCATCAGCTCCGACGTCCTGCGCGCGAACGGCATCCGCAGCCAGTTCGACATGGAGGCCTACAACGCCCAGGGCTGCCCGCGCTGCAAGTACTCGGGCTACAAGGGCCGGATCGGCCTCTACGAGGTGCTCCACGTGACCGAGGAGATCCGCAAGCTCACGCTCGCGCGCTCGCCGTCGTCGGAGATCGCCGAGGTCGCCGTGCGCCAGGGCATGCGCCTGTTGCGCGACGACGGCCTCGAGAAGGTCCGCCTCGGGATGACCTCGATCGCCGAGGTGACCCGCGTGACGGGCACCGGCGCGGCGATCACCGACTAGTCGGGCGGCTCAGGCTCGCGCCTGGACCCGGCGCGGCGTGAGGACGAGCCCGCCATCGCCTTCGGCGGCGTCGTAGTCGTCGACGTCGAGCCGCTCGGCGGCGATCGCGCGCGCCCCGTCGACGCCGGACGGCGTGACCGTCACGGTGCCCAGCTCGAGGGGCGCGGCGAGCTGTAGGTCCACCGGCGCCGCGGCTGGCTGCGCTCCGGCCTCCGGTGGCCGCGGCCCGACCGTGAGGTCGAGGCGTGCGAGGAGACCGTCGGGCGCCGCGGGGTCGCTCTCGAGCCGCAGCCGCGACGCGGTCGCGGCGAGGTTCCGGTCGCCGGCGACGAGCTCGCCGATCCCCGCGGAGCGCGTCTACTCGCCGTCGTGGATCTCGCCCTCGTCCGCGAACGTCAGCTCCACCCCCTCGAGCACGCGCCAGCTTCGAGCCGGCAGGCGCAAGCCGACGAGCCGCAGCCGGGCGGCGTCCGGGCCGCTGGTCACGCGTCGACCGCCCAGGAGTCGCGGATCGCCTGGCGCTCACTCGACGCGACGTGCACGAGGTTCGCCTCGCGGACTTCCGCGAGCACCTGCTGAAACTGCGGCCAGAGCTCGCCCGCCGCACTTGGGTAGTCGAAGAGGTTCACGACGACCGCGTCGTACGGCTTGGCTTGCCAGTACGGAAGGCCGGTCTGCGGCACCACGCCGTGCATCCACTTCGCGATCGCCGTAATCGGCTCGTCCGGCACGGGGTTCTCGCGCAGCCATTTCGTCAGCGACGCCTGGACCCACTCGATGTCTTTCATCTTGACCAGCAGCGGCACCGCGTTCTTCTTCGTGCCGCTCATGAGGCCGGTCGGCAGCACACCCGCCGTCGCCTGCAGGTACATCGACCACTTGACCTCTGCCCGGACGGCCTCGAGCGCCTGCTCCACCCTTGTCGGCAGCGGATCCCCGAGCCACGCCTTGAGCTCGGGGACCGGCACCCCCGTCGCAGCCCGCGGCGTCGTGTCCGGGATGCTCGACAGCTTGTCCTTTGGCGAGGTTGGCGAAGATCTTCGTGGCGTGCTCGTCGATCGCGGTTGCGAGCTTCTTGAAGCGCGCGTCCGATCCCGCCTTCATCTCGTCGATCGCCGGCGTCTTGTACTCGAGGTTCCCAAGCGGTACGTAGCCGTCCTTGGGGGCGAGGTACGTCTCGTCCGCGAAGAGCGAGGCCCATTCCTTCGTGAGGGCGTCGTACAGCGCCGATCCGGCCCTCGCGATCGCGTTGTGGTCGGTCACCTCTCGATCGGCTTCACCCCCGGGACGTCGAACTTCCCGAGGTCCTCGCGGTCCAGGCCGCCGCCGAACCACGTGCGCAACGTCGCCGGGGCCTTCGCGCCTGTCGACGACTCCTGCAGGACCGGGCCCTCGACGTTGCCGAACGTCGGGACGCTGAGCTCCACCTCGAACCCGACATACCGCTGGAGGGTCTGCTTGTCGCAGCGCGCTCGCAGCTCGACGGAGCGTGCGAGACGCGCGCCGAGGTCGTCTATGGCCACGGCGGGCGGCGCGATCGCACGAGCCGCCGGAGTGCGCAGCCGGGGCGAAGCGGACGCCGGCGCGGAGGTGACGTGCTCGTCGCATGCTGCAGGTTGCCCCGCCCGCGGGGCGCGGCCCTGTCTGCCGGGACCAAGGCTACACCTGGCCCTGCATGCCAGCGAGCCGGCGTCCCCTACGGCGCGAGGTGCTCCGTGCGGCCGCCGCTACGCGGCGGAGTTCGCGGGCAGCCACTGCTTCGCGGCCGCGACGACCTCGTCGCTCGGAGTGGCGTCGTCGACCAGCTCGGGCAGCGCGCGCAGGATGGCGGCGCCGTTGGAGGCCAGCGACCGGACCCGCTGGACGTCCGGGCCGCCGCCGTTCTCCTCCTGGAAGCGCTCGACGAGCTGCCACATGTCCTCGGCCGTGCGGAAGGCGGTGCGCAGCTCGAGATCCGACAGCACGAGGCCGAGCTCGGTGATCGTGTCGCGCAGCTCGACGGCCGCCTGCGTCGTGGCCTCGTCGGTGTGCTCGGCGAGGTTCGCGTGCAGGGCGGAGGCCGCCTCGGTGACGGCATCGGGCGCACCGCCCGCGATCGCCGAAGCGAGATCCTCGAAGAGCCCGTCGAAGGCGTCGTTGACCTCGGCGTCGGCCGGGGCGCCCGGCGTGCCGACGACCCGCGCGAGTACCGCGAGGCGGCGCTTGGCGGGCATGCGCTTGTAGCCCTTGTCCCAGAAGACGTGCAGGAGGTTCGACGCCTGTCCGGCGCCGATGTTCAGCAGCTTCTGCTGGTTGAGCTCGTTGAGGTGCTCGGCGAGCTCGATGAGCTTGAGCTCCTCGTAGGCCGCGGCCGCGTACAGCACGCCGGCGGCGCGGACGTCGTCTGCACGGATCTCGTCGTCGGTCCAGCCGCTGAGCGTTGTCAGCCCGTTCTCGTCGGTGGTCATCACGACCATCCTATGCGGGCGCCTGCGCCCGCCGGATGCCGCCAACGCGCCACCTGGCGGGTTGCCGCTCGCCGGCCGGTCAGCTCTCGGCCGCGGGCAGCGCCGCCGAGTCGGGCTCCTCCTCGGCTGTCGAGTCGACGGCGGCGCCGTCGGCAACGTCGACTGGGTCACGGTCGAACCCGGCGGCGCGGTAGGCGTCGTCCTCGTCGAGCGTCTCGTGCTCGAGCAGCGCCTGCGTCAGCGACTCGAGCTTGTCGCGGTTGGCGGCGAGCGCGCGCCGGGCCCGCTCGTAGCACCCCTCGATGATCCGCCGGACCTCGCGGTCGACGAGCTCGAGCGTCTCCGGGGAGACCTGCACCGGCCCGCCGGGCCCGAAGTACGACTCCTCGCCCGGCGCCGGGAGGACCGACACGAGCCCGATGACGTCCGACATGCCCCAGCGTCCGACCATCTGGCGGGCGATGCTCGTGACCTGCTCGAGGTCGGACTCCGCGCCCGTCGTGACGTTGCCATAGACGAGCTCCTCGGCGGCGCGGCCTCCCAAAGCACCGACGATGCGGCCCTCGAGGTAGCGCGCGTCGTAGCCGTAGCGGTCCGTGGAGGGCGACTGGAACGTCACGCCGAGCGCGCGCCCGCGCGGCACGATCGAGACCTTCCGCACGGGGTCGGCGCCGGGCTCGAGCATGCCGAGGACCGCATGGCCGGACTCGTGGTAAGCGGTGCGCTCGCGCTCCTCCTCCGACAGCGTGATCTTCCGCTCGGCGCCGAGGATGATGCGCTCGAGCGCGTCGGCGAGGTCGGCGGCGTGGACGGCGCTGTGGTCGCGGCGCGCGGCGATCAGCGCGGCCTCGTTGATGAGGTTGCGCAGGTCGGCGCCGACCATGCCGGGCGTCGAGGAGGCGACGCGGCCGAGGTCGACGTCGTCGTGCAGCGGGACCGAGCGCGTGTGGATCTCGAGGATCTCGACGCGACCGTCCTTGTCGGGCGGGTTGACCGTCAGCCGGCGGTCGAAGCGGCCGGGGCGCAGGAGCGCGGCGTCGAGGACCTCGGGGCGGTTGGTCGCCGCGAGCACGATGACGCCCTCCGAGCCGGTGAAGCCGTCCATCTCGGTGAGGATCTGGTTGAGCGTCTGCTCGCGCTCGTCGTGGCCGCCGAAGCCGCCGCCACCGCCGCCGCGCGCGCGGCCGATCGCGTCGAGCTCGTCGATGAAGATGATCGCCGGGGCCTCCTTCTTGGCCTGCTCGAAGAGGTCGCGGACGCGCGAGGCGCCGACGCCGACGACCATCTCGACGAACTCCGACGCGCTGAGGCTGAAGAAGGGCACGTCGGCCTCACCGGCGACCGCGCGGGCGAGCAGCGTCTTGCCGGTGCCGGGCGAGCCGGACAAGAGCACGCCCTTCGGGATCGCCGCGCCGAGCTTGCGGTAGCGGTCGGGGTTCTTGAGGAAGTCGACGATCTCCTTGAGCTCGTCCTCGACCTCGTCGATGCCGGCAACGTCGGCGAACGACACGCGCGTGTTCGAGGCGTCGTAGCGCTTGGCCTTCGAGCGCCCGAGCGCGAGCGCCCCGCCGCCCGCCATGCTCGCGCTGCGGCGCAGGAAGTAGATGATCAGCGCGACGATCAGCAGCGTCGGGCCGAAGGAGATGAGCAGCGTCGCGAGGAACGAGCGGCCCTCGTCGATCGGGCGCGCGTTGACCTCGACCTTCTTGGCGAGCAGGAGCGTGAGCAGCTCGTCGTCCTGGGCGAACGTCGGGCGCACGGTCTCGAAGTCCTTGGCCGGGTCCTCCTTCTCGAACTTCGTCGCCTTCTCGAACGTCCCCTGGATGACGTCGTTGCGGGCGTTGACCTCCTTGACGTTGCCCGCCTGCACCTGCGTGCGGAAGTACGTGTACGGGACGTCGATGCGCTTGTCCTTGCTCGACGGCAGGAGCTGGCCGAGCACGACGTTCAGCGCCAGCAGCCCGAGCAGAAACCACCAGATCCGGCGGCCTCCGGGGGCGCGCGGTATGCGCGACGCATCGCCGGGCGACTTCTTCTCGGGCTCGCGCCCGCCCTCGACGCGCCATGGCTGGCGATCGGCCTTCCCGTCGGATCGTGATCGCGTCTTGGAGTCGGCCACTGCTCGTCTGATCATACGGTCGTCCATTCCGCTGCCATATGTCGGGCCGCCGGCCGAGCAAGGCCGATGACCGCCGCAATGAACCTTGACTTCGCAGACCTGCTGCTCGAGGTCATCGAGCGGAACGCCTCCGACCTGCATCTCACCGCGGGGGCCCGGCCCACCGTTCGCGTGCGCGGCCGGCTCACGCCACTCGAGGACTATCCCGTCATGACGACGGAGATGACGCGCGAGATCGTCTACGGGATCCTCTCGAACGACCAGCGCCAGCGGCTTGAGACCGACTGGCAGATCGACTTCGCGTACTCGATCCCCGGACGTGCGCGCTTCCGCGTCAACGCCTACTACCAGCGCTCGGCGATCGGGGCGGCGTTCCGCCTCATCCCGGCCGTCATCAAGTCGCTCGACGAGCTGAACATGCCGATGGCGCTGCACGACATGACGAAGAAGCCGCGCGGCTTCGTGCTCGTCACCGGCCCGACCGGCTCGGGCAAGTCGACGACGCTCGCGGCGGTGATCGACCAGATCAACTCGACGCGCGAAGAGCACATCATGACCATCGAGGACCCGATCGAGTTCCTCCACGGCCACAAGAAGTGCGTCGTCAACCAGCGCGAGATCGGCTCGGATGCGCAGTCCTTCGCGATGGGCCTCAAGGCCGCGCTGCGCCAGGACCCGGACGTGATCCTCGTTGGCGAGATGCGCGACCTCGAGACGATCCACACCGCGCTGACCGCCGCTGAGACCGGCCACCTCGTCTTCGCCACGCTGCACACCCAGGACACGCCGCAGACGATCGACCGCATCATCGACGTGTTCCCGGCCTCGCAGCAGCAGCAGGTGCGCGTGCAGCTGTCGGTCGCGCTGCAGGGCGTCGTCACGCAGCAGCTCATCCCGACGGCGGATGGCGCCGGCCGCATCGCGGCCTGCGAGGTGCTGCTCGCGACCCCGGCGATCCGCAACCTCATCCGTGAAGGCAAGACCCACCAGATCTATTCCTCATTGCAGACCGGAGGCAATATCGGCATGCAGACGATGGACGCTGCCCTGGCGACGCTGACGCGCTCGGGGAAGATCACGCAGCAGATGGCTGAGTCCCGTTCCTCGACCCCGGAGGAGCTCCGCCGCCTGCTCGGCGCCGGCTCCTTCGCCTTGTGACCATGAGCACTTACGTCTTCCAAGCGATCGACGTCCTCGGCCAGAAGGCCAAGGGAGAGGTCGACGCCGAGTCCAAGCAGTCCGTCGCCGATCAGCTCAAGGCCAAGGGCCTCATCGTCCTCGACATCGCCGAGAAGGGGAAGGCGTCGAAGGACATCGAGCTGCCGTTCCTCAACCGCATCAAGCTCGGCGACCTCGCGATCCTCACGCGTCAGCTGTCGACGATGGTCTCGTCCGGCATGACGATCCTGCGCGCGCTCTACGTGCTGGAGGCCCAGACCGAGAACGAGAAGCTCGCCGCGGTGCTCGTCGACGTGCGCAAGGACGTCGAGGCCGGCCTGCCGTTGTCGGATGCGCTCGAGCGCCACCCGAAGGTCTTCAACCCGCTGTTCGTCGCGATGACGCGCGCGGGGGAGACGGGCGGCGTGCTCGAGGACTCCCTGATCCGGATCGCCGATCAGCTCGAGAAGGAGGAGTCCCTGCGCCGTCAGGTCAAGTCGGCGATGGCCTATCCGATCGTCATCTTCGTCTTCGCGGCCGCCGTCATGCTCGGCATGGTCGCCTTCATCGTCCCGGTGTTCGCGGGCGTCTTCAAGGAGCTCGGCGACGCCAAGCTGCCGCCGATGACGCAGTTCACGATGGGCATCTCGAAGGTCGTCACGGGCTACTGGTACCTCCTGATCCTCGGCACCGTCGGCACCGGGTTCGCGTTCTCGAAGTGGAAGAAGACCGATGCGGGCCGCGGCATGTGGCAGCGCTTCCTGCTGCGCATCCCGTTCAAGATCGGCGACATCTTCCAGAAGGTCGCGCTGGCCCGCTGGTCGCGCACGTTCTCGGCGCTCATGGGCGCGGGCGTGCCGCTCCTGCAGGCGATCGACATCACCTCGCAGACGGCGGGCAACATCGTCGTCGAGGAGGCGATGGCCAACGTCACGACGTCGGTCAAGGCCGGCGGCACGATCGCCCAGCCGCTGATGGAGTCGCCGGTGTTCCCGTCGATGGTCGGCCACATGGTCAAGGTCGGCGAGGAGACGGGCGCCCTGACGACGATGCTCTCGAAGATCGGCGACTTCTACGAGGACCAGGTCGAGGCGGCGGTCAAGGCCCTGACCTCGATCCTCGAGCCGGTGATGATCGTCTTCGTCGGCGGGATCGTCGGCTTCATCGTCATCTCGATGTACCTGCCGCTCTTCAGCGTCTACGACCAGATCAAGTAGATCGATGTCGAGTAGTGGGCGATATCCGCCCACTATTCGACACCGACGGTCCCCTCACCGATTTGCCTACAGCGGCGTCGTGTACGCCGAGCTCAGGCCGCCGTCGACGAGGAACGTCGTGGCGTTGACGTAGGACGCGTCGTCGCTGGCCAGAAACAGCGCGCCGTGGGCGATCTCGCGGGCTTCGGCGAAGCGGCCCATCGGCAGGTGCACGAGGCGCCGCTGGGCCTGCTCGGCGTCGTTGGCGTAGAGCTCGCGCAGCAGCGGCGTGTCCACGGGCCCGGGCACAGCGCGTTGACGCGGATGTTCTGCTTGGCGAACTGGACCCCGAGCTCGCGGCTCAAAGCCAGCACGCCGCCCTTGGATGCGGTGTAGGCGATCTGCGAGGTCGCCGCGCCCATCACCGCGACGAAGCTCGCGGTATTGATCACCGAGCCGCCGCCGCCGGCCTGCAGGTGCGGGATGCCGTGCTTGCAGCAGAGGTAGACCGAGCGCAGGTTGACGGCCTGCACGTGCTCCCACACGTCGAGGTCGGTGTCCACGACGGAGCCGTCGGCAGTCGGTGAGATGCCGGCGTTGTTGAACAGCACGTCGATGTGGCCGAATGCCTCGCTCGTCCGCGGCGTACATCCCGGCGACCTGCGCTTCGTCGGCGACGTCGGCCGCCAGCGCGAGGTCTACGCCGCAACGTCGCGCAGGTCGACGCCGACGACGGTCGCGCCCTCCTCGGCGAACAGCGCGCACGCCGCCGCCCCGATGCCGCCCGCCGCGCCCGTGATCACGCACACCTTGCCCTCGAGTCTGCCCATCTCACCCCTCCGTCGCGTAGTAGATCGACTTCAGCTCGGAGTACGCGTCGAGCGCGTGCGGCCCGAGCTCGCGCCCGACCCCGGACTGCTTGAAGCCGCCGAACGGCGTCGCCACCCGCACCGACGTGTTCGTGTTGATCGACACCACGCCGGTCTCCATCGCGCGGGCCACGCGCAGGGCGCGCGCCCCGTTCGACGTCCAGATGGAGCCCGACAGGCCGTAGATCGTGTCGTTGGCGATCGCGATCGCCTCCGCCTCGTCCTCGAACGGGATCACCACGGCCACCGGGCCGAAGATCTCCTCGCTGACGGCACGCGAGTCGCGATCGACCGGGAAGAGCACGGTCGGCGCGAACCAGAACCCGGGCCCGCTCGGCGCCGAGCCCCGAAACGCCACCGGCGCGTCGTCGGGTACGAAGCTCGCGACCGTCGCGCGCTGCGAAGCGCTGATCAGCGGGCCCATCTGCGTGTCCTCGCTCAGCGGGTCGCCGACGACGATCGACTGCACAATCGGCTCGAGCAGCTCCATGAACCGCTCGACGAGCCGAGCGCTGCACGAGGATGCGCGACCGCGCGCAGCAGTCCTGGCCGGCGTTGCCGAACACCGCCATCGGCGCCGCCGCGGCGGCGCGCTCGAGGTCTGCGTCGGCGAAGATCACGTTGGCGGACTTGCCGCCGAGCTCGAGCGTCACCCGCTTGATCGTGCGCGCCGCGCCCGCGGCGATCGCGCGCCCGACCTCGGTCGAGCCGGTGAACGCCACCTTCGCGACGTCAGGGTGTGAGACGAGGCGCGACCCGACGGTCCGCCCCGGGCCCGCGACCACGTTCACCACACCCGGGGGCAGGACCTCGGAAGCCAGCTGCTCGAAGCGCAAGGCGGTCAGCGGCGTGAGCTCGGCGGGCTTCAGCACGATCGTGTTCCCGGCGGCCAGCGCCGGCGCCATCTTCCACGCGGCGATCGTCAGCGGGAAGTTCCACGGCGTGATCAGTGCGACGACGCCGAGCGGCTCGCGCACGGTGAACGCCTGCCCGCCGCCGACGGGGATCGTGTCGCCGAGCATCCGCTCCGGCGCGCCCGCGTAGTAGCGAAACGTGTCGAGCACCATGGCCATCTCGCCGCGCGCGTCGGCAGATCGGCTTGCCCGCGTTGCGCGCTTCGAGCAGCGCAAGCTCCTCGACCACGGCCGAGATCGCGTCCGCCAGCCGGTGCAGGAGCTTGGCGCGGTCGGCCGGCGCGATCGCTCGCCACGCCGGATAGGCGGCCGCCGCGCGCGCGACAGCGGCGTCGGCCTCCTCGACCCCGGCGCGCGGGACCGAGGCGAGCACCGCCTCCGTCGCGGGCTCGATCACCCGAAGCGTCTCGCGGGTCACAGCCGCTCGAACCCGCGGAAGCGCTCCCAATCGGTCACCGCCGCTCCGAACGCTTCGAGCTCGACGTCGGCCATGTTGAGGTAGTGGTCTACCACCTCTTGACCCGAACGCCTCGCGCGCGACCAAGCTGCCCGCGAACAGCTCGCGCGCCGCCTGCAGCGTCTTCGGCACGTGCGGCTTGTCGGCGACGTAGGCGTTGCCCTCGACGGGCGGCTCGAGCTCGAGC
Source organism: uncultured Actinomycetes bacterium (assembly GCA_963806515.1). Taxonomy (GTDB): domain Bacteria; phylum Actinomycetota; class Thermoleophilia; order Solirubrobacterales; family Solirubrobacteraceae; genus CADCVQ01. Next base: position 3,313 of record CAWDYO010000033.1, on the reverse strand, counting down.
GCGGCGTCGATGCCGTGCAGCCCGGCGGCGATCATCGCCGCGATCGCCAGGTAGGGGTTGACGTCGGCCCCCGGCAGGCGGTTCTCGAAGCGCAGGCCGCCGCCGTGGCCGACGACGCGGATCGAGCAGGTCCGGTTGTCCTTGCCCCACGCGACCGCGGTGGGGGCGAACGAGCCCGCCGCAAAGCGCTTGTAGGAGTTGACGTTGGGGGCGAAGAACAGCGTCAGCTCGCGCAGGCACGCAAGCTGGCCGGCGACGAAGCGCTCGAACAACGCCTGATCGCGCGCGAAGACCGGTGCCCCGTCCTCGGCTAACAGCGAGAAGTGGATGTGGCACGAGGAGCCCTCGCGCGCGTCGAACTTCGCCATGTACGTGATCGCGCAGCCCTGCTGGGAGGCGATCTCCTTGGCGGCGTTCTTGTAGATCGAATGCTCGTCGGCCTTGCGCAGCGCGGGGCCGTAGCGGAAGTTGATCTCGTGCTGGCCGAGGTTGCACTCGCCCTTTGAGTCCTCCACCTGCATGCCCGCGGCCTCCATGTGGTTGCGAATCGCGCGCAGCAGCGGCTCCACCCGCGACGTGCCCAGCACGGAGTAGTCGACGTTGTAGAGGTTGGCCGGCTCGAGGCCGCGGTAGGCCTTGTGCCACGCCTCCTCGTAGGTGTCGCGGAAGACGATGAACTCGAGCTCGGTGCCCGCGACGGCGTTCCAGCCGCGCTCGGCGAGGCGCGCGAGCTGACGGCGCAGGATCTGCCGCGGCGACGCCACGACGTCCGACCCGTCCTCCCACGCGACGTCGGCCATCAGCATCACGGTGCCCGCCAGCCAGGGGAGCGGGCGCAGGGTGTCCATGTCGGGCTTGAGCACGAAGTCGCCGTAGCCGCGCGACCACGACGCCATGTCGTAGCCCTCGACCGTGTTCATGTCGACATCGACCGCCAGCAGGTAGTTGCAGCCCTCGGCGCCGTGCTCGGCGACCTCGTCGACGAAGTGGCGGGCGGTGAGGCGCTTGCCCATCAGCCGCCCCTGCATGTCGCAGAGCGCGAGGACGACCGTGTCGACGTCGCCCTGCTCCGCGAGGGCCTTGAGCTCGTCGAGGGTCACGAGCCCGCGAGCTCCGACTCCGCCTGCGCGAGCGCGGCGAACTCCTCCTCGGGCGCCTGCGCGACGAGGTGGTGGCGGGAGTACAGCCCGAAGTACAGCGCTGCCGCGAGGTACACGCCGAGCGTGATGAACGCGGCCTTCTCGTCGACGGTGAACACCGCGATCACGGCAGCGATCGCCAGCACGAGTCCGACGCCCGAGGTCAGCGTGCCGCCGGGCGTCGTGTACGGCCGCTCCAGGCCGGGCTCCTTGCGGCGCAGGACGATGTGGCTGAGCAGCATGAGCACGTAGGAGACCGTCGCGCCGAACACGGCGATCTGGATCATGCGCGCGCCGTCCTCGGTGATCGCGGCGAGCAGGAAGCCGATGACGCCCGGCACGACGAGCGCGATGTGCGGCACCCGGCGCCCGGAGGTCACCGACAGCGCGCGCGGGAAGTAGCCGGCGCGCGAGAGGGCGAACAGCTGGCGCGAGTAGGCGTAGATGATCGAGAAGAAGCTCGCGATGAGGCCCGCGAGCCCGGCGTAGTTGACGAACTCGCCGATGAACGAGCCGTTGCCGAGGGCGGTGTCGGCCGCGAGCGGCAGCGGGTTGTCGGAGCCCATGATCGTCTGCGACCCGGCGCCGCCCGGCGCCAGCGTGAGCATCAGCGCGGCGAACACGAGCAGGATCCCCATCGCGACGATGATCCCCTTGGGCATGTCCTTCTTCGGGTCGCGCGCCTCCTCGGCCGCGAGCGGCACCCCTTCGACGGCGAGGAAGAACCAGATCCCGTAGACGAGCGCGCTGAGCGCTCCGGCGTAGCCGAACGGCAGGAAGTCGCTCGAGCCGGACTTGCTCGGGTCGGGCTTGATGTCCGTGAGGTTCGACGCGCTGAACTCCGGGATCATCCCGAGGACGAAGACGACCAGCGCGACGACCGCGATCGCCGTGATCGCGAACATGACCTTCAGCGCCTCGCCGACGCCGATGAGGTGCACGCCGATGAACAGCGCGTAGAAGAAGAGATACAGCGGCCAGCCCGCCGTGATGCCCAGGATGTCCAGCGACTCGACGTAGCCGCCGATGAACACGACGATCGCCGCCGGCGCGATCGCGTACTCGATGAGGATCGCGGTGCCGGTGAGAAAGCCGCCCCACGGGCCCATGGCTCGGCGCGCGAACGTGTAGCCGCCGCCGGACGTCGGCATCGCCGACGACATCTCCGCCAGGGCGAAGACCATGCACGTGTACATGAGCCCCATGAGGATCGTGGCGATGAGCAGCCCGCCCCAGCCGCCCTGCTCGAGGCCGAAGTTCCAGCCGGCGAAGTCGCCAGAGATCACGTACGCGACGCCAAGGCCCGCGAGCAGGACCCACCCCGCCGCCCCCGACTTCAGCTGCCGCTGGTCCAGATAGCCCTCGTCGACGTTCTCGTAACGCGGCACGGGATGCACCTCCATGGCGGGCGGGCGATGTAGCGCGACGCTACGTACCCCGCGGCAGTGAAGTCAAGCCTCTTTCGAACGGTGCCGTTCGCGCGCCGCGTCGACGAGCGCCCCGACGACCCGCGAGCGCTCGTCCTCCTCGGGGTGCCAGAGCACGCCGAGGACAAACCGCGCTTCGGGGTCCTCGATCGCCTCCGCGCTGCCGTCGCCGGCCGCTCTGCCGGTCACGTTCAGCCCGGCGCCGATCCTGTCGGGGCCTTGATGGTGATGGGACATGACCGTCTCGGTCGCCGTGCCGGTCGCAGCCCGGGCGAGCGAATCCGGCTCGATCGCCACGTCGTGGCGGGCGAACGCCGCCGGCAGCTCGCGGTGCTCGTCGTGCCCGAGCACGTCGGGCAGGTGCTGATGCAGCGTGCCGCCGTAGGCCACGTTGAGCAGCTGCATGCCGCGGCAGATGCCGAGCAGCGGGACGTCGTGCTGCTTGCAGGCGCGCGCCAGCGCGATCTCGAAGGCGTCACGGCCAGGCTCCTCGGCGGCGGTGGCGGCGTGGGGATGCTGGCCGTAGCGGTGGGGCGCGACGTCGCTTCCGCCACCGCTGAGGATCACGCCGTGAAGCGTCGAGAGCAGGTCGCGCGGGTCCTCGGCGTCCTCGTCGTCGGCCACGAGCAGGACGGCGCGGGCGCCCGCGCGCTGGACTGCGCGGACGTAGGCGACGGGCGAGAAGGCCGCGTGCTCGTCCCAGCCGCCCGCGCGGATGTCGGCGATGCTGCAGGTGATCCCGATCGC
>CAWDYO010000032.1:0-96211 GCA_963806515.1 uncultured Actinomycetes bacterium | reverse complement strand
GATAGCCGACCAGCGCGATTCCCGCACACCAGGCGAGCGCGAGCCAGGCGTCGTCACCGATCGGAGATCCGGTGAGCAGCCCGCGCAGTGTTTCGATCATCGGGGTGAAGGGCTGGTTCTCGGCGAACCAGCGCAGCCCGGGAGACATCGAGTCCGCGGGCACGAACGCCGAGCCGATGAACGGCAGGAATTGGACCATCAGCGGTTTGTTGCTCGCCGCCTCGACGGTCTTCGAGATCAGGCCGATGCCGCCGACAGCCAGGATCATCGAGAAGGCGACGGCCGTCAGCAGGCGGCCGCGGCCCCCCACTCAGCGGGTTGGCCTCCGGCGGGAAGCCGACAGCAGCGCCACCGCGAGGACGATGCACCTGATCATCGTCTGTATGACGCTCCCCGCACATGCCCCGTCATGAACGAGGAGCGTGAGATGTTCATGGTGCGGAAGCGGTCGATGATGCCCTCGGTCATGTCGAACAGACCGCGATCGAAGTCGACATCGAACCCGGCGCCACCGCCATGACCCACGATGACGAGGGTCAGGTACTCCAGATACACGTCCCGGCCGGCGGCCGCCCCGCCGACACCGGTGCCGATCGAGTCCCCGAAGGCGTACACGAACAGCAGGAGCATCATCACGGGGCAGGGTGCAGGCCCAGCGAGACCGACGGATAGCGGATCGCGTGCTTCAGGTTGCGCCGCAGCATGGTCGTCGAGTCGTGCACGGCGTAGGCTGAGGGTGCTCATCGCAGGGTCTCCTTCACGTGGAGTGGGCTGCCGGTGGCGCCGTCGCCGGTCAGGGCGAGGAACACGTCGTCGAGGTCGGGGGTGTGCACGGACAGGTCGGCGGCGCGTACGCCGGTCGCGTCGAGCCGGTCGAGGAGGGTACGCAGGGCTTCGATGCCGCCATCGCCGGCGATGCGCAGGGCGAGGGACTCCTCGTCGCGGGCCGCCCCGGGAAAGGCGCCGGCCGCCCGTTCGAACGCGTCGGCTTCCGTGAACCGCAGTCGCACATGGCTGCCGGGGATACGCGCCTTAGCTCGTCGGGGCTGCCCTCGGCCACGATCCGGCCGCCGTCGAGGACGGCGATCCGGTCGGCGAGTTGGTCGGCCTCCTCCAGGTACTGCGTGGTGAGGAAGACGGTGACGCCCCCGGCGACCAGCGAGCGCACGGTCTCCCACATGGTGCGGCGGCTGCGCGGGTCGAGCCCGGTCGTCGGCTTCGTCGAGGAAGATCACCTCTGGGTCGGCGACCAGTGTCATGGCGATGTGAGCCGGCGCGCATGCCGCCGGAGAAGGTCGCGGCGCGTCTCTTCGGCGACGTCCGCGATCCCGAAACGGCTCAGCAATTCCCGGCGCGTGCGCGGCCTTCGCGCTTGCCGAGCCGCAGCAGGTCGGCCATGAGGAGCAGGTTCTCCTCGGCCGTGAGCAGGTTGTCGAGCGCGGCGAACTGTCCGGTGACTCCGATCGCGGCGCGCACGCCGTCCGGTGACGTGGCGACGTCGTGGCCCGCGACCTGGGCCTGCCCGCCGTCGGCCGGTGATGAGGGTGGAGAGGATCTGCACGGTGGTGGTCTTGCCGGCGCCGTTCGGTCGAGCAGCGCGAAGACGGTGCCGGCCGGGATGCGCAGGTCGATGCCGTCGAGGACGGTCTTGTCGCCGTAGGACTTGCGCAGGCCGACGGTGGACACGGCGACGGGCTGCTGCTGGCTGCCGCCGGTCGGCCCGGGCGTGGACATGGGCGTGGGCATGACAGTGAAGGCATGTGCCCTCCTGATCAAAAGGCGTGGTGGGAACGTGACAGGTATGTGTTGTCCGGCAGGTGACGCCGAGGCAGGTGCTCAGGCGCGGGCGCGGCGGATTTCGATGTTGCCCCACTGCGTACGGGCCCGGACCTCGGCGGTGTCCTTGGAGTCCTCCGGGCCGTCGGACGCGGTGAGCGCGTTGTGTACGCGCCCGTGCTCCGAGCTGACGTCGAGCCAGGCGGCCGTGCCCGTACGGACGCCGACCTCGATCCCGCCGTAGGACGTCTCCAGTTGGACGGTCCCGCGGGCGATGTCGGCGATACGCAGCGTGCCGTGCGCGGTCGTGGCAGCCACGGAGCCCTCGGCCCGCTCGACGAGAATGTCGCCGTTCGCGCCGCTGACGCGCAGCTCACCGGTGACAGTTCCGACGGTCGTGGCACCGTGCGAGTTCTTCAGCACCGCACTCCCGTCGACGGAGCCGACGCGCAGGCTGCCGGAGCTGGTGGTGATCTCGGCGGGTCCCTGGACGTGGTCCACGGCGATGCTGCCGTGGGAGGCGGCCAACTGCAGCGGGCCGGTCACGATCCAGGTGGACGTCTCCGGTTGAGGTGCTTCAGCCGGACCTCGCCGAGCCGCCCTCGCCGCGTACTTCGGTCCAGGATCCGGTCACCTCGGCCCGTGGAGCCTGCGGGCAGTTCGACAGATGTCGACGGTTCCGGTGCGCCCGAGCGGGTAACGCATCTTGGGCGCCGCGATGTTCAGGGCACCGCCGGTGTACGTGACCCGGGTCTGCTCGGCCGCCCGCACATCAGCGTCCTTCTTCGGGTTGCGTGGCAGTACGTCGACGACGGTGTCGGTCGGCGGCAGGCTGGTGAAGCCGGATCGATCCGGCGTCCACACGGACCGTGGCCGAGATGGGTTGGGAGTGTCGAGAAAGAAGGCATGGCTGTCCCGTCCTCTTGGGTCTTCGGGGTGTTTCCGCTGGTGGGATGTAGTGGGTGGCGGGTGCTCAGCGCGCCCAGCCGGTGAAGCTCTGTCCGCTGGTCAGGCTCTTCTGCGCCCGGCCGGGGCGCGGCGCCGCCGCGTCGCCGACGGCGGACACGGCCCGTACGAGCCACGCGTTCACCGACAGCCCGGCCCGCCCGCCGCCTCCTCGACGCGTGCTTTGAGGTGTTCGGGCAGGCGAAGGTGACGCGGACGTGCCGCCGTCCTCCGATTCGGCGGACCGGGGCCGGGGCCATCGCTTGGCCGCCTCGGCGGCCCGCTTCTCCACAAAGGTCCCGCCGAGCTCAACCGGCGACAACGTCACGACGAATTCGGGATCGCGTCCGCGCAGCCGAACGTCGACCGAGCCGGGGGCGAGGTCGCTGGTGATCTCCGCCATCGCGGCCGAGAGAGCGTTGAGCAGGGCGAGCCGTGCGGCCGACTCCAGGGGGGCGGTGAGTCGTTCCGCCAGTACCTTGGCGTCTGTCCCTCCGGCTTCCGCGGCCAGCAGAAGTTCACGGCGGAGTGTTTTCGACGTAGGGCGTGAGGTCCATGACGCCATGATGGCACCATGTGATGCCATGTGCAAGCCCATGACGGCCACACCATGGAGGCTGCCCGCACCCACGGGATGACCTGCGTAAACGCCAGCTTCATTCGGCACACAGGGCACTCCCGGCACCACGAGGCGAGGCCATGTGGAGCCACGTGATGCCACGTGATGTCGCATGGCGCCACATGGCACCATGCGACGCCACAGCGAACGGCGCGCTCGAGGAGATGCCGTGCCCGCAGCCACGTTCTCGACGAGATGGGCCGGATCGCCGGTGCCGGGACGGCCAGCAGATGGGCCCCTGCTCCAGCGTCCAGGCCAGGCGAACCTGCGCGGTCGACACACCACGCGCGTGCGACATCGAGCACCGCTCCCCCGTCGGCGCCTCCCGTGCCCGCCTCGCGCCCGGCACCGGCTGTCCGGTCCGTGCCGCGCGCGGTCAGCGTCGCGGCAGGGGATCCCCTTGCTCCGGGGGCTGAGTCGGCCCCGGGCATAAGAAAAAGCCTCCCCGGAGCGGGAGTCCGGAATCCGCAGCGAGAAGGCTTGAACGACGACTCAGATTCTGCCAGGGCCCCGGGGCGTGTGCGCATCAGGCCCGGTGGCGCGTGCCGATGATCCGGAACTGGCTGAACCCTCCAGTCCGGGATGTCCGCCCCGGTCCCACGGGACCGGGGCGGACGGGTGGCGCGGCTCGAAGTCGGGGGCGGCGCCGGCCCCGCTCAGCGGCCGCCGGTCACCGCCAGGGACACCAGCCGGGCGCCGTGCGGGGCGCCGCCCTGGACGCGGAGGGCGACGTAGCGCGCCGTGCCCTGGAGGCGAAGTGACGAGGTGTCGCGGCCGGCGAGCGTCCCGGCCTGCTGGTAGGTCAGCCCGTCCGTGCTGGTCTCGACGCGGGCGGCGGGCGCGCGGCCGCCGGTCCAGCGGACGGTGACCGTGCCGAGCGGGACGGCCGCGCCCAGATCGACGACCATCCGCCCGCCCGGGCCCGGCGTCCACGCGGTGTGCGCGCTGCCGTCGACCGCGGCGGCGGGGTCGGACATGCCGGGCGGCAGCGGCGAGGTCGGGAAGGTGACGCGGCCGAGCGCGAGGTCGTCCAGCGGGTAGGGCGCGGCCCCGGGCAGCGTGACCGTACGGGACGCGGCCCGCGCCGCAGCGTGACGCGGACCGTGCGGCCGCCGGGTGCGGCGACCTCCACGCGGCAGGACGGGCCGCGCAGCACGACGGTCGCGGCGTCGCGGACCTCGGCGCTCAGCCCCTGCGGCAGCCGGCCGCCCACCGGCGCGCAGAACCGCCCGTGCCGGGGCCAGCGCCGCGCTGGCCGAGCCGAGTTCGGCCCGGTAGGCGGTGCCGTGCGCGGTCACCGTCTGGCTGCCCGCGTACAAGCGTGACGGAGCGGGTGTCCTGCGGCAGCGCGACCTGCGCGGTCACCGCCGATCCTGAGAGGTTGAACAGGCTCAGGTGGCCGCCCGGCGGTGGAGGCGCGCACGGCATCGTGGTCGGCGGCGGGTGCCGGGCGCGCTGCTGCCGCCCGTACCGCCGCCGGGCTGCCGTCCGGCAGGCCCTCGACGAGCAGTGGCTCGGCGGGCCCGTCCGAGAGGATCACCGTGTCGCCGTACACGGCAAGGGGGTTGGCGGCGCCGCGTACGACGAGCCCGGCCCGGCCGTCGACGCTGATCCAGCCGCCGCGGCTGATGAGGTCGGCCGGCGGGTAGGCGCGCCAGGTCGGTCCAGGCCGAGCCGTCGGCGGAGCCCTGCACGGTGTACGCCTGGCCGGCCGCGGCCTCCCAGCTCAGCGTGACCCGGTCGAACGCGGCGGGCGCGCCGAGGTCCACCGCCAGCCAGCTGTCCGCGCGGGTGCGCTCGGCGACCGCGACACGCCCAGCGGGTCGCCGGGTCGCCGTCCACGGCCAGCGCCGCGCCCTTGCCGGTGTCCGCGGAGGACGCGGTGGCGGCGCGCGCCCCGCGCGAGGTCCGGGCCCGTCGGCGCCGTCGCGGACCTCGAACGCGTAGAGGGAGTAGCCGTACTGTCGGGTTGCCGCGGCGGCCCAGCATCCGGACGTAGCGGTAAGTGCCGGGGGCGAAGGTCAGGTTGTCGGCGCGCGGCCCGGTCGTCGGGTGCCCGGCCTTGCCGGCTGTCGACGGCGGCGACGGTGGCCGAGCCCTCGGCGGCGGTGTAGGTGCGGCTGCCGTCGAGGCCCGGCGACACCGGGCATGGTCAGGTTGTGGACCTCGAGGTGGCCCTCGCCTGCGCCGGTGCCGGTGGTGGCGTAGACCACTTCGCCGGCGGGCAGCGTGGTGAAGCCCGGCGTACCCGCTGTCCAGGGCGAGCAGCGCCGCGCTGGCGTCGAAGCCGTCCCGCAGCCCGGTGTAGGTGGCGACGCGTGCGGGTGGCGACCTTGCCCGCCGTGGCGGGCAGGAACATCGGCGTGCTGCCGCTGAGCGCGAACAGCCAGTCGTCGTGCGCGGGTTGCCAGGCGAACTTCACGAAGCCCGGCTTGGTCACCGCCGCCGCCCAGGCGCGCGGCGTCTGGTGGGCGACCAGGCCCGGGCCGGCGCCGAAGTCCGGTGACGCCCGGCGGCCCGGCTGCGAACAGCTCGTCGGCGGTGAGCGCGGCTGACCGCCGCCGCTGCGCGGCCCGCCACTCGTGCAGCAGGTAGCTGATGGCGAGTCTCGGCGCGCGCCTCGGGCTCGTACTTGGGCTCGCCGGAGAACTTCGTGATCCGGTCCACCGGCGGGTACGCCTGGTACGCCTCAGGCGCTCGGCGAGCGCGGCCTCGGCGCGGGCGGCGGCCCGGTCGCCCAGCACCTGGGCGAGGAACGCGAGCGGGATGACGTCGCGGCCGTAGAGGTGCTCGCGGTCGTTGACCATCGGCATCAGCGGCTCGCCCGCGTCGCTCATCACGATGAGCAGGGTGCGCCACAGCCGGTCGGCGTTCGGCTGCGCGGTCAGCACCTCGGGCAGCGGCCGGCCCGCGGCCAGGAAGTGGACGGCGTTGCGGCCGGAGGTGCGCCACAGCTCGCACTGGTAGTGCGGGCCGAACGAGCCGTGGTTCTCGACGATGAAGGTGTCGTAGAGGTTCTGCGCGGTGTTGGCGCTGACCGGCACGCCGTCCACGACGCGTCGGGTTGGCCAGGTCGGCGGCCGGCAGACCGGTCTCGTTGCGGCTCCACGTGCCGTACAGGCGTCCCAGTCGGGGTACCGCGGGTCGTCGGCGGCCCAGGCCAGGGCGGGGGCGAGCGACTGCGCGTAGACGCCCATCTCCTCCAGCTTGGTGTCGCCGACGTAGCCGCCGCTGCAGGCCGTTGGGCGTCCAGCCGGCCGACAGCGGGTCGTCGCCGGTGCCCAACGAGGTGGTGTACGCGGCCTGTTCGCGCACGATGGTGTCGACGTTGCCGCTGCGTCGCGGCGTCCAGCTCGTCCCACAGCAGGCGGGCGGCGAGCACGAAGTAGAGCTGGAAGGTGGTGTCGAAGAACAGCGTCCTGCCCCATTCGGTGCCGCCGGTCAGGCGGTTGGAGGCGGCGAAGTGGCGGATGGTGGCGAGGGTGCGCGAGCGCAGCGTGTCCTCGTCGATGCCGGCGGCGCTCGGCGTCGTAGCCGCCGCGGGTCAGCAGCAGGGCGTTGCCCGAGGACGACGGCGAAGCCGAAGTCGGTGGCGGTGTAGTGGCCCGGCGGCGGCGTCCCACTGCGTCTCGGCCCACCGGGTGTGGCGCAGCAGCACCCGGTAGTAGGTCGCGGCGACGGCGTCCGGCGGGGCGCTGGAGGGGTCGATCCCCCCGGCCGCCGGGTTCCCGCCCCCGGCCACACCGCCGGTCGGCTCCCCCGTCGCGGCCCGCGCGGGCGACGCGGTCGCGAGCGTCGTCGGCACGGCCGCCAACGCCGCGGTGATGCTCGCCAGTTGGGTGAACCGGCGCCGGCTCAACGGGGTTGCGCGGTGCTGCACGGTGACTCCATCCTCGGCGCCGGGGCGTCGGCACTCCGCTGCTGGACAACGTTGTCAGGCCTGGCCATTCTTTGCAGCGGTGCCGGACGGCGTCAAGCCCCGTGCGGTGGTGGGGGGCCGAGCTCAGGCCGCGGTCCGCTCGGTGCTCGCGCCGGCACCCGGAAGGCGGCGGGAGGCGGCGGAGCCCCGTGCGGATTCCGGGAACGGCCGCCCGGAAAGGGCCCTGTCGCGCTCGGCCGCCCGCGAACCCAAAGGGGTGCGGAGTCTTGATAAGGAACTTATTTCTCATTTCGGCCATGCCAGGAATACCGTGGAAAGGAGTAACAAGAAAGGCGGTACCTTGCCGTGGACTCAGAACGTGCCACTCGGTTGGTGTCCGATCTCAGTGCCCGCAGGGTGATGGCACATGTGGCCGAGACCGGTGTTTATCAGTTCGGGATCCGTGTTGTCATCGACAACAACATCGAAGCGCTCTGGGACACGGATGGCGCACCGGGACTCGACGCCGAAGTACTCAGCGACGGAGTGCTCATCGGGTTCGTCCATATCGCCGGTTCGGAGGACTTCACCGACCAGCAGCTCGTCGACGCCATCGCGGCGACGAGCTCTCCACGAAGAGGGGCTCCACGCCCCGTCCCGGCGGCGAGCCCCGCCCAGGCCCAGGACGGGCCGGCGGCGGTTCCGGTGGCCCCGGCGAGGTCGTCGGGCCCGGCGAAGCACGCGGCGCCCAAGCGGGCCAGGCTGGGACGCTGGTGGCACCGCTGACGCCCCGGTCGGCCGCGCGGCGAAGCGGACCGACCGGGGCAGTACGGCGCCCGGCCCGCGGGTCGGGCGCTCGTGGGCCGGATGCTCAGAGGCCCGGCGCGCCCCAGACCGGGAACCACCGCGAGAGGTCGCGCTCCACCCGGAGGTCGTCGCCGAGCGTGGCGCGCACCTGGAGTTCCAGCTGGTTGTCGCGCTTCTCGCCACCGCCGGGGGCCGGGGCGAAGGGATAGAACGTCCCCCGCTTGTAGAGGTAGACCAGGGCCAGCGGACGCCCCTCCGGGTCCCGGAACCTGATCATCGAGCAGAGCAGATGGGGGCCGAAGCCACCGTCCTGGAGGAGGGTGTTGACCGCGTGCAGGTCGTTGACCAGGGCGGCCGTGTCATCGGGGTCCTGACGGGCGAGCAGCCAGGTGTAGCCGTAGGCGTCCCGGCTGAAGTCGACCGGGACCCCGCCCCGCCCCGTGTCCGCGTCGAGCAATTCCCGGACGTCATGCCGGAGACGGGCGAACGTGCCGCCCTCCACCCCGCGCGAAGCACACCGACCCGAGCCCGGTCGGCGTGAAACCGGCCCCGGCCTGGAGGGTGAGCGCGGCCGACGGCACGGCGAAGAGCTGGTCGAGGTCGGGACGGACCGGTTTGCTGCGGCCCAGGATGCTGTCGAGCAGGCCCACTGGAAGCTCCTCACGGGTGGGACAGGCCGGCGGAGATGCGGCCGAGTTGGTCCAGCCGCTTTTCGAGCGTCGGGTGGGAGGAGAACAGCCTGGCGAGGCTCTCCCTGGCGGAGAAGGCGGGCACGAAGAAGAACGCGTTGTACGGCTCGGCCTGGCGCAGGTCCTTGGTCGGGATGCGCGCCATCTCGCCGCTGATCTTCGTGAGCGCGGAGCCCAGCGCGGACGGCCGCCCGGTCAGCAGCGCCGCCGTCGCGGTCCGCCGACAGCTCGCGGTAGCGGGAGAGCAGTCGGGTCAGCAGGAAGCTGATGACGTAGACGAGGGCGCTGACCAGCGGTATGAGGAGGAGCAGCAGGCCCGCGGGGTCGTTGTTCCGTCCCGCGCTCCGGCTGATGCCGCCCCACAGCGCGACGCGCGTCATGATTCCGGCCAGCACACCCAGGAACGAGGCGATCGTCATCACCGCGACGTCCCGGTGCGCGACGTGGGACAGCTCGTGGAGAGCACGCCCTCCAGCTCGTCCGGCTCCAGGCGGCGCAGCAGCCCGGTGGTGGCGCACACCATGGAGTTCTTCTGGTTACGGCCCGTGGCGAAAGCGTTGGGTACGTCGCTCTCCGCGATGGCGACCCGGGGCTTCGGCATATCGGCGAGCGCGCACAGCCGGTCCACCGCGCCGTGCAGCTCGGGTGCCTGCGCGGGGGTGACCTCGCGGGCGCCCATGCTGAACGCCGCGATCTTGTCGCTGAACCAGAACTGGGCGATGAACAGCCCGCCCGTGACGACCAGGATGATCAGCCACGCCCCCTGCGACAGCTCTTTATAATGAAGCGCCAGATTTTTTTAAGATCTGGAAAACAATTTTTGTCATTCCATCGTAAGTAGTAGTATAAAGAAAATAATACGATATGAAAAAGCTGCTTTTTATACTACTATTATCGATGCCATTGAGCGGGTTTGCGCAAACATTAGAAGGGCTTTGGGGGCTCCAGTTCTATATGGATCCTGAAAGTGTGATGCAGATAATAAAAGGCCGTACGGGCAGATTGCCGGAAGAAGGTTCAGGTAATTCGTTGCTTGCGTACAAAAAATGCGATTTTGGCGGTAACAAAGCCTACCTGATACAATTGGTATTCCATGACGATAAGCTGTATGGAGGCGATATTATCATTACCCCGGCCAAAGATGAAATAGTGAGTGTGTATAACAGCATAGTGGAAAGTATTGCCAAAAAATACCAGAAACCGCAAGTTGAACATTGTCTTTACAGTTATGCTTCTTATTCAGATGACAGTATGCCGGTAAGTACGCCGTCGACGGTAGCCTGGTATTTTCCCGCTCGTGTAAAAGGGGGTAGCCAGGCGAAGATCACAGCGATGATAGACGAAGATGTTATTAAGATCAGTTATCGCGATGGTGTTATTTATAGCCAGGTGATGACGGCCGCAAATTACAGGCAGTTAGATTATTAGTACTTAGTAAAATAGCATTCAATTAAACGGCGGACATGGTCCGCCGTATTTCGTATGATGGATAGCCTGGTTTATTCGTTTCATTTTACATGAAATCCCACTTTTACTTGATAAGGCGACCTGTTATATTATAATCACCCGATATTTCAGGATAAATTTGTCAATATGGATACTATCGGGAAAATTCATAGGGTGGGCAAGTGGCTGAATTTTTTCATGCTGGGACTGCTATTGGCCTTTATGGCGATCACTTATCCTGAGATGATATCAGAAAAAGGCTTTGTTCTTTACTATACTACTCTTTTCGATTTTATTGCTTTTGCGGGTTCTACTTACTTTGTTGCATATTACCTGCTGCCGCGGTTCTTCTTAAAAGGCCGTTATGTAAAGTTCTTTACCTGGTATTTTGTTGCTATCATAGCCGGTAGCTTACTGATATTTATAAACGATTACATCCTCCTAACTATATACGCAAGTCCGGAAGAACGTAATAAACCCATAGCGCTGTTATTATTCTTCGGCTCTACGATGGGAATGATGTTCATGATATCTGCCGTGGGTGTTGGTATCCGTGGTTTTATTTATTGGGTCATCTCCATGCAACACCTAAATACAATACAACAAGAGAACCTGAAAACGGAGCTTTTCCTCGTCTCCAGCCGCCAGGCGGCGTCGCGCCGCCAGCGCCAGCTGTTCGCGGCCGTGAGCGTCGCGCTCGCGGTCTCCGTGCTGCTGTCGATCTTCGCGCTCGTGCAGCGGTCGTCGGCGATCGACCAGCGCAACACGGCGCTCTCGCGCGAGCTCGGCGCGCAGGCGGAGCGCAGCTACGCGCGCGATCCGGAGCTCGCGGTCCTGCTCGCCGTCGAGGGGGTCGAGGCGAAGGCGAGCGCCGAGTCGGAGGACACCCTGCGCACGGCGCTCGTGCGATCGCGGGTGCGCGCCCGCCACGCGCTCGGCTCGCCGATCGACTCGGCCGACATCTCACCGGACAACAAGCTCTACGCCGTCTCGACGTCGAAGCGTCGCGGCGTCGTCTACGACCTCGCGACGAGCAAGCGGCTCGCGACGTTCGACACGCACACGCTCGGCGCGGACCTCGCCTGGGACCCGTCGAGCCGGCGGGTGGCCGTCGGCGGCAACGACGGCGTGGCGCGGATCTTCACGGCGCGCGACGGGCGGCTGCTGGCCGGCCTGCGGACCGGCCACGACGCGGTGGCGGCCGTCGCGTGGAGCCCCGACGGGCGGCGGCTCGCGGTCGGGGCCGCCGACCTCACCGGCTCCGGTGCGGCGGTGCGGGCCAGCGGGGGAGCCGGGCAGATCTGGGACGTCGCGTCGCGGCGCAAGGTCGCGACGCTGACGGGCCACCCGCGCGGCGTGACCGAGGTCGCGTGGAGCGCCGACGGGCGGTCGGTGCTCACCGGCGGCGAGGACCCCGGCGTGCGCGTCTGGCGGGCCGGCCGCTGGACCGTTCGCGCGACGCTGCGTCACGCCGCCGACGACGTCGTCACCGGGATCGAGCTCCCGGCGCTCAACTCCGACGTCGTCGTGACCGCGGCCGCCATCGGCGGCGAGCTGGACTTCGAGCGCACCGGCCGCGGGCTGCTCGGGCGGGTCGGCACCCGGCTGTGGGACCTGCGCAGCGGCGAGCTCATCCGGGCGTTCACGAACTCGATCGGCCCGGCGGCGGTCCATCCGGGCGGCACGGAGCTGGCGTTCGGCCCGCCGGGGCAGGTCATCCAGGTCTTCGACGTCGCCGAGCGCGAGCTGCGGCCCGCGCTGTTCGGCCACGACGGGCCGATCAACGCGCTGCGCTACACAACGTCCGGGACGAACCTCGTCAGCTCGGGAGGCGACGGCACCGTGCGCGTGTGGAACCCGCAGCTCACCCGGCTCGTCGTGACGCTCGCGGGCCACGCGGGCGACGTGCGCGTGGCCGAGCTCGACGGCCGGCTGCGGCGGGTCGTGTCCGGCGGCGTCGACGGGACCGCGCGCGTGTGGAGCCTCGCGCCGGAGGAGGCGGTCGCGACGCACTTCGGGTCCGAGGGGTTCGGCGCCGGCCTGCGGTCGTTCGTGCCGGCGCTGTCGCCGGATGGTCGGGTCGCGGTCTCGCGCGGGGGCGAGGCGGTTGCCGACGTCTGGGATCCGAAGACGGGTCGCACGATCCGGAGCCTGTCGCCCGGCGAGGGGCGTGTCGCGGGCGCGCAGTTCACGCGCGACGGGCACCGGCTCGTGACGGTGCACGCCGGGACGGGCAAGACCGCGTCGGGCGTGGCCGTGAGCTGGGACGCGCGGACATGGGAGGTCGTGGCTCGCGTTCGGCCTTTGGCCGGCCTTGTCTCGCTGAGCCTGTCGAACTCTGGTCGCTTCGCCACGGTCGGTGCGGACGGCACGGCAAGCGTGTGGTCGTCGGCGGGCAGTCTGGTCGCGCAGGTGGGCTCTGCGGGCGCCGCGCAAGGGGGCTCCGCGGGTGCCGGGCAAGGGGGCTCGGGTGCCGGGCAAGGGGGCTCGGCGGGTGCCGGGCAAGGAGGCTCGGCGGGCGCCGCGCAAGGGGGCTCGGCGAGCGCTGCCCTGAACGACGCGGTGCTGTCCGACGACGGCGAGCTGCTGGTCACAGCCGGCGCGGACCGCAAGGCGACGCTGTGGTCGGTGCGCGGCGTCAGGCGGCTGCGCGAGCTGCGCGGGCACGGCCGGCCCGTGAACATCTTCGAGAGCGAGCCCGGCCCGACGGTCCGTGAGCGCCGCGTCGGCGTGGTGACGGCGGACTTCGACGGCGGCGGCCGGCGCGTCGCGACGGCGGGTGCGGACGGCACGGCGCGCGTGTGGGACGTCGCGTCGGGGAGGCTCGAGCGCATCATGCGCGGCCACACCGAGATCGTGTCGTCGGTGCAGTTCTCGCCCGACGGGTCGCGGCTGCTGACGGGCAGCCCGGACGGCACGGCGCGCGTCTGGCGCGTCGACACGGGCGCGCAGATCCGCAGCGTCGACCACTTGGACCCGCAGCAGCGCGTCCTCGCCGAGACCCGCGCGGCGTGGACGTCGGACGGCGAGTACTTCGTGACCGACGGCGCCGGCTCGCTGGGCGTCTCGCTCTGGCACGCCGACTCGGGCCTGCGGCTCGTCCAGGCGTCCGCAGAGCGCGCGACCGTGCGGCCCGGAGGCCACGAGCTCCTCACGAGCTTCGACACGCTCAGCGAGACCTACCGCTGCGAGACGTGCACGGGGGTGGACGGCCTACGGCGCCTCGCGGCAAAGCGGGTCACCCGCGGTCTCACGAAGGAGGAGCGCGTCCGCTACCTGCACGAGTCGCCGTAGCGCGCGTGAGGCAGGGCTCCGCATCCGTCGAATAGTGACACTCGTGCCTTTGGCATCAGGCAGGATGTACGGGTGCCCAACGGTGCGGGTGGACTGCGCTCTCCGGCACCACGGAGGCTGTTGCAGAACCCGTTTGGGGGTTCGCCGACGCGAGGTCGGGCGGGATCGGGCGTGCTTGGTGATTTCTTCGTGCCGCAGCGGCCCGACGGGTTCACTCAGGCCGTTGGGGGTCTCTCAGGCCGTTGCGGCGGCCAGGTGGTGGCGGTGGAGCTTCTGGAGATTGTGGGTGGCGGTGATCAGCCGCCATTCCGACCTCGCGGCTGATCTGCCGCGGCGTTGGAAGCGGTCCATCCGCCGGTTGAACTTCGTGTGCGCGAAGACCGGCTCGATCATGCCCTGGCGCTTGGCGTACAGCTCCTTGCCGCGGTCGGTCTCAAGGACGCGGCGCATGAACGCGTAGAGGCCGCCGTCCCAGCCCGGGCGGGCGCCGCGGCGCTTGCCGGCGTCGGGTGGGATCAGCACCTGGATGCCGCGCTCGACGATGTGGTCCATCTGGACCTGGTGCCAGTAGCCGGCATCGGCGACGACGACCTGCGGCATGTCGAGCCCGATCGCGGCGAGCTCGTTGGCGGTCGCGATGACCATCGGTTCCAGATGCCCGAAGTCCGGTGAGTCGATCGTCACCTCGGCGGCGATCACGATCTGCGCCTCGGTCACCGCGGCCTGCGCGTTGTAGCCCTGCACGTAGCCGCGTGGCGTCTTGACGTTCCTGGAGTCGGGGTCGGTCACGTTGATCTTCCCGACCGGTGTCGCCGGCGGCCGATACGGGTCCGGCGGCCGCCCGAAGCGACGGCCGTCCTTCATCACACCGCGCGCCCGATAGGCCTCATAGGCAGCGTTGGCCTGGCATTCGGTCCACAGTTCCTCGTCCAAGCGGCGCTTGGATTCCTTCAGCCGCTGCGGGCGAGACGCCGGGATCGGCCGCGCCTCGGCGGCGCGCTGGTCATCAAGGCGGCGCTTGGCCTCACGCAACCACCCGCGCCTGCCCTGCGCCGTCGACAACTCAGCCGGGAGCTCGTCGCCACGCCCGGATCCGTACTGCTCATCCTCCACAGCGATCGGCCTCCGCGGCCTCAGCGAGGATCTCGCGGGCGATCTGCTCGTAGTCACGCGTGGCGTGATGCGACGCATTGGCGTGCACCTTGGTGCCGTCGATCGCGACGACCCCGACGCTGACCATCCCGGCCTCGGCACACAGCTCGAGGACTCCGCCGAACAGCTCGCCGATCGCGATCTCGTGGCGCTGGCGAAACCGCGCGATCGTGCAGTGATCAGGACGCTGGTTCGCGGCGATCACCCTGAAGGCGATGTCCTCGACGCACTCGCGTTCGATCACGCGCGAGGAGCGCTGCCCACGCGCGTACGCGTACAACAACAACGCGACCATCATCGCCGGATCGTGCGCCGGACGGCCGTTGGCGTCCTGGCGATAGGCCGCATAGAACGCCGCCAGATCAAGCTCCTCGACGGCCGCCAACACGAACCACGCGAGGTGGTTCTCCGGCAGCCACTCGCGCAGGCTGACCGGCATCAACAACACCTGCTCGCGATCACACGACACGAAGCGCTGGGTCATGCATCCATCGTCCGGGCCGATCCGGACAGACCCGGGTTATGCAACAGCCACCACGCAAAGCGGAAGCTGCTGGGCGGCGAGGTTATCGAGCTTTGCGGCCTTATTGGTCCGACGTATAAGACCGCTAAGGTTGGTCGACATGGACGAACTCGACAATCCCTTTCGCCCTGGTGCTGGTAGCCCGCCGCCCGCGCTGGTTGGTCGTGATGCCCTGCTCGCGAGCTTCGATGTCACGGTCGGGCGAGCGCTCAAGGGGCGTCCGGGCCAGAGCGTGATGCCGGTTGGTCTGCGGGGCGTGGGGAAGACCGTCCTGCTGAACCGCTTCGTCGAACGGGCTGAAGCACAGGGGATGAGAGTCGGCTACGTGGAGGCTCCTGAGTCCGGTGACTTCGGACGCCTCCTCGCGGGACGGCTACGCAAGATCCTGATTGAGCTCGATATCGCGGGGAAGCGCTCGCGCGCCGTAACTCGAGCGCTCGGGGTGCTGCGTTCGTTCACGTACACGCTGCCAGACGGCTCATCTATCGCCTTGGGTGTCGATCCGATCGCGGGTTCCGCCGATTCCGGCGACCTGTCCGAAGACCTCACCGATCTCCTGGTCGCGGCTGGAGAGGCCGCGCGCGATCGCAGGGCCGGAATCGTCCTCGCCATCGACGAGGTCCAATATCTCAAGTCCACCGAACTCGCGGCATTGATCGCCGCAATCCACCGGACTGTCCAACTCAACCTGCCGATGGTGCTGGTGGGAGCGGGTCTACCACAGCTACCCGGGCTGACCGGGAGTGCAAAATCATACGCCGAGCGTTTGTTCCGGTTTCCGCAGATCGGGTCTCTCGCGGATGCCGAGGCGCGCGATGCACTCAAGCTGCCGGTACTCGACGCCGGAGTGAAGTACACCCGCGATGCGCTTGATCTCTTGATTCGCCACACGCACGGATACCCATACTTCCTTCAGGAGTGGGGGTACGAAGTGTGGAACGTCGCACGAAAGTCCCCGATAGACCTCGCCGCCGTCAACCGAGCTGAGCCGCTCGTGCGAAACAAGCTCGACGAGAACTTCTTCCTCGTGCGCATGGATCGCCTGACGCCTGCTGAGAAGCTTTACCTCAAGGCGATGGCCGACCTCGGGAAAGGCCCTCACCGGTCCGGCGACATCGCGGCGCAGTTAGGCGTCCGCGTTGAAACGGTCGCTCCTCGTCGCTCCGGACTCATCACGAAGGGCATGATCTACAGCCCTGCGCATGGCGACACGGCATTTACCGTACCTCTGTTCGACGAATTCTTGCGACGTCAGTAGACGGTCAGCGTCCAGCGGTACGCGACCCACGTCGACGACGCGGGGCGCTGCCCTCTCAACCACGGAGGTGGTTACGACGTGTAGGCGAGAGCACCCGTTGTCGCGCACAGGGCGCCCTCGATCGTCGCCTCGCGCGGTCCGGCAGGCGGGTCGAGATCAGCCTGCGGCGAACCCCCGGGAACCTGGCGTGCAGCACTCCGGAGCGCGTAGCGCACCGCCCCGGCAGAGCGCTGAGTTCGCGCGCGCTGCACTTTGACCTAGCTTCAGCTAGCCAAGTCGGATCTGTCGCCACCAGCCTGGCCAGCAGGCCAGTACTTCGTGCTCTGCAGATATTGGGTCGCCTCCGGCTGCTCCGCAAACTCGAGAAGGCTTCCTACCTGCTCGAGAAGGACCGTTCGAACCTCGGCTGGTGTCGCGAAGAAGAACTCGCGGCGCAGATTGACGTGATTGACGCGGCGCTCCGCGAAGGCTCGATGGAGGTCGGCTTCGACTGTGACGGCGTCCTCGGCGAAGAACATGGCGTGGACGTCAAATGGGAACGGGACCGAGGCATCGCCGAGTTCACGGACCCTGTCCATGGGCTCAAGCCGTCGGGTGAGGCCAATCTTCACGACGTTGGGGCCGAGGGCGCCTCGATTGCTAATGACGTAGACGTAGCCAGCGCGGATGTTGGCCGTGCGGAAGTCGTTGCGCTCGATCGCCTCGTCGATGTCGTGCAGACGCTCGTTGAGGCCGGCGATCGCGGCATCGTCACCGCTGTTCGCCATCGCTTGAAGCGCATTGGCGTAGTGCTCTCGTTCCTTGTCCAGCCTGGCGCGTTCGGCGGCGAGCTCATGCTCGGCCTTGCGCTCCTCACGGAGGCGTTCCCGTTCCTCGCGGGCCTCATCCTTCTCAACCTGAAGCTTCATTAGATAGTCGGCCGTGAGCTCAAGCTCTCGGATCCGCAACGCGTGGTACGTCGGATTGACGCGCATCTCCATCATCACGCCGAGCTTTGCGATGATGGTTACGGACGATTCGAGCCGTTTCTTGGCTGTGAGCACGCTACCGGCGCGAAGCGCGCGAACGCAGTTATCGGCCTCGGCGTTGTAGGCGCGAAGCATGAGCTTCGAGAACTCGGAGGTCATCCGGCGCCCCTTGGCCAAGGAGTTGTTGAAGGTGAACATGTCTGAGGCTAGTACCGCTTCGCCCGCTTTCACCATCTCCTTGATGCTCTGACTGAGGTCGCTCAGCTGCTCCTTGTACTCGGCGGCGTTTTCCAATGGATGGTGGTAGCGGTAGATACCAACCTCTTGGAGGACTCGCTCGTCGTCGAGCTCGATCGTCTGAACGCCTGAGGCGTCGGCCTTGAGACGCGCCACTTCGCCTTCAAGTTCCGTGATGCGTAGTTTGAGAGCATCGTCGTCCCGCATACTCGACCGCGGCTTGAGTTTCGCATGGGCTTTCGGTTCCCGTTCGGGCGGAGGCGCGGGCGCGGTGGCCGCATCAGCGGGCGCCGGAGGGGGTGCGCTAACGGTGCGCGCCCAGAACGGCCAGCCATCCGGGGCCGGCGGCCATGAGGGTTCGGGTGTCCACCCGTCCGGTGGTATCCAATCCCCAGGAGGCACGTGCCAGCCGGGCGGTGCGTTGAATGAGTAACCCGCGGGTGTCATCCTCCACGCACGCCCGGCGTGCGGTCGATTCCCACGAGTTCGAATGGATTCTTCGAAATCGCTGCGCCGAGGTGCTGCAGCGTGGCCTGAGGCACGACGTTGTGCAGGTCGAACGCCTTGAAGGAGTCCCGCTCCGCGGCCGCACCCACGAAAACGATTCGTCGCTCTCGGCCCGTTGCAGGATCCGTGGTTTCGGTGGCGACCTCGAGCGTGATCGTCTGAATGTGGCCCGCTCGATCGGCCTCGAAGATCTCGTGCAGCGTTCGAACGGCGACCTGGTGGACAATGTTCGCGTATCGGGTCTTGAGATACGTCTTCGCCAGCGCGGTCGATGTGATCTCGTCCTGAGCCTTGACGTACCGATACGCCTTCTCTGCGGGAAGGACGTCGGGGGCTGAGATCATCACCGCCAAGGTGAGCTCTCGTACCTCAGGATCGAACGCATAGTCGTGCTCGACCGAGAGCAGCTCCGGGTAGACGGAGTTGCCGAGAACAATGCCTACGTATTCCTGCACTGCAGCGTGTGAGCCGGCTTGCAGTCCGGCGATCAGGGCATCCAGTTGCTCGTTCGCCGCCGTCACGTCCATCTCTCGAGCTTGGCACTCAATCGCGTACGCATCCCGCGCGGCTTGCAGCTTGCCCAGGCGCTGCTGCTCCAGGGCGTTCCGCTGCTGAATCTGCTTGAGCTGACGCTCCGGAACAGTCGCGGCCTCAGCTTTCCAAGCCTGAAGCTCGGCCTCGAACTGCGAGCGCGCGGCTTCCACCGCCGCGGCGTGCTTCTTCTTGCCGCCGAACACGCTGCCGAGACCAGTTGGCGCTTCGGGCTCGACGAATACCGGCTCCGGAGGAGCGGAGACCGGAGTCACCGCCCGGGTCGGTGCTTCGAGCTCAGCGTGCGGAAATGGCGGATGGCTCGCCGAGACCCGGAAGGTGTCCAAGTCCACGAAGTCGTCGACTTCGAGGGTGGCGGAAAGAATGGAGTCCAATTCGTCGGCCGTCTCCGCCAGTTGGGCGTTCAGTGCGTCGACCTCCGCCAAACGCGCTTCCTCGAGCAAGCGCTTCGCCTCACGCTCGGCAGTTCGCTGCTCCGCCGCTGAGGCTCGAGATGCTGCCACCGCCGCCCGCTCTGCGGCGCGCTGGGTTCGCTCTGCCTCCCGCACCGCGGCCGCGTGAGCTCGTGCCTGCGCGCGCTCGGCCTGTGCGCGCTGCTTGGCCGCGAGCTGGTTTTGATGCTGCAGCTCTGCGAAGAAACCTCGTCTCGCCATCTGCCTACCTCGTTAGTTTCACCCGGCGCCGACACTCGCCAGCGCCGATAGGCGACGATCTCGGCGACATGTGGGCAGCGTCGAATATGGCAGTTGCTACCGCGAGTGTAGGGGAGCGCGGCGGAATCCTGAGTGCTCCTATTCGCGCGTGGGGCCGCGCTCTCGTCGCAGCGCTCGCGGAGCGGTGCTTCTCAAGGGGTGCGAGCCCGGCTGGCCGGTGGACCATCGACCGTTGCTGCGGTCGCGAGAATGCGGTGATGCGTCGCGTTCGTGCTGCGATCGGCAGCCTGGTGTTCTTGGTGCTGGCGCCAGGCCTGGTCGCAGGTCTGCTGCCCTGGGCGCTCACCCGTTGGCAACCGGGGTCACCGGCACCCGCGCTGCAGGTCGCCGGGGCGATCTTGGTCGCTGGAGGCGTGATCGTGCTGGTCAGCGCGTTCGTGGGTGCCGGGACGCCGGCGCCCGTCGCCCCGACCGAGCACCTCGTCGTCGGCGGCCTGTATCGCCACGTGCGCAACCCCATGTACCTCGCCGTCGCGTCGACGATCGTCGGCCAGGGTCTGATCCTCGGACGCCCCGGCCTGTTCGTGTACGCGGTCGGGTTCTGCGTCGTCGTCGCGTTCGTCCACTCCTACGAAGAGCTGACGCTGGCGGCGCGCTACGGCGATCAGTACGAGGCCTACCGTCACGCCGTGCGAGCATGGCGGCCACGCCTACGGCCCTGGGACGGATCCTGACCAAGCTAGGCGCGACACCATCCACCCCACCACGTAGCGCCGCCCATCCGGAGCGTCTTTGACCCCGTGCCCCTCCTGGCGCCGTGCGGAAGTCGCTCTTCCGCCGAATGGATGGCCACGATCACCATCCACTGAGTTACTGTGGCGGTGGATCGTAGAACGTTCCTCCGCTCTCCGCTGGCAAAGCCGCTCGGATCCGACGCCATTCACGCTCGCTGTACCGCTCGCGAAGTTCGCTTCGGCGCGTCCAGCTCAGATAGACAGAGACGTCTGCGAGAAACTGACGCTTCGCGGCAGTGACGTCCGGGTGCGCCCCGGAGACGTCCCCCAGCGCGGCAGGCGACGTCTCGGCGAGGCGCTGGCGCAGCGCGCTCCATCCGTCGCGCATGGGATCTCGGGTTTCCGCGCGAATCCCCAACAGCAAACGACGGTAGGCACGGCCCATTTCCTCGGATTCGGACTCGATCCATCCCTGATGGAAGTTGATGTCCTCGTGCAGCTGGTGATAATGATCCGCCAGCGCGCGCGCATTGTCGGGATCGGCACTGCGCAGCCGGTACACCATCTCGACCAGCGCCAGCGCCGCTCTGAACGCCTCGGCGTACAGCTCCCTCCGCCGGTCGCGACGATTCGCCGCCAAATTGGCAACGACGCCAAGCAGCGCAAAGACTCCCGCCACGCCAGCCGCTAGGAGTGGCGCCCACGTCCACGTGGATTGCGCTGCTTCCATGACCAGCATCGCTGCCTAGTCTTCCTCATACGCAGTCTCGCGTCCCACGCTTCTCAAGCGGCGCCCGACCTCAAACCAGCGCGCCGGGCCTCCCCTCGTGCACATGCTGATCGAAGAGCGCGATCCCGGCGAATCCCGCGGGGCGCTGAGATGACTTGACACCGCGCGTGCGGCGTGTCGAGATCGCTCGCTGATGAGCGTCCAGCCCTCATGCGATGTCGCGCTTCGGCCCCTTGAGCGCTGCGACGCGGCCGGTCTGCTGGCGTTGCGAGTGCGCAACAGACACCAGTTCGCGCCGACCGAGCCGCTGCGCGACGACGACTGGTTCACGCTCGAGCGCCAGACTGGCGAGATCGCGGCGGACGCCGAGGCGCGCGCCGCCGGGCGACAGCTCTCCTTCGGCGTGTTCCTCCACGACCGCCTCGTCGGGCGTGTGGCGCTGACGAGCATCGTCCGCGGCGCGTTTCTCAACGCCTATCTGGGCTACGGGATCGATCACGAACACACCGGCCGCGGGATCGCGACCGAGGCCGTCGGCCAGGTCGTCGCGTTCGCGTGGGATCTGGGCCTGCATCGCGTCCAGGCGGCCGTCTCCGTGGACAATCCGGGCTCCAAGCGCGTGCTCGAGAAGGTCGGCTTTCGCTGCGAAGGACTGGCCTTGCGCTACCTGCGGCTCGCCGGGCACTGGACGGACCAGGAACTGTGGGCGATCACCCGCGACACCCCCGTCTGACCTTTCACCCGATCAGTCCGAGGCTGGCGCCGGCTTGCCGGTGGACCAGCGACCTGTTGCTGCGGTCGCGAGAATGGGGTGATGCGTCGCGTTCGTGCTGCGATCGGCAGCCTGGTGTTCTTGGTGGTGGCGCCGGGCGTTGTCGCAGGCCTGCTGCCCTGGGCGCTGACCGGTTGGCAACCGGGGTCACCGACACCGGCGCTGCGGGTCGCCGGGGCCATCTTGGTGGCTGCAGGCGTGATCGTGCTGGTCAGCGCGTTCGTGCGCTTCGTGATCGAGGGTGCCGGGACGCCGGCGCCCATCGCCCCAACCGAGCGCCTCGTCGTCGGCGGCCTGTATCGCCACGTGCGCAACCCCATGTACCTCGCCGTCGCGTCGACGATCGTCGGCCAGGGTCTCATCCTCGGACGCCCCGGCCTGTTCGTGTACGCGGTCGGGTTCTGCGTTGTCGTCGCCGCCTTCGTCCACTCCTACGAAGAGCCGACGCTGGCGGCGCGCTACGGCGATCAGTACGAGGCCTACCGTCACGCCGTTCGAGCGTGGCGACCACGCCTACGGCCCTGGGACGGACCCTGACGAAGCCAGGCGCGACAACCCTCCAGCCCACCACCCAGCGCCGCCCATCCGCAGGATGCTGACCAACTGCCCATCCTCGCGCACCAGAGACGAACGAATGGCGCATTGACCCTGGATACCGGGGTCAACACGCCACCGGATGCCCACGAGCAGAGGGCTTTCCTATCGCGTGGTTGGGTCGCTCGGCGCGCGACCGGCACCGCTACGGGACGGAGGTGGCCGGGCTGTCCTGGCTGCGGGCGCGAGCGACAGCCATGACGCGCTCGGTTGGGCGCAGGTGCCGATACCGCGCTGCTAGCGGGTCTGGTGCGGTCGCGTGGAGGTCGCGGCCCAGCACGTCGAGCGTCTTGCCGGCCGAAGCCGACTTCAGCGCACTGTGCCATTCGCCCGTCTTGCTCGCGCGACCGTCGACGAGCGGCAACTGCGCGCCCACGCTGAGCGGCCACCACTCCGCGCGTTGTGGGTCGTCTTCGACGCGAGCGAGCGGCGCGACGTACCGCTCTCCGACGGCGACGCGGGGCGCGTCCTGCTCAATGAGCTCACGTCGCTTTCCATCGACGAGGACCCAGCCAAGGGCTGTCATGTGAAACGTGGACGGCAACGCGGGTGCTCCCGAAGCGCGCCACACGACCCTGTCCACCCGAAGCGTGACGTCGCGGCCGATCAGTCCCTCGCCACGATCGGCGTCCGCGGAGGCTGGCGGAATCTCGCGCTCGGCGATGACTGTGTACGCCGCCACGTAGTCGGCGTAGGAAACCCACTCGCGAAGGGTCTCCGACGGGAACCGAGCGGCGCTGTCGCCGGCGACCACGGCCTGTTGGCCGCTGCCGCACCCCACCACCGATCCGATGCCCACGGCGACCGAAGCGATCGCGATCGCCCACCGCACGCCGCTCTGACTAGTACGTGGCATTGATCCACTCCGCGTTGTTGCTGCCGAGCCAGCGGCTGAGCACCGGGGTCGTCGTGCAACCTAGACGCGCGTCGCTGTTGGAGAGCATCGGCGATACCGCGCCTCGAGCTTGCCGCTATATATGAGACAGCGAGGTAGTCCACTTGCCGACGGCGACCCACCGGTCACGCTCAGCACCGGACACCCAAATAGGGCATCACGCCTGGGGAGTAGCGTCAAGCGATCCGAGGTCGACCGTGTGGTCTACCGGGGATGCGCGGGTCACAGCGCCGCGGCGCTCAGCGGCGGCGGCGCGATGTCGCCGCCGGCGACGAGCTGGGCGTAGCGGCCGCCGGCTGCGAGCAGCTCGTCGTGCGTGCCGCGCTCGGCGATCCGGCCGCGGTCGAGGACGACGATCTCGTCCGCGTCGCGGACCGTCGACAGGCGGTGGGCGATGGCGATCGTCGTGCGGCCGTCGGCGAGTGAGTCGAGCGCCTCTTGGACGGCGCGCTCGGTCTCGCTGTCCAACGCTGACGTCGCCTCGTCGAGGACCAGCACCGGCGGGTTGCGGAGGATCGTGCGGGCGATCGCGATGCGCTGCTTCTCACCGCCGGAGAAGCGGTAGCCGCGCTCGCCGACGACCGTGTCGTAGCCGTCGGGCAGCGAGTCGATGAGCTCGTGGATGCGGGCCGCGCGCGCGGCGGCGGCGAGCTCTTCGTCGGTCGCCTCGGACCGGGCGAAGCGCAGGTTCTCCGCGATCGACGCGTGGAAGAGGTAGGTCTCCTGCGAGACGAGCCCGACCGTCCGCGCGAGCGACGCGAACGAGAGGTCGCGCACGTCGACGCCGTCGATCGTCACGCGCCCGCCCGTCACGTCGTACAGCCGCGACACGAGGTAGCCGAGCGTCGTCTTGCCCGATCCGGTCTCGCCGACGATCGCCGTCTTCGTGCCGGGTGCGATGACGAGGTCGACGCCGTCGAGCGTCGCGGCGCCGTCCTCCTCGTAGCGGAAGGAGACGTCCTCGAAGCGCACCTCGCCGCGCACCCGCGCGGGTGCGAGGTCCACGGCGTCCACCCGCTCGGTGATGTCGACGGGGAGGTCGAGGTACTCGAAGATCCGGTCGAACAGTGCGCGCGACGTCTGGATGTCGATGCCGACGTTCAGCAGCGACCCGATCGGGAACAGCAGCCTGGTCTGGAGCGTCGTGAACGCGACGACCGTGCCGATCGTGATCGTCGACGACCCACCGGCGATCGCGATCCCCGCGAAGAGGTAGACGAGCGCCGGCATGATCGAGAAGCTCATCTGCACCGTCGACATCCGCCAGCGGCCGGCCATCCGCGACTGCACCTCGAGGTCCGCCAGGTTGGCGGACTCGGCGGTGAAGCGCTCGGCGAGCTCGTCCGAGCGGCCCATCGTCTTGCCGAGCAGGATCCCCGAGACCGACAGGGACTCCGCGACGAGCGCGCTCATGTCGGCGAGGCTGCCCTGCTTCTTGGAGGTGATCCGCTTGCGCTCGTTGCCGACCCGGCGCGTCAGCCAGACGAAGAAGGGCAGCAGCGCCAGGCTGAAGATCGCCAGACGCCAGTCCATCAGGACCATTGCGACGATCGTCGCAACGACCGTGGTGACGTTCGAGACGATCGAGGTCGCGGTCGACGTGACGACGTTCTGCACGCCGCCGATGTCGTTGGCGATGCGCGACTGCACCTCGCCCGTGCGGGTGCGCGTGAAGAACGCGAGCGACAGGCGCTGGAGGTGGCGGTAGACGGCGGCGCGCAGGTCGTGCATGAC
The DNA here is from genome assembly GCA_963806515.1 of uncultured Actinomycetes bacterium. Lineage (GTDB taxonomy): Bacteria > Actinomycetota > Thermoleophilia > Solirubrobacterales > Solirubrobacteraceae > CADCVQ01. Next base: position 71,467 of record CAWDYO010000032.1, on the reverse strand, counting down.
GCGCTGGCCGACGGTGTTCGACAGCCACGTCTGCATGACGCCGAGCACGCCGGTTGCGATCGAGATGAAGACCATGCCCCCGACGAGCCACGCGAGCAACGTCGTGTCTTTGTTGGGGATCGCGTCGTCGAGCACCTCGCGCAGGAGGAACGGGGACGCGATCCCGAGCAGCGCCGACAGCGCGATGAGCCCGAGCACGGATCCAAGCCGCACCTTGTAGGGGCGAAAGAGGGCTGCGATGCGGCGGGTTTGCGGGCTCATGCGTTGCCGCGAAGTCTAGATGGTTGCGCGTGCAACTACAAGAGGTGCCAGCGTTGCCCTCCATTTTCAGCCACGACGCGCGTGGATTTCCCCGCGGCGACCGGTGTAGGGTCGAGCTTCAGCGGCGTCTCGCCGCGGTCGAGGAGGAACCACAATGTCGAGCGTGCTGTGTGGTCTGGTCCGACGGAGCCTGTGTGCGTCGCTTCTCGTTCTCGCAGCGCTCGCGGCGGTTCCAGCGCTCGCGCATGCCCTGGTCAGGGCCGCCGCGACCACGACGTTCCCGACCGTGGTGACCGTCGGGAACACGGGCGTCTCCGCGACGATCGAGGTGCGCAACAACAACACCACGCCCGACGACATCGAGACGAACACGGTCTGCAACTTCGGTGACGCGTTCCCCTGTCCGGCCGGCGACCCGGGCATCACGCTGATCCCGTCGTGCCGCACGTTCTTTGGGGTCCCGAACTGCACGCCGGGCAACGCCGATCCCGGCGTCTTCCAGCTGTCTGCGACCGGACAGGGTGAGCCTGGCACGGCGTGCGCTGGCACGACGTTCGCGATCACGCTCCTCGACCCGACCTTCGGGACGGTCCGCTTCACACCCCAGCCGCCAGGCACGAACGTCCTGCTTCCGGGCGCGGGCTCGCTGTGCCGCATCGGCTTCACGTTCGACGTGCTGAAGTCGCCCAACGTCGATCACGACCCGAACGAGCCCGGCCTCCAGACCGTCCAGATCCTCGACAGCAGGCAGCATTCCGTTGGCGGCTCGGACATCGGGCGGGACCTGTCGTCGGGGACGACCATCCTTCCGGCACCGACGACGATCACGACGACGGCGTCGCCGAACATCACACTTGGGGCCGGGACGCTGACGGATACCGCGGTCGTCAGTGGTCGCGTGAACCCGCAGGCGGGCGCGACGATCACGTTCACGTTGTTCGCGCCGGGCGATACGACGTGCGCGGGCGTGCCGGTGTTCGCGCCGGCGCCGGTGACCTATCCGGTGGCGGGCGGGCCGGTGACGTCGCCGGCGTTCACGCCGGTGCAGGCCGGTACGTATCGCTGGCGGGCGGCGTATAGCGGTGACGCGAACAACGCGCCGGTGGCGGGGGCGTGCAACGACGCCAACGAGAGCGCGGCCGTGGCTCCCGCGTCGCCGACGATCGCGACGACGGCGTCGCCGGACATCGCGCTCGGTGCCGGGACGCTGACCGATACCGCGGTCGTCAGTGGTCGCGTGAACCCGCAGGCGGGCGCGACGATCACGTTCACGCTGTTTGGGCCGAACGACGTGACGTGCACGGGCGGGCCGGTGTTCTCGTCGGTTTCCGTGGCGTACCCGGTCTCCGGTGGGCCGGTGAATTCACCCCCGTTCACGCCGGCGCAGCCCGGTACGTACCGCTGGCGGGCGGCCTACAGCGGTGATGCGAACAACGCGCCCGTGTCGGGCGCGTGCAACGACGCCAACGAGTCCACGGTTGTCGCGCGAGCAACGCCGACGATCGCGACGACCGCGTCGCCCAACATCGTGGTGGGTGCAGGGACGCTGACCGATACCGCGATCGTCAGTGGTCGCGTGAATCCGCTGGCCGGCGCGACGATCACCTTCACGCTGTATGGACCCGGGGACACGACGTGCACGGGCACGCCCGTGTTCGTGGCGGCGCCTGTGATCTATCCCGTGGCGGGTGGTCCCGTCACGTCGTCGGCGTTCACGCCGACGCAGGCCGGCACCTATCGCTGGCGCGCGGCGTACAGCGGCGATGCGAACAACGCCCCGGTGACCGGCGCGTGCAACGCGGTGAGCGAGACCGTCGTCGTCAGCGCGCCGACGCCACCACCTCCGCCGCCACCACCTCCGCCACCACCACCTCCGCCACCTCCACCTCCACCTCCGCCGCCACCACCCCCGGCGGGGCCGACGTGCTGGGGCGTGCCCGCGACCATCGTCGCGGTTGACGGCGTGACGACGATCATCGGCACCGCTGGTCGCGACGTCATCCTCGGCAGCGCTGCCGACGAGGTCATCGACGGTCGCGGAGGCCGCGACACGATCTGCGGCGTCGGCGGCGACGACACCGTTCGCGGTGGCACGGGCGATGACATCGTCGTTGGCGGCCGTGGCCGCGACCTCGTGCTCGGGGGCGCCGGCGATGACGACATCCGTGGCGGCGCCGGAGGCGACCGCCTCGGCGGCGGCACCGGTCAGGATCGCGTCGACGGCGGCGACGGCGCCGACACCCTCGACGAAGTCAGGCTCGGAGCCTCCGGCCGCGACCGGCTCTTCGGGGGCAGCGGCGACGACATCGTGCGAACCGCCGAGGGCACCCGGGACACGGTGAACTGCGGCACCGACCGCGACGTCGCGGTGCTCGACCGTCGCGACAGGAAGACGGGCTGCGAGCGCCACCGCATCGAGCGCTGACGACTTCATGCGCAGCCGGGCGCCGGCCGACGGGTCGCCGGCGCGGGCGGTTCGCGAGCGCGCCCGCGGGGATACTGAGCCCGTGTCCGAGACTGCGCTGTTCGCGTTTGAGTCGGTCAGCGTCGGTCCGCCCGACGCGCGCCGCCTCGACGGCCTCGACGCGGAGCTGCCCGACGGCGGGCTGACGGTGATCGCGGGGCCGTCGGGCTCCGGGAAGTCGACGCTGCTGCGGCTCTGCAACCGGCTTGAGGTCCCAAGCGAGGGAACCGTCCTTCATCGCGGGACCGATGTCGCCGAACGTGACCCGCTCGAGCTGCGGCGTGAGGTCGCGATGGTCTTCCAGCGGCCCGTGACGTTCGCCGGAACCGTCCGCGACAACCTCCACGAAGCAGACCGCTCGCTCGACGAGGATGCCTGCGCCGAGCTGCTCGAGCGTGCGGGGCTGGGGTCGGCGTTCCTCGACCGCGACGCAGGCGAGCTGTCGGGCGGCGAGGCGCAGCGGGCGTGCCTCGCGCGGGCGCTCGCGACGCGCCCGCGCGTGCTGCTCATGGACGAGCCGACGTCCTCGCTCGACGGCGAGGCCGCGGCGGTGCTGGAGGACCTCGCGCGCAAGCTCGTCGACGACGGCACGCCCGTCATCTGGGTCACGCACTCGCAGGAGCAGCTGCGCCGGCTCGCCGACCACGTCGTGCTGCTCGCGGAGGGACGCGTGGACCGCAGCGGCTCGGCGGACGAGGTGCTCGGGTGAGCACGGCGCCGGCGCATCGTGGCGCCTCGGCGGGCGCTCTTTGGCCAGCAACACCTCGGGTCCTGTCGAATAGTCCGCCATATCAGCGGACTATTCGCCAAGACCGGACTCTTGAGGGACAGGCGGAGGTGCTCGGGCCGTGAACGGCGACGTCGACGCGCTCGGCCTCGCGGCGTCGCTGATCCTCGTCGCGGTGGCGATCGCGATCAGCTGGCGCCTGCGGCTGCGGCTGACCCGCGAGCTCGTCGTCGCGTGCGTGCGCGGGTTCGTGCAGCTGATCATCGTCGGCGCAGCGCTGGCGCTCGTGATCGACCCCGAGACGCCGCTCGTCTGGTCGTGGCTGTGGGTTGCCGGGATCGTCGTGTTCGCCGCCGCGACCGTCCGCCGCCGCGCACCCGCCGTGCCCGGCCTGTTCTGGATCGCGCTCGTCGCCAACGGCGCGACCGCCGTCGCCGGCTTCGCGGTCACCTTCGGCCTGGGCATCTTCCCCGTCGAAGGCCGCACGCTCGTCCCGATCGCGGGCATGCTCGTCGGCAACGCGATGAAGTCCGGGATCGTCGCTGCCGAGCGGCTCGTCGAGGCGCTGTCGGAGCAGCGCGCCGAGGTCGAGGCGCGGCTCGCGCTCGGTCAGCCGTGGAGCGTCGCCTCGCGCCCGATCGTTCGGAGCGTCCTGCGCACGGCGCTGTCGCCGCAGATCGAGAACACGAAGGCGCTCGGGATCGTCTTCCTGCCCGGCGCCATGACTGGTCTCATCCTCGCGGGCGTCGATCCGGTCGACGCGGTGCTCGTGCAGCTCGCGCTCATGTACCTCATCCTCGGCGGCGTCGCGACGACGACCGCCGTCACCGCGCTCGGCGCCGTGCGCCGCCTGTTCACGTCCGACCACCGGCTCGTCGCGCTGCCGCGCTCGACGCGCGACACCGGCTAAGCCGCCCGCGATCGAGGGGGTGGATCCATCTGATGTCGCGATTCGCCATCAGACGGATCCACCCCTACGCGTGGAAGGCCGCGAGGCGGTCGGCTTCGTCGCGCAGCTCGCGCCGCGCGGCCGCGTCGAGCGGCTCGAACGGGTCGAGCTCGATCCGGCCGTCGCGGTAGCGCCAGACGCCCGCTACCGCCCCGTCGACGAGGAACGTCGGCAGCGAGTGAGGGTTCTTCACGTGGAAGATCTTCGGGCGGTGCTCCTCGGGGAGCACGCCCGTGCGGCGAGCGTGGACGAGGAGCGTCGCGTCCCACGTCGGCAGGAAGCGCACAGGCGCCGGAGTCTCGGGATCCGGCAGCGGCGCGCGCGGGACGTCGAGCAGCTCGTCGCCCGACGCGCTCCGAAAGTGCCGCAGGCGAAGGCGCTCCAGCGGCGCGGCGAGCTCGGTGCGCGTCAGGCCGGTGTACGAGACGATGTCGGCGAGCGACGCCGGGCCGAAGCCCGCGAGGTAGCGGCGCACGAGGTGCTCGATCGCCTCGTCCTCGCTCATGTCCGGCGGCGGCCCGACCCGGTCCTCCGCGAGGCCGAAGAGGTCCGCCCGCCGGCGCTCCCAGGTCCCGGACGGCGGCACGCGAACGAGGTCCACCCACAGCCCGACGTAGGTGGCGCGCTCCTTGCCGACGAGCTGCTCGAGATCCTTGCGGTGCAGCGTCGCGCCAGGCTCGGAGAGCCGGGCGCGCACGGCCGCCGCCCCCTCGGCCATGTCGAGCTCGCTCACGGCGCCTCGCGTCGCGCGCAGCCACATCGCCCGGCGCACCGTGCGGACGGCGAGCGCGAAGGGCCAGTAGTCGCGGCGCGCGACGAGGTGAATCGTGGCGCGCACGAGCGTGGCCTGGACGGTCGTGCGGCGCTCCAGCGCGCGGGTGACGTCGTCGCGGGCGAGATGCTCCATCCGGCTCCACAGCCCGACGTACATCGACGGCGCGTACTGCGCCTGCAGCCCACCGGCGCGCTCGAGCGTGCGCGGCACGTCGCCGGCGAAGCGGTCCAGCAGCCCCTGGCGGGCGAGCAGCGCGCGGTTGAGCTCGCGCTCGCTCAGCGTGCGCTCGGCCGCAACCACCTCAGAAGACGACGGTTCGCTCGCCGTCGCGCACAACGCGGTCTTCGCAATGCCACTGCACAGCCCGAGCGAGCACGGTGCGCTCGACGTCGGCGCCGCGGCGCTCGAGCTCATCGGCGCTGTCGCGATGGGAGACCCGGACGACGTCCTGCTCGATGATCGGCCCCTCGTCGAGGTGCTCGGTCGCGTAGTGGGCGGTCGCGCCGATGAGCTTGACGCCGCGGTCGCGCGCGCGCTGGTGCGGCCCGGCGCCAGCAAACGACGGCAGGAACGAGTGGTGGATGTTGATGACCGGCACGGCGACCGCCGCCAGGAACTCGGCCGACAGGATCTGCATGTAGCGCGCCATGACGACGAGGTCGAAGTTGCCGGCCAGCAGCTCGATCTGGCGGCGCTCGGCCTCGGGCTTCGTCTCGCGCGTGACCGGGATGTGGACGAACGGGACGCCGAAGCTCCGCACGTCCTCCGCGAGGTCTGGGTGGTTGGAGATGACGAGCCCGACGTCGAGGTCGAGCTCGTCGCGGCGGGCGCGCCACAAGAGGTCGAGCAGGCAGTGGTCGTAGCGGCTGACCATGACCGCGCCGCGCTTCGGGACGCCGGCGTCGGCGAACGACCAGGTCATCGCAAACGGCGTGCCGACCTCCGCGGCGAAGCGCCGCTCGAGCTCGTCGCGCATCGCCGACAGGCCCGCGCGGTGAAACACCGTTCGCAGGAAGAACGAGCCGCCCTCGGCGTCCGTCGAGTACTGGTCGGACTCGATGATGTTCGCGCCGAGCTCGAAGAGAAATCCCGAGATCGCCGCGACGATGCCCGGCTGGTCCGGGCACGACACGAGCAGCCGCCCGATGTCCGGCGTTCTGCTGCGTCGGGTCACGCCGTCGAATGTACCTGGGAAGATCGCGGCATGAGCGCGGAGGGGGTAACCGGGCGGCGGCGGCTGACCGCGGTCATGCGCGAGGAGGAGACGGTCACGCCGCTCGAGCTCTTCTTCGACCTCGTCTTCGTCCTCGCGCTCACGCAGTGCACGGCGCTCATGGCCGACGAGCCGACGTGGGAGGGCCTCGCGAAGGGCCTGCTCGTGCTCGGCGTGCTGTGGTGGTCGTGGGTCGGCTACGCCTGGCTGACGAGCGTCGTCGACCCCGAGGAGGACGCCGTCCGCCTCACGATCTTCGTGGCGATGGCGGCGCTGCTCGTCGTCGGGCTCTGCGTGCCGGGCGCGTTCGACGACAACGCGCTGATCTTCGCGCTCGCCTACGCCGTCGTGCGGATCGCGCACATCGGGCTGTTCCTGCTCGCCAGCCGCGACGACCCGCTGTTTCGCAAGTCGGTCGTCGGGCTCGCGTGCAGCACCGCGATCGGCTCCGGCCTGCTGATCGGCGCGTCGTTCACCGACGGCGCGCTGCAGGGCTCACTCTGGGCGGCCGCGCTGCTGCTCGACATGGGCGGCCCGTACTTCTTCGGCGCCGACGGCTGGCACCTCGCGCCACACCACTTCGCCGAGCGCCACGCGCTGATCATCATCATCGCCCTGGGCGAGTCGATCGTCGCGATCGGCGTGGGGGCCGAGGCGAAGGTCGACGGCGGGATCGTGCTCGCCGCGTCGCTCGGGATGGCCGTCGCCGCGGCCCAGTGGTGGTTGTACTTCGATGTCGTCTTCCACGTCGCGGCGCGCCGTCTCGCCGAGGCGACGGTCGGGCGCGTGCAGAACGAGATGGCGCGCGACTCCTACTCGTACATGCACTTCCCGATGGTCGCCGGGATCGTGCTCGTCGCGCTCGGCATGAAGAAGACGCTCGGCCACGTCGAGGACCCGCTGAAGCTCGTTCCCGCCGCCGCGCTCCTGGGCGGCTCGGCGATCTACCTGCTCGCGCACGTCGCCTTCCGCTACCGCCACGTCCACACGATCAACACGCGCCGGCTCGGGCTCGCGGTGGTGCTCGTCGCGTTCGTCCCGGTCGCCGTCGAGATCCCGGCGCTCGCGACGGTGGCGATCCTCGCCGCGGCGTTCGTCTTGCTCATCGTCGAGGAGACCCGCAGCTACGGCGAGGCGCGCAGGCGGGTACGCCACACCGTCGGCCACGGGGAATCGGAGGAGCAGTGACCGGCTCGTGGTTGCCGGTACCTGACGAGGCCGTCGGGCGCTAGACCGCCACGCGCTCGTCAACCGCCGACGCCGACGCGGGATCGTCCGAGAGCAGGCGGATCGGCGTCGGGATCATGACGTAGGCCAGGATGAGCGTGATCATGCTCGCGATGGCGCCGACGCCGACTGCGAGCTCGACCGGCCAGCCGATGTTGTACGCGATCGCGAGGACGACGAAGTAGATCGCCCACAGCGCCGCAGGCGCGAGGGCGGCGAACGTGCGGAACATCGCAACGCGGTCGGCCGACGGGCGCAGCCGCAGCACGAGGTAGTCGGCGACGAGCCCGCCGAGGACGACGGCGAGGAGGGTCCAGCCGCGGTTGTACTGGTAGGCGACGAGATCGGACGCGATGATCAGCGTCCACATGAACGTGATGCTCCCGAACGGCAGCCGCCACCGGCGCAGCGCGAGGAGGACAGGCACCATGAGGAGCAGGTTCGTCAGGTAGAGCATGCTCACGCCCTGCACCTGGAAGCGGGCGGAGAACACGTCCAGGAGCGGCTGCGGGGCGGTGCCCGGGAACTGCGCGGCGAACGCTTCCTTCGAGATCGTCGGGAGGTCGCTGGCGAAGATGATCACGTAGTCGCCGAACAGCGACACCGACCTGTTCGCCGGCCTCGCCGACGCCGACCGCGACGAGCTGGCCGCGCTCGCTACGCCCGTTCTCGCTCAACGCCGCAGGACGTGCTGTTCCGCCAGGGCGCGCCCGCCGATCGCGTGTACCTCGTCGTCGAGCGGACGGCTCGCCGTCCACCTCGCGAGCGGCGCCACGATCGTGCCCCTGGCCGTCGCCGAGCCACCCGACGTCCTCGCCGAGACGGCGCTCGCCGCCGCCGGGGTTGCACTCGGGCACGGCGATCGCGCTCGAGCCGGTCACCGGCTTCGAGCTCGACGCGTCCGATTTCGCCGTGCTGCGCAAGCTCGGCCGCCCGCTCGCGGGCAAGGTCCTGAAGCGCCTCGCGCGCGACCTCTGCGCGCGGGTGCGCGCCGTCACCGGCGACGTCGCCGAGGATGCTCGATGCGCGCCGCGCCGGCGTCGCAGTCGCCCTCGCCGGCGGCCGACCGGCGGGCCCCGAACGGCTCGGCCTGCTGCGCGACTGCGCCTTCTTCGAGGGCTTCGGCGCGCGACGACCTGCCGCGCGTGCTCGAGCACATGACCGAGCACCATGTGCCCGCCGGCGCCGTCGTCTTCGAGGCCGGCACGCCGGGCGGCGCGCTCCTCGTCGTCGCCGAGGGCATCGTCGAGATCGCGGTGGCGCGCGGCGCGCGGCGCCACCGGCTTGCCGTGCTGGGGCCCGGGCAAGGTGCTGGGCGAGGTCTCGCTCGTCGACCGCGGCGCGCGCAGCGCGACCTGCGCCGCGCTGGAGGACGCCGTCCTGCTCGAGCTGACGGCGGAGTCGTTCGACGCGCTCGCCGGCCGGGCTCGGACCTGTCGCTGCGGATGCTCGAGGCGATCATCGCGAACCTCGTCGCGGCGCAGGGGCGGGCCGATCGCGCGCGCGCCCGGATCGCGGCCGAGCAGACCGCGCCCGCGCGCGCGCCGCGGCCGGCGCGGAGTCCGCCGAGCTGCTGGACCCGTTCGCGGACCTCGCGCCGTCGGCGGCGCAGCGCGACGCGCTCGTCGACCTCATCCGCCGCTCGGTCGTCGGCGACGACCTCGTGCTGCCCGGGCCGTTCGGCCCCAAGCGCGTCGTGTACGCCGACTACACGGCGTCCGGCCGCTCGCTGAGCTTCGTCGAGGACTTCATCCGCAACGAGGTGCTGCCGCTGTACGCGAACACGCACACCGAGTCGTCGGCGACCGGCCGCCAGACGATGCGCCTGCGCGACGACGCGCGCCGGATCGTGCACGAGGCGGTGGGCGGCTCCGAGCAGGACGTCGTGCTGTTCTGCGGCTCCGGCGCGACGGCCGCGATCGACAAGCTCGTGCGCGCGCTCGGGCTGCGGATCCCGGAGCGCCTCGACGCGGAGCACGGCCTGTCCGCGCTGATCGGGCTCGCAGCAGCGGCCCGTCGTGTTCGTCGGCCCGTACGAGCACCACTCCAACGAGCTTCCCTGGCGCGAGTCGATCGCCGAGCTGCGCGTCATCCGCGAGGACGCCGACGGGCGCCTGGACCTGCGCCACCTCGAGGCCGAGCTCGAGCGCCACGCCGGCCGGCCGCTGAAGATCGGCAGCTTCTCCGCCGCCTCGAACGTCACCGGGATCATGACCGACGTCGAGGCCGTGGCGACGCTCCTGCATCGCCACGGGGCGCTGTCGCTGTGGGACTACGCCGCCGCGGGCCCGTACGTCGAGATCGAGATGAACCCCGCGCGCGAGGGTCCCGACGGCCACCTCGCCTACAAGGACGCGGTCTTCCTCTCGCCGCACAAGTTCATCGGCGGCCCCGGGACGCCGGGCATCCTCGTGGCCAAGCGCGCGCTGCTCGACAGCCGCGTCCCGACGGTGCCCGGCGGCGGCACGGTCGCGTTCGTCACGGTGCAGGACCACGCCTACCTTGCCGAGGCTCGAGCATCGCGAGGAGGCGGGCACGCCGGCCATCGTCGAGTCGATCCGCGCCGGGCTCGTCTTCCAGCTCAAGCGGGCCGTCGGCGTCGCCCGCGATCCGCGCGCGCGAGGACGCGCACGTCCGCCGAGCGATGGACTCCTGGGCGCGCAACCCGAACATCGACATCCTCGGGAGCACCGAGCTGCCGCGCCTGGCGATCGTCTCGCTTGGCCTGCGCCATCCGCGCGGCATGCTGCACCCGCACTTCGTCGTCTCGGTCCTCAACGACCTCTTCGGCATCCAGGCGCGCGGCGGCTGCTTCTGCGCCGGCCCGTACCTACAGCGGCTTCACGACCTCGACGACGCGACCGTCCGGGCGATGGAGTGCGAGGTGCGCACCGGCCACGAGGGCGTGAAGCTCGGCTGGCTGCGCGTGAACTTCAACTACTTCGTCAGCGACGCGGTCGTGGACTACATCGTCGACGCGGTGCACCTGCTCGCGAACGAGGGCGTGCGGCTGCTGCCGCTGTATCGCTTCGATCCCTTCACGGGCTCTGGCACCACCGCGAGACGCTACAGCCGGCCGCCGATCAGCCTGTACGACGTCTCCTACACGGGCGGCGCGATGGAGTTCCGCGGCAGCGCGCGAGCGCGGCCGAGCGGGTCCTCGGCGAGCAGCTCGAGCAGGCCGCCGCGCTGATCGCGTCGCTCGCCGCCGAGCCGCGGCGCGACGTCGTGGAGGATCCCGTCCTGCCGGAGTCCTTCGAGCGCCTGCGGTGGTTCCCGCTGCCTGGCGAGGCGCAGCGCGAGCTCGCGCGCAGCCGCCGAAGGTGATCGGAAGGGTCGCTCGCGCGGGAGCGATGGCCCGCCCCTTTATCGGGTCGTCAACCGTTTGCCCTGGTGAGGCAGTACTGTTCGCCGAGAACGGTCGGACCAGCAAGGTCCGGCGAATGCAGTGCCAGCGCCCCGTGTCGTTGCCTCAAAGCATCCTCGGAGTGAGCAGCACGCCATCCGAGGAGGGCCAGCATGGCCACCGGAACCGTAAAATGGTTCAGCGACGACAAGGGGTTTGGCTTCATCAGCCCCGACGATGGACAGAAGGATCTCTTCGTCCATCACACGGGCATTCTCGGTGAGGGCTACCGCAGCCTCGCAGAGGGAGCCAAGGTCAGCTACGACGCCGAAGCCGGCGACAAGGGCCCCAAGGCGGTCAACGTCCAGGCCATCTGATCGCTGGTCCGGGCGCTCGTCGCCCGGTCACGATCTTCGTCGCATCTTCGAGGGCGATCGCGCGAGCGGTCGCCCTCGTTGCGTTGATCTAGGGGGCCTTCGCGAGGTAGAGGTAGCGCTTGCCGGCCTGCAAGCGGATCGTCTTGCGCAGCCGGAAGTCGCGAACGTCGACGGTGCCCTGGCGCACGCGCGTGTACGTGCCGTCGCAGCGATCCTCGACGAGCCAGTACGTCCCGCGGACGGTCGCCGACGAGCGCTCCCCGTCCGTGCGGAAGTCGCCGTCGCCCTTGCCCCAGAGGCGGCGCACCTTGCGCTTGCTGCGCTTGCGCGCCGCGAACTGAAACGGGATGGGGTCGCTCGCCGCACCGAGGATCGAGCGCGGCGCCGCGTTCGCGCCCGAGCAGCCCGAGAAGCTGCCGCCGGCGAGCGTCAGCACGAGCAGCGGCTTGGACCCGCGCGTCTGCGTGACGACGAAGATGCCGCCGAAGAACATGCCGGTCTGGGTCGCGCCGGTGCGGGCGTCGACCTCGACGGTGATCGTCACCCGGCCAGTGCGCGCGTCGATGCGCGAGCCCAGCGGGACCTCGGCGGCCTCGCGCAGCTCGACGTAGCGATCACTGCCGGGCACCTTGACGCGCACGGTCCCCGTCGACTCGGCGACCGCCACGGACTCGCCCCGGGTGGGCTCGGGCGCGGCCGTGGCAACGGCGGCGTTCGTCGTGGCGGCGCCCGCCGTCGGCGACGCGACGTCGTCGACCAGCCGCGGTGGCGCCGGGACCGGAGGTGGAGGTGGCGGCGCTGGGGCCGGCGGTGGAGGCGGGGCGGGTGGCGGAGGTGGCGGGGCCGGTGCCGGGGGCGGCGGTGGTGGCGGCGGCGGGGGCGGTGGCGGTGGGTCCGGTGGCGGAGGTGGCGGTGGCAGAGGCGGCGGTGGTGGCGGGGGCGGTGGCAGCAGCGTCAGCGCGAGCGCGTGATCCTCGACCTCGCCGCTCGCGGCGAAGCCGGTAGGGCCGACGAGCCCGGCGGCGCCCGCCTCGATGCGCAGCCGCTCGAACGTCTGCGCCTGCGCGGCGGCGTCGGCCGGCACCGTCCACGCGAGGTCCACCGACCCCCCGGTGCACACCGACGCCTGCGAGCGCTCGTCAGGATCGAAGGATCCGCTCGCGTCGAAGTCGATCCACGCGGCGACGGAGCCCGGTCCCGTGCACGCCACGGCGTCCTGGGTCAGGCTTCCGCCGGGCACGACCGCGGCCGTCGCGGGCGGCTCGGCGTTCTCGTCGTCGGCGACCCCGAACGGACCACCGCCCGAGTCGTCGTCGCCGCGAGCGTCCGCGGAGGGTCCGCCACCCGGATCCACCGAGGCGCCAAGGCGCGGGGCGGGGGCGGCGACGTCGGCGAGCGCGAACGCCGGGTTGCTCACCGCCGTCGGACCGAGACCCGGAGCGCCGCCGCTCAGCGCGACCGGCAGCGCGTGACCCGCCTCGCCGTAGGTCGCCGGCGCATCCCCCAGGTCGACGGGCACGTGGACGCCGAGCGCGACCGCCGACCTGCCGGTCCCCGGCGAGAAGGCCAGGGCCGTCCCGCTCGTCGCGCCGTCGGCGTACGCCACGACGGCCGGTCCCGTCGCGCAGATGGTGGTGCCGGCGAGGACGAGCGTGTCGGCGTTCGCCGTCACGGTCCGCGTCGCCGCGGTCGACGCGCTGCAACCCACCGTGCGCAGCCGGTCGATGATCCGCCACGTCGCGGCCGGCGCGATCGTCGCCTGCACGCGCTCGGTGCTCACCGATTGCTCTGCATCGGCGAAGACGACGCCGCCGAGGTCAAACGGCTCGCCGCCGAGCGTCGCCGCGCACGCGAAGTCGAACGTCGTCGCGACGTTGGAGTTGTCCGACGCCGTCGAGACGCCGCTGATCAGCGTGTTCGCGGCTCCGGAGCCGCCGATGGCGTAGAGGTCGTCGAGCGCGGCCCCGACCCAGTAGCCGGGACGATGGGCAAGCGCGACGCCACCAAACTGCGACAGCGAGCATGTGACGACGAGGTCCACCCCGCCGATCGTCGTCGTGTGTGTCTGCGTCTGCGCCGCGCCCGAGAGCACCTGGAAGTGCGTTCCCCACTCAAACCAGTCGATCGTGTCGAGGAACCGCCCGCTGCCGCTCGTCGCGATCCGCGCGTCGGCGCCCGCGGGCTGCGCGAGCCCGGCGCCGGCGAACCCGACCAGCGCGACGGCAAGCCCGAGCGCCAGCCTGGCCGGCGCGCTCACGGGGCCTTGGCGAGGTAGATGGAGCGCGCGCCGGCGCGCAGCCTGATGGTCTTCTTCAGGCGCAGGTCGCGGACGTCCACGCGCCCCTCCTTCACGCGCGTAAGTGTCCCGTCGCAGCGGTCCTCCACGAGCCACCAGGTGCCACGGACGGTCGCGGTCGAGCGGCGTCCCGCGGTGCGGAAGTTCCCCTTGCCCTGGCCCCACAGCCGGCGCACCTTGCGCTTGCTGCGCTTGGCGGCGAAGCGGAAGGGGACCGGGCCGGCGGCCGTGCCGAGGGTGACGCGGCTGCTCGCGCCCCGGCGCGGGGCGCAGCCCGCGAACGTCCCGCCGGCCATCGTCGCCACGAGGTAGGGCTTCGTGCCCTTCGTCTGGCTGATGTCGAAGATGCCGTCGTAGAACCAGGTCGACTGGGTCCGGCCGGTCTTCGCGTCGACCTCGGCGGCGAGCGTGACGCGGCCCTTGCGCGTATCGATGCGCGAGCCGAGCGGGACCTCTCGCAGCTGGGTCACGTCGACGTACGTCCGGCTGCCGGGGACCTTCACGCGCACCTTGCCCAGCGACCGAAAGATCGTGACCGACGTCCCCTTCTTGGCGTCCGGCGGCGGCGGCGGGGGCGGCGGGGGCGGTGCCTGGAACGTCACCGTGGCCACCGTCGCTTCGGGATCCAGCCCCGCGCGCGAGGTGATGTTCTGCGGGCCGTTGACGTAGTCGCCCGGGGCGGCCGCGACGTCGACCTGCACGGTGCACGAGGCGACGCCGGTCGGCAGCGTGCCGGCCGCCGCGATCGACAGGCCGCCGGGGACCGCGTCGACGGAGGCGCCCCCGCACGTCGACGCGACGTTCGGCAGCGCCGCGACGCTCAGGCCGCCGCCGAGCGTGTCGGTGAAGCTCCAGCCGGCCTTCTCGGCGAGCTCGGAGGTGTTCGTGATCGTCGCGGTGAGGCGCGACGTGCCGCCCGGGGCGACGGGCGACGTGAACGCGAGGTCGAGCTTCGGGGTCGCGTCGAGAAGCCTGACGTCGTCGAGGCCGTGATCGTTGCCGGTGCCGGTGGCCGTCGCGTTGAGGATCCGCAGGCCGACCGAGGCGCCGGCGACGAGCGCCGCCCGCGGCGCGGCGTAGGTCCCGGTCCCGGCGACCTCGACGCCGGGGCACGGGTTGTGCGGCGCCGCGAACGCCGGCAGCGCGGTCGCGCCGTCGAGGAGGTAGAGCTTCAGCAGCGGCGCCGCGAGCGTGCACGAGCTCGCCGAGACGTTGACCGACGCCGCGACGAACCTGCTCGAAGCGCCGAGCGCGACCGGCGTCGCCGTCTCGAGCTCGACGACGTCGGCGGGTGGGGCGTTCGTCGTCGTCGAGACCCAGGCGTGGTTAGATGCCGCGGACGTGCCGTTGAACGTCCCGAGCGCCGCGGCCAGGGCCTCGAGCGCCCCGCTGGAGGCGCACTGCGTGACATCGCCGCTCGCCTGCGAGGTGACGATGCCGTTGCAGCCCGTGAGGGTGAGCCACGCGGGGTCTGCCGTGTACGTCTGGTTCGCCGGCGCCGGTCCCGTGTACGCGGTGACGAGGATCGCCGTCGTCGGCGGGCTGACGTTCTCGAAGCCCTCGCTGAACACCGTGACGGGCGCCTGCGGCACGCCGGGAACCGCCACCGCGGCCGGGGCGGCGAGGAGCCAGGCCGCCGCGACCAGCAGCAGAAGACATCGCTCGATCGGCGTCCGCGCCACGTGAGGCCCCATCCCCTTCGTCGATGGCCGCGCTGTCCACGGCGTCGTGCCGCGGCGCCAGCCGAGGTTCACGGTATCCCGCGCGTCAGGCGCGTTCAAGTCCGAAGCCTCGACGCGCCCGGGCGCCGGCGGCTCTACGGTCCGTGGATGACCGATCGAGCCGGTCGACGCACGCAGCGACCTGAGACCGCGCGAATCGCCGGGGCGCTCGCCACGTCGTGGCGAGACCCGGTGCAGCGCCCGTCGTGACGACGATCGTCGTCGGCGCCGGGCACAACGGGCTCGTCTGCGCCTGCTACCTCGCTCGCGCCGGCGTCGACGTGCTCGTGCTCGAGCAGTCCGGCAAGCCGGGCGGCGGATCGCGGACCGAGGAGACCGTCGCGGGCTATCGCTTCGACACGCACTCGGTCGCGCACAACATCATCAACATGACGTCGATCCCGCGCGAGCTCGGGCTGCGCGCCGCCGGCCTCGAGTACCGCGAGATGGACCCGTTCGCCGTGGCGGTGTTCGCCGACGGGCGCCGCGTGCGCTTCCACCGCTCCGTCGCGCGGACGGTCGCGTCGATCGCGCGAATCGACCGCGGCGACGCCTTGGCGTACGAGGCGTTCATGGCGGACGCGACGCCGCTCGTCGAGCTCCTGACGCTGTCGCTGCAGGCCGGGGTGGCGGCCGCGAGCTGACCGGCCGCGTCCTGCGGCGCCTACCGCAGGCCGGTCGCCTGGTCGGGGCGCCGGCGTGCGGCGCTGACGAGCGAGCTGCTCGGCTCCTATGGGCGGCTCCTGCGAAGCCGGCTCGGCATCCGACCTGACGCGCGGGCCCGTGAGCGCGTTCGCCGCGCACGCCGGCGCGAGCCCCGAGCAGCCCCGCGGCGCGCTGTTCGGCTTCTGGCAGGCGGCATATCACCGGTACGGACAGTGGCACGCCGTCGGCGGAGCGCAGGGCCTCACCGACGCGCTCCTGCGACGGTTCACGCAGCTCGGGGGCCGGGTTCGCTGCGACGCCGCCGTCGCGCGGATCGACGCCGCCGGCGGTCGTGTCCGCGCGGTCGAGCTTGAGACGGGGAGCGCCTGACGGCGGACGCGGTCGTGACCGCGATCGATCCGCGGGTCGCGCTGCTCGACCTGCTCGACCCGCCGCTCGGCGGCGAGGCCGGCGCTGGCCTCGCCGCGACGCACCGGTCCAACGGCGTGCAGCTCGTCGTCCACGTCGCCGTCGACCGGCTGCCCGCCTACACCGGCTGCGAGCCCGGCGATCACCATGGCCTGCAGAGCTACGTCGACTCACTCGACGAGCTCGCCGCGGCGTTTCGCGCCGCCGAGGACCGCCGCGTGCATCTGCCCGCACCCGCGTACGCGTTCACGACGTCGGCGCTCGACGGCGGGCTGGCACCGCCCGGCCATCACACGGTCTATCTCGCGTGCCCCGCGGCCCCGTTCGACGTGCGCGACGGGTGGGAGCGTGCGGCGCCCGCGGTCGTGCAGAGCATGCTCGACCAGGTCGAGGCGCGCGCGCCCGGCTTTCGGGACACGATCCAGGGCGTCGCCGTCCGCACGCCGCAGCTCATGGCCCGCGAGCTGCGCTGGCCCGGCGCACACCCGATGGTCCTCGACGTCACGCTCGACCAGCTCGGCCTGCTGCGCCCGACCCCGGCGCTCGCCTCGCACCGAACGCCGGTCGCGGGCCTGTACGTCAGCGGGGCGGGAACCGCGCCGACCGGCGGGATCGCCGGCTCGCCGGGGCGCAGCGCCGCGCACGCCGTCCTGCGCGACGAGCGGCGCAGCTGAGTCGAGGGCGCCTTGGCGAGGTAGATCGATCGCTGGCCGGCGCGCAGGCGGATCGTCTTCTTCAGGCGGAAGTCACGCACGTCGACCCGACCCTGCTTGACCCGGTTCAGCGTGCCGTCGCAGCGATCCTCGACAAGCCACCACGTGCCGCGGACGGTCGCCGACGAGCGCTTGCCCTTCGTGCGGAAGCTCCCCTCGCCCTTGCCCCACAGGCGCCGGACCTTGCGCTTGCTGCGCTTCTTGGTCGCGGCCGCGAGCGCGAGGAAGGGCTCGGCGAGGGGGCCGCCGGCGGCGCCGCGCCGCGCCGCGCTCGAGGCCCGGCGCGGCTGGCAGCCGGCGAACGTCCCGCCGACGATCGTCGCCTCGAGGATCGGCTTTGAGCCCTTCGTCTGGCGGATGTCGAAGATCCCGTCGTAGAACAGCGAGGACTCCGTGCGGTGCGTCGCAGCGTCGACCTCGGCCGTGACCTGGACGCGGCCCTTGCGCGCGTCGACGCGCGAGCCGAGCGGGATCTCGGTCAGCCGGCTCAGCTCGACGTAGCGCGTGGTGCCGGGCAACCGCACGCGCACGCGGCCGAAGGTCTCGCGGACGGTCACGCTCGCGCCCTTGTCGGGGGCAGGCCTCGCGGGTGGCGGCGGTGGCGGTGGAGGGGGCGGCACGACCGCGGCGGCGATCGTCAGGGTGCGAGTCGTCGTGGCAGACGGGCCGCCGTTTCGCAGCATTCGCGCGCCGGTCCACAACGCCGAGGTCGACGTCCCGTCGGCGTCGGTCACCGTGAGCCGCACGACCGGCGTGCCGGCGGACGCGTACACCCGGCTCGGCGCGGGACCGCCGTCGGCGAGCGTCGTCCCGTCGCCGAAGTCCCAGTCGTAGCGTGCGACCGTGCCGTCGGGGTCCGACGAGCTCGAACCGTCGAACGTCGTCGGCTGGCCCGCGGGCGCGGGCGTCGCGGTGAACGAGGCGACCGGCGCCTGTGACGGCGCGAGGACGATCCCGGCGTTTCGCTCCGTGCCGGCGGGGGCTGCGAGGTTCGCGCGCGGCGACACCGTGCCGCCGGCCGTGATCGTCCACTCGCCGACGTTGGCGACCGGGCCGGCCGCATCGAGGCTCTGGCCGAGGTAGAGCGACCGGCCGTCGGGGCTCGCCACGGCGTCGCGGGTGGGGAGGTCCACCTGGTAGTCGGCCGCCGGCGGGGCGAGCGGCGAGAGCGCGCCCGTCGAGGCGTCGCGCGAGAACTGGTGGATCTCGCCGGGCGGCACGAGCCCCGTGACGTTCGTCGGCGCGTAGGCGTGCAGGCCGCCGGGCGCGATCGCGATCACGCTCGTCGCGCTGCGGTCGGTGGGGGCCACGAGCTCGCTGCCGCCCGTCAGCGCGCCGCTCGCGCCGATGTCGAAGCGCGCGATGCCGTCGCCGGTCTCGCCACTGGTCGCGTAGAGGTGGCGGCCGTCGGGCGACACCGTCATGCGAGCGATCTCCGTCGGGCCGCCGCCGGGCCAGCCGACCGCTGCCGGCGCCTTCGCCGTGATCGCGCCGCTCGCGGGGTCGACGTCGAACTGGAGGATCTGGGTCGGGCGGAAGCCGAGGCCGGCGTCGCCCACGTACAGGCTCGTGCCGTTCTGCGTCATCGCGAGGAAGCGCGGGTTGGCACCAAGAGGAGCGAGATCGACGGTCGTCGCCGCGCCGAGCAGGCCGTCGGACCCGATCGGTCGCCAGCGCAGCGACCGCGTGAACGCGTTCGCGTAGATCACGCGCGTCCCCTGCGGGTTGACGAGGATGCCGCGCGGGTCGGCGGCCCCGGCGGAGATCACGCTCGCAGCCTCCATGCGCCCGCCCGCGCCGCGCGCGAACTGCGCGAGAAGGCCGTCGTCGCTGCCGAAGGAGAGCGCGACGTAGGCGAAGCGCCCGTCGGGCGTGATGGCCGTGTCCCGCGCCCCGCCGGCGAGCACGGCCGGCGCGAGTGGCGTGAGCGCTCCGCCGGGCCCCACCGCGTACTGCGTGAGCTGCGGGCTCGTGCCGTCCAGCGCCGCGTAGAGGTTCGTGACCGCGGAGGCGGGCGTCGCGAGGACGCCGGCGACGAGCCCGCCGACAACGCCGGCGACGAGCCCGCACGCGATGGCGGACGCGCTCGCGGCACGTGCCGCGAGCCGTCCGCTACGGATCGCCCTCATCGCTCGCAATCAGGCTCCAGTCGATGACGTCTCCGCCACCGATCGTACGGCCGGACGACCGCAGAGAGCCCCGGTTCAGGCCACGCGGCGGATGCTGTCGCAGCGCCGCTGCCTGTCGACTCGGTCGAGGAGCGCGGAGTCCCGGCCGGGGCCGCAGTCGACGATGTCCCTGGTGTTGTCGGCGCTGCGGATCCGGTCGGTCCCCCCGGAGCCGTTGAGGCGGTCGACGCCGCGGCCGCCCAAGCGCATCTCGTCGAGCTGATCGTTGCCCGCGCCACCGTCGACCCGGTCGTTGCCGTTGCCGCCGCCCAGGCGGTCGTTGCCCGCGCCGCCGCGGAGGTTGTCGTTCCCGGTGCCGCCGAGCAGCAGGTCGCTGCCGCTGTCGCCGAACACCTGGTCGTTGCCGGCTTCGCCGCGGAGGTTGTCGTTGCCGGTGCCGCCGCGAACGGTGTCAGCGCCGCCTCCGGAGCAGATCGTGTCGTTTCCGCCACGGCCGTTGATCGTCTCCGCGGCAGCGGTGCCGACGATGACGTCGCGCCCCGCCGTGCCCGTGACGGTGCGCTGGCCGGCTGCGACGACGATCGTCGCGGGTCGGCCGCCGCACGTGGGTGGAGGGGGTGGCGGCGGTGCGACTGGCGGAGGAGGCGGTGGGCCGACCGGCGGTGGTGGCGGCGGGACCGGCGGCGCCACGATCGTCCACGACGCCGCATTCGCCGCGCCGACGTTGCCGAGCGCGTCGGTGCCGCGCACGGAGAAGGTGTGCGCGCCCAAGGCGAGGCCCGTGAGGCTCACCGGCGACGTGCACGCGGCGAACGCCGCGGTGTCGAGCTGGCACTGGAAGCTCGCGGCGTCAGCGCTGCTGAACGCGAGCGTGGCGCTCGTACTCGTCGTCGATGCCGCCGGCTGCGCGCTGAACGCCACCGCCGGACCCGTGGTGTCCACGACGACGGTCGCGCTCTCCGGCGTGGCATCGACGTTGCCCGCCTCGTCGACGCCACGGACGTCGAACGTGTGCGTGCCGTCGGTGAGGTTCGTGTAGGTCTGCGACGTCGGCGTGGCGCACGGGACCCACGCGCCCGGAGCGGCGGAGTCGAGGCGGCACTGGACGACGTCGATGCCGCTGCCGCCGGTGTCGGCGGCGCTGAACGCGAGGGCGACGGTGCTGCTCGCGCGCGGCGTCGTCGGCGGGGTGAGGGTCGTGGTCGGGGCGACGGTGTCGACGAAGAACGTCACGCTCGCCGGCGTGGGGTCGACGGCGACGCCGATGACCGAGCGTGCCTGCACGGTGTGCGAGCCCTGCGAGAGCCCGGTGAACGTCCCGCCGGCCGGGCACGGTACGAAGCCGGCGCCGTCGAGGTTGCACGCGAAGAAGTCGACCGGCGCTGCGGTTGGCTCGCTGGGGGTGACCGTCACGTTGGCGGTCGCGACGAACGCGCCGGGGTTGCTGATCGCGGTGTCGGGCGGCGGAGCGTCGTCCTCCCCGAGCCGGGCTGCGTCGATCGAGATGATGTCCGAGTTGTCGCCAGTCGGGCCGCCGTCGGTGACGAAGTAGCGGAAGGCCAGGCACCCGCTCGACTCGGCCATCGCCCCCAACGTCCCGTTGAAGAGCGTCCAGTCCGTCGGGTAGACGCCCAGGACGAGGGTCGGGTTGACCGTGGTGAGGACGGTCGTGAAGTCGCCGACGTCGGTCTCGGAGGCCCCCGGGCTGCACGAGCCGTTCGTCGACATGCGGACCTCGAGGCGGTCGGCGAAGTCGTCGGCCCCTGCCTTGCGTGTGTAGAAGCTCCACGTGTCGCCGACCGTCAGGCCGGTTCGCAGGGGTGAGATGAGCCAGGCGCTGATCGTCCCCGTGCCGGCCGTCGCTTGGAAGTTCGCTCCGACGTGCCCGGTGCCGTTGAACGGGGCCCACGGCGTGGCGCCGAACGGGTTCCAGCCGTTGGTGTTGGCGCCGATCGGGTTGCTGTTGTTGTCCGTCGTCCAGCCGGCCGGGAGTGCGACCGAGTCGAAGTTCTCGCCGATCGTGCCGGCGCTTGCCGTCCCGACAGCGCACATCAGCGTCGCGACCGTCGCCGTCAGTACTCGTACGAAGCCAGCCATCCGTAGACCACTCCCTCCAACCGAAACGAGAACCAGCACCCCTGCCGAGCGCAGGGCGTACGAGTCACAGTCCCGCCAAGCTACCGCACGCACACGCGTGAGTGCGACAGACTGCGCTCCGTGCCCAGACGCAAGCGGCTAGCGCTCACGCTCTACGCGACGCTGGCCTTCGCGACGACGGGCGTCGTCCTCGGGCTGTGGGCCTTCGACGTCTTCCGCGGCTCGAATCTCGAGACCGTCGACCTGCGCTACGCCGTCCGCGGCGGCCACGAGGCGCGGGACGTCGCGCTCGTCGCGATCGACGCGAAGTCGCTGACCGAGATCGGCCGGTTCCCGTTCAGCCGCACGCACCACGCGCGCGTCATCCGGCAGCTCACGAAGGCGGGCGCGGGGGCGATCGTCTACGACGTCCAGTTCACCGAGCCGAGCGCCGACGCGGACGCCGACAACGCGCTCGTCGAGGCCGTCGACGCAGCGCCGCGGATCGTGCTCGGCACGAGCGAGGTCAGCGACGACGGGGCGACGAACGTGCTCGGCGGCGACGACTTCCTCGCGGAGATCGGCGCGCGCGCCGCGAGCGTCAACCTCCCCAACGATCCGGGCGGCATCATCCGCCGCCTCGCCTACGACGAGTCCAAGCTCGAGTCGCTGCCCGTCGTCGGCGCGGAGCTCCTGCGCGGCCGGCCGGTCGTCACGCGCGACGACTTCGAGTCCGACGGCACGGCCTGGATCGACTACCCCGGCCCGCCGAAGAGCGTCAAGACCCTCTCGTTTCGCGACGTGGAGCTCGGCCGCTTCCACCCGCGCGAGGTGCGTGGCAAGGCGGTCGTCGTCGGTGCCACGGCGCCGTCGCTGAAGGACGTCTTCCCGGTCGCGACCTCGTCCGACGACCTCATGGCAGGCCCGAGATCCAGGCGGCCGCGATCCAGACGGTCCTCGACGGCCTGCAGCTGCGCAGCGCACCCGGCTGGCTGAACGCGCTGCTCGTCGTCGCGCTCGGGTTGCTCGGCGCCGCCACGACCCTGCGCTTCGGCCCCCAGCGCGCCGCGCTGATCGGCGTCCTGTCGGCGATCGTGTTCGCGGGGTTCGCGCAGCTCGCGTTCGACGGCGGGCTGATCGTCTCGGGTCTGTATCCGCTGATCGCGCTCGGGCTGGGGTTCGTCGGCGCCCTCGGCGTCGCGACGACCGTCGGCGCGTTCGAGCGCGAGCGCGTGCGCGACCTCTTCGCGCGCTTCGTGCCCGAGGCCGTCGTCGACGACGTCCTCGCGCGCGCGGAGGACGGGCTCCGGCTCGGCGGCGAGCGCAAGATCGTCACGGTGATGTTCTCGGACATCCGCGGCTTCACGACGTACTCCGAGCAGCACACGCCCGAGGAGGTCATCGAGGTCCTCAACGAGTACCTCACGATCATGAGCGACGTCATCGCGAGCCACGGCGGCACGCTCGTCGCCTACATGGGCGACGGGATCATGGCCGTCTTCGGAGCGCCCACCGACCAGGTCGACCACGCCGACCGCGCGCTCGGCGCCGCCGAGGAGATGGCCGGACCGGCCCTCGAGCAGGTCAACGCGCTGCTCGCAGAGCGCGGCGACGAGCCGTTTCGGATCGGGATCGGCCTGAACTCGGGGCCGGTGATGGCGGGCAACGTCGGCAGCCAGCGGCGCATGGAGTACTCGACGATCGGCGACACGACGAACACCGCCGCGCGCCTGGAGTCGATGACGAAGGGTTCGGGGCACGCGATCTTCCTGTCGGACACCGTCAAGGGCATGCTCACGCGCTCGCGCGCGGATCTCGTCCACGTCGACCGCATGGAGGTTCGGGGCAAGACCGACGCCGTGACGGTCTGGTCGGTGAGCTGACGCGAGACCGCAGCCCAGCATGGCGTCGATGATCGAGGCATCGAGGACCTTCACGTGCTTCGGCGGCAACACGACGGTCAGGGTCGTCGGTGCGGGACCAGCCGGCGCGCCCGCCGAGGCGGTGATCGCGGCCCGCGATCGGCTGCTCGCGTGGCACGCGGTGTTCTCGCGCTTCAAGCCCGAGAGCGAGCTGTCGAGCCTCAATCGCGACGAGGCCACGACCGTGGCGGTCACGGCGATCATGGCCCGCTTCGTCCAAGCCGTCGTCGATGCCGCGCGCGCGACGGGCGGCCTGGTCGACGCGACGATGCTCGATGAGATCGAGCGGCTCGGATACAAGACCGAACGTTTCCGAGGCTCGCTGGCGCTGCCGCTCGCGCTCGCGCTCGCGCCGGCCCGCCAGCCGGCCGGTCCGCATCCCGACGGACGCTGGCGCACGATCGAGGTCGACCTCGACACGTCCACGGTCACGCGGCCGCCCGGCGTCAAGCTCGACGGAGGCGGCATCGTCAAGGGCCTGCTCGCCGACGCCGTCGGCGAGCTGCTGTGCGGACACAGCAGCTTCCTCGTCGACTGCGAAGGCGATCTGCGCGTCGGCGGACAGGGCGGCTTGGAGCACGCCATCGCGGTGGCGGCACCGATGAGCCAGCGAGTCCTGCACGAGTTCAAGCTGGCCGACGGCGCGGTCGCGACGACGTCGATCGTCAAACGCAGCTGGATGGAGCGACTCAAGCCCGCGCACCACCTGCTCGATCCCGCCACGGGGCTTCCCGCGTACACCGGCATCGTCCAGGCGACCGCCCTCGCGCCGACGGCGCTGGAGGCCGAGTCGCTCGCGAAGGCGGCGCTCCTGAGCGGTCCGCGGGACGCCGCCGGCTGGCTGCCGCACGGAGGCCTCGTCGTGCTCGACGACGGGTCGCACGTGGTCGTCGCGCTCTGAGAGCGGAGACGGCCTGCGATAGGTTGGCGCGCAGCATGAGCGCCCTTCCCCGCCCGTCGGTCACGTTCGCGTAGCCGTGACCGAGCCGGGCCGCTGGTCACGCTGGGAGGTGCTGGCGCTCGTCGCGCTGACGGTCGCCGCGATGGTCGGGTTCTTCGTCTACCCGACGTACTCCAACTACGACTCGCTCTACTCGCTGCTGTGGGGGCGCGAGCTGCTCGACGGATCGCTGCCGTCCTTCGACGCCTACCGCGCGCCGACCCAGCATCCGCTGTGGGTCGTCGTCTGCGTGCCGCTGGCGGCCCTCGGCCTGTCCGGCGACCGCGTCCTGCTGGCGATCTGCGTGCTGTCGTTCGTCGCGATGGTCGCCGGGATGTACCGGCTCGGCAAGGCGTCGTTCGGCTGGGCTGTCGGCCTCGTCGCGGCGATGCTTCTGCTCAGCCGGCTGGACTTCCCGTTTCTCGCCGCGCGCGGCTATGTCGATGTCCCGTACCTCGCGCTCATCCTCTGGGCGGCAGCGCTCGAGGCGCAACGCCCGAAGCGCGGCGGCATCGTCTGGGTGCTGCTGACGCTCGCCGGTCTGCTGCGGCCGGAGGCCTGGCTGCTCGCAGGCCTGTACGGGCTCTGGATGGTGTGGCGGCGACCGCTGCGCGAATGGGTGCGCATCGGCGCGATCATCGCGGTCGCGCCGGTCCTGTGGGCGCTCTCGGACTTCGTCGTCACGGGCGATCCGATGTACTCGCTGAACTACACGACCGAGTCCTCGCGCCTGCTCGGCCGCCGCCAGTCGCTCGGCGAGCTGCCGGGCGTGACGTTGCGCTACCTCTTCGAGCTCACGAAGCCGCCGGTCTTCATCCTCGGGATAGCCGGGATCGTGCTCGCGTGGCGCATGGCGCGCGGGCGCCTCTTCGTGCCGGCGACGCTGCTCGTCTGGGGCCTCGGGACGTTCCTGCTCGTCTCGCTGCGCGGCTTTTCGGTCATCAACCGCTACGTCATCGTCGGGGCGCTCGCGCTCGTGCTCTTCGCCGCGTTCGCGATCGCCGGCTTCAGCCGCCTGCCGCGCGGGCACCGCGCGGCCAAGCCGTGGGCGATCGGGTCGGCCGTCGCCGTCCTGGGCGGCCTCGTGTACACGCTCTCGATCTTCAACCCGGCATACGTCAACCGCGAGCTGAGGCTGCGCGACAGCGTCCGCAAGGACCTGACCGCCGTCCTGGGCTCGCCCGCGGTGAAGGCGGCGCGCGCCTGCGGCCCGATCTCCGTGCCCAACCACAAGCTGCTCGCCGACGTGCGCTGGATCGCCGACCGCGATCGCAACGGCGTCGTTGCGCGCACCGACGCGTCACAGACCGCGCGCCAGCACGCCGGCGGCGTCGGGCTCTACGTCATCAGCGGCACGCGCTTCCTCAAGCACCCGGCCTACGGCCCGTTCGACCAGACCGAGGACTCGGCGCGCATCCAGGTGCCGCCGCCGGGCTTTCAGCGCGCGAAGGTCGGCAAGTACTTCAGCGCGTACGTGCGCTGCTCGTAGCTCGAGTGCCTACCGCGCCGCGGGCACGAGCTTGGCGAGCTGGCGCTCCTCGGAGATCGTCACGACGTCCCAGACGAGCCCGAGCCGCTGGAGCGTCGCGATGACGATCGCGCTGGGATCCAGCAGCCGCTCGATGCCGCGCATGCCGTGGGCGGCGGAGGTCGGGAAGGCGTGGTGGTTGTTGTGCCACGCCTCGCCGAAGGACAGCGGCGCGAGCCAGAGGAGGTTGCGCGAGTGGTCGCCGGTCTCGAAGCGCCGGCGGCCGAAGAAGTGACACAGCGAGTTGATCGAGTACGTCACGTGGTGCAGGAGGACGATCCGCACGGCGCCGCCCCACAACAGACCCGTGAGCGCGGCTTGGAGCGTCCCGCCGAGCGCGTAGCCGAGGGCGAACGGCAGCGCGAGGCCGAGGCCGATCCACCACAGCGTCGTGCGGTCGATGAAGCTGATCGTCTCGTCGGCGACGAGGTCGGGCGCGTACCGGCGCTTGTTGCCGCGCTGCGTGTGCAAGAACAGCCAGCCGACGTGCGCGTGCGCGAGGCCGCGCAGTGCGCCGGCCAGACCACGGCCGTGGTCGACGTGGGGGCTGTGCGGATCGCCTTCGACGTCGGAGAACGCGTGGTGCTTGCGGTGGTCGGCCACCCACGCGGTGATCGGACCCTCGATCGCCATCGTCCCCATGACCGCGAGCGTCGCGCGCAGCGACTTGCTCGTCGCGAACGCGCGGTGCGTGAAGTGGCGGTGAAAGCCGACGGTGATGCCGAGCCCGGTGACGACGTACATGACCGCGAAGACGACGAAGTCGTGCCAGCGCAGGAGGTCCGCCCAGGCCTGCCACACGACGATCCCCAGCGCGAGGACCGGCACGACCGTGACGATCCCCGTCGCGATGCGGTCGGCGGTCTCGCTGGAGCACGGCTCGATGTCCCCGGCGAGGGGCGCGGCCCCGGGCTCGCTCGCGTCGAGGCCGGTCGCGCCGTCGGCCGACGGCCGGGCTTGCTGCGCGCTCGGGGCGCTCTGCATGGTCTGCCTTTCGTCAGGTTCGAGTCGCCGGGCCGGTCCGACACGGCGCCCGCAGCGAAACCGTAGCGCGTCGCCGGGTCCCGGCGCCATGGCTAAGCTGCCACGTCGTGACGCACCGGGCACGCATCGTTGTGGTGTTCGGTGTGCTCCTCGCGGCGCTCGCCGCGGGCGTGGCGGTCGCCGCGCAGCCGTCGCACGCGCCGCGCGCGACGGCGCCGGAGAACCCGACGCCGATCCCGCCCGAGCCGGTGCCGGTCCCGCCGCCGTCGGGCCCGTGCGGCGACGCGAACCTGCGCTGCCCCGACCTCGTCGTGCTCGAACCGAGCGACCTGCGCGTCCTGCGCGGTCGCAACGGGCGTCTGCGGCTGGGATCGCGCAACCGGCTCATCAATCGCGGCAACGGCCCGATGTTCCTGCTCGGCGATCGCGAGAGCGAGCGCACGATGACGGTCAGCCAGCGCATCTACTCGCAGGACGGCAGCCACGCCGACTACGCACTGCCCGAGGCGCGCTTTGACTTCTGGTTCATCCCGGGGCAGGGGCGCTACTGGAAGCTGCGCGACGGGCTGCGCTTCGAGCTGTGGACGGCGGGCCTTCCGCTCGAGCAGTTCGTGAAGTTCGGCCGCAAGACGCGGTTCTGCATGCGCGACCTCGTCGAGGTGCCGGGCTCGGCGGCCCGCGCTTTCGCAAGTTCCCCGCCTGCAACCAGTCCTCGCGCGCGCGATCGGTGCGGATGGGGATCTCCAAGGGCTGGGAGGAGAGCTACCCGCCCGGCTACTACGAGCAGTACGTCGACGTCACCGGCCTCAGCGGCTGCTTCTCGCTGCGCCACGTCGCCGACCCGCTCGGGCACGTCTTCGAGTCCGACGAGTCCAACAACGCGGCGCAGACGCGCTTTCGCCTCCCGCCGCGGCGCGGTCGGGTGAGCGGCTGCTGACGGCGGCGTACAGTTGCGGTCGTGCCTGGCTTCATCTCCATGGCCGCAGTCGCGCTGACGCTGGCGGTGCCGTTTGAGTCCTCGGTCGCGCCGCTGCCGCCCGAGGTCCGTTCCCAGCTTCGCCAGCAGCGCCACTGGCAGCCGGGCTGCCCGGTCGCGCTGGCGGATCTGCGGCTGCTCACGGTCACCCATCGCAACTTCGACGGCAAGCCGCGGACGGGGCAGCTCGTCGTCAACAAGCGCGCCGCGCGGCCGCTGCAGCAGGTCTTCCGCAAGCTGTACGGGCTCTACTTCCCGATTCGCAACCTCTCGCTGACGGCGTCCTACGCCCGGCCCGCCGAACGCCCGGCCGGCCCGGACATCAGCGGCTCGTTCGAGTGCCGCAAGGCGGCGGCCTCGCCGTGCACGCGCGCCACGACCACGCAGTCGTGGTCCAATCACGCCTACGGCCTGGCGGTCGACCTCAACCCGGTCGAGAACCCCTACGTCGGCTGCGGCCAGTCGCGCAATCCGCGGGCGCAGCGCTATCGCGACCGCAGCCGCCACCGGCGCGGGATGGTGACCCGCCAGGTCGTCGCGGCCTTCGCCTCGGTCGGCTGGGGCTGGGGCGGCTCGTGGACCGGCAACACGAAGGACTACATGCACTTCTCGGTGAACGGCCACTGACCCGAGCCGGCCGCTGGCCAGCCCGGCGGCAGCTTCAGAACTTCGCGCCCGTGCGCCCCTTGAGCTCGGCCAGTTCGATGGCGAGCGCATCGACGACCTCGTTGAGGTCCCCGATGGCGCTGTAGTCGCCGTCGCGCAGCATCTGGGTCGCTGCGCGCGCCTCCTGAAGGCCCTCTTCGAGTCGGTCCAGCGCCGCTTCGATGCTCGTGACGTCCATCGGCGCAGGCTACCGCGCCGCGACCCGCATCGAGCGGCTCGCGACGGCGTCGCTCGTCACGCCGCGTGCACCGCGGCGTGGAGGTTCGAGCGCGCGCGGATGATGAGCGACTTCGTCGCCGGCACGGTCGTCTGCAGGGCGCGGGCGGTCTCGGCGTGGGTGCGGCCGTCGAACTCGCGCATGACGAGCGCGATCCGCTGGCGCTCGGGCAGCCGGCCGATCTCGGCGACGACCTGCCGCATCTCCTCGCTGCTCGGCGAAGCAGTGCGCCGGGTCGCCGTCGGTCACGGGCGCGCATCCGCAGCTCGTCGTCGTAGACTCCGAGCGCCGCTGCGGCGTGCGCAGCTCGTCGAGGGCGCGGTTGCGCACGATCATGTACAGCCACGGCCGCAGCGCCATCGGGCGGTCGGTGACGCGCAGGCCGCGGTACGCGCGGATGAAGGACGTCCTGGATGACGTCGTCCGCGTCGTGTCCGGTGCCCTGCAGCATGCGCCGCGCGAACGCCGTCAGCGCGGTGCGGTAGCGGCGATGCATCTCGGAGAACGCCGCGTCGTCGCCGTTGCGAAAGCGCAGGACAAGCTGCGTCGTCGGTGAGGCGGTGAGATGGGCTGGGCGATCATCGAGGGCTCCTTGGGGTGGATCTACTGACCGCACAATCCCGCCGCGCGGTCGCGTTGCCCTCGACCCCTGGGTTCACACCTGTCCCACCTCGGGTGTGACGTTGCTCCACCCAGGGTGGCGTCGGCCGCCGGATGTGGCAAGCTCAAGGCGCGATGCAGAAGGCCGATCCGTCCCCGCTGTCGCCCACGCCGCGACGCCGGCCGAGCTGCGCGAGCGCATCGAGGCCGAGCGCGAGGGCACGCCGTTTCTCGTCCTGCGCGACGGCGACGGCGCGCAGCGCCTGTTCGTGCTCGAGCCCGCAGCTGCGGCGCGTCGCGATCGGCCGCAGCGCCGGCAACGACGTCGCGCTGGTCTGGGACACCGAGGTCTCGCGCCTGCACGTCGAGCTCGAGCGCCTCGGCGACGAGTGGACCGCCGGCCGACGACGGCCTGTCGCGCAACGGCTCGTTCGTCAACGGCCAGCGCATCTCCGGCCGCCACCGCCTGCGCGACGGCGACGTCCTGCGCATCGGCCGCACGCAGATCGCCTACCGCGTGCCCGAGCCGTCGGAGTCCAACCCGACCGTCGCCGCCGGCAGCCGCGCCGAGCTGCCGTCGCTGAGCACGACCCAGCGCGCGGTGCTCGTCGCGCTGTGCCGGCCCTACAAGGACACCGAGCTCGCGACGCCGGCGACCAACCAGCAGATCGCCGACGAGCTGTACCTGTCCGTCGACGCGGTCAAGGCGCACCTGCGCACGCTGTTCGGCTACTTCGGCGTCGAGCACCTGCCGCAGAACCAGAAGCGCTCGTACCTCGCGATGCGCGCGCTGCAGGACGGCGTCGTCGTGCGCCGCGACCTACGGTGCGCAGCTCAGCGGTAGAAGCGCACGCGCTGCACGCGCGCCGCCGCCCTCGTCGAGTCAGCGTCACGCCAGACGGCGTCGCCGCTGGCCACGTCGAGCGCGAACGGCTCGCTGCCGGTCTCGATCGCGCTCGCGCACCTTCAGCGTCTTGCGGGTCGATGCGGAACAGCCGGTTGCGCCCGCGCGACGGTGACCCAGACCGAGCCGCCGCCGACCGCGACGCGGCCGGGACGACCCCGAGCGAGATCCGGCGCCGTGCGCATGTCTTGCGGGTTGATGCGCCCCAGCGACTTGTCGCCCGTGACCGCGACCCAGACGGCGCCCTCGCCGACGGCGATGCCGTTCGGCTCGCCGCCGACCTCGATCTGCTCGAGTGTCGCTCGAGGTTGTCCGGGTCGACGCGGATGACGTTGCTGGAGCTACGTGTTCGTGACCCAGACCGCGCCCTCGCCGACCGCCACGTCGCCGCACGCCGCCGGGCATGGTGATCGCCTCCTGCCCCGGGGGTCCAGGCTGGGGTCGACGCGCACGAGCGACTCGCCGCGGCCGTCGCGCTGGTCGCGCTTGCGGACGCCGACCCAGACGGCGTCCTCGCCCGTCGCGACGATGTTCGGCCTGCCGCGGCGACCATCCGGATCGCGCGCCGATGCGGTCGCCGTTGCTGCGCGCTGAACCGCAGCAGCGAGCCGCGTCTGCCCTTCACGGCCCAGATCGAGCCGAAGCCCGCGGCGACGCGCGGTGCCGCCGTTGCCCGTGTCGAGAGCGGCGCACGTCGTCGCCCGTGCGCGCGTCGAGCACGACGATCTTCCCGTCGCGTGCCGCTCAGCGACCCAGACCCGTCCGCTTGCGTGATCGTGATGCTGTTGGGCCGGCTGGCGATCCGCCACGGGCTTGTCTGCCCGGGCACTTGGCAGTCGCGCCGGTGTCGTCGGCGTCGTGCTCGACGCCGTGCCCGGCCCCGGCCCGCCGCGTCGTCGCCGTCGCCGTCACCGTCGCCGCCGAGCAGGCCCGCCGCGAGCACGCCCGCGACGACGACGCGCAGCGACGCCGAGCGCGGCGAGCGCGGCTCTGCGCCGCGCGGCACCGCGGCAGCGGCGCGGTCCCGCCGTCGGGCTCAGGCGGCGAGACGTGCGTCTCGCCTTCGTGCGCCGGCATGCTCACGCGCGCCGTCGCCGCGGTCTGCGGCGTCTCCCTCCGGCGCGGCCGCGCCGCGGGCGACGTTGCGCTCGGGGCCGGGCGACGGTGCTGCGGCCGGCGGCCGCGAGCGCTGCGCGGCCGAGGTCGCCGGCGGACGGGAAGCGGTCGGCCGGGTCCTTCGACAGCGCCCGCTCGACGACGCCCGCGAACTCCGCGCGGCACGCGGTCGACCGGCGGCGGGGCGTTGAGGTGCGCCCACAGCGTCGCCTCGTCGGAGTCGCGGATGTACGGCGCGCCGCCGGTCAGCGCGTGCACGAGCACGCAGCCGAGCGCGTAGACGTCGGTGCGAGCGTCGACGCGCTCGCCGCGGATCTGCTCGGGCGCGACGAAGCCGAGCGTCCCGACCCAGCCGCCGGGCGGCTGAGCCCCGCGCCGGTCGACGCCGCGCGCTTGGTCAGGCCGAAGTCCGTGAGGTAGGCGTGGTCGTCGTTGCCGAGCAAGACGTTGGCCGGCTTGACGTCGCGATGGACGAGGCCGTGCGCGTGCGCGGCGTCGAGCGCGCCGCCGATCTGCGCGACGATCTGCGCCGCGCGCTCGGGATCGAGCTGGCCCTCCGCGCGCACGAGCGCGCGCAGGTCCGGCCCGTCGACGTAGCGCATGACGATGAACAGCACGCCCTCGCGCTCGCCCGCGTAGTAGACGGGGATGACGTGCGGATGCTCGATCGACGCCGCCGCCTTGGACTCGGCGACGAAGCGCGCCCGGAAGTCCGGGTCGTCGGCGAGCGCGGGCGCGATGACCTTCAGCGCGACGGTGCGGTCGAGTTCGAGGTCGATGGCGCGATAGACGACGCCCATCCCGCCGCGTCCGGCGAGGCCCTCGATGCGGTGGTTGACGAAGACGTCACCTGGCGCGAACTCCGGCATGCCGGGCAGACGCTACCCGCACCGGGCGCAACCTTTCGCTCGCAGGACGCGTTGGCAGGCCCATGCGCACCCCGATCCTCACCCTCCTCGTTGCCGCCGGCGTGGCCGCGGCAGCGCCCGCCGCCACCGCCGCGGCGGCCGGCTGGACGCGCGACGCGCACCTTCGCCGTCGGCAAGGACTACGAGCCCGTGCCGCGCGTCGCGATCGGCCGCGACGGGACGAGCGCGCTCGCGTTTCAGTCGAAGTCCGGCAAGCTCATGCTCTCGATCGGCCGGCCGAGCGGCCGGTTCTCGCCGCCGCGGGCGATCGACTCGTCGCGGCGTGCGCGACTGGTCGGTCGCGGCGCGCGCCGGCGGGCGCTTCATCGTCGTCTGGGAGGACACGGACGGGATCCGCGCCGCGGTGCGCACGCGTGCCGGCGGACCCGTCGTCGTGCGACGCGTCGCGACGAGCAACGGCGAGGAGATCAACGGCGTCGCGGTCGCGGCCGACCCGCGCGGCGGCTGGGTCGTCGCCGAGCGCCAGTTTCGCCGGACGAAGGACCGCTTCTACTACGTGCGGGCGATGACCCTCAGCCCGGCCGGCCGGCTCGTCGGCGAGATCCAGGACCTCGGCCCCGGCGACTTCGGCATCGACGCGCGCCCGACCATGGCGCTGGCCGTCTCGGACATCGGCCGCGCCGTGCTGGCGTTCAACCGCGAGGCCCCGTTCTCGGCGACGGCGCAACCGACGGTCGCCGTCTCCGAGCGCTCGCACGGCGGGACGTGGAGTGCGCCCGCGGACCTCCCCGGCGACGTCGCCGGCGATCCACGCGTCGCGGTCGAGGGCGGCAAGGCCGCCGTTGCGGCCACGCAGATCCGCAGCCGCGGCGATGCCGGCATCTTCGGCAACCCGGTCGTCGCCTTCGTCGGGGCCGACGGCGTCCCGCGCACGCCGTTCGGACCCGTCGTGACGAACCCCCACCGGGCGTTCGGCGCGAGCATCGCCATGACCCCCGGTGCACACGGCGTGCTCGTCTTTCAGCGCAAGACGTCCGCGCAGCCGTTCGAGACGCGTGCGCCCGTCCATGCGGTCGCCTTCTCGCTGACCGGCACGGTCGGTCCGATCCAGACGCTCACGACGGGCGCCGCGAAGGAGCCCGTCGCCATGTCGCTCGCCGAGCGCGGCACGCTGACGATGTGGTCCGGCGAGCGCGGCCTCGGCGCGGCCCTGGCCGGCACCCGTGGCACGTTCAGGACGATCGCGACGCCCAAGGGACCGCCGCCACCGCCGTTTCACACGAACTCGACGAACCGCGACCTGCGCACGGGCGGGCGCTGGGCGATCTTCGCGTGGTCGCGCGACGCCGACGGCCGCGTGCGGGTCAGCGTCCGGGGCTTTTAGATGGACTCGACCATCGAGAGTCGCGGCCCGCGCGTCAGCTGCGTAGTGACGCGCGGGCTTCCCCAATCCGCGACCGACGACAGCTAGTCAGGGGGGCCGAGCGACGGCACCCTACGGGGGAGGACGCTGCGTTCACGTTGCATCGCCACGGATGTTGCATGCACGTTGCATGTAGGCAATTGGCGATCGGTTGCGTGTGTACGATCGACTCGTGGCTCCGGCGGGCGTCCAGCAGAGCAACCCATGGCTCGCCGTGAGGCCGGTCGGAGACCGCCTTGCGCAGGCCAGAGCGCTGCAGCGCGTGCACGAGGCGTTTCACCAGGGCCAAGACGTGTCGCGGAGCCTGCGCGCCGTCGTCGCGCAGTCGTGGGAGCGCTCCGGAGCGGCGGGCGTCGACCCGATCGCGCACCTGCCGCCGATCGTCATGGGCGAGGCCGAGATCGAGGAGCGCTGGTCGCGCCATCCGCTGTACCCCGTGCTGCCGATGCTCCGCGACCTGCTGCACGACGCGACGAACGACTCCGCGCACATGCTCGTCATCTCCGATGCCGACGGCGTGCTCATGTGGATCGAAGGCCATCACCGCGTCATCGAGGCGACGCACGCGATGCACTTCGTCTGCGGGGCGGACTGGAGCGAGCCGGGGGCCGGCACGAACGGGCTCGGCACGGCGATCGCCGTCGATCACCCCGTGCAGATCTTCAGCGCCGAGCACTTCAACCGGCTCGTCCATCCGCTGCACTGCTGCGGCGCCCCGATCCACGATCCGGCGACCGGGGAGATCCTCGGCGTCGTCGACCTCACCGGCCACCTGCGCACGGCGCACCCGCACACGCTGTCGCTCGTGACCGCGGCGGCCGGGATGGCCGAGGCCTACCTGCGCCACGATCGCCAGCGCCGTGACCAGCTGCTGCGCGAGGCGTACCTCGACCGCGTCGCCGGGTCGCCGCAGCCCACGGCACTCGTGCGCCCCTCCGGCCACGTCATGACGGCCGTGCCGCAGGGCTGGTTGCCGGCGATCGTCGCGCCGCCGTCGCACTCCGCCGGCGAGCTCCAGCTGCCCGGCGGCGGCGTCGCTGACGTCGAGGCGCTGCCCGGCCTCGACGGGTTCGTGCTGTGGCGCAGGACCGTGGGGAGAGGGCGCCAACCCGAGTCGTCGGTCGGCGTGCGCCTGGAGCTGCTGCGCCGCCGCCCGCGGATCATCTCGCGCCACGGAACCCACGAGCTCTCCGGGCGCCACGCGGAGATCCTGGCGGTGCTCCTGCTCGCAGGACGCGGTCTCTCGTCCGAGCAGCTGACGCTCGAGGTCTACGGCGAGACCGGCAAGCCGGTGACGCTGCGCGCCGAGCTCAGCCGGCTGCGCCACAGCCTCGGCGGCGTCCTGCACGCGCGGCCGTACGCCTTCGCCGCCCCCGTGTCGAGCGACCTGCAGGACGCCGAGGAGCTCATCCGCGACGGCCGCCTGGCCGAGGCACTCGCGCTGCTCGCCGACGACCGGTTGCTGCCTGCTTCGTCGGCCCCGCGCATCGTCGAGGCGCGGGAGCGCCTGGAGCAGGGGCTGCTCGCGTCGATCCTCCGAGCCGACGACCCGGACCTGCTCGCGGCGTGGTGTCGCAGCGCCGCCGGCGACGACGACGTCGTCGCGGCCCGGGCGCTCGTCGCTCGCCTGGCTCCGGGCGATGCCCGCGCCGCGGGGGCGCGAGCGCAGCTGCGCCGGATGGATCGCGTCTTCGCGCCGTAGGCGTCGAACCTGGCGCCACGACCGCCTCGCGCCCATCCCGACCGCGCTGGTAGGATTACCGGCCGCATGTTCTTCACGACGAAAGCCGAGTACGGCGTCCGCCTGCTCATCGAGCTCGGGCGCCAGCCGGGCAATCGCCCGGTGTCGCTGAAATCGATCGCCGACGCCGAGAACCTCCCGCTCGCGTACCTCGAGCGGATCGTCGCGCTGCTCAAGCGCGCGAACCTCGTCGAGAGCACTCGCGGGGCGCACGGCGGCTATCAGCTCGCTCGCGCCCCCGAGGACATCACCATGAACGAGGTCGTGCTCGCGCTCGAAGGGTCCGTCACGCCGATGGACTGCTTCGTCGAGGAGGACGGCGATGGCCGCGTGCTGTGCTCGCACCACGACGACTCCGGCCGCGGCTGCGCCACCAAGCTGCTCTGGACGCGCGTCCAGGCGAACGTCCTCAAGACGCTCGCCGACACGACGCTCGCCGAGCTCGTCGAGTTTCAGACCCGGCAGGTTGCACCCTCGCGTGTGATCCAGCCGGCGATCACATCCGTCTAAGACCCTAGGAGACCATGCCCGAGCTCGAGATCCGCAACCTCCATGTCCAGGCCGAGGACAAGCAGATCCTCAAGGGCGTCAACCTGACCGTCCTCCCCGGCGAGATCCATGCGCTGATGGGCCCCAACGGCTCCGGCAAGTCAACGCTCGCCAACGCGATCATGGGCCATCCGAACCTCACGGTGAGCGAGGGCCAGATCCTGTTCGGCGGCGAGGACATCACCGAGGCCGACACGGACGAGCGCTCGCGCATGGGCCTGTTCATGGCCTTCCAGTATCCCGTCGCGATCCCCGGCGTGACGATCACGAAGTACCTGCGGATGGTCATGAACGCGCACCGCGAGGCACGCGGCGAGCCCGACGTCTCGCTCAAGGAGTTCCGCAAGACCGTCGAGGCGGCGATGGAGCTCGTCAACGTGCCGCGCGACTTCAGCTCGCGCTACCTCAACGAGGGCTTCTCGGGCGGCGAGAAGAAGCGCCTGGAGATCCTCCAGCTCGCGCTGCAGAACCCGAAGCTCGCGATCCTCGACGAGACCGACTCGGGCCTGGACATCGACGCGCTGAACGTCGTCGCGCACGGCGTCAACACGATCGCGGCCGGCGCCGACATGGGCGTGCTGATCATCACGCACTACCAGCGCATCCTGCACATGGTCACGCCGACGAAGGTCTCGATCATGTTCGAGGGCCGGATCGCCACCGACGGCGGCCCCGAGCTCGTCGACCGGCTCGAGGCAGAGGGGTACGCCGGCATCCGCGAAGAGTTCGCAACGCCGGCGTGAGCACGATCGCCGACACGCCGCTGGCGACGGGCTTCCCGTCGCTGGAGCGGGAGGGCACGGTCTACCTCGACACGGCGGCGACCGCCCAGACGCAGCAGACCGTGCTCGACGCGATGAACGACTACTACGAGCATCATCGTGGCACCGTGCATCGCAGCGTCTACCCGCTGGCGGCCGAGGCGACGGAGCTCTTCGAGGGGGCGCGCGACCGCATCGCGGCGTGGCTGAACTGGCCCGCCCGCGCGACGATCTTCACGAAGAACGCGACCGAGGCCGTCAACCTCGTCGCGTACTCGTGGGGGCGCGCGAACGTCGGCCCCGGCGACACCGTCGTCGTGTCGGAGATGGAGCATCACTCGAACTTCGTGCCGTGGCACATGCTGTGTCAGGAGGTGGGCGCTCGGTTCGAGGTGATCGGCGTCGACGACGAGTGTGTCCTGCAGCTCGACGACCTCGACCGCCACCTCGCGACAGGCACCGTCAAGCTCGTCGCGGTCGGCCACGTCTCCAACGCCGCCGGCACGATCAACCCGGTCGCCGAGATCGTCGCGCGCGCGCACGCCGCCGGCGCCGTCGTCTGCGTGGACGGGTCGCAGGCCGTGCCGCAGATCCCCGTCGACGTCGGCGAGATCGACGCGGACTTCTACATCTGGACGGGCCACAAGGTCTACGGCCCGACCGGCATCGGCGTCCTGCACGGCCGCCCCGAGATCCTCGATGCGATGCCGCCGTTCCTCGGCGGCGGGCACATGATCGCCTCGGTCTCGATCGAGGAGATCCGCTTCGGCACGCTGCCCGCGAAGTTCGAGGCGGGGACGCTGCAGGTCGCCGAGGGCATCGGCCTCGGCGCCGCGATCGACTTCCTCGACGAGCTGGGCATGGAGAACGTCCGCGCCCACGAGACGGAGATCTGCGCCTACGCGCTGCAGCGCCTCGGCGAGATGCCGGACGTGAAGATCATGGGTCCTTTGGATGCGGAGCGCCGCGGCGCCCTGGTGGCCTTCACGATCGACGGGATCCACCCGCACGACGTCGCCGAGATCCTGGGTAGTCAGGGAGTGTGCGTGCGCGCGGGCCATCACTGCGCGCAACCACTGATGAAGCGCTTCGACGTCGCTGCGACGACGCGTGCATCGTTCGCCGTCCACACGACGCGTGCCGACGTCGACGCGCTCGTCGACGCCATCCAAGAGGTACGGAGGATCTTCGCATGAGCAACATGGAGAGCATCTACCGCGAGGAGATCCTCGAGCACTACAAGCGCCCGCACAACTGGGGCCACCTGGATCCCTACGACCTCGAGTTCGAGGACACGAACCCGCTCTGCGGCGACGAGCTGAAGGTCGAGATCAAGGTCGACGCGGACAACAAGATCGAGGATCTGCGCTTCTCCGGCCACGGCTGCGCGATCTCTCAGGCGTCGGCGTCGATGACGTCCGACGAGATCAAGGGCATGTCGATCGACGAGCTGCTCAAGCTCGACCGCCAGTACGTCCTCGACCTGCTCGGCATCACGATCTCCGCGACGCGGATGAAGTGCGCGCTGCTGACGCTCAAGGTCTTGAAGGGGGCGGCGCTGGGCCAGGCCGTCGACTGGGAGCCGGCGACCCCGAAGAGCGAGGCCGAAGCCGGCCGCTGAGCGCGCCGGCCACGGCGTGCGCGGCGCCGCGGCCGCTCGTGCGCCCTCGGCGGGCGGGGACCTACGGTCGCAGCTCGACGAAGCCCGCGGCAGCGAAGTCGCCGTCGAACGCGAGTGCCTCGGTGATCCGGCGCTTGCGCATGACCGCGAAGCTTGTCGCGTCGACGAAGGAGTACTCGCGCTCGTCGTGGCGGCGCAGCCAACGGAGCGCGTCGCGCTCGAGTTCCTCGTCTACACGGATCACCTCGATGCGCGGTGAGCGGTCGAGGTGGTCGAGGAAATGCACGGCGGCGTGGTGGCCGGTGCGGCGACGCACGAACGTCCACGTCTCGCCGCGTACGTAGTTCGTCGTGATCAGCGGTGCGTCTGCGTGGGCGCGTGCCAGTGCCCTTGCGGCCGCGTGGTGCGTGTCCCGGTGCATCCGCAGCGCGACCCAGAACGACGTGTCGACGAAGATCAACGCGGATAGACCACGTCGTCGTGCTGCGCCGGCTCACCGTCGTCGATGCCGACCATCGCCCACAGCGGATCCTCCTCGATCGGGGGCAGGGGACGTAGCCGCTCGCGCACGTACGTACGGATGAGCGCGGCCTTCGACGTGTGCTCGCGGCTCGCCCGACGCTCGAGCTCGGCGTCGAGGTCCTCGTCGATCATGATCTGCAGGCGCTTCATCCCACCGGCCACGTTACATCACTCCTACCAGAGTGGTGTAGGGCAGCCTGCCGATGGGCCACCCCGTGTGTGCCGAGGTCTGGCGGAGGATCACCCGCCCGCGATCCGCAGCCTGATCGTGGCCGAAGGTCCGGTTGACGCCGTGTGCCGGGTGACGGATGCTTCTCGCGGCATGCTGCAGACCGCACATATGCCGCTTTCGCGAGCGCCGGCCTCGCGCTCGGGCCGGGTGGCGTCCAGCGTCCCGCAGCAGGCGGCGCGTCCCTCCTCCCAACGCGTCATCCGCCGGCGGGCGACCCCGGACGCGCTCGACGGGCGCTCCAGCGCTGCATCGCGGGCAGATGCTCCTGCGGTCACGAGAGGGAGGACTCTGGGGTGGTCGCTCGGGAGCCGGCGGCGACCACCAGCGAGCTGCCCGCCGCCCCCGACGCGCCGCGAGCCCGGCTGCAGCGCTCGGTTGCTCCGCGGCCCACGCGCCCGATGCTGTTTCGGGTCGACAAGACGCAGTGCTGCAACGACTGGAAGGACTGTTTGCGCTCGGACGCCGGCAGGGGCGTCGGCGTGGCGACGGGTTGGAAGCTGACGATCGCCGTGGACCGGGAATCGACCGCGAACGTGTTCAAGCGCGTCGGCCTCGGCGCCGTCGGCCACACGTGGATCAAGTTCTCCGACGACACGGGCACCGTCTGGAGCTACGGCATGTGGCCGCAGACGGGCTTTGACACCAAGCATCCGTTCACGCCGGTCAAGGGCTGCGTCCATCACCCCGACGTCGCGCACGAGCCGCCGAAGGCGACCGACTACAAGGAGTTCACCTACTCGGTCACCGAGGCGAACTTCCAGAAGGCCCTGGACTACGCGCAGGACCAGTGCAAGTCCTTCCCGGACTACAACCTCGCGTCCTACAACTGCACGACGTTCGCGATCGAGGCGGCGCAAGCGGCCGGGGTCGCGCCGCCGGCGAGTACGACCCTCGGAGTCCACGACCCCAACGCGCTCTACGAGGGCATCGAGGCCGAGGAGGCCAAGACCATCCAGGGCCGCAAGCGAGCCGTCGCGCAGGCCAACCCGTGATCGAGCACGGCGAATGAGGTTCGGCCGAGGGGGCGGAATGACCGTGCGCGTCGACGCGCCGCTGCGCGCGGGCGGCGTTGACCTCGAGCCGGGCGAGTACGACGTGTCCGTCGACGAGGAGCGGTCGACGATCGTCCTGCATCGCGACGGCGAGGAGGTGCTGCGTGCCGACGCGTTCGCGCGCAGCTCGAAGGCGAAGGTGAGCAAGCCGAAGGTCGAGCTGCGCCAGGTCGCCGGCGAGCCGCGCCGCCTGCTCGTGGCGCGCACGCCGCCGGCCGAGGAATGGGTCGTCTCGCTCGACGAGCGGGCGTAGCGATGGCGGGGGCGGCTCACGCCGTGCGAGGCCGAGCGGGCGTAGCGATGGCGGGGGCGGCTCACGCCGTGCGAGGCCGAGCGCGCGGTGCGGCCGCGTTGCTCGCGATCGCGGCGATGGTCGCGGCCGGCGCGACGGCGGCCGCCGGGCGCGCGGCTGGCAAGGGGAGCAGCTGCTCGCCGCCAGGCTCGAAGGTCATCGCGGCCACGGCGAAGGCGCGCGTCTTCCAGACCCGGCTCATGCGCGACACGCGCGTGCGCGCGACCTACGGCTGCCTGCTCAGCCGCAAGCGCCCGGTCCGGTTCGTCGTGCCGGACTTCCCAACGGGCTACGACCACATCCGGCTCGCGGGGCGGTTCGTTGCCTACGCCGCGTACTCCGACTGCGCCGCCGACTACTGCGACCCCAACAACGTCATGCTCCAGGATCTGCGCACCGGCAAGCTCACGTTCGCCGACGGCAGCGACCTCGAGGTCGCGAACGTGACCAGCCTCGTCCTGCGCGCGAACGGGTCCGCCGCGTGGATCCAGACGAGCTACAGCAAAATCGGAGAGTCGCTGCCCGGCTTCACCGTCGCGAAGGCCGGGTACGGCCAGCCGGCGGTCGTGCTCGCGACGGGCACGGACATCGACCCCGGCTCGCTCGCGCTCGCGGGCAAGACGCTCTACTGGACGAAGGCGGGCGTCGCCGCCTCCGCGATGCTCGGCTGATCGTTCGCCGAAGGTGTCGATTTGGGCCGCTCGCGTCCGTCGTCTCATCGACACCGTCGTTTCGAGCAGAGGAGGCAGCACCATGTCCGACGTCACGATCAAGCGCATCGAGGAGTTCGACTCGCCCAACGGCGGCGGCTTCTGCCGCGCCCGCGCAAGCCTGGGCGTCACGTCGTTCGGCATGCAGGTCGAGAACTTCCCGCCGCACTTCGAGCACTTCCCCGAGCACGACCACGCGCACGACGGCCAAGAGGAGGTCTACACGGCGCTGTCGGGTTCCGCGACCCTGCTCGCCGACGGCGAGGAGCACCGGATCGAGCCGGGCGTGTTCGCGCGGGTCGGGCCCGGCGTGACGCGCAAGATCACGACGGGCGACGAGCCGATCCAGCTGCTCGCCATCGGCGCCACGCCGGGTGCCGCCTACGCCCCGCCGCCGTTCAGCGAGATCGGCGCGCCGCTTCCGGGCTGAGTCTGATCGCGGTCCCGGCGGGCGCCGCACCGCGCCCTGCCGGGCCGCCGAACCTGCCTCAGCCCGTCGCGGTGACGAGCGTGGCGTCGAGCGCGTCGAGCACCGGCGCGATGGGGACGAAGCACATGCTCTGCAGCAGTCCGAACACGATGTTCGCGATCCCGACGGCGCGCACGGTCCCGTCGGCCGCCGGGTACGTGTAGACCGGCGCGCCGCTGTCGCCTGAGCGCGCGGTGATCGTCGTGCACGACAGCCCGCGCACCCCGGAGTACGGGCGCACGATCGTCCCGCAGTTGTCCGGGCCGCTCGTGATGCCGGCGTAGCAGACCCGCCGTCCGAGCAGCGGCCTGGCGGTGCCGCGGACGAACCACGGCGGGCGCCAGACGAAGCGCTCGACGACGGCGCCAGACGGCCGGCCTGCACCGCTCGGGACCGGCAGGACGAGCG
The DNA here is from genome assembly GCA_963806515.1 of uncultured Actinomycetes bacterium. Lineage (GTDB taxonomy): Bacteria > Actinomycetota > Thermoleophilia > Solirubrobacterales > Solirubrobacteraceae > CADCVQ01. The sequence continues at coordinate 29,617 of CAWDYO010000032.1, read as the reverse complement.
CATCGATCGGCTTCGCGCGCCGCGCGAGGTTGCGCCGCACCCTGCCCAGGACGATCCCCGCCAGCGGCGGCCGTCGCAGTGCGGCGTTGTGTCGCCGCGTCACGCCGGCCTTGGTCGTGCCGGCGCAGTGCGCCGCGCTCAAGCCACCGCGGCGCGCGCCGAGCTGGATGAGGAACGACGAGGTGCAGGCCGTCGAGCCGCGCGGCGCCGGCGCGCCGGGCACGAGCTTCCCGCTTGAGAAGACGAGCTCGCGACCCGCCATCCAGCCGTCGAAGTCCGGCGCGGTCCCGCGCCGGCGGATCCGCAGCGCCGCGAGCCCGCGGGTGGCGACGATGTCGTAGGACGCCTGGAAGTCGTTGGCGACCGCTCGCAGCGGCGCCCAGCCGGCCGCGATCACGGCGGCCTCGGCACCGGCAACCGGCGCGGCGGTGAGCGCGATGGCGACGGCCTGCGCGTCCGCGCACGCGGCACGGCTGACCTCCACGAACATCGCATCGCCCGCGGCCGGGCACGACGCGTACTCGCCGACCTGCGCGCTCGCCGTGGCCGCCGTCACGAGGAGCGTGACGACCGCGATGGTGGCTGTCCGCGCTGCGAACCTCACGTGCAGCGATGCTGGCAGACGCCGCCCGCTGCGTGCGCCGGGACGGTCAAGGGTCCGCGAGGTTGGCGCGGCGCGGGCCGGGCCGGATCCTCGCCGGAGGTATCAGGGTTCAGCGCGTCACCGCCCGCAGGTCGTCGTCGCTGCCCGCGCGCCGCGACCACGTGGTCGGTTCGCGCGTCGTCGCAAACCGCGGACGGCTTGACTGCGCGGCCCGTAGCGAAGAGGCTGGCACCCCGAGCCCATGACGCAGCGAACCGGGGAGCGGACGATGCGGCACGTGATGCCACCAGACCAATGAGCGGTGCCACCGTCGGCATCGTCGCTGGCATCGCCGTCGCGTTGTCCCTCGGCATCCTGGTGGGCGTGCTGATCACCGAGGGGGGCCTCGACCTGGTCGCTCTTTCCGTCAGGCGCAAGGTTGCGGCGGCCATCGTGCCCGCAGCGGCCATCGCCGTGGCGGCGGGGGCCATCGTCGGCCTGGTCTACCTCGCTCGAACGGACGTCGGGCACGCCAAGCTGTGGTCGCAGGTGATCTCGGCCGCGTCGCTGCTCGTCGTCGGCCTGCTGCTGTTCGCGACGGGCCGCAAGTCGTACACGGTGATCAGAGACTTTCCCGCTGTGGAGGGCACAGAGGTGCCCCAGGTTGGGGACACGATGACGAAAGCCGAGTACGACGCCGACCAGGCGAACCACGACCGAGTCAAGGTGCAGCGGGGCCTGTACTTTCACCGGCTCTACGTTGGCGCGGACGGACGCTGGTCGACCTCGAAGCTCCAGGCGCTGCTGTGGACGTTCGCGCTCTTGTACGCGCTGCTCGCGATCTACATCGCAAGTGAGCTCGGGATCCGAACGGGCGACCTCAAGGGCATGGGGTTCGCGGACCTGGACTTCCGCGACGAGTACCTCCTGCTGCTCGGGGGACCATATGCGGCTGCGGTGCTCGCCAAGGGCATCACGTCGTCCAAGGTCGGGGAGGGCTCGGTCAAGTCTCCGAAGTCAGCGACGGCCGAGGACAGCGCGGCCGGCGAGACCGCCGGCCAAGTGGCGGGTCTCGGCGAGGGCCTTCGCGAGGTCATCAGCGACGACGACGGACGCACCGATCTCGCCGACTTCCAGTACTTCATGTTCAACCTGCTCGCACTCACGGTGTTCTTCGTGACCTTCATCCCGCGCGGCGACGGGCTACCCGACCTGCCGGACTTCCTCGTGGGGCTCACCAGCGCGGCGGCGCTCGCATACGTCGGCAAGAAGGCTGTCGAGAGCCGGATGCCGAGCATCAGCGTCGTCGTCCCCAGCAAGGCAAAACGCGGAGAGTCGCTGACGATCGAGGGCACCTATCTCGTCATCGGCGGTGAGAAGCCACAGGTCACGATCGACGGACGCGCGGTGGTCGCGTCGCTCCCGAACCTCGCACGAGATCCTGACCACGCCGTGCTCACGGTCACGGTGCCCGCCGACGCGAGCGCCGGACCCGACAAGAAGGTCGTCGTGAGCCCGCGTGGTGCGACGGCACCAGCGCAGGCGACCATCGAGATCGTGCAGGAGGCCGTTTCGGCGGTCGAGCCCAGCCCGCTGGGCTGGTCGCCGGGTGCGCTGATCACCGTCAAAGGCGCCGGCTTCGGCAGCAAGCAGGGCACCCTGTCGGTCGCTGGCACGTCGGACGTGCACGTGATCGACTGGGATGACACGCAGGTTCGGGCGACCCTCCCTGACACGCTCGGCGCGCTTCCCGCAGGTCAGCAGCGCGTCGAGCTCACGGTGCCTGGTCGCACCGAGCCGTTGGCCTACCCGGTGACGCTGAGCGGCCTCACGATGACGCCGACTGCGGTCCAGCCCACGCCGGTGCCCTTGCGGCCGGGCATGGCCATCACGATCACCGGCACGGGGTTCGGACCGCACCCGCCGCCGACCGACGAGCCGAAGGTCACGCTCGGTGAGGTCGAGCTGAAGCCCGCGTCGTGGAACGACGGCGCCGTCGTCGCGACGCTTCCCGACACAGTCGGGGCGGTGAGCGATCGCGCCGGCAGTCGGATGGAGCTCACCGTGGAGCGGCTCGGGCGAACCGCGGAGAGCCTCGCCGTCGAGGTAACGCTGCCCGCGACCACGATCGCCTCGTTCACGCCCAACCCCGTGACCGTGCGTCCGGGGGAGCGCGCCTTCATCGTCGGCAGCGGGTTCGGAGGCGAGGCCGATCCGGCTCGGCCGCAGGTCGTCCTCGGGACGATGGAGCTCAACGTCACGAGCCGGACCGACACGCTGCTCGTCGTCGAGCTGCTCGCGGATGCCGACGCGGTCGCCGCCGGCATGTCCGAGGCGGCGTCGACGGAGCAACTCATCGTGCGGCGCGAGGGCTGGAAGGAGGCTCTCACGCCGATCGGCCTCAAGCGTCCCACGCCGGTGCCGGGCGTGCCCGCTGCCACCTCGTCCCCGCCCGGCGTGCAACCCGCCAGCACGACGCCTGCGCCGGGCTGACGCCACCAGGCGCTCCGGCCCGAGACCCGGTCGGCGGGCGATCTAGCACGGGCACGGGATCCGGCGCTACACTGCACGAACGCAAATCCGAGCGCCCCAGACGGGATTGGGCGACGGTGCGTATCCACGTGACCGAGACACTCGACATCTGTCCCATCTCCGACCTGCCGCCGGGCGCCGCGCGCGTGGTCGAGTGGGAGGACCTCGAGATCGGGATCTTCAACTGCAACGGCACCCTCTACGCCATCGAGGATCGCTGCTCGCACGACAACGGCACGCTCGCCGAGGGCGAGCTCGACCAGGACAACTGCACCGTCGAGTGCCCACGTCACGGCTCTTTGTTCGACCTACGCACCGGAACGCCCAAGACCCTGCCCGCCTACGTCCCCGTCGAGACGTTCGACGTCCGGGTCGAGGACGACATGATCAAGCTGGAGGTTGAGTAACCAACATGGCAACTCCCGAGACCATCGCCGAGCAAGAGGGCCTTCAGGGCATCAACTCCGACTACACGGAGAAGTACGGCTTCCACGACGCCGAGAACTACCTCTACAAGGCGCCCAAGGGGCTCTCCAAAGAGCTCGTGATGAAGATCTCGGAGTTCAAGTCAGAGCCCGCATGGATGCTCGAGTTCCGCCTCAAGGCGCTCGAGTACTTCTACGCCCGCTCGATGCCGACCTGGGGCTCGCCGCACCTCGCCGAGGTCAACTTCGACGACATCCACTACTTCGTGCGCGCCTCCGAGAAGGCCGAGCGCTCCTGGGACGACGTCCCCGACGACGTCAAGAAGACCTTCGACCGCCTGGGCATCCCAGAGGCCGAGCGCAAGTTCCTCGCCGGCGTCGGCGCGCAGTACGAGTCCGAGGTCGTCTACCACCAGATCAACGAGAAGCTCGAGGCGCAGGGCGTCATCTTCATGGACATGGACTCGGGCCTGCGCGAGCACGAGGACCTCGTCCGCGAGTACTTCGCCACGATCATCCCGGCGAACGACAACAAGCTCGCCGCGCTCAACAGCGCCGTGTGGTCGGGCGGCTCGTTCGTCTACGTCCCGCCGGGCGTGCACATCGAGATGCCGCTGCAGGCCTACTTCCGCATCAACACGGAGAACATGGGCCAGTTCGAGCGGACGCTGATCATCGCCGACGAGGGCTCGTTCGTGCACTACGTCGAGGGCTGTACGGCCCCTACGTACTCGTCGGACTCGCTGCACTCCGCGGTCGTCGAGCTCATCGCCAAGCCCGGCGCGCGGATCCGCTACACGACCGTGCAGAACTGGTCGACGAACGTCTTCAACCTCGTCACCAAGCGCGCGATCGCCGAGCGCGACGCGACCGTCGAGTGGGTCGACTGCAACCTCGGCTCGAAGCTCACGATGAAGTACCCGTCGGTCTACCTGACCGGCGAGCGCGCGCACGGCGAGATCCTGTCGATCGCCTTCGCGGGCGCCGGCCAGCACCAGGACGCCGGCGGCAAGATCATCCACGCGGCGCCGAACACGACGTCGAACATCTTCGCCAAGTCGATCTCCAAGGACGGCGGGCGCGGTTCCTACCGCGGCCTGCTCGAGGTCGCCAAGGGCGCGCACGGCTCGAAGAGCAAGGTCGTCTGCGACGCCCTGCTGCTCGACGACAAGTCGCGTTCGGACACCTACCCGACGATCCGCATCGGCGAGGACGACGTCGACGTCGGCCACGAGGCGACCGTCTCGAAGGTCGGCGAGGAGCAGCTCTTCTACCTCATGACGCACGGCTTGAACGAGGAAGAGGCGTCCAAGCTCATCGTCAACGGCTTCATCGAGCCGATCGTCAAGGAGCTCCCCATGGAGTACGCGGTCGAGATGAACCGCCTCATCGAATTGCAGATGGAGGGCTCAATTGGCTAGCCGGACACTGATCGAGCCTGCTTGGCTGACGGCGCGCCGCGAGCGCGCCGTTGGTTTGCAGGCCAGCCTCTCGCTGCCGTCGTTTCGCGGCAACCCGGGCTGGGAGTTCACGTCGCTGAAGAAGCTCGACCTCGACGCGTTCGAGAAGCCCGCGCGCATCGGCGCGCATCTCGACGTCCCCGGCCTGTCGGTCGTGGACGCGCCCGAGGGCGCGACGCGCCTCGAGCAGGTCGACCACGCCTTCGACGGTGCGGCCGAGGCGAGCGCCGACGGCGTCATCGTGATGCCGCTCAGCCTCGCGGTGCAGCAGCACCCGCAGCTCGTCGAGCAGCACTTCGGCACGATCGTCGACATCGACGACCCGTTCGTCGCGCGCAACGAGGCGGCCTGGGAAGGCGGCGCGTTCGTCTACGTCCCGCGCGGCGTGAAGCTCGACGCGCCGATCGTCGTCACCGTCGTCCAGGCCCAGGGCCAGACGACGCTGTCGTGGCGCACGCTCGTCGTGCTCGAGGAGAACTCGCAGGCCGAGGTCTGGGAGCAGTACGTCTGCGCCGACGACGACACCGACGGGCTCTTGAACACCGTCGTCGAGCTGTCGGTCGGCCAGAACGCGCGGCTGCGCTACGTCTGCGCGCAGGGCCTCAGCGAGAAGTCGTGGATCTTCGGCACGCAGCGCGCGACGGTCGAGCGCGACGGCGCGCTTGACTGGATCGCGCTCGGCTTCGGCTCGGGCAACGGCCGCGTCGCGATGGACACGAAGCTCATCGGGCCGGGCGCCGACGCGAAGGTCACGGGCGCGTACGCGACCCACAAGCGCCAGCACCTGGACTACGCGACGACGCAGGTTCACGACGCCCCGAACACGACGTCGGACCTCGCCTTCCGCGGGATCCTCGACGGCCGCTCGAACACCGTGTGGTCGGGCATGATCAAGGTCGAGCCGGGCGCCCAGCAGATCGACGCCTTCCAGGAGTCGCGCAACCTGCTGCTGTCGAAGACCGCGCACGCCGACTCGATCCCGGGCCTGGAGATCCTCGCCAACGACGTGCGCTGCACGCACGCGGCGGCGATCGCACAGATCGACCTCGAGCAGCTCTTCTACCTGCGCTCGCGCGGGCTGCCGCCGGAGAAGGCCAAGCGCTTGGTCATCGAGGGCTTCCTCGAGGCCACCGTCGAGCGCTTCGAGCAGGGTTTCGTGCGCGAGGCCATCGCGGGCGCCCTCGAGCGCCGGCTCGAGTACGTGCTCGGCTAGACGCGTGGCGAATAGTGAGCGGTATCCGCTCGCTATTCGACATCGGCCGCCCCCGCTCCGCCGCGCCCCCGCTCCGCCGCGCCCCCGCTCCCGCCGCGCCCCCGCTCCGCGCTCGCGGGGCGGTTGGTTCGGTCAAACCCTAAAGCTATGGCTTGACAGGAGCGATCATCCCCGACTAATATCGAGAAACAAGCAAAAGTCCGTTGCTGTTCGGCGTAACGACTGGACGGGCTCGAAGCCGGGGGCAACGTGGAGGGGAGGACTGGGTCAGATGGGGCATAGGCACATCCGGCTCTTCGCTGCGGCTGTCGTCGCGGCTGGGACCGGGCTATCGATGATCGGCACGGGCGCGGCGTTCGCGCAGGAGACCGTATCGCTGTCGATCGGCCCGGGTGGCAGCTTCGGCAGCTTCTCGCCGGGTATCGCGCGGGACTACACGACCAGCCTCGCGGCCACGGCGACCTCGACCGGCGCGAACTCGGTCCTCACGGTGCAGGACCTCAGCCCGACCCCCGGATACCTCGTCAACGGCACCTTCTCGCTCCCGCAGCCGCTGCAGGCGAGGGCGGCGAGCGCGACGGGGGTCGGCAGCGCCACCTTCGCACCGATCTCCGGCCCCGAGACCCCGCTGACGATCTGGTCGTGGTCGGCGCCGATCACGAACGAGCCGGTGACGATCACGCTGAGGCAGTCGATCGGCGCGACCGACCCGTTGCTCGCGGGCGACTACGGCAAGACCCTCGAGTTCACGTTGGCGAGTGTGGGTCCATGAGGGCCGCGATCGCCGCGCTGCTCGTCGCAGCCTTCGCCCTGGCGCCAGCGACCGCGTCCGCGCAGCAGACGGCGGATGCTCAGGCGCCGGAGTACGCGCTCGGCGGGTTGCGCGACCCCGCGCAGGGGACGCTCGTCCTCACCGTGAGCGCACGAGACGCTGGTGGATCCGGGCTCCTGGAAGCCACGGCGAGCCTCGGCGGCAGCGTTCCCGTCGTCGCGCACTTCGGTGACGAGACGTGCACCCCGCTGGCTCGGACCGGATGCCCGCAGGTCGGCACGGTCGAGCTCGAGGTCTCGACGACGTCGCTGCCCGACGGCCAGCACGACCTGGACCTGCGCGTCACCGACGCCGCCGGGAACGTCAGCGCGAAGGTGGAGCGCATCATCACCGTCGACAACACGCCCCCGGTCTACACGAGCTCGGTGGCGGTGCACGTGGGCACCGGCGTCGAGACCCCACCGTCGTCGCCGAGCGGCGGCGGCGCCCCGCCGCCAGGCAGCTCCACCGGCCGCGTCGCCGCGCCTTCGTGCCTGCTGCCGCACCTGAACGTGGCCCTCACGCGCAAGCCGCTGCGTCGGCAGCGCAGCGGCGTCCCCGTCCTGAAGGCGGGCAAGGCCTACAGGTTCTCCGGGCGCCTCACGTGCCTGGTCGGCAAGCGGCGCGTCAATGCGCCGCGGGGCATCCCCATCGAGCTGTACCACAACGTCGGCAGGCGGCTGATCCGCAAGCCGTTCGGGAAGACTGCACTCCGTGGGCGCGTCGTCTTCAACCTACGCCTGTACGGCAAGCGCGTGCTCGTCTTCCGCGTGCGCGGGGCGCGCCGCGAGCTCGTCCAGGTACGGATTCGCGTGGCCGTGATCAAGCGATGAGGCTCCCCTCCGCCATCGCCACCGGCGGCCTCGCGCTGGCGCTCGCCGTGTCCGCGGGGTCGAGCGCCGAGGGCCAGGCGCCGGGGACCGAGGTCGGCGGTACGGTCCCGAGCACGCTCGAGCTCGGGATCGACTCGGTGGGGACGTTCGCGCCGTTCACCGCCGGGCCGTCTACCCGGCAGCTCGTCGTGCGCACGCGCGTGACGTCCACCGACAAGACGGCGTCGCTGAGCATCGCCGACGGCGACGTCGCGTCGGGCCGGCGGGTGGGGCGGTTGTCTGCAGCGCTCTCCCGGCCGCTCGAGATCCGCCTCGGCCCCACCGGGCCGTTCAAGCCGCTCGACGAGATCTCCGACGCCGCGCTCGCCGCCTACACCGATCCCGTCGCGAACGCCGCCGCCACGTTCCACGTGCGCCAGCGCGTGCTCGCCGGCGAGCGACCGAAGCCCACCTATCCCAAGACGCTTCTGATCACGTTGTCGTCCGACGCTCCATGAGGACTCCCGCCATGAACCTGAAACGCACCACCCTGACCGTCGGACTCGCCGTCGCCGCGCTGGGCGCGGCTCACACGATGGCGTACGCCGCCGGCTTCTCGATGTCGCCGTCGATCGCCCAGACGACGGCCGCGCCCGGCGCGTCGACCTCGGTGACGATCAACAACACGACGGGTCGCCCGCTCAAGGTGACGGTCCGTGCGCGCCCGTGGTCGCAGAACCGGAGCGGAACCGTGGCGGCCAACCGGACGAAGCGACTTGCGGGGGTGAGGGTGAGCGCCAGCGCGTTCACGATGGCCACCGGCACGAAGCGCACCGTCAGCGTGGCGCTGAACGGCATGCCGGCAGCCAAGTCGCTCTTCGGTGCCCTCGAGGTCGTCGGCCGGCCGGTCAAGACGACGAAGGGCATCAACATCGCCTACCGGCTGGTCCCCAGCCTGCGCTTCAATCCGACCTCGGGAGCGCGCAAGATCAGCCTCAGCGCGGGCGCCGCGAAGGTCGCGAGCCGCGCGGTGATCCTCCCCGTGCGCAACGCCGGCAACACCGTCGACCCGGTGTCGGGCAGCGTGAGCGTCAGCGGCGGCGGCAGTGGACGCAGCGGCAGCCTGCGCTCGGTGCGCATCCTGCCCGGCAAGACCGTGAACTTCGACCTCACGGCACGCCGGGGGCTGCGAGCCGGCTCCTACACGGCGACGGTCACGCTCAGGCAGGGCGGCAAGACGCGCAAGGTGACGCGCAGGTTCCGCATCCGCTGAGCCTCAGCCGTCGGGCGCGGAGGACCGCTCCCAGAGGTTGATCTGAGACTCCACCGCGTGCCGGTCGATCTCGGCGAGCTCGGCGTCGGAGAACTCGAGCTCGTCGAGCGCCGCGACGTTCTGCTCGAGCTGCGCGACGCTCGACGCGCCGACCAGCGCGGAGGTGACGCGCGGATCGCGCAGCGCCCACGCGATCGCCATCTGCGCGAGCGTCTGGCCGCGGCGACCGGCGATCTCGTTCAGCGCGCGCACCCGCGCGAGGTTCTCCTCGCTCAGGTAGCCGCGCTTCAGCGAGCCGCCGCGAGCTGCGCGGGAGTCCTGCGGGACGCCGCCGAGGTACTTGTCGGTGAGCATCCCCTGAGCGAGCGGCGAGAACACGATGGCGCCGATCCCCTCGTCGCGCAGCACGTCGAGCAGGTCCGGCTCGATCCAGCGGTTCAGCAGCGAGTAGGAGGGCTGGTGGATCAGCAGCCGGACGCCGAGGTCGCGCAGGATCGCCGCCGCCTCGAGCGTGTGCCGCGCCGAGTAGGAGGAGATGCCCACGTACAGCGCCTTGCCCTGCGCCACGGCGCTGGCCAGCGCGCCCATCGTCTCCTCGAGCGGCGTCTCGGGGTCGAAGCGGTGCGAGTAGAAGACGTCGACGTAGTCGAGCCCCATCCTGGCGAGGCTCTGGTCGAGCGACGCGAGCAGGTACTTGCGCGACCCCCACTCGCCGTACGGGCCGGGCCACATGTCGTAGCCCGCCTTGCTGGAGATGATCAGCTCGTCGCGATAGGGGAGCAGGTCGCGGGCGAGGATGCGCCCGAAGTTCTCCTCCGCCGAGCCGTAGGGCGGCCCGTAGTTGTTGGCGAGATCGAAGTGCGTGATGCCCAGATCGAACGCGCGCAACAGGATCGCGCGCTGGTCGTCGAGGGGCCGGTCGTGCCCGAAGTTCTGCCAGAGCCCGAGCGAGAGCGCCGGGAGCAGCAGTCCCGACCGGCCGCAGCGGCGATAGGGGATCCGGTCGTAGCGATCGTCAGCGGCGAGGTAGGCCATGGCGCCGACGCTAGCGCGAGAAGCCGTGGGCGCCTAGGTCGTCAGGCTCGTGAGCTTCGAGAAGCTGCGCCCTCCGTCGGATGAGCGCACGATCTCGGCGCCCGGCAGGGCGGCGTACAGCCTTCCCCGGCGATCGATCGTCACGGTCGTCGCCGACCCGCCGGCGTTGCCGCGCTCGCGCCACGTCTCGCCGCCGTCCTCGCTGACTCGGACGGCGCCGCCGGCCTCGATCCGGAAAAGCGCCCCCTGCCGCGACCAGGCGAGGTGTGCGGGCCCGGTCAGCACGTCGCGCTGGCGCCAGCTGTCGCCGGCGTTCGGGGAGACGAACACCCCCTCGTCCGTCGTGATGACGATGTGGTCCGGCCTGGCGGGGTCGACGTCGGCGTCCAGCGCGACGCCGGGCGCCGTGCGCTCCTCAAACGATCGGCCGCCATCCCGGCTGACGAGCAGGCCCGGCTCCTCCGCCGGCTGCCCGACGACGACCCTGCCGCGCACGTCCAGCGCATGCAGGTCGGTCTCTCCAAGCAGCGAGACGGGCGTCCAGGTCGCGCCGCCGTCCTTCGAGGAGATGAGGCCCAGGTTCTCCGGGAGCGCCGAGCCAGGCGCGGGATGCCCGGAGGCGACGAGCGTTCCCGGGCCCGCTGAAGCGCAGCACGAGGTTCTTCGAGATGCTGCCGGAGCCCTCGGGGGTCGTCAGCTCGCCGTCGAAGCGCTCAGCCCGCGCGCGGCCGGGCCGCAGCCTGTAGAGGCCCACCCCGGTCCCGATCAGCAGGGTGCCGTCAGCCGGATCGACCGCCAGCGAGCCGATGTATGGCGACCCGCCACCGGAGGACGCCGAAGTCACGGTCGGCGTAACCGCCGCCGCCGCAGTCGTCGCCGGCGCCGCGGCGGGAGCACCGCCGCCGCGCTCGTCGCCGCAGCCGGCGAGGCACGCCGTGAGCGAGCAGGCCACGGCCAGGGATGTCCACCGCTTTTGAGCCATGGCAAGCAGAAGATACCCGACCTCAGGTGGGTTGTGGCAGCTTCTTTCGAACATCGACTTGCTTTTGTCGGATCGATGGCATAAGTTGCGCGCCATTAGAAGAGGTGGCTGCGACGACTGTCGTTTCAAGCCGGGAGAGAGAGGAACACAATGGGCGCCGGATGCAGAGATCAGGGACCGATGAGCGACCGAGCAGTGCCGCGAGCGGCACGCCACCGGTTGCGTGCTGGGCGACGGATCGCGCTTGCGATCGTGGCGCTCTTCGCGCTGCCCCTGGCGTTCACGAGCGTGGCCGCGGCGCAGGCTGAGCCGTACAAGGTCCTCGTCTTCACGAAGGCCGCGACCGTGGGCGCGACCGAGGGCGAAGCTGCTGTCCGGGCGGCGGTCGGCCCGGAAGTGACGGTCGACGTCACCGCCGACGCCGCCGCGTTCACCGCCGCGAACCTTGCCACCTACCGCGCCGTCATGTTCCTCAACACGACCGGCGACGTGCTCGACGACACGCAGCAGACCGCCTTCGAGAACTACTTCCGCGCAGGCGGCGGCTTCCTCGGCACCGGCTCGGCGATCGAGACGGAGGCGAGCTGGCCGTTCATGACCAGCATCCTCGGCACGCGCTCCACCGGCCGCACCGACGCGACGCAGGCGACGGTCAAGGTCGCCGATCGCGGCCACGACGCGAGCAAGCAGCTCCCCGAGTACTGGGTGCGGTCTGACCGCTGGTACAACTTCACGAGCAACGTCCGCGGGCTCTCTCACGTCCTCGCGACGGTCGACGAGAAGACCTACAGCGGCGGCACGATGGGCTTCGACCATCCGATCGCCTGGTGCAAGGACTACCAGGGCGGGCGCTCCTTCTACACCGGTGGCGGCGGCACGGCCGAGGCGTTCGGCGAGGCCGACTTCCGCAAGCACCTGGGCGGCGCCCTGAAGTGGGCCGCCGGGAAGTCCGACAAGGACTACAGCGACTGCGGCGCGACCATCCTGGCCAACTACCAGCAGACGAAGATCTCCGCACCGCCGAACCTCCTCGAGCCGATCGGCTTCGACGTGTTCGACGACGGTCGCGTCATCCAGACGTCGCGCGGCGGCACGGTCCGCCTGCACGATCCGGCGTCCGGCACGACGAAGGTCCTCGCGACCATCCCCGTGTACACGAACTCCGAGGACGGCATGTACGGGCCGGCGATCGACAACGACTTCGAGACGAACAAGTGGGTCTACCTCTTCTACGCGCCGCCCACCGTGCGGATCCAGCAGCTGCGACGGCACGACGGCCGACGTGACCACGCCGACCGGCTCGGCGCCCACCACCGCGGCGGATCCATGCATCTGGCAGGACACCTGGGGCGGCTACTTCCAGCTGTCGCGCTTCAAGTTCGTCGACGGCGCGAACCCGACGCTTGACCTCGGCACCGAGCAGAAGATCATGCAGGTCGCCAACAACCGCGGCGCGTGCTGTCACGTCGGCGGCGACATCGACTTCGACAAGCACAACAACCTGTGGCTCGTCACGGGTGACGACACGCCCTCGGGCGGCGGCAACTCGGGCGGCTTCGCTCCCTTCAACGACTAGAAGACCAACGAGTCCCAGACGATCCGCGTCAACAACGCGACCGGCGGCACGTTCACGCTGACCTTCGACGGTCAGACGACCGCGCCGATCGCGTTCAATGCCACGAACGGCGCGACGCAGGCGGCGCTCGAGGCGCTGAGCAACATCGATCCGGGCGACGTCCTCGTCACCGGCAACGCGGTCAACACCGCCAACCAGACGGTCGCGTTCCGCGGGCAGTACGCGGAGACGAACGTCGCCCAGATCACGGGTGATGCCACGGCCCTGACGGGCACCGACGCCGAACGTGACCACGGCCACGACGGTGCAGTCCCTGTTCAACGCCCCGCACGTCGACGCGCGACGCAGCGCGGGCAACAGCAACGACCTGCGCGGCAAGGTCCTGCGGATCAACGTCGCGGCGGACGGCTCGTACACGAGCCCGACCGACAACCTGTTCCCCGAGTCCGCGGACCCGGGCGACAAGACGCGGCCCGAGATCTACGCCATGGGCTTCCGGAACCCGTTCCGGATCCAGGTCGACGAGAACGACGTCGCGTACATCACGGACTACTCGCCGGACTCGCAGGCCCCGCAGAACTTCCGCGGGCCCGCCGGCACCGGTCGCGTGGAGATCGTCCGCAGGCCGTCCAACTACGGCTGGCCAACCTGCCAGGCGCCGAACCTGCCGTTCTACAAGTGGAACTTCAACCTCTCCACGCCGCTGAACCCGGCGAGCCCGGAGAAGTTCGAGTGCGACAGCCCGGCGCATGGCGCGGAGAACACGTCGCGCTGGAACACCGGCCTGACCGTCCTGCCGCCGATCGCGCAGCCGGACATCTGGTACTCGTTCCAGGACAACCGGGTCGGATCGCCGCTGGGCACGCCGTGCCTGGCCTACTACGACGGCTCGAACGGCACCTGCCCGCAGCTCTTCCCCGAGCTCGGGGTTGGCGGCGTCGGACCGCACGGGGCCGCGAAGTACACCTACGACCCGGCCAACCCGAACCCGACGAAGCTGCCGCCGTACTACGACGACGCGGTGTTCTTCGGCGAGTTCACGCGGGACTTCCTGCGCGAGATCAGGCTGGACGCCGACAACAAGGTGTTCAAGATCAACAGCCTGTTCGACTGCGGCGCGGTCGCCGCCAACTCGGCGTTCCAGTTCGAGTGCGACAACCCGATGGACCTGCAGTTCGGTCCGGACGGGACGTTCTACCTGCTGACCTACGGCGACGGCTTCTTCGCCGCCAACGCCGACGCGGGCATGTACAAGTGGGAGTACGTCAAGGGCCAGCGCGCGCCCACCGGCGTCTTGAGCACCAACCGGACCAACGGTCCCTCCCCGCTGACGGTGGAGTTCTCCTCCGCCGGCTCGCGGGACCTCGACCCCGGCGACGCGCTCACGTTCGAGTGGGACTTCGACGACAACGGCACGGTCGACTCGACCGCCCCGAACCCGACCCACGTGTACACGACGCCGGGCCGCTTCACCGCGAAGCTGACGGTGAAGGACTCGAGCGGCAAGTCCGACTCGAAGAGCACGGTGATCACCGTCGGCAACAGCGCGCCGGTGATCTCCATCAACGTCCCCGCGGACGGCGGGTTCTTCGAGTGGGGGCAGCACATCCCCTACACCGTCACCGTGACGGACGCCGAGGATCGCGAGCATCGACTGCAGCCAGGTCGAGGTCACGTTCGTCCTGATCCATGACACGCACGGCCACGCCGAGCAGAACAAGTTCGGCTGCTCGGGCTACCTCGACACCGACCCCGACGACGCGTCGCACGGCGGCTACATCGCCGGCGGCGTCAGCGTGAGCTACACCGACGACGGCGTGCGGCGCCGTCCCGGCGCTGACGACCACCAAGCAGTCGGTCGTGCAGATCAAGCGCCAGCAGGTCGAGTACGCGCAGGACCAGTCCGGGACCACGCTGGCGGCGATCCCCGGCGGCGAGACCGATCCGGGCGGAGGCCAGGTGCGTAGCAGCCTCGACCCCGGCGATTTCATCGCCATCAACAACGTCGTGAACCTGACGAACATGACCAAGCAGGTCACGTTCAGGTACGCCGGTGGCGCGAACGGCGTCGCCGTGGGCACCGACCGGGCGTCCGTCGAGATGCGTCTCGACAGCCCGACCGGTCCGATCGCGGCCACGGCCACGCTGAAGTCGACGGGGACCAACAACAACACGTACACGAGCCAGACGTTCCCGCTGGACTTCGCGGGCTCGCACCGGGTGTACTTCGTGTTCAGGACGGTCGCGGGCGGTCCGGCGACCGGGCATGGGCAACATCAACTGGGTGGAGTTCAGCGGCGCGGGCATCGCGCTGCCGACCGACACCCCGCCGGTCACGACGGCCGCGTTCGCCCCGCAGTGCCGGCATGTGGCGGCACCTGCCTCGCGGTCACGAAGCTGTCGCTCGTGACCCTGACGGGACCGACGACGTCGAGGTCGACATCGACCGAGTACCGGGTCGACGGCGGTGCGTGGCAGACGTACAGCGCGCCGTTCCGGCTGAACCTGACGGCCGGCTTGCACACGTTCGAGTACCGGTCGACCGACGTCGACGGCAACGTCGAGGCCATCGAAGTCGGCGAGCCTCCTGTTCTCCGGCGAGCGTGGATGTCGGCGTCGGCGGCACGGTGCCGTGGCGTGCTGTCGCTGAGCGTGGCCACCCCCGCACCGCTGGGGCCGTTCGCGCCGGGCGTCGCGGCGGTCTACAACCAGTCGGTGGCGGCGTCGGTCACCTCGACGGCCGGCAACGCGGCGCTGTCCGTGACCGACCCGAGCGACGACCACACAGGCCATCTGGTCAACGGCACGTACTGGCTGCCGAGCCCGCTGCAGGTGGCGGCCGGCGGCCCGTTCGCCGCCGGTGGGCGGGCTCGCGAGCCCGACGTCGCTGAGGAGCTGGACGGCTCCGGTCTCGAACGACCCGGTCACCGTCTCGTTCCGCCAGTCGATCGGCGCCGCCGACGGCCTGCGGGCGGGCACCTACGCGAAGACGCTCGTGTTCGAGCTGTCGACGACGTCGCCATAGCACCAACAAGGACGCACACGGGCGGCCCGCTTCGGCGGGCCGCCCCGGCGCTTCTGACAATCCCATGACACCAATGACCCTCCATCGCCCACACAGCCCCGCCGAGCGCGGGCAGCCGGTCGCGATGCCCGACATCGTGCAGGAGGTCGTCGTCCGGCTCAGCTACCCGGTGCGCTTCACGCACGCGATCCTGGACCCGGGCAACCCAACGCTCCGTGACGCCGTCGACGCTCCCGCCAGGGTGCTCGTCGTCCTCGACGCGGGGCTCGTCGCCGCGCAGCCCGCGATCGCTGGCGACGTGCTGGCGTACTGCCGCGCGCACGCCGACCGACTCGAGCTGGTCGCGCCGCCGATCGTCGTGCCGGGCGGAGAGACGATCAAGAACGACTGCCGGGCGGTCGACGCGATCCGCGCCGCGATCGACGCCCATCGCATCGACCGCCACGCGTACGTCGTCGCGATCGGTGGCGGCGCTGTCCTCGACGCGGTCGGCTACGCGGCGGCCACCGCGCACCGCGGGGTCCGGCTGATCCGCGTGCCGAGCACGGTCCTGTCGCAGGGCGACTCGGCCGTCGGCGTCAAGAACGGCGTCAACTGCTTCGGCAAGAAGAACTTCGTCGGGACGTTCGCCGCGCCGTACGCGGTGCTCAACGACCTCGACCTCCTCCAGACGCTGTCCGATCGCGACTGGCGCTCGGGGATCTCGGAGGCGGTCAAGGTCGCGCTGATCCGCGACGCCGCGTTCTTCGTGTGGATCGAGCAGCACGCCGACGCCCTGCGCGGACGCTCGGCGGCCGCCATGGAGCAGCTCGTGTACCGCAGCGCCGAGCTTCACCTCGCCCACATCGCGTCGTGCGGCGACCCGTTCGAGCTCGGCTCCGCGCGGCCGCTGGACTTCGGCCACTGGTCGGCGCACAAGCTCGAGGCGCTGACGAACCACGAGCTGCGCCACGGCGAGGCGGTCGCCATCGGCGTCGCGCAGGACTGCGCCTACGCCTGCCTCGCCGGTGTCCTGGACCCGCACGACCTGTGGCGCGTGCTCGAGGTGCTCGAGGCGCGTCGGGCTGCCGATCTGGCACCCCGCGATGGCGCGCCGCGGGCGCGGGCGGCCGCCCGCCACTGCTCGACGGCCTCGAGGAGTTCCGCGAGCACCTCGGCGGACGGCTGACGATCACGCTGATCGACGGCGTCGGGTCGGCGTTCGACGTGCACGAGCTCGACGAGGACCTCGTGCTGGAGGCCACGACGCTGCTGCGTCACCAGAGCACACGGGAGGTAATGACCGCATGACCGAGTACGCCGCGACGAGCCCGTTGACGCAGCGCGAGCTCATCGAGGGCTAGTTCATGGACCACCGCGTGCAGATCCTCGATCTCGCCGCGTTCCTCGACCGCCTCGAGCGCGCTCGAGAGCTCGACGCCGAGGACGACTTCCGCATGCGCTCGGTGCGCGCGGCGCTCGCGATCCTCGTCGACGGCGCCGGCGATCGCGTGCGGCGCGTGCAGATGGCCTTCAGCGACCCCGACACGACGCTGCTCGCGTCGCTGGACCGCAAGAACGCGTTCGGCGCGCACGACTCGGAGGCGTGACATGGAGTACGTCGACCTCCACGCGCACATGGTCTCGCGCACGACCGACGACTACCGCGCGATGGCGATGAGCGGCTGCGTCGCCGTCACGGAGCCCGCGTTCTGGGCCGGCTACGACCGTCCGGGCGCGCAGGCGTTCGTCGACTACTTCGAGCGGCTCGTCGACTTCGAGCCCAAGCGCGCGGCGCAGTACGGCATCGCCCACCACACGTGGATGTGCCTGAACCCCAAGGAGGCCGAGGATCGGGCGCTGACGCGCGAGATCCTGAAGCTCATCCCCGCCTACCTCGAGCGGCCGACCGTGCTCGGCATCGGCGAGATCGGCCTGAACCGCGTGACGCGCAACGAGCTCGCCGGGTTCAAGGACCACGTCGATCTCGCGATGGACCACGAGCAGCTCATCCACATCCACACCCCGCACCTCGAGGACAAGTGGAAGGGCACGAAGGTCATCGTCGACACGCTCGTCGCCGACGCGCGCATCCAGCCGCAGCGCGTGATGGTCGACCACGCCGAGGAGCACACCGTCGAGATGATCCTCGGCAACGGCTTCTGGACCGGCCTGACGCTCTACCCGGTCACGAAGGTCGCGCCGAGCCGCGCGAT
Organism: uncultured Actinomycetes bacterium; assembly: GCA_963806515.1. Classification (GTDB taxonomy): domain Bacteria; phylum Actinomycetota; class Thermoleophilia; order Solirubrobacterales; family Solirubrobacteraceae; genus CADCVQ01. Next base: position 11,695 of record CAWDYO010000032.1, on the reverse strand, counting down.
CGACATCATCGAGATGCACGGGCCCGAGCGCATCTGCGTCGCCTCGGCCTGCGACTGGGGCGAGAGCCGCCCGCTCGCCATCGCGGAGTTCATCCTGGAGATGCGCCGTCGCGGCCACGGCGACGACCTGATCCGCCGGATCGTCTACGAGAACCCGATCGAGTTCCTCTCGCAGTCGCCGAAGTTCGCGCTGCCCGATCGCGAGGGCGTCGTGGCCGCGCGATGAGGGTCGGCGACGACCTGCATCTGACGTACTGCACGAACATCCACCCCGCCAACGGCTGGGCGGCCGTCGCGGAGAGCCTGCGCGCGCATGCGCCCGCGTTGAAGGCCCGGATCTCGCCGGATGCGCCGTTCGGCCTCGGGCTGCGCATCTCCGGCGTCGAGAGCGAGCAGCTGCTCGAGGGCGACGAGCTCGAGCGGCTGCGCGAGTGGCTGGACGCCGAGGGGCTCTACGTCTTCACGATCAACGGGTTCCCGCACGGGGCGTTTCACGGCCAGCGCGTCAAGGAGGACGTGCACGCGCCGGACTGGCGCTCGGAGGAGCGGGTCGCCTACACGCTGCGGCTCGCGGAGATCCTCGCGCGGCTGCTGCCGGAGGGCCAGGTCGGCACGATCTCGACGAGCCCGCTGTCCTACGGGCGCTGGATCGCGGACGACGATGCCGGCCTGGCGTTGGCCACCGCCAACGTCCGGCGCGTCGTGACGGCGCTGCGCGAGCGGCGCGACGCGGGCGGCGCGCACATCATGCTCACGATCGAGCCCGAGGCCGACGGCGCGCTCGCCGACTGCTCGGAGCTCATCGCGTGGTGGCCCGACGACCTCGACCGCGAGCACGCCGGCGCGTGCTTCGACGCCTGCCATGCCTCGGTGGCCTTCGAGACGCCCGACGATGCGCTCGCGGCGCTGGCGGACGCCGGGATCGCGGTGGGGAAGGTGCAGCTCAGCGCGGCGCTGCGCGTGCCTTTGGGCGACGCGAGCCCACCGCCGCGCGGTCGCCTCAGCAGCTCGAGCGCTTCGCCGACCCGATCTACCTGCATCAGCTCGCGCGGCGCGACCGCGACGGATCCGTCGTCGGCTATCCCGATCTGCGCGAGGGCCTGGCCGCCGTCGCCGAGCCGGAGGCCGAGGAGCTGCGCGTGCACTTCCACGTGCCGATCTTCCTCGCGGGCTACGGCGACCTGGGGTCGACGCAGGACGACCTGCGCCGCACGATCGAGCTCGCGCGCGACGGCTCGATCACGTCGCAGCTCGAGATCGAGACGTATACCTGGGACGTCCTGCCGGCCGACCTGAAGGCCTCGGCGGTCGACTCGATCGCGCGCGAGTACGCGTGGGTGCTCGATGTCCTCGGCTGACGTCGCCGCTTTGCAGCCGTGCCGCCGTCGGCGATCAGCCCGTGGCTGCGACTCGCGCGGATCTCGAACACGCCGACCGTCGTCACGGACGTCGTCGCGGGCGCCATGCTCGCCGACGCCTCTGCTCGGGCGTCGACGATCGCGGTCGTCGCCGTCGCGGCGGCGCTGTTCTACACCGCGGGGATGATCGCCAACGACGTCTTCGACCTCGAGGTCGACCGCCGCGCAGCGGCCCGAGCGGCCGCTGCCGAGCGGGCTCGTGTCCGTGCGCGCCGCGATCGCGGCGACGGTCGCCCTGTTCGCGATCGGCGAGGGGCTGCTGCTCGCCGTCGATCTTGGCGCCGGCCTCGCCGGGCTCGGCCTGATCGCGACGATCGTGCTCTACGACGCGTGGCACAAGGGCAACGCGGTGTCGCCGCTGCTGATGGGCGCGTGCCGGGCGCTGGTCTACGTCGTCGCGGCGCTCGCCGTCTCCGGCACGGTGTCGAGCTCGGTCGCGGGAGCCGCGGTGCTGCTGCTCGTCTTCGTCGTCGGGCTGACGCAGGTCGCCAAGGCCGAAGGCGCTTCGGTCGCATCGTGGTGGCCGATCGCGGCCGTGCTGGCCCCCGTTGCCTACTGGAGCACGCACCTTGGGCTCCGCCGCGGTCGTCGCGCTGCTCGTCTGCTTCGCCGCGTTCGCCGGTTACGCGCTCTGGCTGGGGGTCGTGCGGCGCGCGATCGGGCGGTCGGTCGGAGGCCTGATCGCGACGATCGCGCTGCTCGACGCGGTGGCCGTCGCTGCCGCCGGCGGGCCGGCCGTCGCGGTCGCGGCGTGCGTCGCGGCGTTCGGCGCGACGCTCGCCCTGCAGACGAGGATCGCCGGCACATGAGCTTCGACAAGACCGTCGTCCTGTGCACCGTCGCGCTGACGCCCGACCTCGTCGGCGACGCGACCCCCCGCCTGAAGGCCTTCGCGGACGCGGGCACGATGGTGCCCGTCGGCGGCATGACGCCCGCGGTGACCGCGGCCGTGCAGAGCACCTACCTCACCGGGCAAGCTTCCGCGCGAGCACGGCGCGGTCGGCAACGGCTGGCTGTTTCGCGACACGATGGAGGTGCGCCTGTGGCAGCAGTCCAACCGGCTCGTGCAGGCGCCGAAGGTGTGGGAGGCGGTGCCGGGCATCCGTGCCGCGAACCTCTCGTGGTGGTTCGCGATGTACTCGTCGGCCGAGGTCACGGTCACGCCGCGGCCGATGTATCCGGCCGACGGCCGGAAGATCCCCGACTGCTACACGAAGCCGGGCGACCTGCGCGACGTCCTGCAGGCGCAGCTCGGCCAGTTCCCGCTGTTCAAGTTCTGGGGCCCGGCGGCGTCGATCGAGTCGACGCGCTGGCTCGCCGAGGCGGCCAAGCTCGTCGAGGCGCGCCACGACCCCGACCTGACGCTCGTCTACCTGCCGCACCTCGACTACGGCCTGCAGAAGAAGGGCCCCGCCGTCGCCGACGTGCGCAAGGAGCTCGGCGAGCTCGATGCGGTCGCCGGCGACCTCATCGACTTCTACGAGGAGCGCGGCGCGCGCGTCATCGTGCTGTCGGAGTACGGGATCGTGCCGGTCTCGCGCGCCGTGCACCCCAACCGCGTGCTGCGCGAGGCGGGCCTGATCAGCTACCGCATGGAGCTCGGGCGCGAGGTGCTCGACGTCGGCGGCTCGCGAGGCGTTGGCCGTCGCCGATCACCAGATCGCCCACGTCTACGTTCGCGACCCGGCGCGCGTTGCCGAGGTCGCGCGCGCTGCTCGCCGCGACGCCCGGGCGTCGGGATGGTGCTCGACGAGGAGGGCAAGCGCGAGCACGGCCTCGACCACGACCGCTCGGGCGAGCTCGTCCTCGTCGCCGAGCCCGACTCGTGGTTCACGTACTACTACTGGGAGGACGACGATCGCGCGCCCGACTACGCGCGCACGGTCGACATCCATCGCAAGCCGGGCTACGACCCCGTCGAGCTGTTCATCGACCCCGCGATCAAGTTCCCCCCGCTCGCGATCGGGTCGCGCGTCGTGCGCAAGAAGCTCGGCTTCCGCACGCTCATGGACGTCATCCCGCTCGACGCGTCGCTCATCAAGGGCTCGCACGGGCGATCCCGGTACGACCCGGCAAAGGGCCCGCTGCTCATGACGCGTCACGCCGAGCTGCTCGACGGCGACCTCGCCGCGACCGGCGTGCACGACGTCATCCTGCGCCACCTCGGCGTGCAGGGATCGCGGATAGCGCGCGCTCGGGAGGCTCGGCCTCTGTCGTGAGCGTGCCTTGCGCAGGGGAGCGGTGTTGCTGAGACCGGCTTGATCAGATGTCCGTCAGCCCGCCGCGATAGACCATGCAAGTGGCCCGGATCATGATCTCGCAGCTGTTGGCGACGGATATCGCACTCGACAAGCTCGGGGCGCGTGCGATTTCAGCCGAAGAGGTTCAGCAGCTGATCGGCAACGATCACATCGTCGTGGACAACCCCCGTCGGGGCGGGCAAACCGATGCACGCCGTCTGCTCATCGGCCTCACCGACGGCGCCCGCGCTCTGACCGTCGTGATCGAGCGAACCGTCGATCCGACAACCTGGTTGATCGTGACCGGTTGGAAGCCCGACCCCAGTCGAGCGTAAGCTGATTGAACGACGATGACCTTGAGCCCCTGGACTGACCCCGATCCGCAGCCCGGCGACTTCGACGCCGATCTCACCAGGCTCGACCCGCGCTATATCGAGCGCCGCGATGGCGATCCGGACGCGAGGATCATCGTCCTCGTCGGCGTTGAGGGCGAGGACGCCACGCGCCTGGAGCGCCTCGCCCGAGCCCGCGGCGAGACCGCAGCTGACGTCATCGCTCAATTGCTCCGCGACGCCGCGCGCTCACTCGCCTGAGGACCCACGGCGGTCGCCGCCAGCCGGGCGGCGCGCCGGCGTGCAGCGTCCGCACGTTGCGACCGACCGCCGCTCGCACGCGGTAGGGGGTGCTCTGCGGAGGGTCCCCGGCGCTGCTCATTGCCATCCAGGCAACGGCCAATGGTCGAGGCGCTCGAGGAGGATGGAAACCGCCAAGCTGGGTCTGCGTCTGCTCCGCGTCCTGAGTTGGCCGTCCCGCTCCTAGACTGCCCCCATGGCCGAGGAGCGCCGCATCATCCGGATCGAGGGTCCGGCGACGACCCGCATCCGCTACGGGCGGGCGACGCTGACCATCGCGCAGAGCGGCGGGATCATGATGAACGCGCTCGTCGAGGGTGTCGAGGCGTACGAGAGCGGAGAGATTACCGCCGATAAGCTGTCAACGCTTCGCCCGCACGAGGATGAAGGAGCACTCACCGAGCTTCTCCTGGGATGACGCGGATCCCCAGCGAGTCCTGAGGCTTGTCGTCGGGGTGTCAGAGAAGCCCCGTTTCGACTCTGTGCAGCCGCAGCACGTCGCCGATCGCTTGGTGGCCTGGGCGGGGGAGGAGCGCGAGGCGGTGACCCGTGAACCTCAACCAGCACCGAGGCGCCGTCAGTGCCCCCGTCAAGATCAACGAGGTTCTCGGGACCCGTCGCATGCACCGGCTTTCGGACTCGCTTGGGCGCATGCATGTGGCTGGGAACCTGACCAGGCGGCTTGGCCTCGAACAGGAAGCGGTTGGGCGGGCTGGCGGGTTTGCCCAGCGGCTACGCCCGCAGTTCGATGCGATGCGCCGCTTCAAGGGGATCACCGGGCTCGACCACGACAAGGTTCGCGGCTTCCGGGGGATCGCCGGCTTCGACAACGACCAGCTCCAGCGGATCGCAGGGCTCGCCGGGTTCAAGGCGATCGACCCTAAGCTTTTCCAAGCGGCGGGCTGGATGCGAAGGCTGCCCGATCCCGCTCCCTGGCTGCGCGGGTTGCAGGGCCAGATCGGCGAGAGGTTCAAGGCACTCAAGCTCACCCTACCGGCGAACTGGCAAAGCTCACATCCCAGGAGCTGGGCGACGTGGTGCACCTGATGAAGACCGAGGGACTCAGCCTCGCGTGGCGCCCGCGGCCGGTGATCCTCATCAACTGATCGCCGCTGACGGGCACGAGGCACGGTGTGAGATTCTCATCAAGCACCGCGAAGAGGTCGTCGCCGACGTCGAGCAGGTTCTCGACGATGTCGAGCGCAGCGACTTGGAGGCGATCGTCGCCGCCGTCTTCGAGGCGATCGAGACCTACCGCGCTGGCCATCCCGCGCCCGCACAGACCTATGCGTCAGCCGTGCTAGGTGAGATTCTCCACAGCACCCTCGGCTATGAGGTCTTCGGTGAGGCTCAGAGGGAGTTCCGCGAGAAGGATCCGCTGCACGACGTCGGCTACTCGATCTTCCCTTTCTACGCCGTTGGTCACGCGCTCGCGCGAACGCTCGACCGCTTCAAGGACGCTGGCGAGGGGTTCACCGCAACCTCACCCAGCACCGTATCGGGACGCCGCATACCGAGCCGAACCTGCTGATGGTGCTTCTACTCCTAGCTGGACTGCTGCGCGAGGTCGAGCGCGTCCTCAATCGCCATGACGCGCGAGGAAGAGGAAGCGGCCTAAGTTTGTCTTGCCGAACGAAGGACGAGTTCCCATGGCCTCGATCGGGGCGCTTGCGTCGCTCTCGATGAGAACTCTTGCTTTCGTGCGAGAACGAGCGCTGACGCGATAGCGCGGCACCACGCGGTAGCGACACCTCTGCTCGCTCCGTGCCGTTTGTCAAGGCCGGGCGAAATGTGGACCGGTAGCGCCGGTTGAAAAGTGGACCACCTTGCGGGTGTTCTCGCCGGTGCTGCGGAGGCGAGGCCGTAGGCCGAGGCGTAGCAGCTCCGGCGCGCGCGGCCGTCGTGAGGGGGGTCAGGTTTCGAGCGGCGGTGTGCGGGCGAGGTCGCGATCCTTCAGGCGGTAGCTGTCGCCCTTGAGGGCGAGGATCTCGGCGTGGTGAACGAGGCGGTCGATCATCGCTGCGGCGGTGACCTCATCGCCGAAGATGTCGCCCCAGGCTGAGAAGGGCTTGTTGCTGGTCACGATCAGCGAGGCGCGTTCGTAGCGGCTGGAGACGAGCATGAACATGAGGTTTGCCGCCTGCGGATCGAAGGGGATGTAGCCGACCTCGTCGACGATCAGCAGCGGCAGGCGTTGGAGCTTGTCGAGCTCTGCGTCGAGGCGCCCGTGGCGCTGGGCGTCGGCGAGCAGCGCGACCCACTCGGTGGCCGTTTTGAACGCGACGCGGTGGCCGGCGAGGCAGGCCCGGATTGCGATCGCGATCGCGAGATGCGTCTTGCCGGTCCCGGGCGGGCCCAGCAGCACGACGTTCTCCGCCGGCGAGGAAGTCCAGCTGGGCGAGGTGCAGCACCTCGTTCTTCGGGATCGAGTGCGGAAGGCGAAGTCGAACTCCTCCAGGCTCTTGCGCGCGGGAAAGCGGGCGGCCCGGATGCGAAGTTCGCCGCCGTGGCTTCGCGCCAGTCGATCTCGGTCTTCAACAGGGCCGCGGCGAACCGCTCATAGGACCACTCCTCGGCGCGGGCGCGCTCGGCGAGCTTTGGCAACGCCCTGGCGGCCGCCGGCGCTTTGAGCTGGCGGAACAGGTGCGTCAGCTCGGCGTCGGCGCTCATGCGATCAGCTCGTCGTAGCGATCGAGGGAGCGGATCTGCACCGCCGGCTCCGATCGCGTCGGCGCCGCGGCGGCGCTTCAGCGCCCGGGCGTGCTCGAGCGCGGTGATCGTGCGATGGCTCGCGAACGCCTCGCGTGCCGGCGACGAGCTCGCCGCTGTCGAGCGCGTCGCCGTGGACCTCGCGGTCGGTACGCGCATCTCGACGCGCTGGCCGACCAGGTCGGGATCCAGCGAGTAGTCGCAGGTGTCGACGCGAACGTAGGGATCGGCGCCGACCCTCAGCACCCGGCGCCGATCGGTATCCGGCGGGTCCGGCGGCAGCGCGCCCATCGCCGCGCGCTCCTCGGCCAGGCGTCGAGGGGCCGGCAGCGAATCGTGCGGTGCTTCCGCGCGTTGGCGCTTCCGAACCAGCGATCGAGCTGATCCTGGAAGTCGAGCTCGTTGGCAAACCGCGGCCCGGCTCGAAGTTGGTCTCCAGGTAGCCCTGCAGCCGCTCGACGATCCCCTTGGCCTCGGGTCGCCGGCCGACAGGTGCCAGCCGACCCTGAGCCGCCCGCAGAAGGCGGCGAGTTCCTCGCTCGGGCGGCCGTCGTCGGCGTGGATGCCCCTGCCGATCCCAGACCAGTGTGTCCGGCAGGCCGCCGAGCGCCCAAGGCAGCGGCGACTCCCGCCAGCAGGTCGGGCTTCTCCTTGCTGAACACGAGCGCCCCGGCGCCGACCCGCGAGTAGCCCAGGCACGCGACGACGACCAGGCCAGCCGAGTCTGGCCGTGGCCCACCGGCACCGGGCGTCGGGCGCCAGACGTCGAACTGGCAGATCTCGCCCGGCCGGTAGATCGTGCGCTGGTCGTCCTCGCGGCGCGAACAACGGCCGGACCTCGCGCAGGTACTCATCGAGGATCGTCTTGCCGCCATCCCGACCCAGCGGCTCAAGCAGCTCACCGATCCCGCACACCCGGCAGATCACAGTCCTCGCCAAGCAGCCGCGCGATCTCGGCCTTGAATGGATCGACCTTCGAGCCACGCCCCTCACGCGAGTACTTCGGGGCGCGTCGCTGGCGATCGCTCGCCTGATCGTCTCGCGATGCAGCCCCGTCCTGCGGCTGATCTCTCTGATCGACAACCCGCACGAACCGCAGGCGCCGGATCCCGGCGCCCACGAGGCGCTGGCCGCGTGTGGCGTGGCGCCCGACGACATCGACGTCATCTGGGTGCCGGGGGCGTTCGAGGTGCCGGCGGCCGCGCTCCCGGGTCGCCCACCGTGCGTCGCCCGGCGGCCGTCGTCTGTCTCGGCTGCGTGATCCGCGGCGAGACCCCACACTACGACTACATGTGGCCGCGGGCGGCCTCGGGGGTGGGGCGAGCCGCGCCGACCAGGCCGGCATTCCGATGGCGTTTGGCGTCCTCACCACCGATTCCGTGGAGCAGGCGCTCGAACGCGCGCGCCGGGCCGGCCAACAAGGGGGACGAGGCGGCGCTGGCGGCCGTGGAGATGGCGAGCTTGTTCCAGACACTCGGGGGCCGCCCATGACCAACCCCCCGACGCGGAGTCGCGCTGGGACGGACGCCGTCGGGCGCGCGAGGCGGCGCTGCAGATGCTGTACCAGACCGAAATCGGCAGCCTCGACGCCGTCGCCGCAGGACACTGGCACTCGTCGGCAGACGAGCGATTCCGAATCGGTAACGCTCGCGCCGGCCGCGAGTTCGCCGCGCGCCTGGTGGCGGCGCCTTGGACAACAGACCCTCGATGCGGTCATTTCGAGCCGCCCGCGCAACTGGCGTTTCGAGCGGCTCGCCGTCGCTCGACCGGCTCCTGCTGCGCCTGGCGGTGCAGGAGTGCTGAGCGAGCCGTCGACGCCGCCCGGGTCGTGATCAGCGAAGCCATCGAGCTGGCGCGGGATACAGCGGCGAGGATGCCGTGAATTCGTCAATGGCGCGCTCGACGGCGCGTTCAAGCGGCTCAAAGGATGGCCATATCGTGGATTAGCCTCGAGTGCGCCGCCGCCGCGCCGACCAGGATGCCTCACCGTATGTCAGACGAAGACGAACAAATCGACCAACGTCACGAGAACCTCGCGGCCATCGAAGCGCTGGGATTCGCGGCCTACCCACATCGCTTCAACACCACGCACACCGTCGTCGGCGCTTGTCGACGGTATCGGCGACACCGACGCCGCCGCGCTCGAGGCTCAGCGCGTCGAGCCACCGTCGCCGGGCGCGTGCTCAGCATCCGCAGCTTCGGCAAGGCCAACTTCCTCGTGCTGTCGGACGGCCGCGCGCGGATCCAGGTCTACGTCCGGCAGGACTCGCTGCCGCGAGCGCGATTTCCAGATCTCAAGCTGCTCGACTTCGGCGACTGCGTCGGCGTCGAGGGCCGGCTGTTCCGCACCAAGACCAACGAGCTGACGATCTGGGCGTCGCGGCTGCAGTTCCTGGCCAAGTGCCTCCTGCCGCTGCCCGAGAAGTGGCACGGGCTGAAGGACGTCGAGATCCGCTACCGCCAGCGCTATCTCGATCTCGATCGTCAACCCCGACGTGCGCCGGGTGTTCGAGATCCGCAGCCGCACCGTGTCGGCGATCCGCGAGTTCCTCACGGCGCGCGGCTTCCTCGAGGTCGAGACGCCGATGATGCAGCCGATCGCCGGCGGCGCGCTGGCGCGGCCGTTCGTCACGCATCACAACGCGCTCGACATGCAGCTCTACCTGCGCATCGCGCCCGAGCTCTACCTGAAGCGGCTGCGGTCGGCGGCATCGAGCGGGTCTTCGAGATCAACCGCAACTTCCGGAACGAGGGCATCTCGACGCAGCACAACCCCGAGTTCACGATGCTCGAGTTCTACCAGGCGTACGCCGACTACCAGACCTGATGACGATGACCGAGGAGCTGCTGCCGACGGTGGCGCAGCAGGCCATCGGCAACGATCGACTGACGTTCGGCGATCACGACGATCTCGCTGGCGGCGCCGTTCCGCCGGCTGTCGCTGCGCGAGGCGGCGGCGCGAGGCCGCGTCGCAGCGGCTCGGGCGCGAGGTGACCGCCGACGACCTGCGCATCGCTCGAGGCGGCGCGCGGCGCTGGCGCACGAGCTCGGCGTCGAGGTGCCGCACGGGCGCCGGCGCCGGCAAGATCGCGACCGCGATCTTCGAGACGCTCTGTGGAGGACGCAGCTGATCCAGCCGACCTTCGTCTACGACTTCCCGACCGAGGTGTCGCCGCTGTCGAAGCAGCAGCCGACGACCCGACACGGTCGAGCGCTTCGAGCTCTACGTCGGCGGCTTCGAAGTCGCCAACGCCTTCAGCGAGCTGAACGATCCGGACGAGCAGCGGCGCCGGTTCGAGGCGCAGCTCGCCGACCGCGCGCGCGGCGACGACGAGGCGCACGAGATGGACGAGGACTACGTCCGCGCGCTCGAGTACGGCATGCCGCCGACCGGCGGCGAAGGCATCGGCATCGACCGGCTGGTGATGCTGCTGACCAACAGCCCGTCGATCCGCGACGTCATCCTGTTCCCGCTGATGCGCCCGCGCGACGGTAGCACGGACCATGACCGATGCCCTTCGAGCTCCAGTCGCGCTCCGCTATCTGCTCGCCAAGCGCAGGCAGGCGTTCATCTCGGTCATCTCGCTGATCTCGACGCTCGGCGTCACCGTCGGCGTGATGGCGCTGGTCATCGCGCTGGCGCTGATGACCGGGCTGCAGCAGGAGCTGCGCGACCGCATCCTCGGCTCGATCCGCGCACGTCTTCGTCTGGAAGACCGGCGGCATCACCGACTACCACGCCGAGGTCGCGAAGCTGCGAGCGTGCCGGGCGTGATCGGCGCGGCGCCGGCGATCCTGGGCAAGGCGCTGATCAGCACCGGCACGAGCCGAGGCGTTCATCACGCTCAAGGGCATCGACCCGGCGCTCGAGCCGAGGTCACCGACATCGCAGCGGCCGATGCGGAGCGGCTCGCTTGACGCGCTGACGCCGGCGTCCGAGGACGACGTTCCCGGGCATCCTGATCGGCAACGATCTGGCGGCGCAGCTCGGCGCGCGTCGGCGACTCGGTGCACGCTGCTGACGCCGCAGGGCACGCTGTCGCCGATGGGCATGATGCCGCGCCAGCGGCGCCTGCAGGTCGCCGGCTCTTCCGGCTCGGGTTGTACGAGTTCGACTCGCGCTATGGCTTCGTCTCGCTCGAGCGGCGGCAGCGGCTGACCGGCAAGACCGAGCTCGATCACATCCAGCTCCGGGTCGCCGACATCTACGACGCGCCGCGCGATCGCCGACGCGATTGCCGGCACGCTCGGCGCCCGACTACGTGACGCAGGACTGGACCGACATGAACCAGCTCGCTCTTTTCGGCGCTGCTGGCTCGAGAAGATGGCGATCTCGCATCGCGATCGGCCTGATCGTCATGGTCGCGGCGCTCAACATCGTCGCGTCGCTCGATCCTGCTGGTGATGGAGAAGACACCGCGACATCGCCATCCTCAAGACGATGGGCGCGTCAGCGCGGAGCATGACGCTGATCTTCATGATGCAGGGGCTGATCATCGGCATCGTCGGCACGGTCGTCGGCGCGACGCCGGCGTGGTGCGTGTCCTCCGTGCCGATCGCTACCAGCTGATTCGCATCCCGATGGACGTCTACCAGGTGTCGCACCTGCCGTTCCGCGTGCTGCCGCTCGATTTCGCGGTGGTCGTGTGGCGGCGGTGGTGATCTGCTTCTTGGCGACAATCTATCCGTCGCGCCA
>CAWDYO010000031.1:0-38496 GCA_963806515.1 uncultured Actinomycetes bacterium | reverse complement strand
GGTGACGAGGACCGTCCGGCCCTTCAGCTTGCCGACCTCGACCGACGCCTTGCCGTCGACCACGGAGAAGAGCCCGGCGGGCTTCGGCCCCTGGCGGTCGTTCGGGTCGTCGAGCCACAGCTCGTAGATCCGGCCGGCGGGCGGCGCCTGCATCCCGGCGAGCGCGAGCGTCGCGTTGCCGTCGCAGACCGTGAGCTTGCCGCTCTCACCAGCGGTGCGATCGACGGTGGCGGCCCGGGTCGTGCACGAGTCCTGGCCGCTTAGCAGCACGCCGGTGCCGAGCCCGAGCGCGAGCAGGACGGTGGCGAGCGCGCCCGCCATCACCGGCCGCAGCCGGGCGAACCCGAAGCCGAAGCGGCGCGGCTCGGGTCGCGGCGGGCGGTCGGCGCCGGCGCCGGCGGCCGCCAGCAGCTCCGCCTCGGCCCGCACGACTGCCATGACGCGGTCGCGGATCTCGGGCGGCGCCGTCAGCTGCGGCACGGCACTGAGCAGCGCGTGCGACACGAAGTTCAGCTCGGCGACCTTCGCCTCGCACTCCATGCACTGCGTGACGTGATGGCGGTAGGCCTCCGCCTCGGAGTCCGGCATCGCGTGGAGGACATAGCCCGCCGCGTCGTCGATGCGGGGACATTCGAAGAGGTTCACGGCATGACCTCCTTGAGGCCGCCAAGCTGGGCGCGCATCTTCTCCAGGCCGAGGCGCATGCGCCCCTTGATCGTCCCGATCGGGGTGTCGAGCATCGAGGCGATCTCCGTCTGCGTAAAGCCACCGAAGTACGCGAGCTCGATCACTCGGCACTGCTCGGCCGGGAGGGTCGTGAGCGCTTGGCGGATCTCCTGCGCCTCGTCGAGTCGCGCGACCTCGACGTCGGTGCGCTCGCGGGCCTCGAAGCGCTCTTCGATGCCCTCGTCGCTCGCGCGGCGGCGGTCGTGGACGACCGATCGGCGCAGCGAGTCGATCGCGCGGTTGTGGACGATGCCGAGCACCCAGGTGCGCACCGAGCCGCGCGTGCGGTCGTAGCGCGCACCGCTGCGCCACAACGACAGGAACGCCTCCTGGACGACGTCCTCGGCCGCCGAGCGGCTGCCGCACATGCGGTAGGCGAGCGAGAACGCGGCGCTCGAGTGGCGCTCGTAGACGACCTCGAACGCGGTCGCCTCCCCGCGACGGACGAGCTGCATGAGGTCCTCGTCGGCGAGGTTGCGCAGCTCTGTTGGACCAGGGTCGGCCTCTTTGCGGAGAAGTGCCATGTACACCGACCTACGCCACTGCGATCCGATCGGATCAGGCGTCGTGAGTTCAGTCGCGCCGAGCGATCTTCCGCGCCTCGCCGGCGGCCGCCTTGACCGTCCGGCGCAGGAGGTCCAGCGGGTTGCTGGAGGCCGCCGCGCGCTTCTTGCGCTCGGCGCGCACGCGCAGCACGACGAGCGCCGTTCCGGCCGTCACGCCGACGGCGCTCGCGACCACCGGGCGCACCCAGTTGCGCGGGTCGCGCATGGCGCCGATCTCCCACGCGTCGAGTTCGTCGACGGCGGCGTCGGTGAGCTCCTGCAGCGTCGATTCGACGCGCGTCTTGAGCGTCTCGGGCGGGTCGACCGGATGCAGCGCGAGGCGCAGCATCGTCTCGAAGTCGGCGGGCTGTGCGGGCTGGTTCACGTCGCCATCACCAACCCCTCGAGCTGCTTGATGGCGCGGTGCAACAGGACCTTCGTGGCGCCGTCGGTCTTGCCCATCGCGCGCGCGATCTCGCGGTTGTCCATGCCGAGGGCGAAGCGCATGATGAGCGCCTCGCGCCGCTCCTCGGGAAGCTCCTTGATCGCCTCGATGATCCGCGCGAGCTCATCGCGTCCCTCGACGAGGTCCTCGGTCGTGTGCATCGTGCTGATGACCGTCGTGTCGTCGATGTGCGTCTGCGGCCGGCGCGAGCGATCGCGGTAGAGGTTCGCGGCGAGGTTGTGGGCGATGCGGATGAGCCACGGGCGCAGCGGCCGGCCGTCGGACTCCGCCTGCGCGCGCTCGAAGTGGCGGTAGGCCTGCAGGAAGGTCTGCTCGGTGAGGTCCTCTGCGTCGTGGTGGTTGCCGACCCGGTAGTACGCGTAGGAGTAGACGTCGCGCAGGTGGACCCGGTAGAGGTCCGAGAAGTCCGCGTCGAGCCTCGCCTTGTGCTGTGGATCCACGCATCGGAGCCTACCCGCGACGTAGCCGGCGCTCGGCGTCGCCGGGCTCGCCTGCGACGCCTGCGAGCGCGACGTCGTCCGAACCGTTGCGGTGGGTGCCGTTGGCGCGCTTGGCGGGGGCCTGCGCGCGTCTCGGGCGCCGGCCGCCCGGAGCGGTCACGTGGGCGGTGAACGCCTCCGGATCGATGCGGCCGTCGACGAGCGCGACGAGCCGGTCGAGCGTCGGCGCGGGCACGCCCTCGCGTCGCAGCGTCTGCGCGAGCAGCGCGACGCCCTCGAGCGCCTCGCTGGACTGGCCGAGCTCTCTGCCGATGCTCGCGGCCGGCATGCCCTGCCCGAGCAACTCGCCGGCGCGGCGGTTGCGGCTGCCCTCGGCGACGACCGTCGCGACGAGGTCGCCGGCGCCGGCGAGGCCGGCGAACGTCTCCGGGTCGGCGCCCTGCGTGCGTGCGAAGGCGTCGATCTCCGCGAAGACCTTGCCCGCTGCCGCGCCCGCGGCGTTCGGCCCGCTCACGCCGGCGACCGCGGCTGCGAACGCGGCGGCGTTCTTCGCGGTGCCCGCGAGCTCGACGCCGGCGACGTCGGTCGTGCTCGACGTGTCAAAGCCGGCCTTGCGCAGGACGCGCTCGAGCTGCGTCGCGAAGATCCCGTCGAGCGACCCGACGACGAGCGCCGCGCCGTTGTCGAGCGCGTCGGCGGCATGGCCGGGGCCGCCGATGCACGCGACGGCTCGCGCCTGCACGCGCTCGGCGACGTAGGCGCTGGGCAGCGTCCCGAGCGGTGCGACGAGCCCCTTGGACATGACGAGCACGCCGGTGCGCTCGGGGATCGACGGCCCATGGGCCTCGACGGCATCGGGTAGCGCGAGCGCGGGGATGGCGAAGCAGACGATGTCGGCGCGGTCCAGCGCGAGGGCGTCGGCGGTCGTGACGTTGACGGCCTTGGGCAGCGTGACGCCGGGCAGGTAGCGGTCGTTGTCGCGCGTTCTCGCGAGGCGTGAGGCCTGCTCGGCGGTGCGGCAACCGAGCTCGACCTCGAGTCCCGCGCGGGCGAGTGCGACGGCGAGCCCCGTCCCCCATGCCCCGGCGCCGACGATGGCGGCGCGCCGCAGCGGCGCGGTGCCGCCCAGCCACTCCCACTGCAGCTCGACGCACGCCCACACGCGCTCCATGACCGCGCGCGCCATCTGCGGCGAGGGCTCCTGCACCCTCGGGAAGCGCAGCGGACGGCCGACGCGGAGGTGGACCTTGTGCGGGCGGATGCGCCAGCCCTTGCGGATGGCCTCCGTGCCGAACACCGCGACCGGGACGATCGGCGCGCCGGTCTCCAGCGCGAGCCGGCCGACGCCGCGTTTGGGTTGGCCGAGCGCGCCGGGGCGCGTGCGGGTGCCCTCGGGGAAGATCACGACGACGTCGCCGCGCTCGAGAATCTTGCGGGCGGTCTCCATCGACTCGCGATCGTTGTTGCCGCGATCGACGGGGAACGCACCGAGCGAGCTGAGAAACCACGCCGGGAAGCGGCGGTAGAAGAGCTCCTTCTTCGCGACGAAGTAGATCGGCCGGCGCACGAGCGTCCCGATGACGAACGGGTCGAGGAACGATCGGTGGTTGGCGGCGATGATGACGCCGCCCTCGCGCGGGATGTGCTCGCGGCCGATCCGGCTCATGCGGAAGTACACGAGGCAGAAGGGCTCCACGAACGCCCGAGAGATCCAGTAGACGAGGGGGTTGACGCCCCGCCCGCGGGCACGTTCCAAGAAGCGCTTGCGATCCATTGCCATCGATACCCGCGCTGGTGACGACCGTTACAGTCCTTGTTGAGCATGGTCATCGATCAAGCCAGGACCGTTCGTGGAGCCATCGCCGGGGCGGTAGCCGCCGGGGTGTGGGCGGCGCAGCAGCCGGCGGACAAGTCGGTCTTCGGCATCGACTACGACGACACGGAGCTGCTCGGCAAGGCGATCACGCGCGGGCGGGCCTGGCCGGTGGTCGGCTTGGCGATGCACGTCGGCAACGGCGCGGCGCTCGGCGCGGCGTACGCGACGATCGCGCCGCGGATGCCGGTGCCGTCGTGGTCGCGCGGCCCGATCGTCGGATTGGCCGAGCACCTCATGACGTGGCCGCTGACGGTCGTCGTCGACCGGCTGCACCCCGCGCGCGACGACATGCCCCGGCTCGCGGGTAGCTGGCGCGCGTTCGCCCAGGCGACCTGGCGCCACGCGCTGTTCGGCATCGTGCTCGGCGAACTCGAGCGCCGCCTGAACCCGCCGCCGGATCCCGAGCTGCCGTCGTACGAGCACGTCGTGTCGAGCAACGGCCACGGCCGCCTCGAGCACGCCGTCACGCCCGGCTGACGCTCCCGCACGGCCACCCAGACGCTGCGTCCCGCGCGGCGCCTCAGCGCTCGAACGGTGTCGGGCCCGATCGTGAGCGGCTCGCGGATGCGGGTATCACTGTCGCGATGGCGTCCGACGAGTCAAAGGAATGCCCCCGCTGCGAGGGCCGCGGCAAGTACGCGGACCCGCAGCGCGGCCCGCTGGTGCGGATCACCTGCCCGAGCTGCGACGGCTCGGGCCGCGTGCCTGCCGACGCACCGGACGAACCGCCGGCGAAGGAACCGACGCAGATTCCGTTCGGCTCGGCTCCCGAGTAGGCCTTCTTCCATCGGCTCCCGAGTAGGCAGTCTTGCCAGCGGGGCCCGAGGAGTTCCGCGCCCCCTCGGCGGCTTCGAAGAGGATGCCGCTGCGCCGGGACCGCGCTTGCGAACCCGCGAGCCGTAGCCTCTGGATATGTGCGCCGATGCCATGAGGGTCGCGCTCGCGGTCATCGCCTGCGCGGCGCTCGTGGCGTGCGGAACGCCCAAGGGCAACGACCCACAGACGCCTGCGCCGGCGCCCGTGCCCGTCCCGGTGACCGCCGACCCCGCCGGCTTGGCGCAGGCGACGATGATCATGATCCACGGCGGCGGCTGGGGCGGCCCCAGCGGCCAGGCCCAGCAAGCGCTCATGGAGGTGCCCGGCAAGCTGCTGCTGCGGCGAAGCTGGCGCGTCGTCTCGACGACCTACCAGGAAGGAAAGGCCGGCCTCGACGACGTCCTGAAGACGATTCGCGCGGAGATCGAGCGCCGGACGAGCGACGGCCCGCTCTGCCTCTACGGCGAGTCGTCCGGTGGCCATCTCGCGCTCGTCGCCGCGGCGCGCCTCGGAGACGATGTCGACTGCGTCATCGGCGTCGGCGCGCTGGCCGACCTGCCGCTCTATCTGGAGACGGCGAAGTCCGGCAGCGACGAGCACCGCT
Source organism: uncultured Actinomycetes bacterium (assembly GCA_963806515.1). GTDB lineage: Bacteria > Actinomycetota > Thermoleophilia > Solirubrobacterales > Solirubrobacteraceae > CADCVQ01. Next base: position 33,023 of record CAWDYO010000031.1, on the reverse strand, counting down.
TCATCGCCGGCCGGGTCCGCAAGTACTTCGGGACCAGCGACGCCGACCTCGCGCCCTGGGATCCCGCCGGGCTCGCGGGCTCGGTTCGCGCGGACGTCATGCTCATCCGCGCGCGCGACGACACGTTCGTCCCGTCCTCCCAGTCGACGTCCTACGCCAAGGCTCGTCCTCGGACGCGGATCGTCACGCTGCAACCCGGCAAGACGGTGTTCGTGCACGGCTCGCTCTCAGCGAGGGGCCTGGCGGCCTACAAGGAGGCAATCGCGTCGTTCGCGGCTCAAGCCCGCAGGCGATGAAAGCGGCTTCTCCCGAGAGCCCGCCTTCGGACTCGAACCGAAAACCTCTTCATTACAAGTGAAGTGCTCTGCCAATTGAGCTAGGCGGGCGAGCGGCAGGCGTGGGCGCGGGCTGCCGCTGCGCAGGCTAGCGACGGGCCGCCGCGTGCGCGAGCCGGCGCGACCGCCTGCCGGCCGGGCCGCGTCTGGCACCCTTCCGGAGGTACACGACCAAAGGACTGCACGGTGGCGGGCCACACGGAGGATACGAAGGCCAGCGACGCCGGGGTCGGGAACCTGCTCGGAGGGGACGGATTCCGCGGCATCGGGATGACGCTCGTCTTCCTCGCGCACGTCATGGCGAACGCCGACCCGGCCCCCACCCTGGAGGCCTACGGCTGGGCGAAGCAGCCGATCGCGCGCATCGACCTCGCGCTGTCGACGTTCTTCGTCCTCTCCGGCTACTTCATCTCGCGGCCGTTCATGCGCTCCTACGTGTTCAACACGCGGCGCCCGTCCGTCCCCCGCTTCCTGCGCAACCGCGCGCTGCGGATCGTCCCGGTCTTCTACCTCATCGCGACCATCGTGATGCTGCGCTTCGGCCTCGACGGCTCGATCGGCCCGACGCCGGACAACCCGACGGGCACCGCCCCCACGTCGGACTGGTGGCAGATCCTCTCCGTCTACACGTTCACGCAGAGCTACACCACCGGCTCGGTGACGCTGCCGATCGGCCAGGCGTGGTCGCTGGACGTCGAGATGGCGTTCTACATGGCGATCCCGATCGCCGCGGTCATCTCCTACCGGCTCGCCAAGCCGCTGAAGACGCCGCGCAGCGCGGGCGATCGCGGCGCTCGCGTTCATGGGCTTCCTCACGCTCTTCAGCATCGCCCTGCGCCAATACGCCAACAACAGCTTCGAGCTCCTGACGAGCCCGCCGATGATCGTCTACGTCTTCATCCCGGGCGTCGCCCTCGCGGTCATCGAGCCGTTCGTCGTCCCGTACTTCCGCGGTCATCCGGGGCGCGCCCGGCGGTTCGCGTGGGGTGCCATCGCCGTCTGCGCGCTCGCGTGGTTTCTCTACATCAAGTGGGACTACGAGGCCGGCACGACGCAGATCCACCACGCGCTCGGCCGGCGTTCGGTGCTCCAGGCGGTCTTCGGAGCCTCGATGACCGCCGCGATGATCGTCTTGCAGCTCGGCACGGGCGGCGCGCCCCGCTGGCAGAACAACCGCTGGACGAACTGGCTCGGCGAGCGCTCGTACGCCTTCTATCTCATTCACGTGTGGATCTTCTTCGAGATCATCCACATCGTCGGCGCGGGCACGGAGCCCGTGCTGCTCGGCGCGATCCTGATCGTCGTCGGCTTCCCGATCTCCGTCGCGCTGGCGGGCCTGTCGTGGAGGTACGTCGAACGGCCGTTCATGGAACGCCGGCTGCCGTGGGCGCCGGGGTTGCGCCCCGACCCCCACAAGGCGCACGAGGTGCGCGACAAGCCGAGCGAGCCGGAGCCGGTCAAGGCGCCGGTCTGATGGCGCCCAGCGAGGACGCCGCCGCGGACGTCTCGATCCTCGTCGTCACCTTCGACCACGCCGACGAGATCGGCGCGTGCCTGGATGGCGCGCTCGCCCAGGCGGGCGACGGGCTCGCGGTCGAGGTCGTCGTCGCCGACAACGCATCGCGCGACGACACGGCCGTCCGGGTCCGCGAGCGCGACGGGGTGCGCCTGCTGGAGATGGGCGAAAACCGCGGCTTCGCGGCCGGCATGAACGCGGCGTTCGCGGCCAGCACCGGCGGGCACGTGCTCATCCTCAACCCGGACTGCGTCATGGACCCCGGCTGCGCGCGCGCGCTGGTCGACCACCTCGGCGCCCACCCGCCGGTCGCCCTCGCGGCCGCTCTGCTGCACCATCCCGGCGGCGCGCCGCAGCTGCACGCGCGCCGCGACGCCGGCCTGCCCGAAGCCCTCTGGGCCTTCACGACGATCGGGCGCCGCATCGACGCGGGCCTGCGCGGCGGTCGCGCGCTCGCCAAGCGTCGCTACGAGGACCTGTGGGCGGACGGGCCGCCCGAGCAGCCGGTCGACGTCTTCTGCCCCGCCGCGGCGTGCGTAATGGCCTCCCGGCGCGACCTCGAACCCGCGCCGTTCGACGAGCGCTTTCCCCTGTTCTTCAACGACGGCGACCTGTGCGCGCGCCTGCGACGGGCCGGCCGCAGCGTCGAGATCGTGCCCGCCGCGACCGCCGCCCACGGCTACGGCACGAGCCTCGAGCGCGAGCAGGCCGCCGATCCGGCGCGGATGCGCGCGGAGTGGGTGGCCTCGCTGCGGCGCTACACCGGCCGCTGGTGGAACCGCCCGCAGCGGGTCGCGCTCACGGCGCTCTTGCTTGCCGACGCCGCTGTCGCCGCCGCGCTGTGCCTCGTACACCGCGAGGACCCGCGCGAGGTGCGGGGGACGCTCGGCGGGCTCGGACTGCCGGGCGGGCCGCCGCCGCTGCTGACGCCGGTGCGCCGCCTCGGGCTGCCGCGCCGTCGCCCGGGCTGAGGGGTGGAGTCGCCTGCGCTCCGCTGCGGTGCGTAGACGACACCCCCCGGCGTTGTCGCCCGCCGCGCAGTGATGAAGCCGTCAGCCGTCAGCGGACGGGACGCTGTCGAGCGCCCCGAGCGGGCGAAGGGCGATCGCCGGGACCCCCGCGAGCAGATGTCCCGCCGGGTACTCGCCGCCGGTCAGCACCGCGCCCGTCGCGACCATCGAGTTGCGCCCGATGTGCGACCCGCGCAGGACGAGCGCGTTCGTGCCGACGAACACGTTGCTCTCGACGTGGACGGGACTTGACAGGACCGGCTGGCGCACGACCCGGGTGTCGCTGCCGTCGTGCGTGCGGTCGGAGTCCATGACCGTCACGCCCTCCGCGAGGCTCACGTGCTCCTCGAAGCGGATGCTCGCGTGGCAGTGGACGGTGACGTTGCGCGCGATGATCCCGTGGTCGCCGACGACGAACTCGCCCTTGGACTTCAGCTCGCTGCCGTCGCGAACCTGGGTCCCCGCGCCGAGCCGGATCGCTCCACCCCACGGCTGCAGCCGGATCCGGCTCTGGAAGTGGCAGCGATCGCCGAGCTCGATGGTCCCGTCGGTGTGCGGCCACAGGTCGAGCGTGATCGCCTGCCCGAAACGGCAGTCGCGCCCGATTCGCAGCGTGAGCGACCCGCGTCCCTCGCCGATCGAGTCGAACGCGATGTGCGGCAGCTCGTCGAAGCGCGGCGTGCCGTCGGTCTCGACGACGAGGCGACAGCCGACCCGCGCGAGGCGCACGCGCGACCGCAGCACCCACGCGCGGAAGCGCAGGCCGCGGACGGCGGCGGCGATCGATCCCAGCACGGCGCCACCGTACCGGCGCGCGACGGGCGGCGCGGGCTCGGGGAGTTGCGGGCCGGTGCTCGCGCCGTCGACGCTCGACGAGCTGTCGTCCCGGCGCGCAAGCGCGCCGGCCGCGCCCTCGACCGCGCTCGACCCGACCGCCGAGCGACCCGGTTCGGAGGCTTCGGATGGCGCAGCCTCCCATCGCGGCTGCGCCGCGCACGGCCGTTCGGATGGCTCGGGGGGTACGGCCTCCCACGGCGCCGGCGCCGCGCGCGGCGGTGACGCTGCCGAGGCCCCGGCCGGGACCGGCGACCCGGGTGCGTCGGAGGCGCCAGCGTCCCCCTGATCCTCGGCCACGGACCTGAGGAACGCGGCCATCGCGAGCGGGGTCGGGTGGTCGAAGACGAGCGTCGACGGGAGCGTCAGCCCCGTGACCTGCGCGAGGCGGTTGCGCAGCACGACGGACCCGAGCGAGTCGAAGCCGAGCTCCTTGAACGAGCGGTCCGGCTCGATGTCGCCGGAGGAGGCGTGGCCGAGGGCGGTCGCGGCCTGCGAGCGCACGACCTCCAGCACGAGCTCGTTGCGCTGCTCCGCGGACGCCTCCGCGAGCCTGCGCGCGAGCGATCCGCCGACGACCACCTTGGCGCCCGCACGCCGCGCGGGCGTCCGCACCGAGCTCGGTGAGGAGCGCCGGCAGCTCGCCCGACCGGGCGCGAGCGCGCAGCGCGGCGAGGTCGAGCGGCACGGCGACGAGCCGCGGCTCGGGGTGGCGCAGCGCCGCGTCGAACAGGGCGAGGCCCTGGGCGGTCGGCAGCGCGCGCTGGCCGGTGCCCTCCTCGAGCAGCTCGACGTCGCGGCGGCTGAGCCGGCCGGCCATCCCGCTCGCGTGCTCCCACAGCCCCCAGGCCACCGACGTCGCGGGCAGCCCAGCCGCGCCGCGGCGCTGCGCGAGCGCGTCGAGCGCGGCGTTGGCTGCGCCGTAGTTGCCCTGGCCCGGATGGCCGAACGTCCCGGCCGCCGACGAGAACAGCACGAACGCCGCGAGGTCCAGCCCGCTCGTCAGCTCGTCGAGCAGTCGGGCGCCCGCGAACTTCGGCCGCATGACGACGTCCAGGCTCGCGCTGTCCAGCGACTCGACCATGGCGTTGGCCGACATGGCCGCCGCGTGGACGACCGCCGTCAGCGGCCGCTGCGCCGGGATCGTTGCGAGCAGGTCGGCGAGCGCCGCGCGGTCGCCCACGTCGCACGACGCAATCTCCGCGCGGCAGCCGAGCGCCGCGAGCCGCGCCTCGAGCGCATCGGCGCCCGCCACCTCGCGACCGCGACGGCTGACGAGCAGCAGGTGGCGGGCGCCGTGCTCGCGGGCGAGATGCTCGGCGACTAGCGCCCCGAGCCCGTCGGTGCCGCCGGTGACGAGGACGGTCCCGTCCGGGTCGATCGCGTGCGGCACGGTCAGCACGACCTTGCCGACGTGACGGGCCTGGCTGACGAACGCGAGCGCCTCGGAGCCGCGCCGCACGTCGAACGCCGTCACAGGCGCGGGCGCGAGCTCCCCGCGCTCGAGCGCCGCGACGGCCTCGCCGACGAGCTCGCCCAGCCGCTGAGGTCCGGCCCCGAGCAGATCGACGCGCGCGTAGCGCACCCTGGGATGCGCCGCGGCGAGGGCGTCGGGGTCGCGGACGTCGGTCATCCCGAGCTCCAGGAACCGCCCGCCGCCCGTCAGGAGTCCAAGCGACGCGTCGACGAGCTCGCCGGTGAGGCAGTTGAGCACGACGTCGACCGCCTCGAAGCGCTCCCCGAAGTCCGTCGTCCGCGACGAGGCGAGGTGCTCGTCGTCGATCCCGAGGGCTCGCAGCGCATCCCACTTCGAGGGGCTCGCGGTCGCGAACACCTCGGCGCCGAGGGCTTGCGCGAGCCCGACGGCCGCGAGCCCGACACCGCCGGCGGCAGCGTGGATCAGGATCCGCTCGCCCGGCTGAAGCTGCGCGAGATCGATGAGCGCGCGGCGCGCCGTGGCGTGCGCGACGGGAACGACCGCCGCCTGCGCGAACGACCACCCCTCGGGCATCGGCACGACCGTGCGCGCGTCGGCCACCGCGAGGGGACCGAACGACCCGTGCACGAGCCCCATGACGCGGTCGCCGTCTTGCAGGCCCGTCACACCGGGGCCGACCTCGACGACGACCCCCGCGCCCTCCAGCCCGAGCTCGGGCGAGCCGGGGTAGACGCCCATCGCGATGAGGACGTCGCGGAAGTTCACGCCCGCCGCGCGCACGGCGACGCGGATCTCGCCGCTCGCCAGCGCGCGATCGCCGTCGCCGTCCGCCGGCGCCGCCGCGACGATCGCGCCCGCGCGTTCTGGCGCGAGCCGCCACGTGCCTGACGGCAGCCGGTCGTCTGGCGCTCGGTGAAGCCGCGGCGCGAGGAGCACGCCGTCGCGGACGGCGACCTCCGGCTCGCCGGTCGCGAGTGCCTGCGCGACCGCGCCCGCGTCGTCGGCGTCGATCGACACGAAGCGGCCCGGGTGCTCGGACTGCGCGCTGCGCACGAGCCCCCGGATCGCGGCGATGTCGGGGTCGGGCACGTCGCCGTCGACTACGGCGGCGGCGCGGGGGGTGAGGATCGCGAGGCGCGAAGCGCTCGGCGGGGCGTCCAGCCACCCCTGCAGCAACGCGAGCGCCGCCGTTAGGTTGGCGGGAGCCGCCACGACGACGGTGCCCGAGGGGACGCCCACCGCCGTCAGCGCGGCAAGGTCTGCGTAGCGGTCGGCCCCCGTGACGTCCAGGTCGCCGATCGCGAGGAGGCGTGGCGGCGCGCCGTTGTCCGTGGCCGCGGCCACCGGCGTCCAGCGAATGCGATAGAGCGCGTCCGTGCCGCGGCCCGCCGCCAGCGCGTCCGTCCCGGCGGGGCGCGTGATCACCGCCTGCACGGACAGGACGGGCTCGCCCTGCTCGTCGGCCGCCGTCAGGTGCAGTGTGTCGTCGCCCGCGAGGTCCACCGAGACGCGCAGCGCTGCCAGCCCGCGCCGGCGCACCCGCACGCCCGCCCAGCTGAACGCCAGCCGCAGGCCACTCGCGTCGCGCTGGGCGAGCGCCGCATGCAGCGCCCCGTCGAGCAGCGCCGGATGCATGGCGAAGCGCGCAGCGTCGGCGGCCTCCTCCTCGCCGAGCGCGACCTCCGCGAACGCGCGATCGCCGTCGCGCCAGGCGGCGCGCACGCAGGCGAACGCCGGCCCGTACGCGCAGCCGCGATCCGCGAGGCGGTCGTAGAGCCGCTCGACGTCGACCGCCGAGGCGCCGGGGGGAGGCCACTGCGCGGAGCCCGCCGCAGTGGCCGGCCCGCCCGAGCCGATCGCGGAGCCCGCGGCAGTGGCCGGCCCGCCCGAGCCGATCGCGGAGCCCGCGGCAGTGGCCGGCCCGCCCGAGCCGATCGCGGAGCCCGCGGCAGTGGCCGGCCCGCCCGAGCCGATCGCGGAGCCCGCGGCATCGGCCGGCGCCGCCGGGCCGATCGTGCCGGTCGCGTGGCGGGCCCACTCGGCGCCTTCGACCTCCGGTCGGGCATGGACGTCGATCGAGCGCCGGCCGCCGTCGTCGGGCTCGCCGACCGTCACCTGGAGCGCGATGTCCTCGCGCAGCGCCAGCGGCGCCGTCAGGACGAGCTCGTCCACTGCGTCGCACCCGACCTCCGCACCCGCGCGCAGCGCGATCTCGACGAACGCCGAGCCCGGCAGCAGGACCTCGTCGAGCAGCTCGTGATCGGCGAGCCACGGCTGCGTCGCGAGCGACAGGCGGCCGGTCAGCAGCCACGCGTCGCGGCCGGCGAGCGCCACCGCCGCACCGAGCAATGGGTGGTCCACAGGCTCCACGCCCGCGCCCGACAGCCCGGACTCCGCGGATCCGCCGGCGCTCGGCGCGACCCAGTAGCGGCTGCGCTGGAACGGGTACGTCGGCAGCCCGACCCGCCGGCCGCCCGCCAGCGCCGGCGACCAGTCGACCTCGACGCCGCCGACGTGCGCCTCGCCGGCCGACGTCAGGAAGCGCGCGAGCGTCCCCTCGCCGCGCCGCAGTGACCCGACGACGACGATCTGCTCGGGGTGGCTCGCGGCGTCGTCGACGACCTCCTGCACCGCCCACGTGAGGACGGGATGCGGGCTGGCCTCGACGAACGCGGTGACCCCGTCGGCCACGAGCGCGCGCACCACCTGCTCGAAGCGCACCGGCTCGCGGAGGTTCGCGAACCAGTGCGACGCGCCCAGCTGCGCGCCGTCGACGAGCGCGGCCGTCGTCGTCGACATCAGCGGGATCGACCCGCTCGACCGGGGCGATCGGCCGCAGGTCCTCGAGCAGCCGATCGCGGATGCGCGTCGACGTGGCGCGAGTGCGACGCGTAGTCGACCGCGATCATCCGCGCGCGCACGCCGTCGGCCTCGCACTGCGCCAGCAGCTCCTCGAGCGCCACGACGTCGCCGGACACGACGGTCGACCGAGGCCCGTTGTACGTCGCGATCGACAGGCTGTCGCCCCAGCGGCGCGATCCGCTCGCGCACGTCCTCGGCGCCCAGGAAGACCGACATCATCCCGCCGGCACCGGAGAGCTCGATGAGCGCCCGGCTGCGCAGCGCGGTGACCCTCGCGGCGTCCGCGAGCGACAGCGCCCCCGCGACGTGCGCCGCCGCGATCTCGCCCTGGGAGTGCCCGATGACGACCGCCGGCCGCACCCCGTAGGACTGCCACAGGGCGGCGAGCGACACGAAGACCGCGAACGACGCGGGCTGCACTACGTCCATGCGCTCGAGCGCCGGCGCGCCCGGCGCGCCCTCGAGCACCTCGCGCAGGTCCCACTCCACGAACGGGCGCCAGCGCATCCGCGCACGCCTGCATCTTCTCGGCGAACACCGGCGCGGAGTCCCACAGCTCCAGCGCCATGCCGAGCCACTGCGAGCCCTGCCCCGGGAACACGAACGCGACCTTGCCGCGCGCACGGGCATGTCCGACGGCGACGGCGTCGCTCGGCTCGCTGGCGGCGACGGCGTCGAGGCCTGCGAGCAGCGTCGCGCGATCGGCGCCCACGACGACGGCGCGCCGGTCCAGCCGCGCGCGGCCGGTAGCCAACGACCACCCCACGTCCCGCAGGTCCAGCGACGGCCGGCCGTCGACGTGGTCGCGCAGCCGCTGCGCCTGCTCGCGCAGCGCGTCCTCGGTCTTCGCCGACAGGACCCACGGCACGGCGCCGCCGTCGGCGACGCGCTCCGGCGCGATCGTCGGCCGGCGCCTCCTCCAGCACCACGTGCGCGTTCGTGCCACTGATGCCGAAGCTCGAGACCCCCGCGCGGCGCGGGCGCGCCGAGCGCGGCCACGGCACGTCCTCGGTCAGCAGCGCGACCTCGCCCGCCGACCAGTCGACGTGCGGCGTCGGCGCGTCGACGTGCAGCGTCGCCGGCAGCAGCCCGGCGCGCATCGCCATGACCATCTTGATCACGCCGGCGACCCCGGCGGCCCCCTGGGTGTGGCCGATGTTCGACTTGATCGAGCCGAGCCACAGCGGGCCGTCCGTGCGCTCGGCGCCGTAGGTCGCGAGCAGCGCCCCCGCCTCGATCGGATCGCCGAGCCGCGTCCCCGTCCCGTGCGCCTCGACGGCATCGACGTCGCTTGCGGCCAAGCCGGCGTTCGCCAGCGCCTGGCGGATGACCTGCTCCTGCGACGGCCCGTTGGGCGCCGACAGGCCGTTGCTCGCGCCGTCCTGGTTGGTCGCGCGTGCCGCGAACGATGCGCGAGCACCCGGTGTGAGTGCCGGCGCGCGTCCGACAGCCGCTCGACGACGAGCATGCCGACGCCCTCGGCCCAGTTCGCGCCGTCGGCCGCGGCCGCGAACGGCTTGCTGCGCCCGTCCCGCGCGAGCCCGCGCTGGCGGCTGAACTCGACGAACATCCCCGGCGAGGACATGACGGTCACGCCACCCGCGAGCGCGAGCGAGCACTCGCCGGCGCGCAGCGCCTGGCACGCCAGATGCAGCGCGACGAGCGAGGACGGAGCACGCGGTGTCGACCGTCACCGCCGGCCCCTGCAGCCCGAGCGCGTACGAGACGCGACCCGAGACGACGCTCGTCAGGCAGCCCGTCAGGCGCAACCCCTCGTACTCGCCGGCCACGCCCTGCAGCACGGATCCGTAGTCCTGCAGGCTGATGCCCGCGAACACGCCGGTCGCCGAGCCGCGCAGCGTCTCGGGGTCGATCGCGGCGTCTTCGAGCGCGGCCCAGGCGGTCTCGAGCACGAGCCGCTGCTGGGGGTCCATGACCGACGCCTCGCGCGGTGCGATCGAGAAGAACCCGGCGTCGAAGTCCGCGGCGTCGTAGAGGAAGCCCCCGGCGCGCACGTAGCTGTGGCCGGCCTCGTCGGGGTCGGGGTCGTACAGGCGGTCGAGGTCCCAGCCGCGGTCGGTCGGCAACGGTCCGATCGCGTCGCCGCCGCGCGGCGACGAGGTCCCACAGCTCCTGCGCCGAGCCCACGCCGCCCGGGTAGCGGCAGCTCATCCCGACGATCGCGATCGGCTCGTCGGCGCGCACGCGCGCACGCGTCACCGCGCGGCGCTCGCGCTGGCCGCCATCCGTCAGGGTCGCGAGGAGCGCCCGCGACCGCGGCCGGCGTCGGGTGGTCGAACACCAGCGTCGCGGGGAGCTCGAGGCCAGTCACCTGCGCGAGCCGCACGCGCAGCTCCACGCTCGCCAGCGAGTCGAAGCCCGATGCTCGCGGAACGCGCGCTGCGGCGCGACCGCCGCCGGCCGAGCCGCGGCCGAGCAGCGCGGCCGCCTCGGAGCGCACCAGCTCGAGTCAGCGACGCGTCGCGCTCGGCGCCCGCGAGCCGCGACAGCGCGGCAGCCGACCGCTCGAGCGGCGCCGGCTCCTCCTCGGGCTCCTCACCCGCGACGAAGCGCCGGCGCTGAAACGCGTAGGTCGGCAGGTCGACGCGCCGAGCGTCTCGCGAAAACCGCGTGCCAGTCGAGCTGGACGCCGCCGGCGTGCGCTTCGCCGACCGAGGTCAGGAAGCGCTCCATCCCGCCCTCGTCGCGGCGCAGCGACCCGACGACGCCGATCCGGCCGGGCGCCGCCGACGCGTCGTCGACGGTCTCGCGCACCGCCCAGGTCAGGACCGGGTGCGGGCTGACCTCGATGAACGTCGTGACGCCGGCGTCGAGCAGCGCGCGGGTCGCCTGCTCGAGGCGCACCGGCTCGCGCTCGTTGCGATACCAGTGCTCGGCGCCCATGGTCGCGCCGTCGACGAGCCCAGCCGTCGCCGTCGAGATGATCGGGATCGTGCCGGCCACCGGCGCGACGGGCGCGAGATCCTCGAGCAGCTCCTCGCGGATGGACTCGATCGCGGCCGAGTGCGCGGGGTACTCGATCGCGACCCTCCATGCGCGCTCGCCGGCGGCCTCGCACGAGGCCATGAGCTGCTCCACCGCCGCCGTTTCGCCGGAGACCACCGTCGTCCGCGGTCCGTTGTAGCCGCCCACGACGAGCCCCGTGCCCGCGATGCGCTCCTGCGCCTCGGCGGCCGTCAGCGCCAGCGACGTCATCGCGCCGGGCACCCGCGCGAGCAGCCGGGCGCGCAACGCGACGACGCGCGCGGCGTCGCGCAACGTCAGCGCCCCGCCGACGTGCGCGGCCGCGATCTCGCCCTGCGAGGCGCCGACGACGAACGACGGCTCGACGCCGAGCGAGCGCCACAGCGCCGCGAGCGACACGAACACGGCGAACGACACGGGCTGCACGACGTCCGTGCGATCCAGGCGCGGCGCTCCCGGCGCACCGGCCAGGACGTCGCGCAGGTCCCAGTCGACGAACTCGCCCAGCGCCTGCGCGCACGCGTCCATCCGCTCGGCGAAGACCTCGGAGGCGTCCCACAGCTCGAGCGCCATGCCGAGCCACTGCGAGCCCTGCCCCGGGAAGACGAAGGCGACCTTGCCCGGCGCGCCGGCCGACCCGAGCGCGGCCCCCGGCGAGGACCCGCCCGCGGCGACCGCATCCAGGCGCGCGAGCAGCGTCGCGCGGTCCGATCCGACAACGACCGCGCGCCGCGCGAGGCGCGCCCGGGTCGTCGCGAGCGACCAGCCCACGTCCACCGGTGCGAGCTCGGGCCGCGCCGCGACGTGCTCCCTCAGCCGCCGCGCCTGCGCGCGCAGCGCCAGCTCGTCGAGCGCCGACACGACCCAGGGCACGCAGGGGCGCCCCCCGTCGTCTGCGGCCACAACCGCCGCAGCCGGCTCGCCCTCGTCCTCGGCCGCAACCGCCGGCGCGAGCCGCGACGCCGCAGCCGGCTCGCCCTCGTCCTCGGCCGCAACCGCCGGCGCGGGCCGCGACGCCGCAGCCGGCTCGCCCTCGTCCTCGGCCGCAACCGCCGGCGCGGGCCGCGACGCCGCAGCCGGCTCGCCCTCGTTCTCGGCCGCAACCGCGGGCGCGGGCCGCGACGCCGCAGCCGGCTCGCCCTCGGCCGCGAGCGCGGGCTGCGGCGCCGCCGCCAGCAGCACGTGGCAGCTCGCCGCGGCGTCGTCGAACGACGACACGCCGGCGGCGAGGCCCTCGCCGGGCGGCCACGGCTCGTGGTCGCGCACCATCCGCAGGCCCGGCGGGTCGGGGTCCGCCGCGCCCGAGCTGGCGACGAGCTCGCGCCGATCGAGGCACAGCGCCGTCTTGACGAGCGCGACGATCCCCGCCGCGCCGCCGAGATCGCCCACGCTCGTGCCGATCGACCCCACGGCGAGCGGCGCGCGGTCGGCTCCGTAGACCTGCTCCAGCGCCGCGGCCTCGCTGGCCGAGGCCTCGTCGCACAGCTCGACGTAGCCGACGTCGCCGGGTTGCAACCCCGCACGATCGAGTGCCGCGCGCATGACCCGCTCCCTCGCGAGGATCGGCGAGGTCGTGCCCGCACCGCTTCGCACCGCGCTGCCGCGGATCACGGCGTGGGTGCGGTCGCCGTCCGCGACGGCGTCGGCGAACCGCCGGAGCACGAGCAGCGCCCCCAGCGAGCCCACGCCGCCCGCCAGCGCGAGCCGGGACTCCCCGTTGCGCAGGCTCTCGCACGCGAGGTGCACCGCGACGAGCGACGACGACGCGCCGCCGCCGACCGCAAGGCTCACGCCGCGCAAGCCGAAGAACTCGGAGATCCGGTTCGCCGCACCACCGGGGCGTGCCGCAGGGGCGTCGCCCGCAGCGCGCAGCACGTCGGCGTAGTCGTCGCCCGCCGCAGCGACGAACACCGCGACCTCGCCGTCGCGCCAGCGCCCAGGGTCGTGACCGGCGTCCTCGAGGCCCTCCCACGCGAGCTCGAGCGCGAGGCGCTGCTGCGGGTCCATCGCCACGGCCTCGCGCGCGGAGACGCCGAAGAACGCGGCGTCGAAGCCCAGGGCGCCGTCGATCGCGCCGGGCCGAGCCGAAGCCCCGTCGCGCAGCAGGTCCCAGAACGCGGCCGAGCCGGCGGCGCCAGACACCCGGCAGCCGAGGCCGACGATCGCGATCGCGTCCGGCTCGCTCACGACCTCGCTCCCATCACCGCGCCACGATCACGGCCGTGGCGACGATGCCGCCGGCCACGCCCCAGCGGCCGGTGAAGCCGGCCAGCGCATCCCCGTCGAGCACCGGGCCGTCGACGAGCAACCGCGCCGAGAACGCCCGCGTCCGCGGGTCGATCCGCAACTCGACGTCCTCGAAGCCCAGGCCGCGCCCGGTCAACGGAAACCAGGCCTTGAAGACCGCCTCCTTGGCGCTGAACAGCAGCCGATCCCAGTGCACACCCAGGCCGAGGGTCGTCAGCGCCCCGCGCTCGCCCGCGCTCGCAACCGCCTCCAGGACGCCCGGCGGCAGCGGGGCGTGGACCTCCGCGTCGATCCCGACCGAGCGGACGTCCCGCTCCCGCGCCACGGCACACGCGCGGTAGCGGCGGCAGTGCGTGATGCTCCCGACGATGCCGGCGGGCCACAGCGGCTGCGCGTCCGCGCCGCTCGGGATCGCCGCGACGGGCAGGCCAAGCTGTGCGAGCGCCGCGCGGGCGCACGCGCGACCGGTGGTGAACTCGCGCCGGCGCTCGTCCACCGCGCCGCCCAGCGACCGCAGCTCCTCGTCGAACAGCTCGGCGTCGAGCTCGACGCGCGTCGCCATCGACGCCACCGTCGGCGGCACCAGCTCGCCGATCACGCCCGCCCCGCCGCCGGCTCGTCTCCTCTGTGCAGTGCATGCCTCAACGTCGATCGGATTGTCTCACGACCACTGTCCGGACCCGGCGGGAGCGTCACCGGCCGAACTCAGCCGGGTCACGTCGGCGCTGGCGTGGCGCGGATCGCCTTGGCGATCACGCTCGCCGCGATCGCGGTCCCGGCGACGGTGAGGTGCAGGCCGTCGTCGCCGCGCACCCGCACGTTGCGCCCGCGGTAGCGGATGACCTCGGCGTAGCCGTTCGGCGTGAAGATCGTGTCCATCCGCACGACCGTCACGTAGTTCACGCCCTTCGCGGCGCGCAGGATCGCGGCGTTCACCGCGGCAGTGACGAAGGCGGCGCTGCGCGGCGTCGGAAGCGTGAGCCAGAAGACGCGCGCGTGGCCCCCCTGCCCATAGATCGCCATCATCGACCGCACGCGGCGCGCGTACTCGACGACCCAGCGCTCGTCGCAGCACTTCGCCGACACACCGGAAGGCGTCGGCATCGTGGCGCCTTCCGTCCCGCCGGCGGTGTACACGGTCGTGGTCGGCTTCACGCGCTTGACCGCTTGGCGGGCGAAGTCCCGGAACCTGCTGGTCTTCGACAGCCCGAAGCCGAGCTGGATCTCGCTGCGCACGCGCACCGAGTCGCCGAGCTCGGACGCGAGGAAGCTGTCGACGCCCTGCATCGTCGAGTCGCCCGTCGCGAGCAGGTTGGGCGGAGGCGCTGCCGCCCGGCCCCCGCCGACCTGCACCGCCGATCGCGAGCTGTGGCCCGCGACTCGCAGCTCGACGCGCCAGCGTCCGCGAGCGGACGCGCGGAACCGGCGCGTCCCGACGGCGACGGCCCGCCGGAAGGGGAACTTGTCGCACGAGCGCGAGCCCTTCGGCGGCGCGATGCACAGGACGGGCGTGATGCCGCCGATCCCCCAGCGATCGACGACGCGGACGCGCACGACGCTGCCCGTCGCGGCGCTGCGCGGCACGACGACGTCGAAGCGATCGGCGCACGACCGGGTGCGCAGGTCCGTGTCGCCCTTCACCTGCGAGCCGTCGGGCAGCGTCCCCTGCGCGAAGAACCGCCGGACGAGGCGGACGCAGCTCCAGGTCGTGGCCTCGCGGAAGATCGTCTGACGGCCGGGCGCCGACTGCGTCGCACCGAGGCGCTTGAGCTGCTCGCCGATGCGCTCGTAGTAGACGACACGCCCGCCCGGCGCGTCGAGGAACAGGCTGATGACGCCTTCCTGCGTGGCGTCGGCGTAGAAGAACTTCGTCGCCACGCCCGGCGCGGGGCCGGGGGCCGGCTCCTGGGCAGCGACCTGGACCACGCCCGTCGTCAGCGCGAACAGCACCGCGAACAGCGCGGCCCGGCGACACGACGAGGCGCAGTTCACGGCGTTGATGCTACCGGCGCGTCCCGGCGCGACCGCCCGGCGGCGATCGTCCGGTTGGCGGCCATACGGCGACCCGGAACGCCGCCCGGCGACGCCGGCCCGGCCCGGCGGCCCGTACGCTTAGGCCATGACCAAGCTTGAGATCTCCGATGACCTGAGCACCAAGCCCACGGTGCCCAAGCCGACCGACTCGCCGCCGGACGAGCTCGTCACCGACGACGTCGTCGTCGGCGAGGGCACCGCAGCCGGGAGCGGCAAGCACGTCGCCGTCCACTACGTCGGCGTGTCGTGGTCCACCGGCGAGCAGTTCGACTCGTCGTGGGACCGCGGCCAGCCGTTCGACTTCCCGCTCGGCGCGGGCCGCGTCATCAAGGGCTGGGACTTCGGCGTCGCCGGCATGCGCGAGGGCGGCCGCCGGACGCTCGTCATCCCGCCGTCGCTCGGCTACGGCCCGCGCGGGATGGGTCCGATCGCGCCGAACGAGACCCTCGTCTTCGTCGTCGACCTCGTGAAGGTCGGCTGAGCGATGGGCATGCGAACCGCAACCCTGGCCGTGCTGGCCGGTGCCGCTCTCGCCGTGGGCGCCTGCGGCGACGAGGACGACCCGGCCGTCGACAACGCCGTGACCCCGGCTGCGACGGCGCCGGCACCGCCGCCGACGCCGACGACGACCGCCACCGAGACGACCGCCGACGAGGGCGAGACGATCCAGCAGCTCAAGATCTCGAAGGACCTCAAGACGAAGCCCGCGATCGACAAGCCGGCCGGAGATCCCCCGACCGAGCTCTACAGCCGCGACATCGTCAAGGGCAAGGGCAAGCAGGCCGCCAGCGGCGACAGCGTCTCCGTCCAGTACGTCGGCGTCTCGTTCTCCAACGGCGAGCAGTTCGACGCCTCATGGGACAGCGGTCAGCCCTTCTCGTTCCAGCTCGGCGCGCAGATGGTCATCGCTGGCTGGGACCAGGGTGTCGCGGGCATGCGCGAGGGTGGCAGGCGGATGCTCGTCATCCCGCCCGACCTCGGCTACGGCGAGGCCGGACAGGGCCCGATCGCACCCAACGAGACGCTGATCTTCGTCATCGACCTCGAGAAGATCGGCTGACGCAGGACGTGGCGGCACCGCCCACGGGGCGGTGCCGGCCGGGCGTCAGGTCCGGCTCAGGCCGGGCCCCACACGCCGCCGGTGCGCCCGAGCACGAGCGACTGCTCGCCGTCGGCGGTCTCGACGCGAAAGACGGCCTGGTCGGCGTCGGTGCCGGGCTTGTCGACGACCTGGACGAGCTGCAGGCCCGTGACCGCGCCGGCGCCGAAGCGCGCGTCCGCAGCCGCTCGGGCCGCCTCCTGGAGCAAGGCCGGGTCCCATCCCTTGTCGGCGGCGTGCGCCCTGGCGAGCTCGCGCTCGGCCTGGCTGAGCTGCTCCAGCAGCGTCCCCTCGCGCGAGCTCGTGCGCCGCGTCATCGCGACGTAGCCGCCGGCGACCAGCACGAGGACGAGCAGCACCAGCACGAAGAGGATGATCGAGAGCGCGGTCATGGCGCCGACTCTATCTCGTCGCTTTCGGGCCGGACCCGGGCGAAGCTAGTTCAGGACGGCGCGAGCGCTCAGGTGGGTGCCGACCTTGCGCTTGACGCGCTGCAAGGCGTTGTCGACGGTCTTCGCGTCGCAGCCGAGGCGATTGGCGACCTCCTCGTAGGGGCGGCCGTCGAGGTAGAGCGCCAGGACACGCGACTCGAGCTCCGACAGCGCCGTCGAGAGGCAGCCGACGAGCGAGTGCAGCTCCTCGGTCGAGATGACCTGGTTGACCGGATCGTGGACCGTCGAGCCCGGGATGACGTCCTCGAGCGTCGGCTCGCCGTCGCCGCCCGCCCCGGCCGGCGTGGCCGAGAACGAGACGTACTGGTTCAGCGGCGTGTGCTTGTTGCGCGTCGCGGTCTTGACCGCCGTGATGATCTGGCGCGTGATGCACAGCTCCGCGAAGTTGCGAAACGACGACTCGCGATCGGAGCGGTAGTCGCGCACCGCCTTGTAGAGGCCGACGAGGCCCTCCTGGACGAGGTCGTCGGAGTCGCCGCCCGCGAGGAAGTACGACGACGCCTTGAGGCGCACGAAGCCGTAGTAGCGCCGCACGATGCGGTCGTAGGCCGTGCGGTCACCCTGCTTGGCCAGGCCGATGAGGAAGTAGTCATCGACATGAACCTGAGAGTGAGACTTCTGGGAGAGTCGGGCCACGAGCAGTCCTTTCCCGGTCCGCTGCCCGCGGCCGGAGTTTGCTCAGTGGCGGTCCCCTCCCAGGGCGCCAGCTGCAGTACGTCAATGTTGTCCGATGCTGTACCTCAGGTTCACCCTGACGCAGGCGGCACCGTATTCGCTGTTATGACGCCCTGTCAAGGGTTGGTTCGGCGCTGCACGATTTCGTACATCAGCACGGCGGCCGCGGCGCTCGCGTTGAGCGATTGGACGCGGCCGCGCTGCGGCAACGAGATCAGCGCGTCGCACCCGGCCGCCACGCGCGGTCGCAGGCCGGCGTCCTCGGCGCCGAGGACGAGGACGACGCCGCCGTTGTAGTCCGGCTCGTCGTAGGAGGTCGGGCTCGAGCCGTCGGCCCCGTAGCACCAGCATCCGGCGGCCTTGGCGTCTGCGAGGAAGTCCGCCATGTTGCGCACGCGGGCGATCCGCAGGTGCTCGACGGCGCCGGCCGACGCCTTCGACCGCCGCGGGCGTGACCGCGGCCGCGCGGCGCTCGCAGAGCACGACGCCGGTCGCGCCCGCGCACTCGGCCGTCCGGCAGATCGCGCCGAGGTTCTGGGGATCCTGGAGCTCGTCGAGCGCGACGACGAACGGATCGGCCGCCGCGAGCAGCTCGGCGGCGCCGACATATGGATAGCCGCCGGCCTGCGCGCACACGCCCTGGTGGTCCGGCGAGCCGCAGCGGCTCTCGATCTCGCCGGGGCTTGAGATGAGGACCTCGCGGACCTCGCGCAGCCACGGCTCGCGCGCCGCGCCCTCGGTGGCCCAGACCCGTTCGATCCTGCGGCGCCCGGCGCGCAGCGCCTCGTGCACGGGGTTGCGCCCGTAGAGGACCGTGCCAGCGGCCGCGCCCTCGCGCAAGCCGCGCCCGGGCGGACCGGCACGCTCACGCGAGCCGCCGCGGCCCGGCGGCGACGCACCCTTACGCGAGCTGCCGCCCCCGCGCGGCGCCGGGCGGCGCTCGCCGCTCACGGCGCGCTGCGGACGAGCTCGGCGCCGTCGGGCCCGTCGCGCACGGTCCAGCCGCGCGCGGCGAGCTCGTCGCGGATCGCGTCCGCGGCCGCCCAGTCCTTCGCGGCCCGCGCGGCGCCGCGGCGATCGAGCAGCGCGAGCTCTTCGGAGCCGGCCCCATCCTCGGCCTCGGCGAGGTTCTCGAGGCCGAGCACGGTCAGCATCTCGACGAGGTCCGCGCGACCGACCGGCTCGTCGCGGCGGTTGGCCTCGCGGATCCACTCGAAGAGGGCGCCCAGCGCGCGCGAGGTGTTGAAGTCCTCTGCGAGCGCTTCGAAGAACGCGTCGCGATGCGGCCGCATGTCGTCCGGCGACGGACCGCCGGCGAGCTGGCGCGCCGCGTCGCGGATCCGGGCGACCCGCGCGCCGGCCTCGGCGAGGCGCTCGTCGTCGAAGTCCATCGGCCCGCGGTAGTGCGCGCTGGCGAAGAGCATGACCAGCGCATCGCGCCCGACGTCGCCGATGACCTCGTGCAGGCGGATCGCGTTGCCGAGGCTCTTGCCCATCGTCCCGCCCTGCAGCTGGAGCATCCCGTTGTGCATCCAGATCTGCGCGAGCTCGGCGCCGCGGCCCATCCGCGTCTGCGCGGCCTCGTTCTCGTGGTGCGGGAACGCGAGGTCGTTGCCGCCGCCGTGGATCTCGAAGCCGACGCCGAGCAGCTCCTCGGCCATCGCGGAGCACTCGATGTGCCAGCCCGGCCGCCCACGGCCCCACGGGGCGTCCCACGCGGTGTCCTCGCCCTCCTTCTGCGCCTTCCAGAGCGCGAAGTCCAGCGGGTCCTCCTTGAGACTCACGCCCACCGGCGAGAGTCCTTCGCCCTCGCCCTGGTTCATCTCGTCGATCGCGCGGTTGCTCAGCGAGCCGTAGTCGGCGTCCGACCGCACGCGGAAGTAGACGTCGCCATCGGCGGCGTAGGCGCTGCCCCGCTCGATGAGCGCCGCGATGAGGTCGACGATCCCGTCGATCGACTCGGACGCCAGCGGCTCGGCGTCCGGCCGTCCGAGCTCGAGCAGGTCCGTGTCGGCGAGGTAGTGCGCCGCCATCTCCGCCGCGAGCTGCGCGCTGGGCACGCCGAGCGGTCGCGCGGCGTCGTAGATCTTGTCGTTGACGTCGGTGATGTTCACGACGAGCGTCACGTCGTGGCCCTCGTGTGCGAGGAAGCGCTTGAGCAGCGAGAAGACGACGAACGGCCGGGCGTTGCCGACGTGCACGCGGCCGTAGACCGTCGGCCCGCAGGCGTAGATGCCGACGCGCCCGCCGGGGCCGGGAACGAGCTCGCGGAGCTCGCCCGAGCGGGTGTCGTGGAGGCGGATCGAAGCCATCGCCTTGACCCTATCGATGCGCGCGCTCAGTCCGGCAGGACCCACACGTCCTTGCCGCCGCCGCCTTGGGCGCAGTTGACGACGAGCTCCCCCGCGCCCGTCGCGAAGCGGCTCAGGCCGCCGGGCACGACGTGACCGCCGACGACGAACGGCCGCAGGTCGACGTGGCGCGGCTCGAGGTGGCCGTCGATCACGGTGGGATGCGTCGAGAGTGCGACGGGCTCCTGGGCGATCCACGCGTCCGGCGTGGCCTCGACCTTCGCGCGAAGCTCCGACCGCTCCTCCTTCGAGGCGTGCGCGCCGAGCACGATGCCGTCACCGCCCGCCCCGTCGCGTGGCTTGAAGACGAGCTCGTGGATGCGCGCAAGCGCCTCCGCGCGCTGCTGCTCGTCGGCGAGGTCGAACGCCGGGACGGAGCGCAGCAGCGGCTCCTCGCCGCAATAGAACCGCACGAGCCGCTCGACGTAGACGTACGTGCGCTTGTCGTCCGCGACGCCGGTGCCGAACCCGTTGAGCACGCGGACCGTCCCCCGGCGCAGCGGCCCGAGCAGGACCGATCCGAGCGCCGTGAGACGGCCGGCGTCGTCGCGCAGGCGGTCCTCGTTGGTGCGCCGCCACACGACGTCGACCCGCGACCCGTCGGCGCGCAGCACGACTCGCCCGTCGCGATCGGCGAGGTCGGCGATCGAGACGAGCGGCCAGCCGGTCATCCGCGCGAGCTCCTCGAGCTCCCACCACACGATGTTGTCGGGCTCGCGTCCGAGGATCACGGCAGCGCCGTCGCCGGCCAGCTGACAGAGCGCGGTTCGCAGCGCGCTCTCCACCGGGCGCGGCTGCGGCGCGGCCGCCAGCGCGGGCGCGACGACCCGCCGCGCCGCGACCGCGAACGCCATGAGCGTCGGCGTGCGGACGTTGTCCTCGAGCACGACGAGCTCGCCGCGCGCGTCACGGACGATGTCGGGGCCGGCGACGGCGATCCGGGGTCCGCGCTGCGCCAGCCCGGCGACGTCCTTCTCGAACCACGCGCAGCCGTCGAGCAGGTCTGCCGGCACCACGCCGGCGGCAAACCCCTCGCGCTCGCCGAACGCGTCGTCCACGAAGGCCTCCAGCGCGGCGACGCGCTGCAGCAGGCCGGCCTCGAGCCGGGCCCACTCCTGCGCGCCGAAGACGCGCGGGACTGCGTCGATCGCAAGCGCGTGAGCGTCCGAACGGGCTCCGTGGACGACGCCGTCGCGCTGCACGCCCGCTGCGATCGCCGCCGCCAGACCTCCGGCGACGTCGCGTCGAAGGCCGCCAGCACGTCCGCGTAGACCGGGCGCACGGCCCCGTCCGCGTCGAACGCCTCGTCGACGGCGCCGTTCGTGGGCTCGTAGCCCGCAGGGGTCTGGACCGCCGTCACGACGATGTCGTACCCGCCCGGCGCCTCCCACCCGCGCCGGCTTCGCGGGAGTCCGGCCGATCGTCAGCGCGTGCTCGCGCAGCCGCCGAGCTTGAGGTCGACGACGACGCGGTGGGGCAGCCAGCAGCCGGCGCCACCGGTCCCGACGTCCATGACCTTCCACGCGCGTAGAAGCGCCCGACGATCACCGTCGCTCCTTCGCGCTGGACGCCCGGCTTGGGGACGATCTGCGCCGCGCCCCAACGCACCGACGGCGTGCGGACGGACGTGAATCCGGATGTTGCGGACGTTGAACTCCCCGCGCACCGCCGCCGTCTCCTCGGCGCTGTCGATCGCTGCGACGAAACGTGGCGCGCGCCGGGGTGCGCGCGATCGCGCCGCTACCGTTGCCATCGAGGATGAGCGCGCGCGACACCGACCTGCCGGCCGCCGTCGAGGCGGGCTTCGCGTCGCTGCCGGAGCGCTATCTCGGCGCCGAGCCCGGCTTCGACGCGACCTACCGCGTCCTCCTCGGCGACAGTCCGGCGATCGAGCTGCGCTGCACCGAGCGCGACGTGATCGTCCGCCGCGGCGCCACGAAGCGCTCGGCGGACGTCGTCTTCACGTGCAGCGGCCCCGACGTCGTCCTCGTCCACGGCCTCGGGAGCACGAAGAGCTCGTTCGTCGACACCGCCGCGATCCTCGCGCGCGACTTCCGCGTCCACGCGATCGACCTGCCGGGCTTCGGCGCGTCGTCCAAGCCCGCGACCGCCTCCTACAGCGCGCGCTGGTAGCGAGATCGTGCGCGAGACGCTCGACGCGCTCTCCGTCGAGCGCGCGCACGTCGCCGGCAACTCGCTCGGCGGGCGGATCGCCATCGAACTCGGCCTGCGCCATCCCGAGCGGGTCGGCGGGCTCGCGCTGCTGATTCCGGCGGTCGCGTTTCCGGGCCGCAGCTACCCGGCGCTCGTGCGGCTCCTGCGCCCGGAGATCGCGGCGCTGCCGCACCAGGTGACGCGCGGCATGATCGAGCAGCGCTTCCATGCGCTGTTCGCCGATCCGGATCGCGTCCACCCGGCCCTCGCGGACATGGTCGTCGACGAGTTCCGCCGCACGTACGCAAGCCCCGGCGGCCGCGTCGCGTTCTTCGCCGCGCTGCGCAAGATCTACCTCGACGCGCCCTTCGGCGACGGCGGCTTCTACCCCCGGCTCGCCGAGCTGTCCGCGCCGAGCCTGTTTCTCTGGGGCGACCGGGACGAGGTCATCCGCCCGGCGCTGCGCCACCACGTCGCTCAGTGGCTTCCGAGCGCCGAGCAGGTGCTGCTCGAGGACTGCGGGCACATCCCGCAGGTCGAGCGTCCCGAGCAGGTCGGCACGCTCCTGCGCGAGCACTTCACGAGCGCGGGTCCGCCCAAGCCGCGACGCCGACGCAAGGCGGCGAGGCGGTAAGCGGCGGCTCGAGCCCCGCACGACGGTGACGCACGCACGCCGCGGCGAGGAGCCCTGCACGACGGCGACGAACGCATGCCGCGGCTACGCGCCCTGCACGACGGTGACGACGGCCAGCGCCGCGACGCCCTCCATCCGCCCGACGAAGCCCATCCCCTCGCCCGTCGAGGCCTTGACGTTGACCGCCGCGCCGTCGAGGCCGAGCGCCTCCGCGAGCCGCGCCCGGATGGCCGCGCGATACGGGCCGATCTTCGGACGCTCCATGAGGATCGTCGTGTCGACGTGGACCGGGCGCAGGCCCTGCGACGCGCAGCGTCGCGAGCACCTCGCGCAGCAGCGCGATCGAGTCGGCGCCCTCGTAGGCGCCGTCGGAGTCCGGGAAGTGCACGCCGATGTCGTCGAGTCCGGCCGCGCCCAGCAGCGCGTCCATGACCGCGTGCGTCAAGACGTCGGCGTCGGAGTGGCCGTCGAGCCCGAGCTCGGCGCCCTCGAACTCGACGCCGCCGAGGATCAGCGGCCGGCCGGCCTTGAAGCGGTGCGAGTCCCAGCCCAGGCCGGTCCGCACGCCACCGCCGTCCGCGGTCACCCGATCGCCTCCAGGCGACGCTCACGACGCTCGAAGACCGCGAGCTCGCCGACGCCGAGGCGCTCGAGCAGCTCCAGCGCGGCGTCGTAGTCGCGGCCGACGTCGGCGGGAACGTGCGCGTCGCTCGACAGCGCGACAGGACAGCCCGCGTCGAGGCACATCTCGAGGAACGCCGGCGCCGGATAGATCTCGCCGACCGGCTTGCGCAGCCCCGACGTCGACACCTCGATGGCGATCTGCGACTCGGCGATGCCCTCCATCGCCAGATCGTAGAAGCGCCGCAGGTCGCCTTCGGGCACCGGGCGCAGCCTCGGCCCCCACATCTTCACGAGGTCGGGATGCGCGAGGATGTCGAAGAGGCCCGAGCGCGCGGCCTCGCCGAGCGTCTCGAAGTACTTGCGCCACAGCGCGTCGGGGCGCTGGGAGCGGTAGTCGTAGACCTCGTAGCCGTCGTGGTCGACCGCGTGCTCGCCGACGAAGTGCACCGAGCCGACGACGAAGTCCCAGTCGCGTGCCTGCGAGCAGCGTCGCCATCTGGTCCTCGCGCCCGACGACGAAGTCCGCCTCGATGCCGAGCTTGAGGTCGCCTTGGTCGCGCACGAAGTCCACGTAGGCGTCGATGTCGTCGACCGCGCTTTCGCGCCACAGCGGATGGCGCCAGACCTCGAGCGCCTGCCGGAAGCGGTAGATGTGCTCGGCGCAGCCGAGCTCGGTGATGCCGCGCTCCTCGGCCACCGCCCGGTAGCGATCGACGTTGCCCGACGTGAAGAACGTCTCCGCGTCGGCGCGGACGTCGTCGGTTCGCAGGTGCAGGTGGTAGTCGGTGAGCATCGGGCGATTCCAGCACAGATCGCCGCGATCCCCCGGCTTGCGTCAGCGCTCGCGCAGCGCGAGCTCGGCGACCTGCAGGTCGCCGGGCGTCGTGATCTTCATGTTCTCGCGCGGCGCGGCGACCACCCGCACCACCCCGCCCGCGCGCTCGACGAGCCAGGCGTCGTCGGTCGCGGCCGCGAGCACCTCGTCGGGCACAGCGAGCGCGCGCTCGAGCGCAGCCCGGCGAAAGACCTGCGGCGTCTGCACGGACCACAGCGCCGCAGCGATCGAGCGTGCGCGTCACGGTGCCGTCGGCCGCCTCCTTGATCGTGTCCGTCACCGGCGCGGCGGCGATCACCGCGTCGCAGCCGGAGGACTCGAGCTCGCGCAGCGCCGCCTCGAAGATCGCCGGCGTCACGAGCGGCCGAGCAGCGTCGTGCACGATGACCGGGTCGCCCTCCCCCGCGCGCAGCGCGTTGAGCACCGAGTGCGACCGCTGCGCGCCCCCGACCACGCCGATCGTGCCCGTCGGGCGCCGACGCGCCCGCAGGCAGCGCGACGACGATCTGCGACACCTCCCCCACGGCCCGCAGCGCGTCGATGCTCCACTCGAGCATCGGGCGGCCGGCCACAACGACGAACGCCTTGGGCCCCTCCGACCCAAGGCGTTCACCCTTCCCTGCGGCGACGACGAGCGCGAGTGCTACTGCGCCACCACGCCGGCGCTCTCGGCGAGCAGGTCGTCGAGGTGCTGCTCGGCCTCGTCCTCGTCCTTGTCGAGCGCGTACATCAGCTCGGACGCGAGGATCTTCTTGGCGCGCGTGAACATCTGCTTCTCGCCGGTCGACAGGCCCTTCTCGTGCTCGCGGATCGCGAGGTTGCGCACGACCTCCGCCAGCTCGTAGATGTCGCCCGTCTTGATCTTGTCGCGGTTGTGCTTGAACCGGCGGTTCCAGTTCTTCGGCATCTCCGAGACCTCGTCGGCGAGGACCGCTAGAACCTTCTGGACCGTCTCCTCGTCGATCACGCGGCGCAGCCCCGCGACGCCGGCGTTCTCGCACGGGACCATGACCGTCATGTCGTTGTGCAGGATCTTGATCGTGAGGTACTCGCGCTCCTCGCCGAACATCTTGCGGCGTTCCTTCTTCAGGACCTGCCCGGCTCCATGATGCGGGTAGACGACGTTGTCACCGAGCTCGAACTCGATGTTCTCGACCGTACGGGTCTCGAGGTCCTCCAGCAGCTGCTCTTCGATGGCTTCGGGAATGGTGTCCTCCTTGGTTGGTTCCGGCGCGGGCCGGCGACGACGATCTGTACTCCCTGCCATCACGTCTGCAGGTACCGATCCACGAGGTTGATCTCCTGCAACCGGCGAAGGCCCTCGCGGATGTCCTTCGCCCGGATCTCGCCCACGCCGTCAACGGTCTCGAGCTCGGCGTCGGTCGCGGCGAGCATCTCGTCGAGCCCACCGAAGTCATTGACGATCTGTGCCACGACGAGCTTCGGCAGCCTCGGGATGCGCCCGAGAATCCGAAAGCCGCGCGGAGAGACAGGGTAATCGAGCGTGTTGAGCTTGCGATCGAAGCCGAGCAGCTCGGCCAGGCGGCCGAAGTCCAGAAGATCGTGGTGCGGCAGGCGGCCGATCTGGTCGAGCGCGCCGGCGAACGCCTCGTCGGTGTTCTCGGCGAGGTAGTCGTGCACGAGCGCGGCCTTGTCGGCGGCGGTGCCGACCATCGTCTCCTCGAGCTGCATCTCGATCAGGCGCCCCTCCGTGCCGAGCTCGACGATGTAGCGCTCGATCTCGACGGCCATGCGCGTGACGAGCTCGGAGCGCTGCAGGACCGTGAGCACGTCGTGCAGCGTGGCCCCGCCTTCGAACTCGAGTGCGGTCAGGCGCGTGGAGACCTGGTCCAGGCGCGTGCGGTACTTGTCGAGCGTCGCGAGCGCCTGGTTGGCCTTCGCGAGCACGACGGGGATCTCCTCGAGGATGTACTTGCCGCCGTCGACGTACAGCGACACGACCTCGCGCCGCTGGGAGATCGCGATGACGAGCGCATCGGTCTGCTTGGAGACGCGCTCGGCGGTGCGGTGCCGCGTGCCGGTCTCGAGCGAGAGGATCGTCGGATCGGGCATGAGCTGGACGTTCGCCATGGCGATCCGGGTGCTGTTGGCGTTCAGCACGATCGCGCCGTCCATCTTCGCGATCTGGTAGAGCAGCGCCGGCGTGTAGTCGATCTCGAGCTTGATGCCGCCCGAGAAGAGGAAGCTCAGCTCGTCGACCTCGCCGACGATGATCAGCCCACCCGTGCGAGCGTGGACGATGTTGTCGATGCCCTCGCGCAGCGTGGTGCCCGGCGCGACCATCTCCAACGACTTCACCAAGCGGGGCTCTTGACGAGACTCGAGCTCGTGTGATTCGTCCCCTACTCGTTGAACCATCCCGGCCATTTTAGCGGGTACTTAGGCAAATTGGGGTGTGGCCCCCGTTCTATTTGGCGCCGGCGCGCCAAGCGCCGCCCGCACCGCTTGGCGCAGCGTCGGTGAGGTCTCCGGCGAGACGACGTCGCGCAGGCCGAACTTCGCCGCTTCGCTCAGGCGCCGGTCCGCGTGGGCGACCGAGCGCAGCTCGCCGGTCAGCCCGAGTTCGCCGAAGCACGCCACCGGGTTGCCCGTCCCGAGTGCCACGCCACGCGACGCGCTGGCGACCGCGAGCGCGATCGCGAGGTCCGCGCCGGGTTCCTCGACGCGCACCCCGCCGACGACGTTGACGAAGACGTCCGCGCTGCCCACCCCGATGCCGGCGTGACGCCCGAGCACCGCGAGCACGAGCGCGAGGCGGTTGCGATCCAGGCCGTTGACGACCCGCCGCGGCGGCACGAGCTCCGAGGGCGAGACGAGCGCCTGCACCTCGACGAGCAGCGGGCGCGTGCCCTCCATCGCCGCGAGCACGACCGAGCCGGGCTTGCCGGTCGCCTCGGCGACGAAGCGCGCGCTCGCGTCGAGCACCTCGACCAGGCCGCTCTGGCGCATCTCGAAGACCCCGGCCTCGTTCGTCGAGCCGAAGCGGTTCTTCAGCGCGCGCAGGGTGCGGTACGTGCGCTCGCGCTCGCCTTCGAACTGCAGCACGCAGTCGACGAGGTGTTCGAGCACGCGCGGACCCGCCAGCGAGCCCTCCTTCGTGACGTGCCCGACGAGCAGGACCGCGACGTCGTCGGCCTTGGCGACCTGCATGATCCGGGCCGCGACCTCGCGCACCTGGCCGACCGAGCCCGGCGCGCCTGACAGGTCGGCGCAGTGCAGGGTCTGGACGGAGTCGATGACGCAGACCTCGGGGCGCTCGGCGCGCAGCGTCGCGAGCACCGTGTCGAGGTCGGTCTCGGCGAGCACGGGGACCTCCAGCGCGCCGCCCGTGTCGGGCGTCAGCCGCTCGGCGCGCAGCCGGATCTGCGCGGCGGACTCCTCACCGGAGACGTACAGCGTGCGCCGGCCGGCGGCGGCGAGGTTGCCGAGCGCCATGTTCGTCAGCGTCGACTTGCCGATCCCCGGCGAGCCGCCGAGCAGCACGAGCGAGCCGGGCACGAGGCCGCCGCCGAGCACGCGGTCGAGCTCGCCGATCGCCGTCTGCAGGCGCGGGACGCGCTCGGTGCTGACGTCGGCCAGGCGCACGGGCCGGCCGGGCGCGGCGCCGCCGCGCGCACCTGCCCCGCCGCGGCCGCGCGCGGGCGCCGGCGCGGCCGCGCGCTCCTCGACGAGCGTGTTCCACGCGTCGCAGCCGGGGCACTGGCCGTGCCAGCGCGCGGACGAGTGGCCGCAGGCCGAGCAGACGTGAACCGTGGCGGGGCGAGCCATCTAGTGAGACTAAGGCGCGGGGCCGACGTCTTCGCCCCCCGCGACCACGCCAGCTTGCCGCGCGACGCCTCGCGCCGGAACTCGCTCTGCGGGTGGCTACCGCAAGCCGCGACCGATGGCCTGGCCGGCCGGTCCCTCCGGCGGCTTGGGCGGATGGGCCTCGAGCCACGCACGAGCGGCGACGCCCGCCTCCTGCGCGACGGTGGCGAGCGCCACGTCGGGGGCCGGCTTCTCGATGACACCGAGCTCGACGAGCGAGCGGATGATCGACTCGATCGGGTCCGACGCCCACTTCCACGGGTCGGGGAACGGGTCGCCGACCTTCGCCTGCGCGACCCATTCGACGAGGTAGCGATCAGACAGCGAGACGTCGCGCTTGACGCGCCAGCTCGGATCGGGGGCGCCGTACGACTTCATCGGATCAAGGATCGCACAGCGAGCGCGAGTGATCGAACTCACGCGCGAGGGCCATGGGAGCGCATATCGTCGGCGCCGACACCGCGACCCACGACCGGGGAGGCCCCAATGGGCGCCGAGGTTCGCATCTACGACACAACGCTGCGCGACGGCTGCCAGGCCGCCGGGCTCTCGCTCTCGCTGGCCGACAAGCTCAGGGTCGCGCGGCTGCTCGACGACTTCGGCGTCGACTACGTCGAGGGCGGCTGGCCCGCCTCCAACCCGAAGGACGCCCAGTTCTTCGAGGCCCTGCGCGCCGAGCCGCTACGCCGCGCTCGCGCGAGCGCGTTCGGCAGCACCCGCCGGCCGCGGACGAAGGCCGGTGACGACATGAACCTGCGCGTCCTGATCGAGGCCGAGACGCCGGCGGTCGCGATCGTCGCGAAGGCGTCGGCCTGGCAGGTCGAGCACGTGCTGCGCACGACCCGCGAAGAGAACCTCGCGATGGTCGCCGAGTCGGTCGCCTACCTGAAGGCCGCGGGCCGCGAGGTCATCCTCGACGCCGAGCACTACTTCGACGGCCACCGCGCCGACCGCGACCACGCGCTCGCGGTGCTCGACGCCGCGGCGAGCGCGGGCGCCGACTGCCTCGTCCTCTGCGACACCAACGGCGGCACGCTGCCCGGCGCGCTCGGCGCCGCCGTGGCCGAGGCCGTCGCGGCGTTCGGCGACATCGTCGGCGTGCACACGCACGACGACAGCGGCCTCGCGGTCGCCAACGCCCTGGCCGCCGTCGGCGCGGGCGCCGGCCACGTCCAGGGGACGATCAACGGCTACGGCGAGCGCGTCGGGAACGCCAACCTCTGCACGGTCATCCCGAACCTCGTGCTGCGCCTCGGCGCGACGTGCGCCGCCGGCGAGCGGCTCGACGAGCTGACGGCGCTCTCGCGCGCGGTCGACGACATCGCGAACGTCGCGCCGAACCCGCGCCAGCCGTTCGTCGGCCGCGTCGCGTTCGCGCACAAGGGCGGCATCCACGTCCACGCCGTCGCGCGCGACCCGTCGAGCTACGAGCACGTCGACCCCGCGAGTCGTCGGCAACGAGCGCCGGATCATGGTGTCCGAGCTCTCGGGCCGCGCGACGATCGCCGAGCGCGCGGCCGAGTTCGGCGTGAAGCTCGAGGCCGGCGGCGAGGCCGAGCGCGAGGCGCTGCGCAAGGTCAAGCAGCTCGAGAGCCAGGGCTTTCAGTTCGAGGACGCCGCAGCGTCGTTCGAGCTGCTCGTGCGCCGCTGCGACGTCGCGTACGACGCGCCGTTCGAGCCGCTCGCCTACGCGGTCGACTCGCGCAAGGGCGCCGAGGATCGCGGGACGCTGTCGGTCGCCTCGGCCGAGGTCGCGGTCGGGGGCGAGGTCCTGCGCGGCGAGGCGACGGGCAACGGCCCGGTCGACGCGCTCGAGAAGGCCGTCCGGCGTGCGCTGACGCCCGCGTATCCGTTCCTCACGCGGGTGAGCCTCACGGACTTCCGCTCGCACATCGCGCGCCCGCTCGCGGGCGAGCGGGGACCGGTCACGGTGCGCATCACGGGCAGCGTCCCCGGCGGCTCGCCGTGGACGACGATCGCGAGCTCGGGCGACCTGCTGCACGCGAGCTGGCTCGCGCTCACGGAGAACCTCGAGTACGCCGTGCTCACGCGTGCCGGCGTCAGCGCCGGGGTGGCCGCCGAGCTGCACCCGAGCACCGAGCGGATCGCGCTGCGCGACCTCGCTGCCGAGCTCGTGCCCGGCCTCGGCCCCGACGACCTTGCGGTGCTCGACACGCTCGAGGCGACGGACTGGTCTACGTCGGCGCTCGACATCGCCGACCCGGCGGATCGCGCGCTCGCGGCACGCGCGACCGCGCTGGGCGCCGCGGCCTTCTACTCGTTCGGCAACTTCTGCGCGGTGGCCGCGCACCCGCGCTGGGAGTCGGTGCGGCGGGTGAACTTCCTCAAGGGCCGGCCCGAGAACCAGGTCGGCAGCGTCACGACGACCCGCGACCGCTACGGCCTGCTGTTCGACTGGCGCGCGCTGCCCGAGGGGCTCACCCACGACGGCGTGCTCGCGCTCATGGACGACTTCTTCGAGCTCGGCCCGATGGGCTTCCGCGGCCCCGCGGCGCCGATCATCCCCGGTCACTGCTCCTCGCTGGACGGCGAGATCCGCACGACCCAGGTCATCGCGCCGGGCTATCGCTGCCCCTCCAACGCGCTGCTCGACGAGATCCTCGAGCTCGTCGAGGACGACTTCCTCTTCATCACGTCCGCGAACGTGTCGAGCGGGATCACGGGCCGCGTCGAGCCCGCCCATTACGACCTGCAGGGCATCCAGGAGGACTTCGGCCACCAGGACGGGATCGTCCTCATCGGCCACCGCGCCGAGGCGAAGGTCCGCGCGACCTACCCGCGCCACCTGCCGATGTCCACGTCGATCGTCGCCTTTCACAAGCTCGGCGTCGACGAGGCCGGCGAGCGGGCGATCGTGCTGGAGCGCCACGGGTCGCTCGACGTCGAGCCGATCCGCGAGCTCGTCGCCGCACACGGCTTCGGCCTCGTGCTCGAAGCGGGCGCGCGCGAGCGGCTGCCGATGCGCGACGACGCGCCGGCCTAGCGACCGGCGTCGAGCGCGGCGACGACGTCGGCGATCAGGTCGTCGGGGTCCTCGATGCCGGTGCTGAGGCGGATGAAGCCGGGCGACACGTCGTCGATGCCCCAGCGCAGCCGCCGCTCGGCCGAGCTGTGCACGCCGCCGAAGCTCGTCGCCTCGGCGACGAGCCGGCACGCGCCGAGGAACGCCTGCGCGCGGTCCTCGGTCTCGAGGTCGAAGCAGACGACGCAGCCGAAGCGCCCGCCGAAGCGCTCGGCAGCCAGCGCGTGCGCGGGGTGGCTCTCGAGGCCCGGGTAGCGGACGCCGGCCACGTCGTCGCGTGCTTTCAGCGCGGTGGCGAGCCGCAGCGCGGTCGCGCACTGGCGCTCGTGGCGCACGTCGAGCGTCGCGAGCGAGCGGTGGGCGAGCCACGTCTCCAGCGGACCGGCGATCGCCCCCGTGAGCCCGCGCCACGTCCGCAGCGCGGTGGCACGATCGGCATCGCTCACGGCGACGTAGCCGAGGACGAGGTCGGAGTGGCCGGAGAGCAGCTTCGACGCGCTGGAGACCGACAGGTCGGCGCCGAGCTCGAGCGGACGCTGCGTGAGCGGTGTGGCGAGCGTGTTGTCGACGGCGAGCAGCGCGCCGGCCGCGTGCGCGTCGGCGGCGAGCGCGGCGACGTCGAGCACGTCGAGCCCGGGATTCGACGGCGTCTCGATCCAGACGAGCGTCGCGCCGTCGAGCGCCGCGCGGACCTCGGCCTCGTCGGTCGCGACGACGCGCACCTCGACGCCCCGCGGGCGCAGCTGCTCGAGCGCGATCGTGCGCACGCCGGGGTAGCAGTCGCCGGGCACGACGACGACGTCGCCTTCGCTCAAGCCGTCCATGAGGACCGCGGCGACCGCCGCCATGCCGGACGAGAACAGGACCACCTCGCCGCCTTCGAGCTCGCCGAGCGCGCCCTCGTAGCCCGACCACGTCGGGTTCGCGTAGCGCCCGTAGCCGTAGCGGGTCGCGTCGCTCGGGCCGGCGAGATGAAACGGCGCGGCGAGCACCGGGCCGGGCAGGAACGGCTCACCCTGCTCGGCGTGCGGCAGCCCGGCGTGGACCACGCGCGTCGCGGGACGGCCGGCGTCCGCGGCCGGCGGCACGTCTGCACCGGACCGCGGAGGCCACTCGCTCATGCGCCGGATGCTAGCCCGTCGTACATGCGGCCAGAGCGCTCCGGCCGCCGCCTATCCTGGCCGAATGACGCCCGCCGTCGAGGTTGCCGACCGCCTGTATCAACGCTGGAACGCCGCCGGCCTGTCCGTGCTCTCGGACTCGGTCGACCCTGGCGTCGAGCTCATCTGCGACCCGCTGCACCCGGCGGAGTCGGCCCTGCGCGGCCTGGACGGCTGGCAGGCGTGGGTGGCCCGCTGGGAGCGCCACTACGAGGGGGTGCACGTCACCGTCGACGGCTCGTGCCGGTCGACGCCGAGCACGTCCTGGCCTTCGTCTCGATCGATGCCACGGCGCAGGACTCGCGCACGCGGCTGCGCTGGGCGGCGGCGCACCTCTGGACGCTGCGCGACGGCCGCATCGCCGGCTGGGAGCCGCATCTGGACCTCGCGGCCGCGCGCCGCACGCTCGCCGCGTAGTGCGGCTCAGTCTTCCGGGAAGAGCTCGCTCAGCGCGAGCGAGAACCCCGGCAGCTGCGGCGACGTCAGCTGCTCGTCGCGCTCGAGCTCCAGCACGACGTCGAAGTCCGCGACGTCCGGCGCCGACCGGCGGAAGATGCGAACCGCCTGCGCGCGCGTGTCGACGAGCCAGAGCTCCGGCAGCCCCTGCTCCTCGTAACGCGTCTTCTTGACGCCCACGTCGTAGCGCCACGTCGACTCCGAGCGCACCTCGATCGCAAGGTCCGGCATCGGGTACGGCGGCTGATCGTGCCGGTCCGGAACGCGATCCTCGGCGTACCAGAGGATGTCCGGGTTGTAGACGTTGCGCTCGTTGAGCTTGACGTCGATCGGGCGGACCGCCAGACCCGGGGCGGGCTCAGCGGTGGTCCACGTCCGCAGAGCAAACTCCAGGTCGCCGCAGACGCTTTGGTGAAACATCTTCGCCTCCACAAGGATGACCTCACCCTCG
>CAWDYO010000030.1:0-27710 GCA_963806515.1 uncultured Actinomycetes bacterium | reverse complement strand
AGCTCCGCATCACAGACCGCTGCCGCAAGGCTGCCGCGCGCGCCGGCGCGGCGGCTCGATCGCCCGCTGCCGTCGGACCCTCCCGGACCCGAGCCGGTGTTCGCGGGCAGCAAACCCCCCACCGCCGCGGCGAGGCCGACGATGGAGCACGCCGCCGGTGAGCACGAGCGGGAGCCGCTTGACGGCGAGCGCGCGATCACCGCGCGCGACCACCCACGCCAGGCCCCATCCGGCGGCCGCGTAGATGACGAGCGCGCCGGCGAGCAGCGATCCGGTCGAGACGTCCTCGACGAGCGGGTCGCGCGGCGCAAGCCCCACGGCCTCGACGAGACCGCCGAGGCCGATGACTAGGCCCACGACCGAGACCGCCCCCAGACCGATCTGCGACCAGGTCAGGCGACGGCGCAGCCGCAACGCCAGCCGAGCGATGTCGTCGCCCCAGCTCACGGCGCCGCTTGCTGCGACAGACCTAGAGCTTCA
This sequence comes from uncultured Actinomycetes bacterium, assembly GCA_963806515.1. GTDB lineage: Bacteria > Actinomycetota > Thermoleophilia > Solirubrobacterales > Solirubrobacteraceae > CADCVQ01. Next base: position 27,230 of record CAWDYO010000030.1, on the reverse strand, counting down.
GCAGGATGATCGTGTTCGCGACGAACGCGAGCGCGAAGCCGACGGTCCAGCGGTTGAGGTTGCGCTCGACGAGCGAGCCGCCCCCGAACGGGCCCGCCGCCGGAGCCGACGCCGAAGGCGCCCTACAGCCCCGCGTCCTTGCCCGGAGTGCATGAGGACGAGGAAGATGACGACGATCGCCAGGATGACCTGGACGACGGACAGGATGCTCTCCATGTCGCCAGGGCAGACCAGCCGACCCGCCTGCAGCGCAGCCCCTCGGCGAACACGACGCCGCACGCAGTCTCGCCCTCCGCGTCGACGCCGCTAAAGGCGGTCTCCTCGTCGATCGCGCGCAGGACCTCCATCGCCTCGGCACGCAGCTGGCGGTCGAGCGCCTTGTGGTCCGCCTCGGAGAGCTTGCCGGTCTGAAAGTCCATCTCGGCGTCGCGGATCTCGCGGTACTTGGCTTCCTTGCGCGCCCTCGAGCTCGGCGAGCCGGTCGGCGCGCCTCGTCGTTCGGCCCGGCCGCGCGATCGCGCAGGGGTGCCGAGACGACCGCGACGACGGCGCCGAGGACTGCGAGGATGACGAGCAGGGCGACGGGGTCCACCGGTGCGACGCTACTCGCGCGCGACGCGACGGCGCGGCGCAGTGCGTCCGCTCGCGCCCGGCGCAGGGCCGCTCGCCGCGACCGCCCCGCCGCCGGCCGGCACGACCGAGGTCCTGGCGGATGCGTGCCGCGTAGCCCGCCCGCACGCGGCGGCGAAGCGCGATCTGCCCCCCACCGGGCGACATCGCGACGAGCCCGCCGAGGAAGACGATGATCGCGCCGAGCCAGATCCACGTCACGAGCGGAGAGGTGATGAGGCGGAAGGTCGCCGTTGGCGCCTCCGCGACGTAGCGGCTCGCGAGGCCGTTGAGCGCCTGGCCAAGCAGCCGCGCCTCCTCCTGCGCAGGGAGCTTGCCGCCGAGTCTGCGAAGACCTTGTCGCCCTGCTCGATCGCCGGCGCGAGACGGCCTTGTCGGGCGTCATCGCCGCCCAGACGTCGCCGCGCAACCGGCCTTCAAGCCGATCTCGCTCGTCGCCTCGCCCTCGAAGAAGCGCCCGATCGGACCGAGCGACGCGTCGCGCGACGGGTAGTAGCCGCGCTCGGGACGCAGCGTCGTGACGAGCTGCCGTCGCGACGCACCTGCGACCACCGAGCCGAACAGATCTCCTCCAGGCGCCCGGCGCTGTCGACGAGATCCGCGACGTCGGCCGCACGTACTCGAACGCGTAGTCGCCGACCTGCGCCGTCTGCCAGGGCTGAGGCGGATGTCGCGCGCGTCGTTGAACGCCGTCGACGCGGCGACGCCGATGAACAGCACCGCCATCCCGACGTGGACGAGGTAGCCGCCGTAGCGCCGGCGGTTGCGGGCGACGAGCGAGCGCAGTGCCGCCGGCGGGCTCTCGCCGGTCATCGCCCGGCGCACCCCGATCCCGCGCCGAACTCCTGTCCGACGCTCGCAACGACGAACGCGCCGAAGACGAACATCGCGACGCAGCGGCCGCGATCCGCGCCGAACGCGACGAGCACGACGCCGAGTGAGAGCGCGAGCGCGGTCGGCAGGGCGAAGTTGCGCCGCGCGTTGGCCGCGGTCGCCTTGCGCCAGGCGATGACCGGCCCGATCCCGCTCAGCAGGACGAGCACGAGCGCGAGCGGCACCGTGTAGCGATCGAACCACGGTGGGCCGAGCGCGCGGCGCGTCCCGGTCAGCGCCTCGGCGATGAGCGGCCAGAACGTCCCCCAGAAGACGACGAACGCCATCGCGACGAGGACGAGGTTGTTGCCGAGGAAGACCGCCTCGCGGCTGAGCAGGAGTCCAGCCGGTTCTCCGAGCGCAGCATCTCGCGCCGCCAGACGACGAGCCCGATGGAGTCGCCGATCATGATCGCGATGAGCGTCACGAACGGCACGCCGAGCGTCGATGCGCCGAACGCGTGGATCGAGTCGAGGATGCCGCTGGCACGAGGAACGTGCCGAGGATCGAGAGGATCCCGGTCGCGAGGACGAGCGAGACGTTCCAGATCTTCAGCATCCCGCGCTTCTCTTGGATCATGATCGAGTGCAGGAACGCGGTGCCGGTGAGCCACGGCAGCAGCGACGCGTTCTCGACCGGGTCCCACGCCCAGTAGCCGCCCCAGCCCAGCTCGGCGTAGGACCAGCGGGCACCGAGCAGGATCCCGATCCCGAGGAAGAACCAGGCGCCGAGCGCGAAGCGGCGCGTCGAGCGGATCCAGTCCGCCGCGCCGACCTGCCGCGCGATGAGCGCCCCGATCGCGAACGCGAACGGGATCGCGAACAGCGTGTAGCCCGAGTAGAGCATCGGGGGGTGGATCATCATGCTCGGGTGGCGCAGCAGCGGGTTGAGGCCGTTGCCCTCGTCCGGGACCACGACCGACTTGCCGAACGGCGTCTCGAGGAAGATCAGCAGCGAGGCGAAGAACGACGCGAGGCCGAGCAGCACCGCGGTTGCGTACGGCGCGACGCGCCGCAGCGAGCGGCGCGTGAGGAAGAGCACGAGGCTCGACCACAGCGAGAGCAGCCACAGCCACAGCAGCAGGGAGCCCTCCTGCGAGGACCACGCGGCGGCGGCCTTGTAGAACGTCGGCGTCGTCGTCGAGGAGTGGCTCGCGACCGTGGCGAACGTGAAGTCTGAGCGCAGGAACGCGAGCTCGAGGATCGCGAACGCGCCCGTCGTCAGCGCGGCGACGGCGTAGACCGCGCGGCGCCCCGAGACCACCCACTGCGGCCTGCCCCGCCGGATGCCGTAGAGCGACGCGAAGACGCCGTAGAGGGCGACGACCAGGGCGAGGATCAGCAGCGCGCGGCCGACGGTGGCCACGTGCTCAGCTCTTCTGGTTCGAGGAGGTCGCGTCCTCGGTGAACTTCGACGGGCACTTCGTGACGAGCGAGTCGCGCTCGCCGACGAACGTCGTGCCCTCCTTGCGGACGGTCACGATGACCTCGCGGCCCTCGCGGAACGGGTCGGGCACCGCCCCGGTGTAGCTCACGGGCACGGAGGTGGAGCCCTCCCGATCGCGGACGCGGAACGTCACGCCGTCGTTCGTCGTCTGCACCGAGCCGTCCTGGACCTTCCCGGTCAGCTGGTAGGAGACCCCGGCCTGCGCGGTCTGCAGGTCGCTCGGCTGGACGGCCTCACTGGACGCGTTGATGCTCGTGATGACGAGCGCGACGGCTAGCATCACCGCCGCGCCAAGCGCGACGACGAGCCGGATCTTCCTTTTGCGGGCTGGGTTCATCGGCCGCGAAGTATCGCAGCCGGCCACCGTCGGAAAGCCGGTCGCCGAGCCTGGGCAAGATCACGCCGCAGGGAAATGTCCGTCCAACAGAGAAACCTTTGGCGTCCTGTGGAGTCATTGCCGATAGGACCATGACCGCGATGACCGTCAAACAAGCCATCAAGCCACGCAGGACCCCGACGGGACGCCGGCTGCACGTCGTGCCGCCGCCCGCCCCGCGACCCGAGCCCATGCATCCCGCCGAGCGTCGCATGCGCGATGCCGGCGGGCCGGTCTGACCGCGCGACCTACAGCTGCGGATGCGGCTTTCTCTTCGAGGCCGCCGTCTCGACGTCGGTGCAGTGCCCGCACTGCACGACCGTCCAGGCCTGGTAGCGCCTCCGGTGTAGCCGGCCGTCGCTTCGGGGACCAGGTCTCCGGACCCCGGCACGAGGTCTACAGGAGCTGCGGCGCTTCGGCGGCGCGGAACTCGATGAGCCGCGCCAAGCCGTCGAACTCCATCGGCTCGGACGTCATCGCCGTGCCGGACCCGCCTCTCATGCTGCGGCGGTGGGTCTCGTGGATCCCGACGGTGTGGAAGCTCTGCTCGAACTCCCCCTGCAGCTCGAGGTCGGGGACGAAGACCGTCAGCGTGATCGTGCGTAGGTGCGAGACGCGATCGAGCGTCACGGAGACCTCGAGGCCGCGCGCGCTCTCGACGGTCTCGATCTCGTCGCCCTCGAACGTGTGCCGACCCATGGGTCCGCTGTAGCTCAGCCGCGACTCGCCGCCGAAGGCACCTGGGGCGTACGTGATCTTCGTGTCCTCGTGGACGAACTCGAAGAGATTGGGACCCTGAATTTGCACAGCCATATGGCACCTCACGGTCACGGAGCGGCGCGGAAGCGCTCATGGTGAGCTAGCGGCGCCCGCTTGTCCAGCGATTTGCTTCGATCGCGAAGCTTTTAGTTGTGCGTTATGAGTTCGGTGCCGAGCGTGTCCGCCAATCCGTGCGCCCCTTGACGCATGACGTAGTCGTGGTTCCAGGCGAAGACCGGCCGCCCGAGTGGCGCGAGCCGGTTCATCCAGGCCCTCGTCGTGGAGACGTCCCAGTTGTAGAGCGCCACGGTTCCGAGCGGGCTCTCGAACAGCCGCCAGACGCCGACGCCTTCCAGCTCGCCACTCGCCTGGCCCTCCATGACATGCGGCTCCTCGATGCGCGTGACCCGCGAGTCGAACTCGAGCGTGTAGGGCAGCTTGCTGCGCCACTGGAGGCGATAGAGCGTGCCGACGCCGGTGCCGCCGTCCTCGGCGGGCTCGACGACCGTCGACTTGCGCACGCCCTTCCACCAGTCCGGGTAGCGCTCCGGCACCGACAGCACGTCCCACACGCGCTGGATTGGCGCTGCGACGCACCAGGTGCTGAGGAAGCTGTACGACGCCATCTCGGTGCGAGCATAACTCGCGCGGCGGCGGCTACGGCCAGGCGATCGGCGACGGCGGCAACGGCCCGTCGAACGGCGGGTAGGGCTGCCCGAACGGGATGTACGTCGAGCAGGTCCGCGAGTTGTAGTCGGGCAGGCAGGGGTTGAACGGCTGGATGCGATACGGGCCGCGATCGACCTCGTCCGCGTTGGACCAGCCGTCGAAGTCCTGGTCGTCTGCGCCGTCGGGCAGGGTGTCGCCGTCGCTGTCGGGGTCGACGGCGCTCGGGCCCGAGTAGACCTCGTCGTAGGGCTTCTCCGACGGGTACGCCTGCTGCCACCAGCCGGGGACCATCGGGCCGTTGAACTCGACCCAGTTGTCGAGGCCGTCGGCGTCGCCGTCGCGGAGGTCGTCGTCGACCGGTCCGGTCGTCCGCTTGAGCCCCGCGCTGTAGGACAGCGGCAGCGCGTTCGGGCCGGTGTAGCGGAAGAGCGCGTGCTCCTGGGATGCCGTGAGGCCGTCGCCGTCGTAGTCGGTGCCCCCGTCGGCGTTCAGCGGGTTGGGGTAGGGACGCTTGCCGGGGTACGGCAGGCTGCCGACGCCGTTGTTGAGGTCGATCGCCGACTGGTACTCGAAGCCGTCGGACATGCCGTCGCCGTCGCTGTCGGTGTTGCACGTCAGGGTCTTGATCGCGGTCTCGAGCGCGTCGGACAGGAGGTCGTTGTCGTCGTCGCCGTCGCTGGCGTCGGGGGCGCCGTCGCCGTCGCAGTCGGGCGGCACGATCGGCGGCGTCGTGATCGGGTCAATCGGGCCGTTGCCCGGCGCGTTGGGCGTGCCTGGACCCGCGACGCTGGCCGGGCCGATCGTCGGGGACTTGCCGATCGGCGTGTACCCGCGTGAGAAGTTCGCCGCGAGGACCCGCAGGCGAAAGCGCGACGCCGCAGGCTGGCCGCCGACCTTCGGGAGGTACTGCAACAGGCTCGCGGGCACCTTGACCTTGATGACCGTGCGCGTCGCGGAGCCGGCCTTGACGAACACCGCACGGCTGCCGTCGCGCTTGAAGATGACGCTGTTGCGCCGGTTGCCCGCGCGGAAGTTCGTGCCGCGGACCGTCAGCGTGTCGCCGACGCCGAGCTTCATCGGGGCGACGGACGAGATCGAGGGAAGCTTTGACTTCTTCTTCGCGGCGGCGGATGCGCTGCCGGCCGGCAGGACGGCGAGGCACGCGAGCGCGCAGAATGGCACGGATTGCAAGCGGGCGCGGGGGCATGCCCCGCTCATCGGGCCCGTCGCGTTCGGCATTAAGGGGTGCGGGCCTTCCTGGACAGATCGCTGTCGTAAGCGAAATGTGTTCGGTACAGATCGCTCGGCGTCAACCGCACAACTTGCGTCGTGCGGTGCGACGGGTTCGGATCCGACCGCTCGGCGGGTCGCGCCCTCGTGACGTGAGCTTTCTCGATGACGAGCTATCGACCCGCACCTCTTGAGCGTCCGTGAGCGCTCAGGGTCCTGGCAGGGTGACGCTCTGGAACGCGAGCGTCTCGGCCAGCCGATCGAAGTGGCGGTCGCGGTGCAGCACTGCGAGGCCACCCTGCTCGGCGGCGGCCGCTGCGATGAGCGCATCTGTGATCGAGACCCGGTGGTAGCCGTCGCCACGCGTGGCCAGTTCGGACAGCGCGCGCGTCGCCGCGTCTGCCACCGCGCGATCGTTGCGCACGATGTGCAGCGCGTCGAGCTCGGCTTCGAGAGCGATGTATTCCGCGCTCGTGCGAGCCGAGTAGAGAATCTCCATCCGCACGATCGGAGTGATCCACAGTCGGCCGTCCTGTGCGGCCGCCTGCACGAGCGGCGTGAGGCCGCCAGGTAGCGACATGGTGCGCCACCACGCCGACGTATCGGCGATGAACGGCGCTCCCGACCGCAGCAGCTCGTGCGCTTGCAAGGCGGGCTGGGTCGATTATGCGTTGCCGTGCAGCTGCTCGATGCGGGCGAGCGTGTCGCGATCCAGCCCGTCTGGACTGACAAGCCTTTCGGCCAGCCGCTCAAGCCTGGCCGCGCGCTCCTCGTCCGAGAGCGGGACCTGTTCGGGCATCGGTGCCGTGGCTGAGTCGGAGCGCTGTTTCATCGCCATCAGCGTACCGGCCGCCAACGCCACCACCAAGCCCCAAGCCTGGGAGCCTGGGCCGCGTCACGACAAGCGGACGACGGGGGTCGAACCCGCGACCTTCGGCTTGGGAAGCCGACGCTCTGCCAACTGAGCTACGTCCGCGCGGCGCCCGATTCTAGGCGCTTCGCGGGCTGGTGGGAACGACCGAGAGCCCGGCCGCTCGGGCCGGGCTCCGGGAGTGGGTCGCTATGCGCGCTACGGGCGCTTCATCTCGTTGACGGCCGTCACCTCGAAGTCCTTGTTCACGAGGACCTCGACCTTCGTGCCGTCGGACTTGCGGACGTGGGCCTCGTACGGCGAGCCGTGGTCGGCGTCGGTCTCGACGCGCAGGACCGTGCCGCCGGGGACCTCCTTCAGCGCCGCGGCCTTGACCTTCGCGGCCGTCTCACCGGTGAGGGGCTTCTCGGCCGAGCGCCCGCCCCGACCGCCGCGGTGACCCGGCCCACCGCGACCAGGGCGGCCGCCGGCTGGGCGCGTCTCGACGGACGTCGCCTCGAAGGCGGAGTTGACGAGCACGACGACCTCGGTGCCGTCGGACTTGCGCACGTGCGCGTGGTACGCCGCGCCGCCGTGGCCCCCGGACTCGGCACGCAGGACGGTGCCGCCGGGGACCTTCGCAAGCGCTGCAGCCTTGACCTTCTCGGCGGTCTCGCCGGTGAGCTGCTCCTGTGCAGGGCGCTGCGGGCGGGTCGTCGAGGACGAGGGGCTCGACGAGGACGACGAGCTCTTGCTCTTCGTCGCGGCGCCGGCGAGCGCGGAGCCGCCGATCGCGCACGCGCAGAACGCGCCGAGCACGAGCAGGGTCTTGCGGACTGAGTTGGACATCGGACTCCGATCGATCGTTCGGGACGGTTTCGTGGTGCGTCGAGGATCGGCGCGGAGCCTGTGAGGAAGGTCGGGCGAACCCGGGAATGCGCTGAGCATCGGCGCGCCGACGCGCACAGCGCCGGCGGCGTGAGAGCGGCAGCGCCGCGGGCGGCGCGGCCCGCCGCGGCGTCGCTCTACCCTGATCGGCGATGAAGCGCTTCCTCGTTCCCGTGCTCGCGGCCGTCGCGTCGCTCGCGCTCGTCGGGCTGCTCGCCTACGGGCTCACGACGCGGGCCGAGGACACGTCGATCGACGAGGCCGTCGCGCGCGGGGAGCGCCCCGTCGCGGCGAGCCGCGAGCTGCCGGTGCTCGGCGCGAGCGGGACGAGCTCGCTCGCCGACCTGCGCGGCAAGGTCGTCGTCTTGAACTTCTGGGCCTCGTGGTGCACCCCGTGCAAGGCGGAAGCGCCGGTGCTCGCGGCGGCGCAGGAGCGCCTGCAGCGCGACGGCACGGGGACCGTCCTCGGCGTCACGTACGACGACTCGACGCCCGACTCGCTGAAGTTCGTCAAGGACTATGACCTGCGCTACCCCAACCTGCGCGACGTCGGCACGAAGCTCGCCGAGCAGTACGGCACGACGAGCCTGCCGGAGACGTTCGTCATCGACGCGCAAGGACGGATCGCGGACTTCTACCGCGGCCAGATCGACGCGGCGCGCCTGAACCGCGCGCTCGAAAAGGCCGAGGCATGAGGCGCGCGGCGCTGCTGGCGGGGCTCGCGCTCGCGCTCGCCAACCCTGCACAAGCCCTCGCCGCGCCCGCCTCGCTCGTCGACGTCGAGGACGAGGTCATGTGCACGACCTGCAACGTCGCGCTGAACGTCGCCGAGAGCCCGCAGGCCGACCGCCAGCGCGCGTTCATCCGCGGGCTCATCGCGCGAGGCCTCGACAAGGAGCAGGTCAAGGCCGCGCTCGTCGCCGAGTACGGCCAGGACGTCCTCGCGCTGCCCGACTCCGACGGCTTCGGGCTCACCGCCTACGCGATCCCCTTCGGCCTCCTCGCGCTGCTCGCCGGCGGCCTCGCGCTGCTGCTGCCGAGCTGGCGCCGACGCTCGCCACAGGGCATCGGCGACGCGGCGGCACAGACGCTCTCCGACGACGACGCGCGGCGCCTCGACGACGACCTGCACCGCTACGCCTGACGGCCGGCGCCCGGAGGGCCGGAGCGAGCAGGAGGCGCCGGAGCGAGCCGGAGGGGCCGAGGGGGCCGCAGGGCCGGAGCGAGCCGGAGGGGCCGGGGGGCCGGGGCGGCCGCAGGGCCGGAGCGAGCCGGAGGGGCCGGGGGGGCCGCAGGGCCGGAGCGAGCCGGAGGGGCCGGAGCGCGCCGGAGGGAGCCGCTACATCGAGTCCGGCGCGCTCACCCCGAGCAGCCCGAGCGAGCGGGCGATCGTGCGTTGCGCCGCCACGCCGAGCGCCAGGCGGAAGGACTCCACGCCCTCGCCCTCGGCTCCGAGCACCTGGCAGTCGCGGTAGAACGCCGTGAACGTCTGCGCGAGCTCGAGGACGTAGGCCGCGATGCGATGCGGCGCGCGCTTGGCCGTCGCCTCCTCGACCTCCTCGCCGAACGCCAGCAGCTTCTTGATGAGCGTCCGCTCGGCGGGATCGAGCGGGCCGGCGAAGCTCGCCGCCTCGCGCAGCGCGAGCGCGACCCGCTCCTCGCCCGCCCGCCCGAGGATCGACGCGATCCGGGCGTGCGCGTACTGGACGTAGTAGACGGGGTTGTCGGACGACTGCGCCCGCGCGAGGTCGAGGTCGAGGTCGAACGTCGTGTCGTGCGAGCGCTGCAGCATGAAGTAGCGCGTGGCATCGACGCCGATCGTCTCGATGAGCTCCTCGAGCGTCACGAAGTCGCCGCGGCGCTTGGACATCGACGCGCGCTCGCCCCGCTCGACGATGTGGACGAACTGCAGGATCGGCATCTCGAGGCGGTCGGGCTCCTCGCCGAGCGCCGCGAGCGCGGCCCGCATCCGCGGCAGGTAGCCGTGGTGATCGGCGCCGAGCGGCAGGATGAGCCGCTCGAAGCCGCGGCCGCGCTTGTCGGCGAGGTAGGCGACGTCCGCGGCGAAGTACGTCGTCTGGCCGCTCGAGCGGACGAGGACGCGGTCCTTGTCGTCGCCGAAGGTCGTCGTGCGCAGCCACAGCGCACCCTCGGCGCGATAGAGGTGGCCCGCCTCGGCGACCCGCGCGAGCGCGGTCGCGACCTGCGACGGGTCGCCGGCGTGCAGCTGCGCCTCGCTGAAGAACACGTCGAACTCGACGCGGTAGGTCGCGAGGACCGACTTGATCTGCTCGAACATCCGCTCGACGCCGATCCGCGACAGCTCGGCGACGTCGAGGTCCGCGGCGCCGGGGATCGCCGCCGCGAGCTCGCGGACGTAGTCGCCCTCGTAGCCGCCCTCGGGCACGTCCTCGCCGCGCGCACGGGCGCGGATCGACGCGCCGAGCTTCTCGATCTGCGTGCCGGCGTCGTTGAAGTAGTACTCGCGACCGACGTCGTGACCGCTGAACTCGAGCAGCCGCGCGAGCGCATCGCCGTACGCGCCGTGGCGGCCGCTCGCGGCCGTCATCGGGCCGGTCGGGTTCGCCGAGACGAACTCGATGTTGATCCGCTCGGCCGGATCGGCGCCACCGCCGCCGTAGTCGCTGCCCGCCGCGAGGACGTAGTCGAGCGCCTGCACGCACCAGCCGTCGGAGAGGAAGAGGTTGAGGAACCCGGGCCCGGCGACGTCGACGTGGTCGAGCGCCGGGCCGAGCCGCGCGCCGAGCTCCTCGGCGAGGCGCGCCGCGACATCGCGCGGCGGCGCCTTGGCGACGGGCGCGAGCAGCATCGCGGCGTTCGTCGCGTAGTCGCCGAAGCCGGCCTTCTTCGGACGCTCGAGCGTCGCGGAGGTGCGCGACGAGCCGTTGCCACCGGCGATCGCGCTGGACGCGGCCTGCACGGCGTCGCGCAGCTGGGTCAGCGGGGTCTCCACGCTTTTCAGCGTAGTCCAGGGCCCGATCAGTAGTGGTACGGCTCGCCGGCGAGGATCTTGTGGCCGCGGTAGAGCTGTTCGAGCAGCACGACGCGCGCGAGCTGGTGGGGCAGCGTGAGCGGACCCAGCGAGAAGCGATGGTCGACGTCGTCGAGCTCGAGTCCCAGCGCGCCGCCGATGACGAAGCAGACGTCGCGGCCGGCCTGCCGGCGGGCCTCGAGGAAGCGGCTGAAGCTCAGCGAGTCGAACTGCTCGCCCTCGCGATGCAGCAGCGAGACGAACGCGCGCTCGGGGATGCGCGCCGCGAGCTGCTCCTCCTCGCGCACCTCGATCAGCTCGACGCGCGCCTGGCGGGTCAGGAGCTTGACGTAGTGCTCGACGTCGTCGACGTAGGGCGGGCGCAATCGCCCGACGGCGAGGACGATCAGGCGCACGCTGCGATACTAGGCCGCGATGGCAGACAACGACGAGCCCGAGCGGCACATCAACATCCACTTCTCGCCCGAGATCATGGCCGGGCACTACGCGAACTTCGCGAACGTCTCGTTCTCCGACTACGAGTTCACGATCACGTTCGCGCGCGTCGACCACGAGATCGACGCCGACGAGATCCCCGGCGTCGTCGTGTCGCGCGTCAACCTCTCGCCGAAGTTCATGCGCGAGCTGGCGGATGCGCTCGAGGACTCGTGGTCGAAGTGGGCCACGCGCGAGGGCATCAAGAACCTGCCCGAGTTCGGTGGCGGCTCCGCCGCCGCGGACCCCGAGTAGCGCCCACGCGCGAGCGCCGCTGACGGGCCGCGGTCGAGCTAGCCTCCGCCCCGCAACCGCATCAGCGCGAGCTCGATCGCGAAGGCGACGCCGCTGCCCAGCGCGGCGATCCACCCCCACTGCGGGATGCCCGGCCCGACGAGCAGCGCGGCGATGAAGACGACGAGCAGCGCCGAGGAGATCCCACGCCAGAGCTTCGGGTCGGCGATCACGGTCCGCCCTCCTTGTAGGCCACGCCCAGCCCGATCCGCTCGATCGCCGGGGGATGCGTCGCGATCAGGAACGTGATCCAGTCGGGCGGATCGGGGTCGGAGAGGTTGCGCAGCGTGATCCGCTGCTCGAAGGAGATGAACGGCTCGGGCTCTCCGGTCGACGCGATCGCGAAGGCGTCGGCGCGCGCCTCGACCGCCCGGCTGAGCTGGTTTGAGACCGTCGTGATCGTCGTCGCCATGATCGTGACGGCGAGGGCGAGCGCCGGCAGCATCGCCGGCGTGCCCGCGGCGCCCTCGGGCGCGAGGCGCCCCGTCAACCGCGCGACCGCGAACATCCCGAACGGCGCGACGATCGCGAGGTACAGCAGGCCGTTGCGCACGTCGTCGTAGTGCACGTGGCCAAGCTCGTGCGCGACGACGAGGCGCAGCTCGTCGCGCGTGAAGTTCTCGATCAGCGTGTCGTACAGCACGACGCGCTTCGTGTGCCCGAGGCCGGTGACGTAGGCGTTCGCCGCGGTCGTGCGCCGGCTCGCGTCGATCTCGTAGACCTGCCCGACGTCGACGCCGGCCTTGCGCGCGAGCTCGAGGACGTCCGAGCGCGCCTGGCCCTCCGGCAGCGCCTTGAAGGTGTTGAACAGCGGGTCGAGCACGACGGGTCCGGCGTAGATCGTGATGACGCCGAACGCGACGACGACCGCCGCGCCCGGCGCCCACCAGCGACGCGGGAAGCGGCGGACGAGGGCGATCCCGGCCGCGGCGCCCGCCCCGGCGATGGCGCCGCCGATCCCCCAGGAGATCGCCGTGTCGCGGGCGTATCCGCTCCACGGCTGGGTGATGAGGCCGACGTCGCGGGCCCGCTCGCGGCCGACGACCTTCAGCGGCGCAACGGCGATCGACAGCGTCACCGAGAGGGCGGCACCGGTCGCCGCCGCGGCGAGCAGCGGATGCGCAAACGGCCGGCCCAGCCGGCGCGGCGGGCGCATCACGAGCAGGGCCAGGACGCCGACCTGCACGACGAGCGCGCCGCCGTAGAGTGCGAGCTGCGGGCGCTGGTAGTCACGCGCGCGGTCGATCTCCGAGGCGCTGAAGTACGATTCGGCCCGAACCGGAGCGGGCTCGACGAGGCCTTCCCGCGGTCGCAGGAGGACCACTGCCACCTCCGCAACCACCACGGCGGCCGCGATGGCCACCGACCAGCGAAGGCGTGCCCGGTCCACCGGTCGAACTGTACGAGATGCAGGTCGCGATCCTCTCCGACATCCACGGCAACCGCCACGCCTTCGAGGCGGTGCTCGCCGACGCCGAGGCCGCGGGGGCCGACGAGATGTGGTGTCTCGGCGATCTCGTCGGCTACGGCGCGGAGCCGGACGCCTGCGTGGAGCTCGCCCGCCGTCACGCGGCGATCTGCCTGGCCGGCAACCACGACCTCGGCGTCACGGGCGAGATCGGCCTCGACGAGTTCTCGACCGGCGCGGCGCTCGCCGCGCGCTGGACCCGCGAGACGATCAGCCCGGCCAACCTCGAGTTCCTGCGCGCGCTCTCGCCGTCCAGCGAGGAGGCCGACGTCGGCCTGTACCACGCGAGCCCGCGCGATCCCGTCTGGGAGTACGTGCTCAGCGCGCTGCTCGCAGAGCTCTGCTTCGACGTCCAGCGCCAGCGCGTCGCGCTCATCGGCCACTCGCACGTCGCGCTGTCGTTCGTGCGCCCCGAGGGCGACGTCGCCACCGGCGAGCCGCGCCGCGACGGCGACGAGCTCGACATCGGCCTCGGCGAGTGGCTCCTGAACCCCGGCTCGGTCGGCCAGCCGCGCGACGGCGACCCGCGCGCGGCATGGCTCATGCTCGACCTCGACCGCTGGCACGCGACGTGGCGCCGCGTCGAGTACGACATCGCAGGCGCCGCCGCCGCGATCCGCGCAGCGCGGCTCCCCGATTCGCTGGCCGAGCGCCTTGGGTACGGTCAGTGACCGTGCCGCGTCCTCTCCCCTACCTCCTCGCGCTCGCGCTCGGCGTCGGCGCCGCGCTGCTCGTCGCCTGCGGCGGTGGCACGAAGGCCGGCTTCCCGCCCGCGATCGCCGGGGACCTGAAGAGCCAGATCGAGGACGTGCAGCAGGCCGTCGACGACGGCCGTTGCGAGGACGTCTCAAGCCAGCTGCGCCAGGTCGACGACGGCATCGACGACCTGCCCGAGACCGTCGACGCGCGGCTGCGCCAGAGCCTGCGCGACGGGAGCGATGCCCTGCGCAGGACCGCGGTCAGCGAGTGCGGCGAGTCCGAGACGACCACCACGGAGACGACGTCGACCGAGACGGCGACGACCGAGACGACGGAGTCTCAGACGCAGTCGATTCCTCCGGAGACAGCCACGGTCCCGCCCGAGACGGCGACCACGCCGCCGCCGACCACGGTCCCGCCGCCGCCACCACCGCCGGTGCAGACGGTGCCACCGGCCGTCCCGCCGCCCGTCGAGCCCCCTGTCCCGCCGCCCGCCGGCACGCCCGGTGGCGGCGCGACGCCCGAGGTCGGACCCGAATGAGCGCCGAGCTCATCGCCGGGCGCTACGAGCTCGGGCGGCGCCTGGGCTACGGGGGCATGTCGACGGTCCAGGTCGCGCTCGATCGCGTGCTCGAGCGCGAGGTCGCGGTCAAGCTGCTCGCCGAGCACCTCTCCGACGACAGCCAGTTCATCTCGCGCTTCAAGCGCGAGGCGCTGTCCGCGGCAAAGCTCGTGCACCCGAACATCGTGCAGGTCTTCGACTTCGGCTTCGACGAGGGCTCGGGCCACCACTACATCGTCATGGAGTACATCCGCGGGCGCTCGGGCGCGGAGATCCTGCGCCAGGAGACGCGGCTGGGCATCAAGGACACGCTGGAGCTCGTCGACGGCGCGTGCCGCGGCCTCGCCCACGCCCATCGCATGGGCGTCGTGCACCGCGACGTCAAGCCCGGCAACATCCTGCGCTCCGATGACGGCGCGGTGAAGCTCGCCGACTTCGGGATCGCGAAGGCGATGGTCGGTGGGGCGTCGCAGATCACGCAGGCGGGCTCGGTGCTGGGTACGGCGGCGTACCTCGCGCCCGAGCAGGCGTCGGGCGGCGAGGTCGGGCCACCGGCCGACCTGTACGGCCTGGGCGTCGTGACCTACCAGCTGCTCGCGGGGCGGCTGCCGTACGACGCCGCCTCGCTGACCGAGCTCGCGCTCATGCAGCAGCGCGAGTACCCGGTGCGCCTCGACGACCTCGTGCCCGAGATCCCCGCCGCGCTCGCGCTGGCCGTCGAGCGGGCGCTCGAGCTCGAGCCTGGGCAGCGCTACGCGAAGGCCGACGAGATGCGCCGCGCGCTGCACGAGGGCGCGCGCGGGGTCACGCCGGCGGGCGCCGAGACGGCCGCGACGTCGATGCTGCAGCGAGACGAACCGACCGCGGCGACGCGCGCGGTCCAGTCGTCGGCGCGGCGGTTGCAGCCGCAGGCGCCCCGCACCCCGCCCCCGCCGCTGTACGACGAGCCCGACCTCGACGCGCCCATGCGCTCGCGCCGCGACGACCCGCCGCCGCGCCGCGGCGTCACGACCCAGGTCGTCCTGATCGTCGTCCTGCTCGGGATCATCGCGGCCGCGATCGCGTTCGCCCTGGGCAACCAGAGCGGCTCGGGCGACGTCCGGATCACGCCGGTCGACGGGGGCAACGTCTCCGAGATCGTCGAGCAGATGGGCGACCTGATCGACAACAACACGCGCTGAGCGGTGGCGCTGCCGCTCGTGACCGATCGCCTCGAGCTCCGGGCCTACCGGATCGAGGACGTCGAGCGCATCCACGCGATCCTGTACGGCGATGCCGAGTCGATGAGCCTCATCGGCGGTGCGGTGCCCATCCACAAGACCCGCGAGACCATCGAGCGGTACATCGGCTTCCAGGAGCGCGACGGCTACTCGCCGTGGGCGGTCGTCGAGCGCGCGAGCGGCGAGCTCATCGGCGAGGCGGGCATCAAGCCGCTGGAGGACGTCGGCCCGGAGATCGAGATCGGCTATGCGTTCGGTGCGCCGTGGTGGGGACGGGGCTACGCGACCGAAGCGAGCC
The DNA here is from genome assembly GCA_963806515.1 of uncultured Actinomycetes bacterium. Lineage (GTDB taxonomy): Bacteria > Actinomycetota > Thermoleophilia > Solirubrobacterales > Solirubrobacteraceae > CADCVQ01. The sequence goes on along the minus strand of CAWDYO010000030.1, from coordinate 11,481 downwards.
GCGCGATCCTCGCCGCGGCGTTCGGGACGTTCGGGCTCGAGCAGGTCGTCGCCGTGACGAGCGACGAGAACCTCGGCTCGCAGCGCGTGATCGCGAAGCTCGGCTTCACGCCGGCCGGACGGCGCGAGGCGTACGGCCACGACCTGCGCTACTACGTGCTCGATCGTCCGAGCTAGGTCGCCGGCGGGGCACCGCCGCGCAGGGCCGCGGCGCGTTCGGCGGGCGCGGCGCCCGCGCGCAGCGCCGCGGCGCGCTCGGCAAGATCGCCGCTCGCGATGGCCGCGCGCAGGTCGGCCATGAGGCGGGCGAGATAGGCGAGGTTGTGGACGGTCAGCAGGCGGACGGCCGTGAGCTCGCGCTGCTTGAGGAGGTAGCGCAGGTAGCCGCGCGTGTAGCCCGACGCGCACGACGGGCAGGGGCAGCCCTCCATGATCGGCTCCTTCGAGTGCTTCCAGCGACCGGCGGTGAGGTCGACGCGCCAGCGGGCGTCCGGGCTCGGGGACGATCGCGACGCCGTGACGGCCCAGGCGCGTCGGCATCGCGCAGTCGAACGTGTCGACGCCGAGCTCGACGCCGCGGACGAGGTCGTCGACGTCGCCGATGCCGAGCAGGTGGCGCGGGCGCGCGTCGTCCTGCGAACGCCGAGGTCGCCCAGCCGACGACCTCGTACATCTGCGGCTTGTCGGCGCCGAGCGAGCCGCCGATCGCGATGCCGTCGACCGGCCGCGCGGCGATCTCCTGCGCCGAGGCGATCCGCAGGTCCTCGTGGACGCCGCCCTGGACGATGCCGTAGACGAGCTGCCCCTGCGGGCCGTTGGCCCCGTGCCACGCGAGGCAGCGATCGAGCCAGCGGTGCGTGCGCTCCGTCGAGCGCGCGGTGTAGTCGCGATCGATGTTGAAGGGCGTGCACTCGTCGAAGACGAGCGCGAGGTCCGAGCCCAGCGCGGACTGGACCTCCATCGACGTCTCCGGGCCGAGGAAGCGCTCCGAGCCGTCGACGTACGAGCGAAAGCGCACACCCTCCTCCTCGATCGACAGCACGCGGCCGAGCCGGTTGTTGCCCGACGGCGCGCGGCCCTTGATCTCGTCGGCGACGGTGCCGTGGCCCATCGAGAAGACCTGGAAACCGCCGGAGTCCGTGATGATCGGCTGCGACCAGCGCATGAAGTCGTGCAACCCGCCGAACTCGCGCGACGAGCTCGTGGCCGGGGTCCAGGAACAGGTGAAACGTGTTGCCGAGGACCATGTCGTAGCCGAGCGCGGCGACCTCGCGCGGCTCGAGGCCCTTGACGACGCCCTTCGTGGCCAGAGGGACGAACGCCGGCGTGCGCACCTCGCCGTGCGCGGTGCGCAGGATCCCGGCGCGCGCGAGCGTGCCGGCATCGCGATGGAGGATCTGCAGCGCGCCCATGCGCGCTGCAGACTACGAGTCGGGGTCCGCCTTCGCGGGCGGCGCCGCGTTGCGCACCCGGTCGGCCATGTCGGCCGGCGGGCGCCACGGCTCACCCGGCTTGCGCTCGGGCGCCTTCCAGCCCTGCGCGGTCATGCCGAGCGCGCCCATCGCCTTCTCCTTCGCGGCCCACGGCACGCGCCGGTACACGGGCACGAACAGCGTGCTCCACAGCCGCCCGCCCTTCTCCTTGTACGGCTCGACGGTCGACGGCTCGTCGCGCCCGAGCTCTGAGAGCACCGCGAGGCGCAGATGCTCCTCCGAGCGCTTGCGCAGGTTGCGCTTCGCATCGGACAGCGCGCTCATCACGCGACCGCCAGCTTCTTCTGGCGCTGCGCCGCCAGCGCGTTCTGCGCCGCGATCTGGATCGGCTCGAACAGCGCGCCGATCGGCGGCGAGTAGATGTTCTCCATGTAGGCGAGGTCGTAGAGGGTCGCGCCGCGCTTGGCGGCGAACGCGAGGAAGTCGCAGCGCTCCTTGACGCCGTCGCCGCCGTGGATGACCCCGCCGATGAGCCGCAGCGTGTCCGGCTCGGCGAGGAGCTTGACGAACGTCTTCTGCGCGCCGGGGTAGTAGCGCGCCTTCGTGATGCCGACACCCTTGGCGAGGACGTACGGGATGCCGATCGACTTGGCGAGGTTCTCGCCCATCGAGAAGCCGCCGATCGTGTAGTCGCCCGCGACCATGCCCCACGGCACCCAGACCGGGTCGTAGGCGAGGTCGCCGCCGGTGATGTTGACCGCGGCGACGCGTCCCTGCGCGTACGCGTGCGCGCCGGTCAGCCCGACGATCGGGATCATGTTCAGCCCGTGCGGGATCTCGACGACGTCGCCCGCCGCCCAGACGCCTGCGGCCGACGTGCGCATGTGGTCGTCGACGTGCACCGCGCCCGTCGTGCCGAGCTTCAGGCCCGCGGCCTCGGCGAGCTTCGTGTTGGGCACCTTGTGCAGGCCGGTCACGACCGCGTCGCACTCGAGCGTGCCGTCGGACGTCACGACGGCGCAGACGTGGCCGTCCGCGTTGCCTTCGAAGGACTCGGTCTTCGTGCCGAGGTGCAGCGTCACGCCGCGCGCCTCGAGCGAGTCGTGCACGGGCTTGGCGACGTCGGGGTCGAGGATCTCGTGCAGCACCCACGGGCCCTCGTCGACGAGATCGACCTGCAGGCCGCGATGCGCGAGGCCGCCGGCCATCTCGACGCCGACCGGTCCCGCGCCGACGACGCAGATCCGCTTCATCGAGTCGAGCTTCTTGTCGAACTCCATCGACTTGCGGATGTCCTTGACGTAGTGGATGCCGTCGAGGTTCACGCCGGGCACGTCCGGCTGCTCCCAGTAGAAGCCCGTGCAGAGGATGAGCTGGTCGAAGCCCTCGGGCTCGTTCTTCGTCGTGATCGTCCGGCGGTCGAGGTCGATGTCGGTGACGACGGTCTCCATGCGCATGTCGAGGCCGTCTTCGCGGTAGCGCTCGACGGTCGAGAGGAACAGGTCGTCGAAGCTCGGGATCTCGCGGCCGTGGACGAACGGGATCCCGCAGGGCGAGTAGGCGATGTCCGAGAACTCGGTGAAGACGCTCACCTTGAGCTCCGGGTTCAGACGCTTGGTGATGGTGGCGGCCGCCGTCCCCGCGCCGCCTCCGCCGATGACGACTACGCGCTCCATGAAGGTTCCTCTCGGTCGAGAATGATCAGGTCTGAAAGCTCTTCGCGCCGGCGATGGCACCGCCAGGTGCCGCCGTCGCGCGCGACGACGGCGGGGCGCAGGTCGCCGAACTGCGTCGACTGGACCTGCTGGTAGGCGCCCACGCCGCGCGCGACGAGCACGTCGCCGACGGCGAGGTCGCCGAGCTCGATGGCCGGCGAGACGACGTCGACGTTCAGGCAGAGGGGGCCGGCGATCAGCGTCGGCGTGCTGCCGCCGCGCGGCTGGAGCGCCTCGAGCCTCGGCCACGCCCACAGCGAGCCCGCCAGCAGGTCGGTGCCGGCGTCGACGACGGCGCACCTGCTGGCGTCGACGAGCGTCTTGACCGCGACCACCGTGCACGCGAGGTCGACCGCGTCGGTCACGAGCGCGCGGCCGGGTTCGAGCATCAGGCGCCCGTCGAAGCCGGCCTCGTGCAGGGCGACGGCGACGGTGGCGGCGTCGGCCTCGACGGCGGGCGCGGCAGCGAAGCCGCCGCCGAGGTCGATCGTCTCGACGCCGAGCTCGAGCGCCAGCCGTGCAAGCAACGTGGCGGCGCGGGCGTGGATCGCCGGCGGCTTGCGCCACGCGACCCGGACGCTCGCCGCCAGCGGGCGCTCGCCGCTGAGCGGCGCCGTGAAGTCGGTCGAGACGAGGTGCACGGAGAGGACCTCGAGCGTCAGGCCGAGCTCGCGCGCACGGCGACCTGCGGCGACGACGAGCTCGGGCGCGATCCCGAAGCGGCTCGGATGACCCTCGGGTCCGGGCAAGCCGACGCGCAAGCCGGCCCGCGCGACGCCCGCGCGTGCGAGCCGCTCGAGCTCGGCCGCGCTGTCTGCGATGACGAGCGCGCCGTCGGCGGCGCAGCGTTCGAGCAGCGCGTCGGGCTTGGACGGGCCGTTGACGGTGATGCGCGAGCCCTCGACGCCGACGACGTCGCGCGCCAGCGCGTACTCGGCCGCGCAGACGACCTCCGCCCCGGCGCCGTCGTCGGCGAACGCGCGCAGGAAGGCCGTCGTGCGGTTGGTCTTGTAGGAGTAGGCGACCTCGCTCTGCGGCCAGGCCGCCGACCAGGCCGCGCGGAAGCCGGCCAGCCGCTCGCGCGCCCGGTCGACGTCGGCGAGCCACAGCGGCGAGCCGTGCTCGGCGACAAGCTCCACGATCGTCGCGACCCGCTCCGAATCGACGTCGCGCTCCGCGCCGCGCGTTGGGAGCCCGGGATCCTCGCGCGGCGCGGCGCCGCTCATCGAGTGCCGCCTCGGATCGTCGCCGCGAGGTCGATCGCCCGCGGGGTGCCCTTGCTTGCAAGCAGCGACGCGACCGGCTCGCGCCAGCGCCCGGACGCCGCCTCGGCGATCGCCTCGGGCAGCATCGCGCGCAGGTGCTCCATCGCCCAGGGGTCCGGGCGCGACAAGTTCAGTCGCAGCGTCGTCGCGGCGCCGACCGTGCCCATCCCGTCGCCGGGGTAGGTCGCGACGTTGCGCGCGAACAGCGCCACCATCAGCTCCTGCGACGTCACGCCGGCACCGGACGTGTCCAGCGCGCAGGCCAGGCCGCGCACCGGGGACGTCGTCAGCTCGAGGCCGTCGATCCCGGCGAGCGTGTCGCGCAGGTGGCCGAGGTTGCGGCGCACGATCGACTGCGCGTACGCGAGGTAGTGCTCGTCCTCGAGCGCCGCGAGCGCGCCGTGCTGCGCGATCAGGCTCGTGTTCAGCCGCGTGAGCGCCGCCTTCAACCGCAGGCAGCTGCGCATGAGCCGTGACGGGCCGGCGAGGAACCCGATCCGCGCGCCCGCCATCCCGAAGCAGTGCGAGACCGAGAACGTGGCGACCGCGTTCTCGGTCAGCTCGAGCGCCGCCAGCGATGCGAACGGCACGTCGGCGTCGATGACGATCGAGCCGTGCGTGACGTCGTGGATCAGCAGCAGCCCGTGCTCGTCGGCGAGGCGCGCGAGCGCGGCGAGCTCGTCCGCGGTCTGCACGGTGCCGAACGGGTTGAGCGGGTCGACGATCACGATCGCCCGCGTCCGCGGGGTGATCGCCGCGGCGACGACGTCGGGATCGAGGCGGTAGCCGTTGGACGCATCGATCGGCACCGTGACGGGGGTCGCGCCGGTCGCGATGACCGCCGACGGCACGTGGAAGTAGCCGGGGTCCGACAGGATGACCTCGTCGCCGGGTCCCGCGACCGCCATCAGCGACAGCGCGATCCCGGCCTGCGCGCCCTCGGTGCCGACGACCTCGAAGCGCTCGTCGCGGACGCGCCCGAGCACGCGGGCCGCGGCGTCGCGCAGCGGTTCGATGAGGTCCGGGCTGTACTGGTTGAGGTGCTCGGCCGAGACGGCCGCGCGCATCGCGTCGACCGCGCTCGCCGGCGGGCCGGCGAAGCAGGTCAGCCAGCCGAGGTCCGCCCACGCCGCGGGATCAAGCCGCGTCGTCCCGCCCGGGTACAGCTCTGCCGGGTCGAGGCCGAGGATCCCGATCGCGTCGCGGTAGGTCAGGTAGTTCCACATCGCGTGGTGCGAGCGCTCCAGCAAGCGCAGGCGCTCGGAGGCCAGGTGCGGGGTGCTGCCGGGGTCGGCGCCCCAGGTGAGGACGGACGAGCTCATACGGGTGCCTCCGGCGACGGGGCCGCGCGGGCGAAGCGCATGACGCGGTAGATGCTGTGGCGGTCCGCGGTCACCGACGCGGGCTCGTACCCCGCGGCGCGCGCGTACGTTTCGATCTGCTCCTGCGGGCGCAGCCGCCAGACGCAGCGCGCGCCCTCGGCGTTGCGCCAGACGCGCGCGATGTACTCGATCTCCGGGTTTTCGACCTGGACGTTGCAGACGATCTGCCCCGGAGCGACGGTCGCGGCGAGGTCGGCGAAGTGGCGTTCGATCAGCGCGTCATCGTGGTAGATGCCGTACAGCCCGAGCTCGCAGACGACGTCCGGGCGCGGGCGCAGGGTCGCGAGCGCGGCGCGATCGAACGCGCTCGCGCGGCGCGTCGTGACGCGGTCGTCCACGGAGAGCTCACGGGCCGCAGCGGAAGCCTGGTCGAGCGCGCCGGCGTCGATGTCCCAGAGCACGGCGGTCGAGCCGGGGCGCTGCTTGAGCGCGTGCAGCAGGTACGGGCTCGGGCCCGCGGCGAGGTCCGCGACGACGGCGGCGCCGTCGGCGGCGTCGATCGCCTCGAGGACCGCCGTCTCGGCGAGGCCGCGGATGTCCCGGAACGCCTGGCAGGTCGCACGGTCCAGCAGCCGGCGGTCCAGCCGCCGCCCGACCCGTGTGCGCCCGACCGCTCGGTCGGCGTACACGTGCGCCATGAACGGGCCGGAGTCGAAGCCGTGGCGATGGCCGATCCGCGCACCCTCCGACACGCAGGCGCCCGCCCGCGACGCCAGCGACAGCGCGGCGAAGCGCCACGCGCGCGGCGAGCTGCGCGGCAGCTCGGCGCGCAGTGCCTCGAAGCGGCGCAGGTCAGCCGACATAGAGTCCCGTCTCGACGAGCTCGCGCAGCCGGTAGAGCTCGTGCGCGTCGAAGGCGGCGCTGTGCGGCTGCAGCATGATCGCGGCGAGGCGTTGACGGGCGAGGTCGTTGTCGGCGGCGACGATCGCGATCGTGTCGGCATCCGCACCTTCGGCGCCGGCGGCGTAGGTGTCCAGCAGCTGGCCGAAGTGATCCAGCGACCCGGCCGCGTAGGCGACGAGCTCGTCGAAGTCGTCGATGATCTCGATGCGCTCGTAGATCGCCTCGCCCTCCGGCGGAGCGACGTAGGCGTCGGGGTCGACGCCGTGCGCGAGCGCACGCGCCCGGAACAGGTTCATGTGGCGCGCGTTGGCGGCGACGATCTCGGCCAGCAGCTGCTTCGCGAGCGGATCGCAGGTCAGCGGCACGCGGATCGAGAACAGGTCGACCCAGCGGCGCATGCCGTAGGCGTGGCGCGCGAAGACCTTGCCGATCCGGCGCGGGTCGTCTTCGAGCACCCAGAGCAGTTCGTCGCGGTTGTCAAGCATCGGCGCGGGGGGAGTCGATGACGACGGGCACGTAGGACACCTCGATGTCGGGGGCGAGCATGTTCGAGACCCAGCAGAACGGCTTGGCGCGTTCGACGAGCGCGGCGAGGTCGTGCTCGCCGGCGACCGCCTCGATCTGCACGCGCACGCGGCCGTAGCGCAGCTCACGGCCGATGCGCTCGGCGTCGACGCTCACGCGCAACCCTTCGAGCTCGACGTCGCGCTTGGACGCGACGTGCGCGACGGCGAGGCAGAAGCAGCTCGACAGCGCGGCGAAGATCAGCTCGGTCGGCATCATGCCGCGATCCTCGCCGCCGGCGTCCAGCGGCTCGTCGGCGATCAGCTCGTGCTCGCGCGCGGTGACGAGCGCCGACAGCGGCCCGGTCTGGCGGGCCTCCACGTTGACCGACGAGCCCATCAGATCGCTCCGATCGGATCGCCCTGAAACGCGCGGTAGGCATCCTCGTGGATGGCTGCGGCCGTATCCCATCCGTAGGCGTCGACGACCGCCCGGCCGCCGGCGACGAGCCGCTCGCGCAGCACCGGATCGCGTGCCAGTCGCGTCAGGCAGTCGCCGAGCGCGGCGCCGTCGCCGGGCGGGCACAGCAGCGCGCTCTCGCCGTGCGCAAGGAACGTCTCGAAGACGTCGAGCTCGGATGCGGCGACCGGCAGCTCGGCGGCGAGCGCCTCGAGCGCGACGAGGCCGAAGCCCTCCTTCGTCGACGGGAACGCGAACACGTCGGCCGCGCGGTAGTGGCGCTCGAGCTCGCCGGGCGTGACCGTCCCGACGTTGCGCACGTGCTCGGCCACGCCGAGCTCGCGGGCGCGGGCGGCGAAGCGGTCGATCTCATCGCGGTAGTCAAACAGCGTCGCGCCGCCGACGACGAGCAGCAACGGATCGCGCTCGGGCGCCTGTGCGCGCAGGCGAGCGAAGCCCTCCAGCAGCGTCAGCGATCCCTTGCGCGGCTCGATGCCGCCGACCGTCAGCACGCACAAGCGGTCGCCGAGCCCCAGCGCGTCGCGATCGGCCGCGCGCTCGGCGGTGTCGCGCGGCGCGCGGAAGCGCTCGCAGTCGACGCCGTTTCGCACGAGCCGGGCGTGCACGCCGAACTCGTCGCGCAGCCGCTCGATCCACGGATGCGAGACGCACAGCACGAGGTCGGGCGCGAGGATCGAGTGGTCCTGGCAGGCGATGAGCGACGGTGAGACGAAGTCGTCGACGTGATGCACGGTCCGCACGACGTGCTCGATCACGCCCTCGACGCGCAGGTCGAGCGCGGCGTTCGCCGAGATGCAGTCCTGCGCGTGCACGATGTCGAAGCCGCCGTAGGCGAGCAGCGGTCGCAGACCCTCGCGGTATGCCGCGACCATCGCGAGGATGCGCTCGTCGAAGGCGTCCGCCGTCGGGACGTGCTCGACGAGCCGCGTCCGCACCGGCGTCTCGCGGAAGAAGCCTCACCGGGCTGCGCCAGCGCGGAGACGCAGACCTCGTGCCCGCGGCAGGCCAGCGCCTCGGCGACCGCGAGCGTGTGCTCCACGCCGCCGCGCGGCTTGACCGAGTACGTGAGCAGCGCGATCTTCACGCCGCGACCTCGGCGGGCGCGATGGCCCGTAGGGCCAGCCGCGTGGCGGCGGCGTTGGAGGGCGCGACGATCGCGCCCGCGTCGCGCAGGATCTGCGTCTGGCGGACGGCGTCCTGGGGGTCGCCGCTCGTCCCGCAGACGCGGGCGAGCACGACCGCCTTCTCGGCGACGGCGGCGATCGCCTCCGACAGGCCCGACGCCGGGTCTGCGTGCCCGCCGTGGCCGAGCACGACGTCGATCAGCACGCAGCCGACGTCGTCGTCGTTGGCGGCTTCGTCGAGGAAGCCCAGGCGCACGTCGAGGTCGACCATCGGATGCGGTCGGCCCTGGGTGTACTCCTCCTCGCCGAGGTCGAGCACGGCGTGGCCGCCGTCGCGCTCGTCGGGGCCGTGGCCGACGTTGCCCTCCAGGGGGCCGAGCTCCGGCTCGAGCAGCGTGACCGCCTCGTGCGCCAGCGAGCCGCCCGAGAACAGGCCGAGCAGGCGCCGGCCGGCGGAGCGCTCGCGCGCCGCGTCGACGGCCGCCTCGAGGTCGGAGAGGTCCTCGGGGTCGGTGCCGGCCGCGGCGCGGGCCGCGGCCTCGAGCGTGTCGTGGATCTCGAACGGCGCCTCGCCCCCCTCCCAGCCGACGAAGGCGGCGACGACGCGCTTGCCCTCGGGCAGGTCGTCCGCGAGCGACGCGACGACCTCCGGGGCCGGAGGCTTGGAGACGAGCAGCAGCGTCTCGGTCTTGTCGTCCGCGGCGAGCATGTGCATCGCCTGGCGGAACATGATCCCGCCGATGTCCGCGGACAGGTCGCGCCCGCCGACGCCGACGATCTGCGAGACGCCGACCCCGCGGCGTCGAGCAGGCACGCCGACTCCTGCGCGCCGGTGCCGGCCGCCGCGACGATGCCGACCGGACCCGAGGTGACGACGTTCGCGAAGCCGAGCCCGACGTCGCCGAGCATCGCGGTCCCGCAGCCGGGACCCATGACGAGCAGCCCGAGCTCCGTGCCGCGCTGCTTGAGCTCGAGCTCGTTCTCGAGCGAGACGTGGTCGGAGAAGAGGAAGACGTGCATGCCGGCGCTCAGCGCCCGATGCGCCTCCAGCGTGGCGTACTCGCCGGCCACCGAGATGATCGCGACGTTGGGGTCGTCGAGCCGGCGGCGCGCGGAGACGAGCGAGCGCGGCGGCTCGCGGTCGGCCTTGCCTCCGCCCGAGGTGCCGGCCGCTGCGCCGCCGCTCGACAGCTCCTGCTCGGCGGCCGCAAGCGTCTCCTTCGCGGTCTCCTCGCTGCCCGCGTCGACCGCGACGATGAGATCGGACGGGCCGGCCTGCGCCTCGACGCCGCGGGCCGCGAGCGCTTCGAGGTTCGCGGCGGTGCCCATGCCCATCTCACAGCCGTCGACGCCGTCGCGGCCGCGCAGGCCGCGGGCGATGCCCATCAGCTTGACGCTGTCGGCATAGCGGTTCGCGATGACCTTCACATGCCAGCTCACAGCAACGCAGCCTCCTGCTCGGCCTCGATCCACGTGCCGTCCTCGCCGCGGATCGCGGCCAGCAGCGATGCGGGGTCGGTGATGATCGCGGCGCGCCCGCCGCCGGTGGCGAAGCGGTGGGCGGACTCGACCTTCGGGCCCATGCTGCCGGGCGGAAACTCGCCCGCGTCCAACCGCCGCTGCGTCTCGGACGCGCTCATGCGAAACAGCGGCCGCGCCCAGCGCGTACCGAAGTCCTCGACGACGCGCGGCACCGCGGTCAGCAGCACGAGGATGTCGAACCCGAGCGCGATGCCGAGCTCAGCCGACGAGCGGTCCTTGTCGATGACGGCCGCCATCCCGGCGAGCGTGCCGCCGCGCGTCGAGACGGGGATGCCTCCGCCGCCGCCCGCGATGACGATCTCGCCGCTCGCTGCGAGCACGCGGATCGCCTCGAGCTCGAGGATCTCGACGGGCTTGGGGCTGGCGACCATGCAGCGCCACCCGCGCCCCGAGTCCTCGCCGACGACCCAGCCGCGCTCGCGGGAGAGCCGCTGCGCGTCCTCCTCGCTGTAGAACGGGCCGACCGGCTTGGTCGGGTTGTCGAACGCCGGATCGTCGTCGTCGACGCGCACGCGGGTGAGGATCGTCGAGGTCGGGGCACCGGATCGATCTCGGCGATGCTCGTCTGCAGCAGGTAGCCGAGGATTCCCTGGGTCATCGCGCCGAGCGCGTGCAGCGGCAGCGCGGGACCTGCGGCTCACCCATGGCGTGCTGCAGCATGAGCGTGCCGACCTGCGGCCCGTTGCCGTGCGTCAGCACGACCTGGTGGCCCTCGCGGCGCAGCGCCACGACGGCCTCCGTCACCGGCCGCGCGCTGTCGAGCTGGTCGGCCCAGGTGCCGCGTTGGTTCTCCTTCAGGAGGGCATTGCCGCCTACGGCGATCACGATGCGCATCGTTCAATCAACTCCTCTGACCATGAACCACAGCGCGCGCGCCGGGTGCTCTGACGGGTTTTCCCACGTATGTGGCCTGTCGGTTCGAAAGTGGATCGAGTCGCCTTCGGCAAGGTGGATCGGCGGCTTGCCGTCGACCGTGAAGCACATCGCGCCCTCGAGCACGTAGATGAGTTCCTCGCCCGGGTGGCGCATCGGATCGGGGCCGCTGTTGGCGTGCGGCTCGATGACCGCCTCGGCGCCGGCCAGGCGGTAGCGGCCGTAGCGGCCGGAGACGTTGTCGAGCGCGATCCCGGTCTTCGACGTGTAGAGCCGGGCGCGCTCGTCGCCGCGCACGACGATCGCCGACGGCACCTCCA
>CAWDYO010000029.1:0-320893 GCA_963806515.1 uncultured Actinomycetes bacterium | reverse complement strand
GGCCGGAGCACAGCTACGGCTACGGTTGCGACTTCTACCTCAAGGGCTTGGCGAAGGACGCCGAAGGCCTCTGGCCGGCCGACAGGGCCACCAACTTCTTGTCCCTGCTGCATCCGGCCGCCGAGGCGGCGGGCGTGAGCTACCACGTCATCTACAACGACCCGCGCGTCATCAAGTACATGAACTCGCTGCACCCGAAGCATTTCAGCTTCTCCGGCTCGTATCGCGACAAGGGCGACGACAAGGTCGACAAGAGCTTCCACGGACCCGACAACCGCCCCGGCGCGAAGGCGCCGTCCGGCGGTTACGCCCTGACGACCATGATGCACTTCCACATCGACGCCATGTAGGCGCGACCTCCGAAGCGGTAGGTGCGCTCGTGTGCGTGGCGCTCGATCGCCAGCTCGCACAGCCGCGTGACGGCACGCCCCTGATTTCCCAGAGCTTCGCGTAGACGCTGTCTCGGCGCGAAGCCCGGCATCGTGTCGACCTCGTTGAGCAGCACCGTCTCGCCCTCGACGAAGAGGTCTGCGGTGCGAGGCCCGAGCAGCCGACGCGGTTGAAGGCGGCGAGCGCCGTCGAGCGGACAAGCTCGCGCGCTTCGTCCGAGATCCGTGCGGGCACGTGCAGGCGCATACCGTCGGTCTGGTACTTCGCCGGGAAATCGTACCCCTGGACGTCAGCACGATCTCGCCCGGTTGCGACTCGCGTGCGGCGCCCGTCGCGCCCATCACCGAGCACTCGTAAACAACGGCCTGTTCGCCATGCTTGTTCGTGGCGGCTGGGCGGATCGCGTGGGGTTACGTCAGAGCACCTAACGGACCTACTAGTTCTCCGAAGCCTCCCCGGACAACCGTTCAGGTGCCTAACCAACTAATCAGCGTTCGACATTTGCCGCCGACACGACGTAGGCGCGACGTGTGCCTCCGCTTCGCAAGCGGAACCCCCAGCGGCACACGCCGGCGCTGCGCTTTCGCGACCACGACGGCCAGCAGCCAAGGCGCACCCCATTTCCCGCAAGGGTGGTTCGCTTATGTGTCGCGGTGGCGGGGGGCTATACGGGATCTCTCGCGGGCGCCCTACGCCGTGAGCACCAGCAGCACGACGCCGTCAACTGCGTCAACGGTCGAGCCAGGGGAGTCCGGTGGCCGAATCATCCGCCTTGGCGGGTCGGCGAGGTTGGTCGGAGCCGCGTCGGGGGCGTCGCCGAGGTCGAATCGGTGGCGGCGGTCGCGTGCGCTGCGTGCGCGTGCGCGCGGGGAAGGGGAAGGATGGTCCAGGATGCGGCCCGGCGGGTGCGTCCGCAGGGATCAATGAAGGACGAAGATCCCGAACACCAGGGAGTCTGGGCGCGACACGCCGCCGTCGGTTGACGCGCGATATGCGGACCTGCAAGGGCCGAGCGTAGCGCCGGGGGCCGCGTCCTGGACCCTGCACCTTCCCCGGACGCGCGAAGGCTCGGCCTGGGGCTCGAACCATCCTTGATGGCACCGGCGGGCCGACCGGCGGGCCGACCGTTATGGCCCCAACCGTGCTCGGAGCGTCCGGAAGAGGGGAAACGCATCGAGCTCTGTTGGGTCTGCGGCTAAGAGCAGACTCCGAGCGAGCATCGATGGCCGTCCGCTCCATGAAATCGCGAGCCAGTGAGTCGGCGACCCCAGGTGTTACGTAGCACCTTGAGCAGCAATGCGACGACAAGTCATCACCGCGAATCATGCGGAACGGGTCGGCCGCCACCTCCTTCCGGCTCTCCGCAAGTAGCGCCGGGACGTCCCGCAGCTCTGATCCTCGCCCCTTGCCGCGACCGTCTTCTAGCAGCCGGCAAGAATCGAACTCGATGTGACCGTCGGCGACCACTGCGGCGTAGCTGTGCCAGCGGTCGAACGGGCGCACGGGGGGTTCGAAGGCCCGCAGGACAAGCCAACCGCGGCGATCTCGATCGCCGCGGGTTGCACGCGCGCCAATAGGCCGGCGCCGCTGCAGGTAGCCCGACGCTTCGCCGACTCGCCGTCGGCGCCCATCGGCGTAGGACCTCTTCCAAGCCCGACGCGTACGAATTAATCGAGTACCCGGGATGAGACGAGATAGTTCTCGATCGAGTAGCCGTCCGTCATCAATAGGACCGCGCTACCAGCGGGGAGCCCTCCGTCGTAGTCACGGTCGGCGACAACCACGATCGTCGCGAGCAGTCGAGAATCGTTGCTGAGACGATCGAGCGCACACGCGAGCGTGAGAAGTCGCCCCTTCACGCCCAGATTCCACCCGCAGGTAGACACCTCGGCGTCTTCAACCCGGATGTAGTCCGCATCGAGGACGACGACGTCAGCGAGATTCCCCGGCACAACGCGTCGTCGATCGCGTCGCGGTCGATTCGCCTTCAACGACGACCTCCGCAATGTCCTCGCCTTGGCTGCACCGTAGGACGTCCTCGTCCAGCGTCCATCGATACGCGTCAGGTAGCGCGGTCACCGGACTGTGCGGTGGGGTCGAGTCGCCGGATGCGACGCTGATATCTCGCCATAATCTCGATTGAGTGTGTCGCGGCGAGGATCTGCATGCCGCTTGCCTTCGTGACTCGTAGTAGGCTTGGCATCAGCTGTCGCTGCCACTGCGGATTCAGCGAGAGTTCGGGCTCGACGATGAGGAACAAGCGGGTCTCACGTTGCAACGCGATGATGTCGCTGAACAACAGCACGATTTGCTTTTCGCCAGACGACAGTTGCGACGGCAATAACGTCTCCCCGGTTTCGTCGTCCACAATGCGGATCCGGGCGGCACCGATGTAGGACTCCACATGCTTGTTCTCCAGGAACGAGTTCAGAGCGTCAACGAAGAGTTATTGTCAAATGTTGTGGATGAGATGGCGTGAGAACGCTCAGACGGCGACCTTCTCGTCGATGCTGTTGTTGTCGTTGTCCTGCTCGATGACGCGCTCGCCGTCCTTGAAGAGGACACCGTCGAGGACGTCGGCGATCAGCTCGTGGCCGTTGAAGCGGCGCCACCGCGCCTGGGCGGCATCGAGCAGCTTGTAGGCCATCGCGAGCGCGGCCTTCTTGCTGCCGGCGCCCTTGGTGACCTTCGTGCGCAGCCGGACGGTCGCGAAGCTCGACTCGATCGGGTTGGTCGTCCTGAGGTGGCGCCAGTGCTCGGCGGGGAACGCGTAGAACGCCGTCAGCGCGTCCCAATCGCGGTCGAGCTTCGCGGTCGCCTTGGGGTACTTGGCGTCGAACTCCGCCCGGAAGCGCTCGCGGGCCGCGCGGGCATCGGCCTCCGTCGGCGCCTCGGCCATCTCGTGCAGCATCTCTTGGCCGTGGTTGCAGGCGCTTGGGCATCGCGTCGAGGACGTTCGCCGATTTATGGACCCAGCAACGCTGCTCGCCCGCCCGGGGAAGACATCTCTGAGGGCTGCCCACGCACCGAGCGCGCCGTCGCCGGTCACGAGCTTGGGAACGTTCAGCCCGCGGGTCTTGAGGTCCCTGAAGACGGCGGCCCACGAGTCGCTGCTCTCGCGGTAGCCGTCCTCGACGGCGAGCAGCTCCTTCTCGCCGTCCTCGCGCACGCCGATGACGACGAGCAGACACAGGCGGTCGTCCTCGCCGAGGCGGATGCTCATATGCACCCCGTCGACGAACAGGTACGCGTAGCGGTGAAACCGCAGGCTGCGCTGCCCAAACGCGGCGTGGTCGGCCTGCCACTGCTCGGTCAGGCGGCTGACCGAGCTCGACGACAGCCCCGACGCATCCTCACCAAGCAGATCGCCAGCGCCGGCGGAAGTCGCGGGTCGACAACCCGCGCAAGTACAAGACCGGCAGCACATCGGCGACCTTCGGCGACCGACGCGCGTACGCCGGCAAGATCCTCGAGCCGCACTTCACGCGCTTGCCCGTTTGCTCGTCGATGCGCTTGTCGTTGACGCGCGGCGCCTTCAAGCGCACCGTCCCGGACCCGACCGTCAGGCCACGCTCGCGGGCATGCCCGTTACGCACGACCAGACGGTGACCATCCTCATCTCCTCACGAACGAACGACGCGACGTACTGCTCGACCTCGACCTCCAGCGCCGCCGCGATCATCGGCGGCGCCCTCCCGAGCGAGCTCGTCGAGCGTGACCGTGACCTCATCGTTGCCCCGCGCTGGCAGCCTGCGTACATCCGCCATGGCGCGCCTTGCTGCGGCCATCGCGGGCATGGGTCTTCATCAACCGGGAAGGTACGCCGCCTTCGTTTTCAAGCCCATCCACAACATCTGGGTATATCTCGTCAACGAAGGACGCAACCGCCTCTAGCCCAGGCGTCAACGCGTCCATGCGTTCGACGAGGCCGTCGAGGAAGGGATCGAGCACCTGCTTGAGAACGCGACCGTTCTTAACCTGCGCGGTGCTCAGCAACGCGTCGAGCTCAGGGTGGCCGGAAAATCGGGCAGCAACCCGTATGCGTGAAAGCGCTGAGCGCGCTCGCCCAGCGTCCGCACGCGCCGGCGTAGCTCTGGAATCAGCGACGCCGGCGGTCGGCCGCCTTTGGACGAGTGCTGAAGTATCGCGCCGACGACGCGGACGTAGACGCTGTCTACTCGTTGCGATCCAACCTGCGTGCCGCGAAAGGTGAGCTGCGACAGATAGCGGCGCGATCCAGCGCGACAGACATCGCGCTCCCGCTGCTGTTGGATCAGATCATCCACATCCCAAGTGCGCCGCTGATACCCCGCCGCGCTCTCGCGGGTGCGCCGGAGCGCCTCCTCAGCATCGAGAGCGTCGGCCGTTATTGCTCGCGAATCCCCCAGGAACACGGGGTTCAGACCGAACTCCGCCAGCTCGTTCAGAAAACGCGTTTCAGGACTCTGGTCCAGCCTGCCAGGCATGCGAGAGCTGCAGATAGAGTTGCTCTTCGTGGGGTGAAGGTGGGCGGTCGGGCTTGCCGAACTCCCACGCGATGCCTTTTCGGATTCATCATCTCGGTGGATCTCCGCTCGGAAAGGACCCTCTAGCAGGCCGTGCGTGCGCTCGTAGACGATGGCGGCCCCGTTGGTTAGGCGGAGTGATAGTCGCGCGAACCGAGTTTCCGACATAGCGGTCCGATGACCGCGATTGTGCGCAGACTGATAGGGCATGGAAGACGAGGCGCAGCAGACTTGTCTTGCCCGTACCGTTATTGCCGTATAACAGCGTGAGCCTGTCCTGGTTGACAGCGAACAGCGCACCGGTGGCAGTCGGCTGCGTTTGGCCCAATGTCGATTGTGTACGTGAACCGGCCGTGCAGCTTGTCGACCTCAATGGCAGCAATGCCCAGCGGAGATCGCAGGCGCGAAAAAGATCGGCGTCCGGGGGGTCCGTCGACATTCCGGCATCGTATCCTCGACGTAGCACGACCGCGCGGGGATGGGTTGACATCGCGCTGATGATCACGTCATCGCGGAACGGCGTTGCCTGCCTGCGGCGGCCAACGGCGGTGACGTAAGCCGCATTCCGAGCATTGCCGGCCGCCGATGCCGGCCTCGCCGACGGAAGAACGGCATCTCTGACGGAGGCGGGTCGACGTCTGCTGGCGATGGGGGACGCAGCGCCGCGGGCAGCGGTCCGTGGCGCCGTTGAGGGCTCAACGGCCGGGTACTCGCTGACATCGAGCGCGCTGATCAGCGCCCACGATCCGCAGCAGCCCATCGCGACGCAAGGGTTTCGCTAGATGCGGACTGCCGCAGCTACGGGTGCGCAACGCGCTTACGGGGAACCAGGATCGGCCGAGTCCTCAAGCGCCGCGATCCGGCGAGCAAAATCCTTGAGTTCGGCGTCGACGTCGCGCTGCTCAAGCGCGTGGATACGGTGATGAAGGTGCTCTAGTTCGGCGTCGACATTTCGCACGCCGCGCGCGAGGTGCTCGACGCCGCGCGCCGCATTGCCTGGATCATCCGCGACGACTTTGTCGGCAGCGTTGGCTGCAGGCCTCGATCTCACTATGCGGCTCGTGACTGTCCGTAGCCATCGGCTGGAACAGTACGCCACATGCGCGACGCTGCTGCACCGGCCTCACCATCAGCAGCCACCTTGCCTCGCGTGCAGTGGCCCGTCGCCCGGATCGATTCCTGGCTCTACCCGCGCACCCCAGGGTCGCGCCCCGCGCGATGACTCCCCGCGGCCCGAGGACAGTCACGTCAAACGGGTCACCTCCGAAGTGCCTGGACACCAAAGGAGCGCCCCTTCGGCGTCGACGCCGTCGGGCAGCAACTGAAATCGTGCCTCGGCCTCATATGCGCTGTCTCCAGCGTCGTATAGGACACAAAGCTCCAGCTCGGCACGGTCCAAGGCTGCCCTGTCGAGCACTGGCCAGCCAAGCGGAGCCTCGTGGCCAGGAGCGACGCGAGCCGGGCTGGGGGGATCGAGCGCCGCTGGATCACTGCCTGCGGGGTGATTGAGCGTCGCACTCCTAAGGAGCGCGCCGGCCACGCTCGCATTCTTGAGCGCCGTCATGCCACGACCATCTGCGAGCACGACGAAGGGCGCAACCGTGAAACGCGGCGCGGCCTGCTCCTCACGGTCGCGTCGCGCGGCTGCATCTCGCCCGTCGCGTTCCCACGCGAGCGACTCGCTGGCCGCCTTCGCAGCGATCTCTTCGGCCGCAGCGGCTCGCTCAGCCGCTCGGGCAGAGCGCTGCGCAGCGTGAGCGCTCGAGCGCGCCCACCACACGGAGGCTGTCGCAACAAGGGCCGCGACAACCGACACGATCAGAGCGGCCAACTCCCGCGCCGACGGTAGCGTGCCCTGCGTGGCCACGGGTCGACTCGTCCCCGCCGTGCGAGCACAGCGTGGGCGACGCACATCCCTTATGTCAACTGCGGTTGACATAAGGGTTGTTCTCGCGCGCTGGAGCCCGACGACGGAATGTTGCGAACAGCGCCGCTGATCGCCGGGAGCCGCCTTCGGCCAACGTCAACCCTGCTCGCCGTCGGCGCTACAGCTTCACGACGCCGAACGCGAGCAGCAGCACGAGCGTGCCGGCGAGCGAGACGAGGATCGAGCCGGCACAGCCGAGGTTGTTGTTGAAGAAGAAGAACACGCGCTGTCCGGAAAGGTACCCGGGCCGCCGCGACTACAGTTCGCGTCCGCATGGCCCGCAACCGCGTCCAGATCATGCACGGCGTGAACCTCGACCAGATCGGTCGTCGCGACCCCGCGCACTACGGCGACATGACGTTTCGCCAGCTCGAGCAGGCGATCGACGCGTTCGCCGGCGAGCTCGGCCTCGACGCGCGCTTCTTTCAGACGAACTCCGAAGCCGACTTCGTCGAGCACCTGCATCGCGTCGAGGACGTCGCGGACGCGATCGTGCTCAACGCGGGCGCGTGGTCGCACTACTCGCGCGCGATCGGCGAGGCGCTCGCGTTCGCCGGGCTGCCGGCCGTCGAGGTCCACCTGTCCGACGTCATGGCGCGCGAGGAGTGGCGGCACGTGTCCGTGCTCTCGGAGCACTGCATCGCGACGGTCATGGGCAAGGGCGTCGACGGCTACCGCGAGGCGCTCGCCGCCCTCAAGGTCAAGCTCGGCGGATGAACGAGCGCTTCGAGGCGGTCCTCGCCGCCGCGACGGAGCGCGAGCTCGACGTCCTGCTCGTCACGAACGTCGTCAACGTCCGCTGGCTCACCGGGTTCACGGGCTCCAACGCGCTCGCGCTCGTCGGCACCAACCAGCGCCGCTTCCTCACGGACTTCCGCTACCTCACGCAGTCCGCCGAGCAGGTCGACGAGCTGTGGGAGCGCGAGATCGCCATCGAGCTGCTCAAGCGCGCCGTCGAGGGGCTGCCCGGCGACCGCCCGCTCAAGCTCGGCTTCGACGACGCGCACCTCACGGTCAAGCAGCACGCCCAGCTCGCCGGGCTCGTCCCCGAAGGCGTGGAGCTCGTCGCAGCGGGCGCGATCGTCGAGAGGCTGCGCGCGGTCAAGGACGCCGCCGAGATCGACGCGATCCGCGCCGCCGCGAAGCTCGCCGACGACGCGCTCGAGGAGGTGCTCGTCGGCGGCCTCGTCGGGCGCACCGAGCTCGAGGTGGCGCTCGACCTCGAGATGGCGATGCGCCGCCGCGGCGCCCAGGCCGTCTCGTTCCCGCCGATCGTCGCCGCGGGCGAGCACGGCGCGCTGCCGCACGCCGAGCCGCGCGACGTCCCGATCCCGGCGGGCACGCTCGTCGTCATCGACTGGGGCGCGGTCCTCGACGGCTACGCATCGGACTGCACGCGCATGTTCGCGACCGGCGAGCTCGACCCGCGCGACCAAGCCGTCTACGACCTCGTCCTGCACGCCCAGGAGACGGCCCTCGCAGCGGTCCGGCCAGGCCCGACCGGCAAGGAGATCGACGCCGTCGCGCGCGACATCATCGAGCAGGCCGGCCACGGCGAGCACTTCGGCCACGGCCTCGGCCACGGCGTCGGCCTCGAGGTCCACGAGGATCCGCGGCTGTCCAGGCAGGGCAACGACACGATCGCCGCCGGCAACGTCGTGACCGTCGAACCGGGCGTCTACGTCCCCGGTGCCGTCGGCGTGCGCATCGAGGATCTCGTCGTGGTGACAGAGGACGGCCACGAGGTCCTCAACGGCCTGCCAAAGGCGCTGCGGACCGTCGAGTAGCGGTCGCGGCCCTCAAGCGCCCGCGCGCGACTGCCGATGCCATCGGAGTGCTGGCCCGGGTTCGCAGCGAATGGCCATGGTGGCTCGCCTCGATGGTCGGCGTGGCGGTGGTCGCGTGGGCCGCGCTCCCGGCCTTCGCTTGGAACGACTACGACGCCGAGGCCTCCCGCGCGCTCGCGCTCCTGATCGACGGTGACGTCGCCGGGTTCTTCGGCGCGCTGCCGGCGTACGGCGGCTCGTTCGTGACACGCGCGCCGTTTGCGGGCGTCACGGCGCTGCTTGGTGGCGGAGAGCTCGCCGTCTACCGCGCGATCTCGATCCCGTGCCTGATCGCCGGCGCGTGGCTTGCGGTCGTGCTCGTACGGCGCATGGGCGATCGGGGTCGCTCGACGGGCGTGCGCGCGCTCGTGCTCGGGCTCTGCGTCGCCAACCCCGTGACGCTGCGGGCGCTCGAGATCGGGCACCCCGAGGAACTGCTCTGTGCTGTGCTGGCGATCGGCGCGGTCCTCGCCGCACGCGACCGGCGCACCGTGCTGGCCGCCGTGCTGCTCGGTTTCGCGATCGCGACGAAGGCGTGGGCGGTGCTCGCGATCGGACCCGTGCTCCTCGCGCTGCCCGCGCGCCGCGTGCTCGCGCTGGGGATCGCGGGCGTCATCGTCGCAGCCGTGCTCGCACCGATCGCGCTCTCGAGCGGGCACGGGACGCTCATCACCGGTGCGAGCACCACCGGCCAGATCTTCCAGCCGTGGCAGCTCTTCTGGTGGCTCGGCGACACGGGCCACGTCGTCATCGGAAGCGACGGCCTGCCCAAGCCGGACGGCTACCGCGTCCCACCGGAGTGGCTGTCGCCGCTCACCCACCCGCTCATCGCGGCGCTCGTCGTCCCGCTGTCGCTGCTGTGGGCACGCCTGCGCGGGGCGGCGCCGCGGATCGACGGCGAGCAGGTACTGGTGCTGCTCGCGCTGCTGCTGCTGCTTCGCTGCATCCTCGACCCCTGGAACACCAGCTACTACGCGCTGCCGTTCCTGCTCGCGCTGCTCGCGTGGGAGGCGCTGCAGCGTTCCGAGCGCCCGCCGGTGCTCGCGCTGGCCGCCTCGGTCGCCGTCTGGGTGACGTTCCAGCACGCGCCCGGCTGGCTGAGCCCGGACATGCAGTCGCTGTTCTTCTTGGCCTGGTCGCTCCCGCTGGCGGCATGGCTCGCGCGCGAGTCCTTCGCGCCCGGCCTGCGTCTGCCCGGCCGCCACCGCGCCACGCATGCGGCCTACGCCTGACGCTCGCGCGCCCAGGTAGCATCCGCGAGGTGCGCGCCGCGGTCGTCCTCGCCGCCCTCCTCTGCTCGTGCTCGCGGACGCGGCAGCGGCCCTGCCGGGCGACCCGCCGATCGTCGCGCTGAGCCCGACGGCGGCGCGGTCCGTGCCCGCGAACGACGCTGGCATCGCCGTGACGTTCACCTGTCCCGGCCTACACCAAGCGCGAGGCCAACGAGCTCTTCGGCCCCGAGCCGGGCCTCATCAGCGACTACGAGGCGCGCTTCTCGGGCTCGCGCCGCGGTCGGCCCCGACGGCCGGCTCGCCGCAGACCGTCGCGATCGGCCGCGTCGACGAGCGCCCCAGCCAGCCCGGCGTCTGCGACGCCGTGCTCGGCCAGGGCGGCTTCCCGCGCCCGCAGTCGACCCCCGGCCCGTACTACGGCAGGCCGCCCGCGACTGCCCGAGCTGCACCGGCGGCTTCGAAGTCGGTCCGGTCGTGCGGTTCGTCGATCCGCGCGGCCGGCGCCGCGACGCTGAAGGCCCCCGACACGGCGTACGCCGGCTTCCCGTTCGTCGTCGACGCGTCCTACGCCGGGACCCGCCGGGCAGGTCCAGCTCGCAGCGCAAGGCCGGCTCGAGCTCTGGAAGACGATCGCGACGTTCATCGGCGACGCCGAGCCGATCTCAAGCTCGACCGCGGCCGGCAGGTGCTGCGGACCGTCGTGCAGGTCGGCAGCGACAGCGTCACGAGCAAGACGCAGATCGTGAACGTCAAGCGTGCGCGCAACTGGTCGACGAGCCGGCGCGACGACGGCGCCTACCGCGACGCCAAGCGCGCGTCGGTGCGGCTGCGGGTCGCCGGCGGCGGCAAGCGGATCACGGGCTTCTCGCGTCGACGTGCCGACGCTCTGCGCCGACCCGTCCTCGCCGACCGGCCGAGCCCGAACATCAGCCACGCGTCACCCTGCCGACGGTGAGGATCGCCCCCGACGGGCGCTTCGCGTTCACCGCCCGCATCAAGCCAGCAGACCGTGCGCCTCGTCGGCCGCCTGGCCGGCCGCAAGCTGCGCGACGCGCGCGCGAGCATCGCGACGTCGATCTGCAGCGGCAGCACCGCCGCGAGGCGCGGCGGGTCGGCGCCTGACGGCCAGAACCCCCCGATAGGGGGAGAATCTTGCACCGCCGGCGCACGTCGCGGGGTATCGTGGCGCCAGTCATGCGACGGAGCGCGAGGAGTACACGTTGACCGCCACCGCTGAGCACTTCGACGCCGTCGTCGTCGGATCCGGGTTCGGGGGATCCGTCACCGCATACCGCCTCGCCGAGGCCGGCCACAGCGTCTGCCTGCTCGAGCGCGGCAAGGCGTTTCCGCCGAACTCGTTCCCGCGCTCGCCGCTGGGGATGAAGGGCCAGTTCTGGGACCCCAGCGCCGGCGGGCACGGCATGTTCAACATGTGGAGCTTCGACAACATCGACGCGATCTGCGCGAGCGGCCTCGGCGGCGGCTCGCTCATCTACGCCAACGTGCTGCTGCGCAAGGACGAGGACTGGTTCGTCAAGGAGGAGCGCGGCAAGGGCTCCTGGAAGGACGGCTACGAGTACTGGCCCGTCACACGCGCCGACCTCGACCCGCACTACGACCGGGTCGAGCGGATGATGAACGTCCAGAAGTACCCGCTCGACCAGGCGCCGTACGACAAGACGCTCAAGACGCTCGCCTTCCGCGACGCCGCGGAGAAGCTCGGCCTCGACTGGCGCCTCGTCAACCTCGCGGTGACGTTCGCCAACGACGGCGACCCGCCGCTCGTCGGCGAGCCGATCCGCGAGGCCCGCCCGAACATCCACGGCCGCACGCGGCTGACGTGCAAGCTCACCGGCGAGTGCGACCTCGGCTGCAACCACGGCTCGAAGAACACGCTGGACTACACGTACATCACGGCCGCCTGGCATGCGGGCGCGGACATCCGCTCGCGCCACGAGGTGCGCGGCTTCCAGCCGCGCGACGGCGGCGGCTACGAGCTGAACTACGTCATCCACGACGAGTCGGCCGAGGGCGTCGCGACCGACACCTCCAAGCTCGACAAGCACACGATCACCTGCGACCGGCTGATCCTCTCCGCGGGCACGCTCGGCTCGACGTACCTGCTGCTGAAGAACCGCTCGGCGTTCCCGCACCTCAGCCCGATGCTCGGCCAGCGCTTCAGCGGCAACGGCGACCTGCTGACGTTCGCCCGCCACTGCCTCAAGGAGGTCGACGGCAAGCGCGTCCCGAACGTCATGGACTCCGCGCACGCGCCCGTCATCACGAGCGCGATCCGCGTGGCCGACGAGCTCGACGGGGGAGAGGGCCGCGGCTTCTACCTCGAGGACGCCGGCCAGCCGGAGTTCGTCTCCTGGATGCTCCAGCTCCTCGATGCGCCGCGCTCGGTGTTCGAGCTCATCCCCAAGCTGCCCAAGCTCGCCGGCAACTTCCTGACCCACAAGGACACGGACATCGCGAACGAGATCGTCGACGTGCTCGGCGACTGCGCGGAGTCCGCGGGCTTCCTGCCACTGCTCGGGATGGGCCGCGACATCCCCGAGGGCGTCATGCACCTCGAGAACGGCGGCCTGCAGGTCGACTGGAAGAAGAACGGCGGCTCGAAGGCGTACTTCGAGCGCGTGCGCGACGTCTCCAAGGCGGTCGCCGAGGAGATCGGCGGCACGTTCCTCGACAACCCGATCTGGCTCTTGTCGCGCGTCGTGACCGTGCATGCGCTCGGCGGCGCGCCGATGGGGCGCGACGACACCGAGGGCGTCGTCGACGCCTACGGGCGCGTCTTTCACTACCCCGGCCTGCACATCGCCGACGGATCGGTCATGCCCGGTCCCGTCGGGCCGAACCCGAGCCTCACGATCGCCGCCGTCGCCGACCGCTTCGCCGACGCGATCCTCGAAGAGATGAAAGGGAACACCGTGACCGCACCCCCGCCGCCCCCGCCGGACCCCGACGCCGACGACGCCACGCCGGCGAGCGAGCACCCGGCGTCCGTCGAGTTCACCGAGAAGATGCGCGGCTTCATCACCTTCGGCGAGGACGACTACGACAAGGGCTTTCGCCAGGGCAAGAAGTCCAAGACGAAGTGCATGTTTCACGTGACCCCGCGGATGGAGGACATCGAGCGCTTCGTCGCCGAGCCGGCGCACGAGGGCTCGATCACGGGCTACCTCGACTGCGACGCGCTCGGCGGCAAGCTGCCCGTCATCCAGGGCTGGTTCAACCTCTTCGTCGACGACGACGAGGACGGCGACGAGCGCAAGCTCATGAAGTACCGCCTGTGGCTCGAGGACGGCGAGGGGCACCCGATCACGTTCAACGGCTTCAAGGAGGCCAAGGACGACCCCGGCTTCGACGTCTGGACCGACACGACGACGCTCTTCTCGCACATCCTCAAGGGCCACGTCCCACCGGGCCCGGCCAACGAGGTCGGCGACGCGGGCGAGGAGATCATCGCGACCGGCATCCTCCACGTGCTGCCCGCGGACTTCGCCGTCCAGATGACGACGTTCCGCGTCGAGCCGGCGCACCGCCTCGACGCGCTCGGGCGCTTCGGCGGCCTGTTCCTCGGGTCGATGTGGGAGACCTGGAAGCCGGGGAAGGACGATTGACCACCGCGGCCGCGCACACCGACGAGCTCATCCCGCTCGACATTGCGGACGGGGTGCCGTGCAACCTCATCCACGTCCGCGGAAGCGCAAGCCGACGAAGGGGCCGGTGCTGCTCGTCCACGGGGTCGGCGTGCGGACGGAGATCTGGCGGCCGCCGACGCCGCGCACGATCGTCGAGGCGCTCGTCGACGACGGCTTCGACGTCTGGATGGAGACCTGGCGGGCGAGCATGGACGTCCCGAACAACACGTGGACGCTCGACCAGGGCGCCGTGCTCGACCACCCGGTCGCCGTCAAGAAGGTCTGCGAGCTCACCGGCGCGGACTCGATCCAGGCGCTCACGCACTGCCAGGGCTCGACGAGCTTCATCATGGCCGCCTGCGCGGGCCTCGTCCCCGAGGTCCGGACGATCGTCGCGAGCGCGGTCTCGCTGCACCCGGTCGTGCCGCGCGTGGCGAAGCTCAAGCTCAAGTACGTCGTGCCGATCGTCTCCCGGCTGACCGGCTACCTCGACCCGCAGTGGGGGATCGGCGACCCGCCGTGGATCCTGCCGAAGGCCGTCACCGCGTACTGCAAGCTCTCGCGGCGCAAGTGCGACAACGGCGTCTGCAAGGTCTCGAGCTTCATGTTCGGCGCCGGCGACCCGACGCTGTGGACCCACGAGCAGCTCAGCCCCGCGACGCACGAGTGGACCAAGGGCGAGTTCGGCCCCGCGCCGCTGACGTTCTTCAAGCAGATCTCGAAGTGCGTCCAGCTTGGACACCTGGTCTCCGTGGAGGGCCGTCCCGAGCTCCCTGAGAGCTTCGTCGCCCAGGCGCCGCAGACCGACGCGCGCTTCTCGTTCATCACCGGCGGGCGCAACAACTGCTTCGTCCCCGAGAGCCAGCAGCGCACGTTCGACTGGTTCGAGCGCCGCGAGCCCGGCCGCCACTCGCTGCACATCGTGCCCGGCTACGGCCACCTCGACGTCTTCGTCGGCGAGAACGCGGAGAAGGACTGGCATCCGATCATCCTCGGCGAGCTGAACAAGCAGGACTGATGCGCCGCGAGGAGGTCTCGCCCGACGCCCCGCCGAGCAACGTCTGCGGCGAGTGGACCTCGATCACGCTCTTCACGACGCAGCGCTGGTTCGGACCGCTCGCGATGCCCGCGCTGTTCTCGATCACGCGCGCGGTCCCGAAGGCGCTCGAGGCGATGGACAAGCTGTCGTTCATCAGCTTCGCGAGCTGGTCGCTCGTGCGCGACATCCCCTACAACGGCCCGCCCCAGCACACGCGCCGGATGCGCTACCCGCACCTGTTCTTCGAGGTGCACTTCAACGGCAGCTGGGCGCAGTACATCGACTCGTCGGTGCGCATCCTCACGAACGGCATGAAGTCCTATTGGGGCAGCTCGCACGCGTTTCCGGGGCCGCTGCCCGCCGGCCCGTTCCAGGCGTTCTTCCGCGACCACGAGGTCGACCTCAGCCACTACTACAGCGCCTATCCGGATGCGACGGTGACGACCATCCGCCAGGCGATCGAGCTCGAGGAGCGCCTGGACATGTTCGCCCACCGGGCCGGGCTGATCCAGGAGGAGGCGTTCGACGCCGCCTGGGACGCCTTCCTCGAAGACGCGCAGCGGCTGCTGTGAGATCGACGAACGTCGCCGGCCGGACGTACTCGCTGATGGTGCTGACGCCCATCAAGCCCGGCATGGCGGAGGAGCTGCGCACCTACATCGAGGGCCTGGCCTCCGAGAGCCCGTTCGCCCGTCTGGAGCGCACGCACTTCGCGCGCCTGATGATCGTGCCCGACATGCCGGTCCCGGCGGGCGTGCAGGATCCGATGGACGGCCCGTACCTCATGCTCACCGCGAACTTCGACGGCGACGTCGACAGCTGGCTCGACGAGCTGGCGGCGCGCGTCGTGCCCGAGGCGGCCGAGATCTGGGGGCGCTGCATCGCGTGCCCGAAGCCCGCCGAGGGCGCGGCGCTGAAGGCCTACCTGTGGCGCAACCAGCTGCAGTCCGGCGTCGCGTTCGCGGCGTACTCGCAGGCGAGCGTCGCCCAGATCCGCGGCGCGCTCGACAAGCGCGCGCGGCTGACGGCCTTCGTCGTGCGCGCACAAGAGATGGAGCCGCCCGCGCGCCGCAAGGCGTTCCTCAAGGAGTTCGGGTCGTGACCGAGCTCGACCTCTCCGAGATCCAGGGCGACATCCTGCGCGCCTACGGAAACTCGTTCGACTGCACGTCGTACGCGTTCGTGCGCATCTCGGGCGAGCCGGCCGGGGCGCGCGAGTGGTTCGCCGGCCTGCTCGATCACGTCACGACGGCGCAGCCGTGGCGCGACGGCAAGCCGCTGACGACCCTGAACGTCGCGCTGACCGCGGCCGGGCTGCGGGCGCTCGGCGTGTCGGAGGAGGTCGTCGAGTCGTTCGCCGTCGAGTTTCGCGCGGGTATGTCGGCGCGCGCGAAGGTCCTCGGCGACGGGGGGCCGAGCTCGCCTGACAAGTGGGAGGCGGGGCTTGGCACCGGCGACGCGCACGTCCTGCTGACGATCAACGCAAAGGAGACCAAGGACCACCGGCGCGCGCTTTCGAAGATGAAGGCCGCGATGAAGGGCTTCGAGGTCGGGGTCGTCTTCCAGCAGGACGCGGAGCTGCTCGCCGGCGCGCGCGAGCACTTCGGCTTCGCGGACGGCTTCGCGCAGCCCGCGATCGCGGGAGCCACGGACGAGAAGGCCGCGGGCGGCGGGACGCCCGAGAAGGACGGTCGCTGGCGGGCGCTTGCGCCCGGCGAGTTCGTGCTCGGCTACCCCGACGAGGACACGCTCGTCGACCGCGCGCGCCGCCTGCCGCCCGCGCCCGACGACCCGCTCGGCGCCAACGGCACGTACATGGTCTGGCGCAAGCTCTACCAGGACGTCTCCCTCTGGCGGCGCACGATCGCGCGCGCGGGCGAGCGCTACGGCGACCCGGACCGGCTCGCGGCGAAGGTCGTCGGGCGCTGGCCCAACGGCGCCCCGCTGTCGCTGCGCCCGAACGGTGCCGGCGGCGAGTTCGACGCCAGCGCCCCCGACGCCAACGACTTTCGCTACGGCGACGACCTCGCCGGACTGCGCTGCCCGCTCGGCGCGCACATCCGCCGTTCGAACCCGCGCGACGCGCTCGGCCACGACGGCGCGCTGAGCATGCGCCACCGGATGATCCGCCGCGGCATGCCCTACGGCCCGCCGCTGCCCGAGGGCGCCGACGAGGACGACGGCACCGACCGCGGGCTGGTCTTCGTGAGCTTCCAGGCGAGCATCGCGCGCCAGTTCGAGGGCGTGCAGGGGCCGTGGCTGTCGGACGGCAACATCTTCGGCCTTGGGCACGACAAGGACTACCTGCTCGGGGACGCCTCGGGCGGCGGCAAGATGACGATCCAGGGCAAGCGGCCGTTCTTCCTCGCGCCGCAGCAGAACCTCGTCACGACGCGCGGCGGCGAGTACCTGTTCGTACCCGGCATGACGGCGCTGCGCGCAATCGCGGAAGGGGTGGCTGGCTGATGGACCCGACGGAGCTTGGCGGTCCCGAGCGTGTCGTGAAGGTGCTCGGCGCGATGGAGAAGCACATGAACAACGTGACCGGCTTCAAGCGCGGCCACGCGCGCGGGGTCGCGTTTCACGGGCACTTCGAGGCGACGCCCGAGGCGGCCGAGCTGACGACCGCCGAGCACCTGCAGGGCAAGCGGATCGACTGCGTCGTGCGCCTGTCCAACGGCGGCTCGAGCCCGTACCTCGCCGATCGCGCGGGCCCCAAGCGCGGCAACCCGCTCGGGCTCGGCGTGCGCTTCGAGCTGCCGTCGGGCGATCACACGACGTGGACGGCGCTGAACCTCGACGCGTTCCCGCCGCGCACGCCCGACGACTTCCACGCGATGGTGGGCGCGCAGCGCGCCGAGCTGCCGGGCGGCCTGCCCAACCCGCTGCGCCTGCTCGCGTTCCTCGCGCCGCGCGGCCCGCTGGCCGTCAAGGGGATCGCGGCGGCAGCGTCGCTGAAGCCGCCGCAGAGCTTCGCGACCGCGCGCTTCAACGGCTTTCACGCGTACTGGCTCGTCGACGCCACGGGCCGGCGGCGAGCGTTTCGCTTCCGCTGGATGCCGTTGGCCGGCATCGCCGCGATGGACCCCGCCGACGACGTGAACCTCCCGCCGCAGTACCTCGTCTCGGAGATCAAGCAGCGCGTCGCGCGCGCGCCCGTCGCCTGGCGGCTGGTCTTCCAGCTCGCCGGCCCGGACGACCCCACCGACGACCTGCGCCGGCTGTGGCCGGAGTCGCGCACGCTCGTCGACGTCGGCCAGCTCGTCATCGAGCGCGAGCACGAGGACCCCGACCTCGTCGACACCTGGGTGTTCGACCCGACGCGGATGCCGCCCGGGATCGAGCTCTCCGACGACCCGCTGCTGCACTTCCGCTCCGAGGCGTACGCCGAGTCGCACCGGCGGCGCACGCACGAGCAGCGCCCGGCGATCCTCCCGGAGTAGCCCACCGCGGTCCTCCGGGAGCGCCCCCGGCGCGCCCGCGCTCGACCGTCCAGACGCCGTCCAGCCGGCGGCGCTCGCCCGCTCGGTCATCCGTCCAGCGCTTTGGAGATGGCGTGCTGAGCCCGATGTACCCCGGCGACTCGCCGCAGACCATCGGCGGGAACTTCGACAACGGCAACGACGGCCCCGTGTACGTCACGTCGGTCACCGCGTCGATCGCCTCCGTCACCAAGGCCCCCGGCGCCCCGGCCGGGACCTGCGACGCCACGGACTTCACGCTGGCGAGCCCGGTCATGGCCGTCGGCGCCGAAGTGGCCGCGGGCACCGGCAAGGGCGCGTTCTCGGGCGTAGGACTCGCTCACCCGGCAGGACCCCGCCGGCTTGCTGGTGGCCTTCGCGGGCCTGGCCGTCGGGGTGGCCGGTGCGGCGCAGCGCGCGGACCTCGGCGTGGGCGGCAAGCGGCCGGTGCCCCCGCGCGCGTTTCAGATCGCGAGCGCGAAGCTCGTCCGGCCCCTGCGGCCGGGCACGTCGCAAGCCGTCGACGTGCGGCTGACGAATCCGTACCGCTACAGCCTCGCGGTCACGGCGATCACCGTCGCCGTCGTCGTCGACCCCACGCACGCGCGCGCGGGTCGCGACGGCCGGCGTGACTTTCGCTCGATCGGCATGCCGCCGCGCTCCTACCCGATCCGCGTGTGGGCACGGCGCACCGTGAGCCTGCGTCAGCTGCGCGTGCGGCGCCTGCCACGCGTGGCGATGGTCGCCCGGCCGCGCAACCAGGACGCGTGCAAGGGCGCGCGGCTGACGCTGAGGTTCGCCGGCAGCGCCCACCGCTGGGGAGCGGGGAGGCGGCGGTGATCGTCCTGCGGGCGTTCGCGCTCGCGGCGCTCGTGGCCGTGCTCGCAGCCGCTCCCGCGCGGCACACTGGGCGGCGGTCGGCTCGGGCATCGGTCTGGCGAGCACCCAGAAGCTGGGGGGTGGCCTACGGCCGACGGGCTCGGTGAGCGCGAGCGCGGTGACGGTCCTGTGGTCGCAGACGCCGCTGGGGACGAGCGTCGTCGGGGCGGTCGGCGGAGGCGGCTACGCCGTCAAGCGCCATCCCGCTGCCGGCGGGGCGGCGCAGACCCCGAACCCGGGCTGCGCCGCGACCATCAGCGGCGCGACCACGATCCTCTCCTGCGTGGAGGCCGGCGTCCCGCCCGGCTTCTGGCGCTACACGGTCAGGCCGATCCTCACTTCGTGGACGGGCGCGGAGAGCAGCGTCAGCCCGCTCGTGCCCGTGCCGCCGGCGCCGCCGGCACTCGCCCCCGCGTCGGCTCGCAACCCCGCGACGGGGGAGGCCGTCGGGGACGTCGATCTCGCCTGGACCGGCAGTCCGGGAGCGACGGGCCACAACGTCTACCGCCGCGCGATCAGCGGCTTCTTCGACTTCTCGTCTCCGCTCAACGGGCCGTGCCGCCGAGCGCGACGACCTGGACGGACCGCGGTACCGGCCTGAGCCCGACGACGACGTACGCGTACGTCGTGCGGGCGGTCACGGACACGATCGAGAGCGCCAACGGCAACGAGCGGTCCGCGACGACGTTCGCCCGCCCGGCCGCACCTTCGCCGGTCGCCGCCACGCCGCGCCCCGCGGCGGTGATCAACGTGAGCTGGTCCGGCGTCGCGGGCGTCGCCGGGTACGACGTCTACCGGCGCACGCCGCCCGCCGCCTACGACTTCGGGTCGTCGCTGAACGGCGCGACCCTCGTCACGGCCGCCGGCTACGCCGACGTGGCCGCCGTCCACGGCGCGAGCTACCGCTACGTCGTGCGCGCCGTCGTCGCAGGGGCTGGCGGCGTCCCGATCCACAGCTTCGACAGCGCCGAGACGCCCGTCGTCACCGCGGATGACATCGCACCGACCGCGGTGACGATGGCCGACCCCGGCTCTCCGCTGCGCGGCGCCGTGACGGTCTCGGGCACCGCCTCCGACGCCGGGCTGGGGATCGCGGCGGTGCGCTTCCAGTACCGCCTCGGCGGCGGGTCGATCTGGACGGACGGGTGCGTGGACTCGAGCTTCCCCTACGCGTGCGGCCTCGCGACGCCCTCGATCGCCGACGGCGTCTACGACCTGCGAGCGATCGCCGCCGACGTCGCGGGCAACGTCGCGACCTCCGCGACCGTCGCCAACCGCACCGTCGACAACACCGCTCCGGCGGGGATCGACGTGCAGACCACCAACGTGGCCGGCGGCACCGCCGCGAAGCCCGAGACGCAGGACGTCCTGACGTACACGTTCTCCGAGCCGGTCCTCGCGGCGTCGATCCTCAGCGGCTGGTCCGGCGCCGCGACGCCGGTCGTCGTCCGCTTCACCGACGGCCACCCCGACGTCCTCACCGTCTACAACGCCGCGAACACGGTCCAGCTCGCGCTGGGCAGCATCGACATCGGCAAGAAGTACGTCGACGCGACGATGCGCTTCACGGGATCGACGATGGTGCTCAGCGGTTCGACGATCTCGATCGCCCTGGGCACGCCGACGGGTCCGACGGAGAAGGCGACGGGCACGAGCAGGCTGGACTGGACGACGTCGACGGCCGCGACCGACCGCGCGGGCAACCCCGTCGCCGGCGCGGTCGTGCCGGAGTCCGGCGCGGGAGACCTCGACTTCTGAGTCGCCTACGCGAGCTCGACCGTGAGCTGCGGCGTGCTGCGCAGGGTCTGCAGCACGACGCAGTAGCGCTCGGTGAGCTTCAGCAGCGTCGCGAGCTGCTCGTCGCTCGCGCCGGGCGCGTCGAGCTCGAAGCGCAGGGCGACGTCGCGGAATCCGACGGGCGCCTCGCGATCGACGCCAAGCGTGCCGCGGAAGTCGAGCACGCCGTCGGCCGTGATCGTTCCGCCTCGCACGGGGATCTCGAGCGACGTCGCCACCGCGCGCAGCGTCACGCCCGCGCACGCGACCAGCGCCTCGAGCAGCATGTCGCCCGAGCAGAGCGCCAACCCGTCGCCGCCCGTCGCGGGGTGCAGCCCCGCCGTCGCCAGCGCGCGGCCGGTCTGCACGCTGCACGCGATCCCCTCGTCGAGGCTGCCGGTTGCCGTCAGCGTGACGAGCGCGGAGGCGGGCTCCTCGCGGTAGCGCTCCTTGAGCGGCGCCTGCACGGCGCGCAAGCCGTCGCGATCCATGTGCCAGACGGTAGCGCCAGTTGCGGGTTGGGCGATCGGGTAGGGGAGGCTGGACGCGTCGACGACGCCTGGGCACCTTTTCGGAGGCGAGTGCGCTCATCGTGTCGCTTGGGAGTCGAGGCCGTGCCGGTGCGCACCTCACCTCAAGAAAGCGACGTGAATCTCATGGGCGTTCCGATCCTCGGCGGCTTCATCGACTCGGTCATCGGCATCATCACCGGCGCGATCAACGGCATCGCTCCGCAGCCGCCGGGGATCCTGCAGGCGCTCGGCGTCCCCGGCTGAGGGCGGCTTCGCGCGCCGCCATCCTGGCGGCGGCGCGTGCACGAGCGCCCTACACTGACGCGCGATGATCAGCACCAACCAGCTCAAGAACGGCAACCACATCGACGTCGACGGGACGATCTTCAAGGTCCTCGACTTCCAGCACGTCAAGCCCGGCAAGGGTGGCGCGTTCGTCCGCACGAAGCTCCGCCGCGCCAGCGACGGCAACGTCATCGACAAGACGTTCCGCGCAGGCGAGAAGTTCCGCTCGGTCCACACCGAGTCGCGCAAGATGCAGTTCCTGTACGTCGACGGCACGGACGCGCACTTCATGGACACCGAGAGCTTCGAGCAGCTCGCGATGCCGCAGGACAAGGTCGCCGACGCGCTGCGCTGGACGAGGCCCAACGACGAGGTCGACGTCCTCTTCATCGACGACGCGCCCGGCGACATCCAGCTCCCGACGACGGTCGAGCTCGAGGTCACCCAGACCGACCCCGGGCTGCGCGGCGACACGGCCTCGGGCGGCGGCGACAAGCCCGCAACCCTGGAGACCGGCGCCACGCTCCGGGTCCCGCTGTTCGTCAACATCGGCGACCGGGTCAAGGTCCAGACGGCGACCGGCGACTACATGTCGCGCGCCTGATCAGCCGGTCTTGCGCCCCAGCCGCCTGAAGGGGCTGAGCGCCACCATCAGCACGACCCCGACGAGCGCGTAGGCGCCGAGCACGATCAGCGGCGTCGTGATCGCCTCGCCGTCGAAGTACACGAGGTTGCGGACGAGCTCGATGATCGACTGCCCTGGCAGCACGCTGCCGATCGTCGTCCACAGCTCGGGCAAAAGCTCCGGCGCCGACAGCCCGCCGGACGTCACGAGCACGCCGAGCACGGGGAACACCAGCAGCCCGACGATGGCCCCGATCACCGCGCCGAGCTGGCTGGTGACGAACGCGCTCACCGTGGCCGCGCCGAACACCGCCAGCGCCAGCGCGCCGCCGACCTCGAGGAAGGCGTCGGGGTAGATGTCCAGCTGGGTCGCGACGAGCGCCATCAGCGCGCCGGCCACGAGCGAGAAGACGAGCAGCACCACGACCCGCACCAGCGCGAGCTTCGGGCCGCGCCGCACGCTCGGCACGAGCAGCTCGAGCAGCCAGCCAGCCAGCACGCCGCCGAGCGCCGCGAGGAACGCGAGCCAGTACACCGAGAGGCCGGAGCGATCCTCAGCGGGCAGCGGGCGGATGTCGGTCGGCACCGTCCGGACGCCGCGCGCGGCATCGATCGCGCGCGCCGAGGTGCGCAGGAGGTCGGCCGCCGCGGGGCTCGCGGCACCGGCGACGAGCAGGCGACCCGAGCCGGCTCGCGGCGCGTAGGCCCCGTAGACCTCGCGCTCGGCGATGAGCTTGCGCGCCGCGGCGCCGCTCTTGGCGCGCTTGACGTCGAACACGCCGTCGCGCTCGAGCTTGCCGACGATCCCCGCGACGGGCGGCCCTTCGCCCACGAGCGCGACCGGCACCCCGTGCGGCTCGGGCGCGTTGAAGACGTCCAGCAACAGCCATGTCAGCAGCACCGACACGATCGCAAGCACGACGACGACGCCACCGACCCTGACCATGAACGACCCACCCCCCGAAGAAACAGTTGACCGAGGGTGAACCTACGCTGCTGTTCGGAGCCGCGTCAAGCAGATCCGTACAGGATCTGGACGCGCACCGAATACGCTGCTGTGCGCCGATGAGCTCCGAACACCACTACGCCGGCTGACGGCGTGTCTCGCCGCTCCGACCAGCGCCGCGACGCGGTGTTCGCGCTCTATCAGTCCGAGCTCACCGGGCGCGAGCTCGAGGACGTGCTCGAGCGCAACGCGAGCATGTTCACGCGCTCGCTCGCCTACGCCACGCACGACCGCGCCGACGAGCTCGACGTCCTCATCGCGCGCCACGCCAAGGGCTGGTCGCTCGACCGCATCGCGCCGCTCGAGCGGGCGATCATGCGCGTCGCGCTGCTCGAGATGCTGCACCCCGACGCCGCGCCCGCCGACACGCCGATCCCCGCGGAGGGCGCGATCGACGAGGCGGTCGAGCTCGCCAAGACGTTCTCCGGCACCAACGCGCCCGGCTTCGTGAACGGTATCCTCGCGGCCGTACATCGCGAGATGGGCCACAATTCCGCCACGCCATGACCGCTTCCGACGGATCAGCCGACGCCACGCTCGACGAGCTCGTCGGCCGGCTGGAGCGCGCCGCCGAGCAGCTGCGCTCCGGCGATCTCAGCGCGGACGCGGCGGCGACGGTCGTCGAGGACTGCGCGTCGCTCGCATCGCAGGCCTCCGCCGAGCTCGAGCGCCGTGCGCGGGAGGCCGAGCGCGAACCGCTCCCCGGCCAGGACTCGCTGTTGTAGTGCCGTATCCCGACTGGCTGCGGTTGCAGATCGAGGCGTACCTCGAGGCGCTGCACTTCTCCGACGAGGTGCTCAGCGCGCGGCTCGTCGAGTCGATGCGCTACAGCCTCCTCGCCGGCGGCAAGCGCATCCGCCCGGTGCTCGCCCTCGCCACCGCCCGCGCGATCGGGGGCGACGAGCGCGAGCTGCTCCCGCTCGCCGCCGCGATCGAGCTGATCCACACGTACTCGCTCGTCCACGACGACCTCCCGGCGATGGACGACGACGCGCTGCGTCGCGGCCGCCCCACCAACCACATCGCCTTCGGCGAAGACACGGCGATCCTCGCCGGCGACGCCCTCTACGCCGAGGCCTTTCGCCTGGTGCTCACGGAGCAGCGCGGCCAGCCCGCCCACGTCCTCGCCGCGGTCGGCGAGCTCGCGGCCGCGACGGGTGTCGACGGCATGGTGGGAGGGCAATACCTCGACATCGCGTGCGTCGCCGCCGGCCACGCGGATTCGGCGCATGCGCTGCGCCGCACGCACGAGCTGAAGACGGGACGGCTGATCGGGGCGTCGGTAGAGTGCGTATTGCTGATAGCTGGCATGAGTCCCGAGACGACAACCGACCTACGCAACTTCTCCTCGGAGCTCGGGGTGCTGTTTCAGATCGTCGACGACATCCTCGACACCACGGGCACCGACGCGGAGCTCGGCAAGCCCAGCGGCTCGGACGCTCGCCAGGGCAGGCGCACCTACGTGAGCGAGTTCGGCCTGGACGGCGCGCGTGAGCTCGCGGCCCGCTCGCACGCCGAGGCGCGGGCGTCGCTCGCTGCGGCGGTCCCTCAGGGCGCCCAAGAGCTCGAGCAGATCACGGACTTCATCCACACGCGCGAGTCATGAGCCTGCTCGAGCGCATCGACCGCCCGCAGGACCTGCACGGCCTCTCCGAGGAGGAGCTGCGGCGCGTGGCGCAAGAGGTGCGCGAGCACATCATCGAGACGGTCGGCGAGATCGGCGGGCACTTCGGCGCCAACCTCGGGACGTGCGAGCTGGCGGTCGCGCTGCACTCGCTCTTGGACTCGCCGAGGGACAAGATCCTCTGGGACGTCGGCCATCAGGCCTACCCGCACAAGGTCCTCACCGGCCGCCGCGACCAGCTGCACACGATCCGCAAGTACGGCGGGCTCGCGCCGTTCTGCGCGACGTTCGAGTCCGAGCACGACATCATGGGCGCGGGGCACGCGTCGACGTCGATCGGCTATGCGGTCGGCCTCAAGGAGGGCATGAAGCACCTTGGCCGCGCCGAGCAGGGCAAGGTCGTCGCCGTCATCGGCGACGGGTCGATGACCGGCGGCGTCGCCTTCGAGGCGATCCACCAGGCGGGCGGCCAGGGCACGCCGATCGTCGTCGTCCTCAACGACAACGGCATGTCGATCGCGCCCAACGTCGGCGCGATGTCGCGCTACTTCAACCGCGTCCGGCTGAACCCGAAGCTCTGGCACACGCGCGAGTCCGTCGAGGAGCGCCTGACGGACCTGCCCGGCATCGGCCCGGCCTTCGAGCGCCTCGGCCCGCAGCTCAAGGAGTCGATCAAGGCGTTCTGGGCGCCCGGCCTGTTCTGGGAGGAGCTCGACTGGGCGTACGTCGGCGTCATCGACGGCCACGACGTGCGCGCCCTGCGCCGCGCGCTGCGCAGCGCGTTCGCCGCCGGCCGGCCGGTCGTCGTCCACGTCGCGACGGTGAAGGGCAAGGGCTTCGCGCCCGCCGAGGAAGGCGGCCTGGAGGGCATGGAGCGCTGGCACGCGGCAAAGCCGAACTCGATCGCGAACGGGATCGCCGCGCCGGCGCCGCCCGCGATCCTCCCGGTGCCGCCGCCGCAGTACACGGCCGTCTTCGGCGACGCGCTCGTCGCCGAGTGCAGGCGCGATCGCCGCGTCGTCGGGATCACCGCGGCGATGAACTCCGGCACGGGCCTGAACATCCTCCAGAAGGCGATGCCCGAGCGGTACTTCGACGTCGGCATCGCCGAGCAGCAGGCGATCCTCTTCGCGGCCGGGCTCTCGCTCGAAGGGGTCAAGCCGGTCGCCGCGATCTACTCGACGTTCCTGCAGCGCGCCTTCGACCAGATCGTCCACGACGTCTGCCTGCAGAAGCTCAACGTCGTCTTCGCGCTCGATCGCGCGGGCCTCGTCGGCGACGACGGCCCGACCCACCACGGCGTCTTCGACATCGCCTACCTGCGCCCGCTGCCGAACATCGTGCTGATGGCCCCGCGCGACGAGGCGATGCTCGTCCACATGCTGCGCACGGCGCTCTTGTACGACGACGGGCCGATCGCGCTGCGCTACCCGCGCGGCGGCGGCGTCGGCGTGGAGCTTCCGCGGGTCCCGCTGCCGATCGAGATCGGCACGGGCGAGATCCTGCTCGAGGGCGACGGCAAGGTCGCGATCGTCGGCTACGGCAGTGGCGTGGGGCGGGCGCTGGGCGCGTCGCGCGTGCTCGCCGAGCACGGCATCCACGCGACGGTCGCCGACGCGCGCTTCGCCAAGCCGATCGACGCGGCGCTCATGGCCCGCCTCGCGGCCGACCACGAGCTGCTCGTCACCGTCGAGGAGGGCGTGCTCGCGGGCGGCTTCGGCACCGCGGTGTGGGAGGCGCTGAACGACCTCGACATGGTCGACGCGCGGATCCTGCGCATCGGCCTGCCCGACCGCTACGTCACGCACGGCACGCCGGCGCTGCTCTACGAGGAGGTCGGCTTCACGGGCCGCCACATCGCCGAGCGCATCCTGTCGGCGGTCGGCGCGCGCGCCGGCGCGCTCTAGATGGTTGATTCCGTGGC
This sequence comes from uncultured Actinomycetes bacterium, assembly GCA_963806515.1. Lineage (GTDB taxonomy): Bacteria > Actinomycetota > Thermoleophilia > Solirubrobacterales > Solirubrobacteraceae > CADCVQ01. The sequence goes on along the minus strand of CAWDYO010000029.1, from coordinate 294,236 downwards.
CGGGGCCGTCAGATGTGCCCGGATCGTGGATGCAGGGCGCCGCGGGGCGAAGGAGGACAGTGCCAGCGGCACGGACTCCTTCGGTCGGTGGCGATCCTGCGCCGCGAGACGGGTGCAGATGGCGGTGCCGGTCGTGGAATCGGCCATCTAGACTGCTTTCCGGGGTCCGCGGCGCTCCGACGCCGCCTCGCCCGTGTCGAACAAGGACGTGAGACCGCTGCGAACCGGAATTTGCGCGCTGCTCGTCGCCGCCACGCTCGGCGTCGCGGTGAGCGGCTGCGGGGGCGAGCCCGTCGCGCACGTGCGCGTGCTCCAGGTCGACCCGACGGCGTTGCTCGCCCGCAGCACGCCGGGCGTGGTGACCGGCCGTCTCAGCGCGACGCTCACCGAGGCCGCGGCGCCGGTGCCGCCGCCGGCGTACGTGCCGCAGGTCGGCTCGGTCGCCGTGGGAGCGCCGCACCGGGGCAGCCTGGTCAACGGCCTGCAGCTCGCCGAGGCCGGCCCGTACTGGCTGACGTGGGACGCGGTGCTGCACCGCAGCCCCAACCGCCCCGACCGGCGCTGGGCTACGGACCGCCTGCTCGCCTACCTGCTCTACGTCCTGCGCGACTACCGGCTCGCGAACCCCGGCGCGCCGCCGGTGCTCGTCGGTGACCTCAGCCGGCCCTGGGGCGGGCCGTTCGGCTCCGACCACGGCGGCCTCGGCCACGCCTCACACCAGAACGGCCTCGACGTCGACGTGCTCTACCCGCGCGCAGATCGCGCGCTGGCGCCGGCGGGCACGGTGCAGGAGGTCGATCGGCGGCTGGCGCAGGACCTCGTCAGCCGCTTCGTCGCCGCGGGCGCGCAGTTCGCGTTCGTCGGCGAGCACGTCGGCCTGGGCGGGCCGCCCAACGTCGTGCAGGCGATCGCCAACCACGACGACCACGTCCACGTGCGGATCGCGAACGCCCGGCGCTGACCGCGGCAGCGAAACGGCCCGCCAGGGAGGACGGGCCGTTTCAGGGAGGAGAGACACTGCTATGTAATTGTGGGTCCGTCACTCAACGGGCGGCCGATCTCGGAAGGGACCTAGGGGAAGGTCATCTGCCCGCTGTGTGGACACAGTCTCCTGGCTGACTGGCCAATCAGGTGTGAGGGACGTCACAGATCGTCCGCGGGTACCGTTGCGAGCGACCGATGCCACGCGTGCGCCTCGACACCCTGCTCGCCGATCGCGGTCTCTTCGCGTCGCGCACGAGCGCGGCCGCGTCGGTCATGGCGGGCGAGGTGCGGCTCGGCGGCAACGGCGAGCGCGCGCAGAAGCCCGGCCAGCTCGTCGATCCCGCGATCGAGGTCGCCGTCGACGAGCGCCCGCGCTTCGTCTCGCGCGGCGGCGTGAAGCTCGCCAACGCACTCGCCGCGTTCGGGATCGACCCGGCCGGCCGCGACTGCCTGGACGTCGGAGCGTCGACCGGCGGCTTCACGGACTGCCTGCTGCAGGCGGGCGCGCGGCACGTCGTCGCGCTCGACGTCGCGTACGGCGAGCTGAGCTGGGCGCTGCGAAACGACGAGCGCGTGACGGTCCTCGAGCGCTCCAACGCCCGCGCTATCACGCCGTCGGCGCTGCCGTACGCGCCCGATCTCGTCGTCGTCGACCTGTCGTTCATCTCGCTGACGAAGGTCCTGCCGGCGGTCCTCGCGTGCGCCGCCTCGCGACACGACGTGCTCGCGATGATCAAGCCCCAGTTCGAGGTGGGGCGGGGGAACGTCGGCAAGGGCGGCGTCGTCCGCGAGGTTGCCGCGCGGCGTGGGGCGCTCGTCGCGGTCGCGGCTGCCGCGCGCGCGGAGGGAGCCGCGGTGCTCGGCTTCGCGTCGTCGGGCCTGCCGGGACCGAAGGGCAACCTCGAGAGCTTCGTCTGGCTGGCCGAGGCCGGGCGCGAGGGTGACGTCGGCGACCTCGACGCCGCCGCTCGGGAGGTCGAGCCGTGACCGAGCCCGTGCAGTCGGTGACCGTCCTGACGCACAGCCGCCCGCACCAGATCGCGCGGGCGCTCGAGCAGCTCGTCTCGCAGGCGCGGGGCGCCGGCGTGCTGCTGCGCTTCGACTGCGACGAGACGAGCAAGCTCGGGCTGCGGCCCGCCGACGGGATCGTGTGCGACGCGGAACTGCGCCGCGACGTCGACCTGTGCCTCGTGCTCGGCGGCGACGGCACGATCCTCAGGGGGCTGCGGGAGTACGCGCGCTCCCCGGTGCCGGTGTTCGCCGTGAACTTCGGCGAGGTCGGCTTCCTCGCCACGATCGAACCGGAGGACGTCGGCGAGGACGGCTTCACCCGCGCGTTTGCGCGCGACTTCGAGGAGCTCGAGCTGCCGGCGATCGCGATCCAGACCCAGCGCCGGCTGCACACGGCGTTCAACGACATCTCCTTTCACCGCCTCGTCGGCGGGCGGGTCGCGCAGCTCGCCTACGGCGTGGAGGGCGAGGAGGTCGGATCGGTGCGCTGCGACGGGCTCGTCGTCTGCACGGCGGCCGGCTCGACGGGCTACAACCTCGCCAACGGCGGGCCCGTCATGGCGTGGGGCGTGGAGGGCTTCGGCGTGTCGTTCATCGCGCCGCACTCGCTGACGGCGCGCGGGCTCGTCGTGGCCCCGGGGGACGCGCTGAGCGTGTCCAACCGCGGGCGCGAGGCGGTCGACGTCCACGTCGACGGGCGCCCCGCCTGCCAGATCGCGCCGGGCGACGCACTCGTCGCGCGCTACGAGCTCGCGGCCGCGCGGCTGGCCCAGCTGCCGGGCTCGTCGTTCTACCGGCGCCTGCGCACGAAGTTCGGCCGCCTCTCGTCGTAGCCGACTCGGTGGCGATTGCATGTCGAGTTGTGAGCGATATCCGCTCACTTCTCGACATTGACCTCGTGGAGGGTGGCCCTGGACGAGCCGCGGGGCGCGCGAACTGCAACACGACGCGCGGTTTTGCCCGGTTCCGTCGGGCCGCGCTGGTAGACCGTGGGTCGTGCTCACCGAACTGCGCGTCGAGAACCTCTTGCTCATCGAGCGGGCCGAGCTGCGGCTCGCGCCGGGGCTCAACGTGCTCACGGGGGAGACGGGGGCGGGCAAGACCGTGCTCGCCCACGCGCTCGACCTCCTGCTCGGTGGGCGGGCGAAGCCCGGCATCGTCCGTCCGGGCGCCGCGGAGGCCTACGTCGAGGGGGTCTTCGAGCTCGCCCCCGAGCTGCGTGACGAGCTCGGCGAGCGGTTGCCGGCGGGCGCCGACGAGGTCGTCCTCGCCCGGCGGATCGGCGCCGACGGGCGCACGCGCGCGCTCGTCAACGGCCGCTCGGCCACGCTGACGGACCTGCGTGAGCTCGCCGAGCCGCTCCTCACGTTCTACGGTCAGCACGAGCACCGCCGGCTGACGCTCGCGGCCGCGCAGCTCGAGATCCTCGACGGCTTCTGCGGCGAGGCGCACCTCGCCCGGCGCGCGAAGGCGGCGGCCGCGTACGGCGCCGCGCGCGACGAGCGAGCGGCGCTCGCCGCCCTGCGCGAGCTGGCCGGCGCGCGCGAGCGCGAGCTCGACCTCCTGAGCTACGAGCTCGCGGAGATCGAGGCCGCCCAGCCGACGGAGGACGAGGCGCTCGCGCTGCGCTCCGAGCGCGAGCGGCTGCGCCACCTCGAGGCGCTGCGCGGCGCCTCGCTGGGCGCCGCGGAGGCGGTCGCCGCCGACGAGACCGGTGCCGGCGCGCAGCTTGCCGCGGGCGGTCGCGCGCTCGAGTCCGTGCAGGGCATCGACGAGCGGCTCGACGCGCTGTCGGCGCGCTGGCAGGCGCTCGCGATCGAGGCCGACGACGTCGCCGCCGAGCTGCGCGGCTACGCGGAGCAGCTCGACGGCGAGCCCGGCCGGTTGGAGGCCGTCGAGGAGCGCCTGGCGGTGCTCGAGCGCCTGGAGCGCAAGCACGGCGGGACGATCGCCGGCGTGCTCGCGCACGCGCAGACGTGCCGCGCGCGCCGCGCGGAGCTCGAGGGCGCCGAGGTCGCGCTCGAGGCCGCGGCGGGGCGCCTCGCCGCCGCGGAGGCCACGCTCACGGCCGCTTGCGCGTCGCTGCGCAAGGCGCGAGCGGCTGCCGCGCCGAAGCTCGCGAAGGCCGTGCGGGCGCGGCTCGCCGACCTGGCGATGAAGGGCGCGGCGTTCGAGATCGTGATGTCCGACCGCGAACCGGGGCCGGGGGGCGCCGACGCGGCCGAGTTCCTGATCGCGCCGAATCCGGGCGTCCCGGCGGGGCCGCTGCGCGAGACGGCGTCCGGCGGCGAGCTGTCGCGCGTCATGCTCGCGCTGATGGGCGTGGCTGCGGGCGCGAGCCGGGCGACGCTGGTCTTCGACGAGGTCGACGCGGGGATCGGCGGGCAGACGGCGCGCGCCGTGGGCGATCAGCTCCGCGACCTCGCCGCCGGCCGGCAGGTCCTCTGCATCACCCATCTGCCGCAGATCGCCTCGCTCGCGACGCGCCACTTCTCGATCGCGAAGGACCCGACCGTCAACCCGGCGCGGACGACCGTCACGCAGCTCGCCGACGACGAGGTCGTCTCCGAGCTCGTGCGGATGCTCGGCGCCGACGACGCGAGCGACGGCGCCGCGCGCCGCCACGCCGAGCAGCTGCTGCGAGCCGCCTGAGCGCCGCTCAGCGCGGGTCGGCAGGCTTCGCGCCGCCGCCGCCGCGCGCTGCTGCTTGCGCCGCCGCTGCTTGCGCCGCCGCTGCTTGCGCCGCCGCCGCTGCTCGCGCGGACGCTGCTCGCAGCGCCGTCGTCGCTCGCAGAGCCGCCGCCGCCCGACCCTGCGTCGGGCTCGACGGCGTCGTCCGGCTCCGGGTCGGCGGACGCGCCGGCGTGCTTGATGCCCTCGGCTCGGAACTGCGCGGCGAGGCGCTCGCGCAGCTCGCGCTCGACCTCCTCCCGGTCGGCGGGGAGGGTCTTGACGAGCAGGCGGAACACGAGCCTGCCGTCGTCGCGCTTCTCGATGCCGCGCACGTCGGGCACGTCGAGGATGTCGTCGCGCTCGCCGTACACCTCGTGCGCGACGCGGTTGATGACGTGCTCGGCGTGGTCGATGTCCGTGTCGCCGGCGAGCTCGACGTCCAGCAGCGCGCGCGCCCAGTGCTGGCTCTTGTTGCCGACGCGGATGATCGCGCCGTTCGGTACGTGCCACACCGTCCCGTCGGCGGCACGCAACCGGGTCGTGCGCAGGGAGACGGCTTCGACGGCCCCCGTGACCTGCCCGTCGAGGTCGACGACGTCGCCGACGCCGAACTGGTCCTCGGCGAGGATGAACATGCCCGACAGGAAGTCCTTGACGAGCGACTGCGACCCGAAGCCGAGCGCCACGCCGACGACGCCCGCACCGGCGAGCAGCGGCGCGACGTCGACGCCGATCTCGCTGAGCACCATGAAGCACGCGAACAGCAAGACGACGAAGCCCGCGACGCTGCGCAGGATGCTCGTCAGCGCGTTGATGCGCTGCTCGGCGCGCAAGCTCGTCGCCGTCGCCGACTCCAGCAGGCCGCCCGGCGCGCGCCGGCGCACCGCGCCGAGCCGCTCGCGCACGATGCCGCTGGACACGCTGCGCATCGCGCGCTCGATGATCCGCCCGACGAGCTTGTTGAGGATCAGCGCGCCGATCGCGATCAGCGCGATCGTCAGCGGGGTCCCGATGAGGTGGTCGCTCGCATCGGCGAGCGCCGGGCTCTCCGTGCGCTCGAGGATCTCCCTGCAGACCGCGCTCGGATCCAGGCCGCACGTGTCCCGCAGCTCCTTCGCAGTGATGTCTGCGAGCACGAAGAGCACGGCGCCCGACGCTAGCAGCCGCTCCCCCGCAGCGACTCGCGGGCGCTCGGTTGCGGCGCTGGCGCACAGGCACCCTTCGCAACCTCTTAACACGCCCATCTAGACTGGCGCGATGGCCGTCGTCGCTGGCAGAGAGGTCGCCGGGCCGGCACGGTTGGGTCGCCGGACCAAGCGCCTCGTCAAGGAGCTGCGCCCCGGCGCCGTCGCCGTGCTCGATCACAAGGACCTCGATCGTGTCTCCGCGGAGGACCTCATCGCCGCGGGCGTCCTCGCCGTGCTCAACTGCAGCCCCTCCTCGACGGGGGCCTACCCGAACATGGGACCGCTGCTGCTCGTCCAGGCCGGCATCCACCTCGTCGACCTCCCGGACGACGCGCTCTTCAAGATCCTGGACGACGGCGATCCGGTCATCGTCGCGGGCGGCGAGGTCCGGCGCGGCGACAAGGTGCTCGCCAGCGGGATCGTCCAGGAGCCCGAGGACGTCCGCGCCGCGACCGACGAGCGCCGCCGCGAGATCGGCGACGCGCTCGAGGCCTTCGCGCAGAACACGATCGAGCACATGCTCGAGGAGCGCGAGCTGTTGTCCGGGCGCATCGAGCTGCCGCGCTTCGACACCGACTTCCGCGACCGCCCGGCGCTCATCGTCGTGCGCGGCGTCGACCACCAGCAGGACCTGCGTGCGCTGCGCCCCTACATCCGCGACATGAAGCCCGCGATCCTCGCGGTCGACGGCGGGGCGAACGCCCTCCTCGACGAGGGCTTCAAGCCCGACATGATCGTCGGCGACATGGACTCCGCGACCGAGGCCGCGCTGCGCTGCGGCGCGGAGCTCGTCGTGCACGCCTACCCGGACGGCCGCGCGCCCGGCCGCAAGCACCTCGAGGAGCTCGGCCTGCCGTACAAGCTCGTCCCGGCTCCCGGCACGAGCCAGGACGTCGCGATGCTCATCGCCGCCGAGAAGGGCGCCGAGCTCATCGTCTCGGTCGGCTCGCAGTTCAACCTCGTCGAGTTCCTCGACAAGAACCGCCGCGGCATGGCGTCGACGTTCCTCACGCGCCTGCGACTCGGCGAGATCCTCGTCGACGCCAAGGGCGTGAGCCGGCTGTACAGCCCGCGCGCGGGCGCGGCGCCGATGGTCGGGGTCGTCCTCGCCGGGCTCGTCTGCCTCGTTGCGATCGTGCTGCTGACGCCGGCGCTGCGCGACGTCGCCGACCTGCTGTGGCTCAAGCTCGAGGTCCTCCTCGGGCTCGAGTGAGCCACGCCGCCTCGTGTTCGACTTCCGCTACCACGCGCTGTCACTGGCAGCCGTCTTCCTCGCCCTCGTGGTCGGGTTGCTGCTCGGTGTCGCGATCGGCGACAAGGAGCTCGTGTCCTCCGCCCGCGAGGACATCCGCGACTCGCTGCGCTCGGACCTGCGGCAGACGGCCTCCGAGCGCGACGCGGCGCGGGCGCAGGTTGCCGCAGAACGCTCCTACGGGGACAAGGCGTACCCGATCCTCACCGACAGGCGGTTGCGCGGGCGCAAGGTCGGGCTCGTCACGCTCGGGCCGACCGACATCTCGCCCGACGACGTCCGCGACTGGCTGGATCCGTCGGGCGCGTCGCTGTCGCTCGTCGCCGAGCTCGACGACGACGTCGACATGGCGGCGCTCGCGGAGCGCGCGCGCGGGACGCGCTACGTGAGCGTGGGCGAGGACCCGGAGCTGCTGCGCGAGCTGGGCCTGCGCGCCGGCATCCAGATGGTGCTCGGCGGCCAGCTCGTCGAGCAAGCTGCGCAGCGCGCTGCTGCAGTCCACGAGCGGCGAGTTCGGCGGGCTGGACGCGGTGATCGTCGCCCGGCCGTCCAAGGCTCCCGAGGACAAGAAGGACGCCGACCGGCTCGCGGCGCTCCAAGACGGGATCGTCCGCGGGCTGGCACAGACGGGCGTGAAGGTCGTCGGGATCGAGGCGTCGGACGCCGACCCGTCGCAGATCGGCTGGTACCGCGACCGCGAGCTGTCGACGGTCGACAACGTCGACGAGACGGCCGGGCACGCGGCGCTCGTCTTCGTCCTCGCCGGCGCCGACGGCGCGTTCGGCCGGCGCGACAGCGCGCAGGACCTGCTGCCGCCCGTCGTCGCGACGGCGCCCCGCGGCGGGTGAGGCCGCCGGTGGCGCCGGCGGCGCGCCAGCGACCGGGTCGCGGCGGGTGAGGCCGCCGGTGGCGCCGGCGGCGCGCGAGCGACCGGATCGCGGCGCCGCCGACCGCGAGTCGCACGTCCGCAGATTGCGGGCTGCGGCACACGCCGGCCGCGTTTCGGTCCGCTCGCGTCGCTAGGTTGCTCGGGGTGCAATTCCTGCCGTTTCTCTTCTCGCTGGTCGTCGCCGTCGCCCTCGTGCCGCTGGTTCGCACCCGTCTCGTCTCCGCCGGCATGCAACGCGAGAACTACCGCGGCGTCTCACTGCCCGTTCCGATCGGCGTCGCGATCGTCCCGGCGGCGCTCATCGCGCTCATCCCGGTCGTCCTCATCGCGCGCCTGACGACGGCGGACGTCTTCCCCGGCGACCTGCCGCTCGTGTTGACGTTCATCCCCGGCGTCGCGCTGCTCGGGCTCGTCGACGACGTCCTCGGCGGCGAGGCGCGCGGCTGGCGCGGGCACGCATCGACCGCGCTGGGCGGCGGCTTCTCGAGCGGCCTGCTGAAGGCCGCCGGCACGCTCGGCCTGGCGCTGCTCGTCGCGGCCTCCCTGCCCGGCAGCGACACGGACTTCCTCGTCGCTGCCGCCGTCCTAGTGCTCGCCACGAACGCCTTCAACCTCCTCGACCTGCGCCCTGGCCGCTCGGTCAAGGCGTTCCTGCTGCTCGGCCTCGGCCTGACGCTCGCCACGCAGATCACCGAGCCCGCCGCAGCGCTGGGCATCTTCATCGGCCCCGTCCTCGTCGCCGGCTTCTTCGACCTACGCGAGAAGGCGATGCTCGGCGACACGGGTTCCAACGTCATCGGTGCCATGGCCGGCATCTGGATCGTGCTGACCCTCGACACGACCGAGCAGCTCATCGCGCTCGCGATCCTCGTCCTCATCAACCTCTACGGCGAGTTCCGCTCCCTCTCGAAGGTCATCGAGAAGGTTCCGGTCATCCGTCACCTAGACTCATTCGGGAGGCCTTCATGACGCAGAGTCGCCCCAAGACCCGCTTCATCTTCATCACGGGCGGCGTCGTCTCCTCGCTGGGCAAGGGCATCGCTGCCGCTTCCATCGGGCGCTTGCTCGTCGCGCGCGGCCTGACGGTCGGCCTGCAGAAGTTCGACCCGTACATCAACGTCGACCCCGGCACGATGTCGCCCTACCAGCACGGCGAGGTCTTCGTGACCGAGGACGGCGCCGAGACCGACCTCGACCTCGGCCACTACGAGCGCTACACGGACTCCAACACGTCGCGGGCCTCGAACGTCACCGCCGGCGGCATCTACAACTCGGTGATCCGGCGCGAGCGGCGCGGCGACTACCTCGGCGGCACGGTCCAGGTCGTCCCGCACATCACCGACGAGATCAAGCAGCGCGTGAAGCTCCTCGCCGAGACGCAGGACTGCGACGTCGTGATCACGGAGATCGGCGGCACGGTCGGCGACATCGAGTCGCTGCCGTTCCTCGAGGCGATCCGCCAGTTCCCCGTCGACGTGGGCCGCCGGCAGTGCATGTTCATCCACCTGACGCTCGTCCCGTACATCGGCCACGCCGGCGAGCTGAAGACGAAGCCGACACAGCACTCCGTCAACGAGCTGCGCCGCATCGGCATCCAGCCCGACATGCTGCTGGCGCGCTCGGAGTCCGAGCTGGGGTCTGACATCCGCAAGAAGATCGCGCTGTTCGCGTCGCTGCCCGTCGAGGCCGTCATCAGCGCGAAGGACGTCGACAACATCTACAAGGTGCCGCTGTGGTTCGAGGCCGAGGGCGTCGACGACCTCATCTGCGAGCACTTCGGCTTCGACGTCCCGCCGCCGGACCTGAGCGAGTGGGCCGAGATCACGCGGCGCGCGTCGGAGGCCGAGGAGACCGTGAAGATCGCGCTCGTCGGCAAGTACGTTGCGCTGCAGGACGCCTACCTCTCGGTCTCCGAGGCGCTGCGCCACGCGGGCTTTCACCACGACTGCACCGTCGAGATCGACTGGGTGGACTCCGAGTCGCTCGAGAACGACGCCGTGGCGCGTCAGCGCCTCGGCGAGGCGGACGGCATCCTCATCCCAGGCGGCTTCGGCGGTCGCGGCATCGAGGGCAAGATCTGCGCGGCCCGCGTCGCGCGCGAGCGCCGGATCCCGTACCTCGGCATCTGCCTGGGCATGCAGATCGCGGTGGCCGAGTTCGCCCGCCACGTCGCGGGCATGGACGGCGCGAACTCCACGGAGTTCGATCCCGAGACGCCGCACCCGGTCATCGACCTGCTGCCGGAGCAGAAGGAGGTCACCGACCTCGGCGGGACGATGCGCCTCGGCGCGGACCCCGTGAAGATCCACGCGGGGACCCGCGCGCGCGACCTCTACGGCGAGGCCGTCATCTACGAGCGCCACCGCCACCGCTACGAGGTCAACCTGTTCCTGCGCAAGCGCTTGGAGGCCGCCGGCCTCGTCGTCAGCGGCACGTCGCCCGACGAGCGCCTCGTCGAGATGATCGAGCTCGACGATCACCCGTTCTTCGTCGCGTCGCAGTTCCATCCGGAGTTCAAGTCGCGCCCCGAGCGCCCGGCTCCGCTGTTTCGCGACTTCGTCGGCGCAGCGCTCGGCCACACGCACGACCAGGCCGAGTCGGCCGACTTCCGCGCCTCCCGCGCGTAGCTCCGACTCACGCAATCGCCCCCCGTCATCGGCGCGGGGAGTCCGGCGCGTGGAAGATAGCGCGCGTTGGGCCCGCCATGTCAGGGCACAGCGCGCCATCAGCCGGCCAGCAGTCGTGCGCGAGATGCGCTTCGGTCTCGGGTGCCATGAGTCGGAGTAGCGCGGACTCCGTCCGGCGCAGTCGGTAATCAACAGGTAGTGACGCCCGCCACCGGAACAGCGCTTCTCGTACTGGCAGTCTTCGTCCTGCCCGGATTTGTCACGCTCCTCATCCGGGAGCGCACCTACACCGTTCCTGCGGAGCAGAAACCGTTCGAGCGGCTGCTACGTGCGCTGTACTACGCCGCGATCGTCTACGCCCTCGCTGTAGGGACTGGCGCGCTCGTGGGCGTGGACAAGGCTTCGCTCGTCGACCTTTACCATGGACGCAAGCCACTTGGCGTTCAGATCGGCGCAGCAGTGCTCGTCGTCTTGATAGTGCCAGTCTGCGTAGCCGAGGCCGGCCGTCTTTGGCGTCGGTCCCCGCTGCGCGAGGCCACGCTTGCCCGCCTGCGGATCTCGGCGGGGCACGATGTCGACTCGGGATGGAACAAGGTCTTCAGTAGCGCGCCCAACGCGATGTTCGTTCGAGTCACCACTCACGACGGACGGGTACTGGGAGGCCTGTTCGCTGCCGGCAGCCTGGCGGGATATAGCGAGCAGGCCCAGGATCTGTACCTCATTCAGCGCTGGGAGCTGGACGATGATGCCTGGTTCCGAGAACCCGCTCCCGGCACGCTGGGCATCTGGGTGCCGAGGGACAACATCGCCTCCCTCGAGTTCTACCGGCTCGGCCCTGAGCCATAGGCCCGACCACGACCGCCCGAAGGCGTAACGTAACGGACATGAGCGATCATTCGAAGCATCCACCCCGAGAGGTCCACGGTGGATACGCGCCTCAGGGAAGGGCGCCCGTCAACGTCAGACCACCAGCCAAGCCGGCGGACGCTGGCGACAGCGCCCGCCCGACGATGCCTGCGCCACCGAAGAAATGAGCTGCGACGACAATCGGCAGATACAAGAGGGATGGAGTCCGAGCCAAGAAGGGAAAGCCATGGGTCCCGGCGGCAAGGTGCCGGTGGCTGCGGTCCCGCCGAAGCCGAAGGATGCTGCCACCAGCGCTCGCCCTCCACAGCCGAAGCCATCGGCGTAGACCGCGCCCACGGACGGCTACCCGCGGACGACGCCCGTCGTGCCGGCGAGAAGGTAACGGGGGCCGGCTCGATCGCGCCCTGCAGCGGGCGCGCCGGAGGTCGCACGCCTCGACGTCGGTGCTCAGCGCGCGAGCAGCGCGGCCACGTCGACCGGCGGGAGGTCGATGAGCGGCATGAGCGGCTCACCGGGCGCGACGCGCTGGACGCTTGAGTACGCCCCGTCGCGCGGCTCGCGGTGGACGAGCACCTCGTCACGATCGACATCGACGATCCAGTACTCGGCCACGCCACCCGCCGCGTAGACGGACGCCTTCCCGATGTCGCGCGAGCGCGACGTGCTCGCGACCTGATGACGATCAACGCCGTCTCTGGCAGCCGATCGCGCCCAACCGGCTCAACGACGATGAGGTCCGGGGACCGGAAGCCGTCGTCGGCGGTCAGCAGGGAGCACTGCGTGCGCACCTCAAAGGCGTCACCGGAGGCGAGCACGAGCAGCTTGTTGAGCCACGCGACGATGCCGGCATGCCGTGGGCCGCCGTGGCCCATCGCTATGAGCACCCCATCGACGAGCTCATACCGCAGATCGTCATCGAGGAACCCGGCGTCGAACAGCGCCATGACCTCATCGCGCGAGAAGCGATGCACCGAGAACGTCTGCTCGACGACCTGCGTTGCCACGATTCGAACACGCTACCGCTTCGCGGTGATGATCTCGATCGCTGCGCCCATACCTGCTAGAGGCCGGAGCGCCCGAAGTTCGCCCCCCCGGCTCTTCGAAATTCTCGGGAGGCCGGGTCAATCCCGCGTCAGGGCCCTGTCAGGCCCTTCTCGACCTCGATCCGCTCGAGCAGCCCTTCGTCGAAGTGAAAGCGCATGAGCCACTTGCCCGACACGAACGGCATCCGGCTGCGCGCCTTCGCCGAGCAGTGGATGACGTTGCCCTCGACGAGGTCGGAGCACTCGAAGCCCTCGGACCGCGCGAAGCGCTGCACGTCGTCGGGTGTGGCGACGTCCGGTAACGCAGCGCGGACGGCGCTCTCGACCTCCGACGGCTCGCTCTTTGCGCGCAGGTCCACGGCGCTCAGAGCACCGGGTCGTCCCAGCCCGGGGCAACCCAGACCGGCTTGCCGCGCGGGATGTGGCAGTTCGTGAGGATCGTCGAGGCGACGGTGTTCGAGTTGGGTCCCGTCGGCGCGTAGGCCGTGCCGGTACCGTCGATCCGGCGCAGCTCCGCGGCGAGGCAGGCGTCGTGGCCGCAGGCCGTCGGCCCGGACATGACCGTCCGCGACGGCGCGCCCGGCGCCCAGTCCACCGTTCCCGCCACGTACAGGCCGTCGTTCGTGATGATCGACCCATAGGTCGGCCCGCCACCGGGACCGCCCGGACCGCCGCGGTAGTAGCGCTCGGTGCCGGCGCCGTCCGTCGTCACGACGAGGAGGTGCCAGATCGGCAGCCCGCTGAGGATGCCGCCGATGTGCGTGGCGCGCACGTCGACCTTGCAGGCGGCGCCGGCCACGGGCGCTCCGCCGCCACCGCCTCCGCCGCCGCTCCCGCTGCTCGGACTCGAGCGCGACGAGCGAGCGAGGACAGCGCGGGCGAGCGTGGCGTCCAGCGGCAGCGGTCCGCGCCGCTGCGCGGGCGCTTCCGTCGCGTCGCGCCGTGCCGGCCTCGCGGCCACGGAGTACTGCGCGTGGCCCGCGCAGGTTCCGCCGCAGCCGCAGCCGGCGACGGAGCAGCGCTGCAGCGCGCCTCCCGACGGGGCGAAGCCGGCCGGCGCAGCCCGCCGGCCGGCAGGCCCTTCCGGTGCGCCGCGCTTCGAAGCTGACGGCGGCGACTCGCGCTGCTCGGTTTCCCGGACGGCAAGCATGGACTGCGATGAGCGTACGACGCGACCGGTCCAGGCGCAACCGCCATGTGGCCACGCGTCGAAGGTGGCGCGGCCGCGCCGCTCAGCGCGCGAGCAGCTCGGCGACGTCGACCGCCGCGACGTCGATCAGCGGGCTGATCTTGGCGCCCGGCGCAAAGCGCTCGACGCTCGCGTACACGTCATCGTGCGGCTGGCGATGGACGAGCACCTCGTCGCGATCGACGTCGACGATCCAGTAGTCCGGCACCCCGGCAGCGGCGTACCACGCCGCCTTCCAGTGGTCGCGGGGCAGCGAGGTGTGGGCGACCTCGACGACGAGCGACGCGATGTCAGGCAGGCGGCCCCGCGGCCCCGGCTCGATGACGAGGAGGTCGGGCAGGAAGTAGCTGGCTCCCGGTATCAGCAGCATCGACTGGACGCGGACGCGAAACCGGCCGGTGGTGGCCGTCACGAAGTGCGCGACAAGCCATTCGAGGACATCCTCGTGGCGCGGGCTAATCGGGCTCATCTCGACGAGCACCCCGTCGAAGAGCTCCACGCGAGCATGCTCGTCGAGGATCCCGGCTTCGACCATCGCCAGCACGTCCTCGACGGAGAAGCGGTAGGGCGATGCGACCGGCGATGCCACGGTGAGAACACGCTACCGCGTCGCGGCGAGGATCTCGATCGATGCGCCCATACCTGACATAGGCGCGGGCGCGCGAAGTTCGCCCCCCTGCGCGGCCCGTCAGACTGCAACGACATGCGCCCCGCCTCAGACGTCGAGCGCCGCCGCCTGAACGAGACGTTCGCGCGGCTGTGCGCCATCCCCAGTCCGTTCGGCTCCGAGCGCGCCTGCGCCGAGGCCGTCGCGCGCGAGCTCGGCCGGATGGGCGTCGACGTCGAGGAGGACGGCGCGGCCGCCGAGGCCGGTGCCGAGTGCGGCAACCTCCTCGCGCGCATCCCCGGCCGCGGCGATCGCACGATCCTGCTCTGCGCGCACCTCGACACGGTGCCCGAGGACGGGACGATCGAGCCGGTCATCGACGACGGCGCCTGGGTCAGCGCCGGCGAGACGATCCTCGGCGCCGACAACAAGGCGGCCGTCGCGGTCATCCTCGAGGTCGCGCGGCGCTGCAGCGTCGAAGGCGCGCCCGTCGGCCTCGAGCTCCTGTTCACCGTCGGCGAGGAGAAGGGGCTCGCCGGCGCGCTCGCGTTCGACGTCTCGACGCTGACGAGCGACTGGGGCTACGTCTTCGACCACGCCTCGCCGATCGGCGAGATCGTCGTGTCGTCGCCGACCTACTACCGCTTCGAGGCGAGCTTCCGCGGGGCCGCGGCACACGCGGGCATCCGCCCGGAGGACGGCCGCTCGGCGATCGAGGCGTCCGCCCGCGCGATCGCCGCGATGACCCTCGGCCGCATCGACCACGAGACGACGGCGAACGTCGCCTCCATCGCCGGCGGTGCCGGCGGGACGAACATCGTCCCCGAGCACTGCACGATCGTGGGGGAGGTCCGCTCCCTCGACCCGCTGAAGGCGGAGGCCGTCATCGCCGAGCTCATCGACCACATCCACGACGCGGCCAACACGCCCCACTGCGCGTGCGACGTCGACGTCACGACGTCTCGCGCTCTTCGACGGCTACCGCCACCCGCAGAACGCGCCCGCCGTGCTGGCCGCCGAGCAGGCCCTGCGCTCGCTCGGGTACGAGCCGCGGCGCCGCTCGACGGGCGGCGGGTCGGACGCCAACGCGTTCGAGTCCAAGGGCTTTGCGTGCACGAACCTCGCCAACGGCACCCAGTACAACCACGAGCACCGCGAGCGCGTCAGCGTGGCCGCGCTCGAGGGCATGCTCGACGTGACCTACGCGCTGCTGGACGCATGCTCCGGCTGAAGCGCGCAATCGTGCTGAACGCCGGACCGCCCGGCGCGATGGAGCAGCGCCTCGCCATCCGGATCGGCGACGGCGAGCGCCGCGCGGCGATCGCGGACGTCGGGCTCGTCGGTGCGTCGCAGCCCGGCGACGAGGTCATCGTCAACGTCGAGGCCGTCGAGCTCGGGCTCGGCTCGGGCGGCTTCGACGTCGTCCACGTCAACCTCTCGCGCGGCCTGGACGGCGAGGGGACGCCGCGCGCGCACGTCATGAAGCTCAACTACACGAGCCTGCAGCACGCGGTCGCGCCCGTCGAGGAGGGTGACGGAGACGCCACGCCAGCACCGCCGAGCCTGCCGATCGGCCGTCCGGTCGCCGTCCTGGCCCTGCACGGCCAGCTCGCCCCGCTCGCCTGGGCGTACGCGCAGCGCAGCCCCGGATCGCGGCTCGGCTACGTCCAGACCGCCGGCGGTGCGCTGCCGGGCGGGCACTCCTGCGTCGTGCGCGACCTGCGCGACGGCGGCCTGCTCGCCGGCCATCTCACGGCGGGGCCGGCGTTCGGCGGGGCGGACGGCGAGGCGATCACGACCGCCGCGGCGCTGCACCACGGCTTCGCCGCGCTCGGCTGGGACGCCGCGGTCGCGGGCCCCGGACCCGGCATCCTCGGCTCGGGCTCGGCACTCGGCCACGGCGGCCTGCAGGCCCTGGACTCCGCGCACACGGCGCTTGCGCTCGGCTGCCCGACGCTGCTCGTCGCGCGTATGTCGTCGACCGACCTGCGCGCCCGCCATCGCGGCCTCAGCCATCACTCGCGCGTGGTCCTCGAGCTCCTGCTCGCGTCGGTCGCCGTCGCGGTCCCGGCGGGCGAGCGGATCGACGGCGTGCCCCCGCGCGCGGACGAGGAGGCCGGCGCGGGCCGCGGGCCCGGCTCGCCGGCAGCGAGCGAGATCGCCCGCCACGACTGGCGCGAATGCGGCGCGGACCTCGACGGCTACCTCGCGACGAGCCTCCCGTCGCGCTCGATGGGTCGCGAGGACCCGCTGTTCTTCGCAGCCGCCCTGGCGGCCGGCACGGCGCTCGCGGACCTCCGATCGTGAGCGACGAGCAGCCCAAGCGGATCGAGCCGCTCGGCGGCAGGACGTGCTTCGACGGCTCGCAGTTCAGCGTGCGCGTAGAACGCTTCCGCCACGAGGACGGCGAGGTCGTCGAGCGCGAGGTCGTGCGGCGCACGGACGCCGCCGGGATCGTCGCCTACGACGGCGAGCACGTGTGGCTCGTGCGCCAGCCGCGCGAGGCGCTGCTCGAGTACACGCTCGAGCTGCCGGCGGGCAAACTCGACGTCGAGGGCGAATCGGCGCTCCAGACCGCGCAGCGCGAGCTCGCCGAGGAGATCGGCCGCGAAGCCGACGAGTGGGAGCCGATCACGTCGTTTCACCCGTCGTCCGGCTACACGAACGAACGCGTGCACCTCTTCGCCGCGACGGGCCTGCGCGAGTCCGACGTCGAATCCGACCCCGACGAGCGGATCGAGATCGTCCGCTGGCCGCTGTCGGACCTCGATGGCGCGATCGCCGCGACGACCGACGCCAAGACGCTCATCGGCCTCGGCTGGCTGCGCGATCGCCTGCGCTCCTGATCCGCCCGGCCGTGCGCCGCGGTTCGGCGCGAGCCGCGCACGCGCCGTTGCACCGCAAAGGTGACGCCGAGCCCGATGGCGAACAGGAGCACATGGCCGTCGCCCCCGCAGCATCGACAGCGCAGCGCTTCGAGCATCACGTGCTCGACTTCCTCGCCTACCTCGAGTTCGAGCGGGGGCTGTCGCGCAACACGCTCGAGGCCTACCGCTCCGACCTCCTGCAGTTCGGCCACTTCCTCGTGCGCAACGGCCACGACGCCACGACGCTCGGCCACGCCGAGCTCGCCGGCTTTCTCTCCGAGCTCGCCGTCGGCGGACCGCAGCGCCCGCCGGTGGCACCCGCGACGATCCAGCGCAAGGCCGCCTGCCTGCGCTCGTTCTACCGCCACCTGCGCCGCGAGGAGGTCATCACCCACGACCCGACCGCGGACCTGCGCTCGCCGCGCAAGAACCTCAAGCTGCCGCAGGTCCTGAGCCGCGACGAGGTCGCGAAGCTGCTCGCGGCACCGCACGGCACGGACCCGGCCGCGCTGCGCGACCGCGCGATGCTCGAGCTCATGTACGCCTGCGGCCTGCGGGCGAGCGAGGCCGTCGACCTGACCGTCGGCGCGGTCGATCTGCGCGCCGGCGTGCTGCGCGCCCGCGGCAAGGGCTCCAAGGAGCGGCTGATCCCGGTCGGCCGCGAGGCGGTCGCGGCCGCGCGCGCCTACCTCGAGCGCGGGCGCCCAAAGCTCGTCGGCCTCAGCGACGAGCGCCATCTCTTCGTCAACCACCGCGGCAGCGGGCTCACGCGCCAGGGGCTCTACAAGATCGTCCAGCGCCATGCGCGCGCCGCCGGCCTCGAAGGCAAGATGAGCCCGCACACGCTGCGCCACACGTTCGCGACCCACCTCCTCGCCGGCGGCTGCGACCTGCGCTCGCTACAGGAGATGCTCGGCCACGCCGACGTCGCGACGACGCAGATCTACACCCACCTCTCCGCGGATCGCCTCAAGGACGTCTACTTCAAGGCGCACCCGCGGGCGCACGCCGGCGTCGGCTCCGCCCGGCCCGACCCCGACTGAGACAATGGGCGAGTGCGCCTCGCCCTGCTCAGCGTCGTCGCGGCCATCGTGCTCACCGGCTGCGGCAACAACCGCACGCCGGCGCCCTCGACCGGCCTGATCCCCGCCCCGAACGCGTTCCGCGACCTCACGTACCCGGCCGCGGGCGTCAGCGTCAAGGCGCCCGCCAACTGGCGGGAGGTCCGCGGCGATGACCCGCACCTCGCGACGATCGCGATCGGCGACGCGCAGATCGCGCTCTGGCGCTACCCGCGCACCGAGCCGCTGCCGCAGACCCGCTCGCAGCTGCACGCGGCGCGCCAGGCGCTCGTCGCGCAGATCGAGAGCCGCGACCCGACGTTCGAGCTGACCTCGTCGCGGCTGGTCATCAAGCCCGGCCTGCGGGCCGTCGAGATCGTCGGGCAGGCGACGAACCAGGGCGAGCGGCGCGCCGTCCGCTCGCTGCACGCCTACGGCCGGGGCGCCGAGGTCGTCCTCGACGCCTTCGCGCCGCCGAAGGACTTCGCCCGCGTCGACGAGCAGACGTTCGCGCCCGTCGCGCGGTCGCTGCGCCTGCGCAAGCCGGCGTAGCCACATGCCCGAGCTGCCCGAGGTCGAGACGATCCGCCGCCGTCTCGCACCGCTCGTCGAGGGGAGGACACTCGCCAGGCTCGAGATCCTCGACCCCCGCTGGTGTGAGCCGCTGGCGCCGCACGTCCTGCGCGACGCCCTCGAAGGGCGCACGATCGAGCGTCTGGGCCGGCGCGGCAAGTACCTCGTCCTCGAGGCCTCCGACGAGGTCTTCCTGCTCGTGCACCTGCGCATGACGGGGACCCTGCTCTACGACGCTCCGCCCGACGCGCTCTACGTGCGCGTGCGCTTCGAGCTCGACGATACCCCGCCCGCCGGCTCCGCCCGCGTCGCAGGCTCGGCGGGCTTCGCCGGCGGTGGGGCACAGGCGGGCCACGTCGTCTCGTTCTGCGATCCCCGGCGCTTCGGCACCGGTCAGCTCGCGCTCGGAGGCCACGAGCTCGACGCCTTCCTCGACGCCCGGCTCGGCGTCGAGCCGCTCGGGCCGGACTTCACGACCGAGCACCTGTACCTCCAGACGCGCAACCGGCGCGCGCCGATCAAGGCCGTCCTGCTCGATCAGCGGCGGATCGCGGGCGTCGGGAACATCTACGCCAACGAGGCGCTGTTTCGCGCCGCGATCCACCCGCTGCGCGAGGCGCGCCAGCTCAAGCGACCGCAGGTCGCGGCGCTGCGCGACGCCGTCGTCGCGTCGCTCGAGGCCGGGCTCGACGCGGGCGGCGCGACGATCGACGACTTCCGCCATCCCGACGGCGTGAAGGGCGCCTTCCAGAACGAGTTCCTCGTCCACGGCCGCGACGGGGAGCCGTGCTTCGTCTGCGGACGGGACGTCCGCAAGTTCGTCGCCGCCGGGCGCGGGACCTATGCCTGCGAGAGCTGCCAGGCACGCCCGCGCCGCGCGCGGCGACCGCGGGTCAGACCCGCGGGCTCTTGAGCAGCTTGCGAGCCGCGTCGCCGGGCGTGATCTGCCCGTTGTCGTTGTCGAGCTCGATGACGGTCACGCCGACGCTCTTCACGCGCCGCGGGAACCTCGGCGAGGTGAAGCTGAAGGCCTGCCTGGGCTTGCCACAGGTCGCGGTGTCGCTGCGGACCGTCGTGGCGTAGCCGCCGCCGACGAAGTTCATCTTGAACTCGATGTACGCGCCATAGCCGTCCCCCGGACAGATGTCGTTGATGTACCCGGAGACCTTGACCTTCCGGGCGGAGACGAAGCTCACCTGGCCGTAGCCGTGGGCCTTCCCCTTCGTGAGCGCCGTGCCGGTCCAGAGGTCGAAGGCCTTGGCTTGCGCCGCCTCGGCGGCGGTGCCGGACGCCGCGAGCGCCGCGGCGGACACGGCAAGGGCGGTGAGGCCGCTTCGGGTTCTGCTGGACAGGCTGCGCATGAGCTGGCTCCGTTCGTCGGGGTCACCGCGGGTCTGCCTGTTCGCGCACGCGCGCAAGCCGGGTCCTCATGGGTTCATCACGAGGCGTGAGGAACGTGTGAGGGGCGGCGCTACGCCGCGAGCAGCTCGCGCAGGCGGCCGGACTCGTCGGCCGCGGCGGTCTCGTTGTAGCCGCCGACGAGCACGTCGCCGACGAAGACCTGGGGGAGGGTCATCATGCCCGAGCTCTTGGCGAGCTCGACGAACGCGTCGGGGTCACCGGCGACGTTGATCTCGCGATACGGGATGTCGCGGGCCTTCAGGAGCATCTTCACCCTGGTGCAGAACCCGCACGCGTTTGTGGTGTAGACCAGGACCTCGCGCATGACTTCAGAAAGTGTAGTGTCTACGCGCGGCCCAATCCGGCGCTCAGTCCACGAGCAGATCCGCGAGCATCCCGGCCTCGGCCGCCACGGCGACCTCCTCATAGCCGCCGATGAGGACACTGCCGATGAACACCTGCGGCAGCGTCTGCATCCCGGTCCGCTCGGCCAGCGCGCGATGCTTGTCGGAGTCCTCCGGCACGACGACGTGCTCGTAGGGGATCTCGCGCTTGTCGAGCAGGCTCTGCACCGACCAGCAGGTCGTGCACAGCTCCGTGTCGTAGATCGTGACCTTGCGCAAGCGCGCTCTCAGTCCACGAGGAGGTCGTCCAGCATCCCGGAGCTCGCGGCCGCCATCGTCTCGCTGCCCCCGCCGACGAGGATCGAACCGACGTAGACCTGCGGGAGCGTCCGCATGCCGCTGCGCTCGGCGAGCTCGTCGACGGCCGGCGTGTCCGGCACGAGCACGATCTCCTTGTACGGGATCTCACGCGCGGCGAGCATGCCCTTGACCTGGTCGCACGTGACGCAGGCTTCCATGCTGTAGACGGTGACCTCGCGCATCAGTCCGCGACGAGGTCCATCAGCATGCCGTTCGCGGCGGCCGCCTGGACCTCCTGCGTGCTGCCGAGGTAGATGTAGCCGACGAACGCCTGCGGCAGCTTCATCGAGCCGGCCTTCTCGCCGACCTCGTGATGCTCCGGGGAGTCGAGCGTGACCACGGTCTCCTCGTAGGGGATGTCGCGGGACTCGAGGATCGCCTTGAGCCCTGCGCTGAACTGGCAGCCTTCTTTGGTGTACACCTGTACCGATCTCATGGCCACGAAAGTCTAGAGGCGCGGGATGTCCGGCTCGGTCAAGACGGAGGCGGTCGTCCTGCGTTCGATGCGCTTCGGCGAGGCCGATCGCATCCTGCACCTCTACACGCCGAACCGGGGTCGGGTCGGCGCGATCGCGAAGGGCGTGCGGCGCGCGCGCAGCCGCTTCGGAGGGCGCCTGGAGCCGTACTTTCGCCTGCATCTGGTCCTCTACGACGGCAAGAGCGATCTCATGACCGTCACGAGCGCCGAGACCGTCAGCGGTCATCCGCGGCTGCGCGAGCACGCGGCGGCGCTCGATTCGGCGGACCGCGCGTGCGATGCGGTGTCGCGCCTGTTCGCCACGCCCGAGCCGCATCCCGGCGTGTTCGCGCTCCTCTGCAACGAGCTCGCGCTGCTCGACGCGCGGCCGGAGCTGGCGACGCATGCCAACCAGCTCGCGTTTCGCCTGAAGCTCCTGCTCGCCGCGGGCCTCGCGCCGCAGCTCGCCGCGTGCGCCGCCTGTGGCGAGGCCGACCACCTGACCGCGTTCTCGGGCGCGGCGGGCGGCGTCGTCTGCGGCGCGTGCGAGGCGTCGGGCTTTCCGCTCGGCCAGGAGGCGCACCGCTTCCTCACCGGCGCGCTGGGTTCTCCGCTCGCCGACGGACCGCTCCCGGGCGAGCTCGCACTGCGCCAAGCGGACCGCGCGATCTCCGAAACGCTCGAGCACCACGCCAACATTCGACTCAGACCCGCCCTTCCGGGATAGGATCCGCCCGTGGGAGCCGTCACCGTCAAGTGGGTCTACGACTTCGCAGAGGGATCGCGCGAGATGCGCGACCTGCTCGGCGGCAAGGGCGCGAACGTCGCCGAGATGACGCGCATCCTCGGCGCGGACCGCGTCCCCGCCGGTTTCACGATCACGACCGAGGCCTGCGTGACGTACATGAACTCCGGGCGGGAGCTGCCCGAGGGGCTCGACAAGGAGATCGACGACGCGCTCGCTCGGTTGGAGTCGAGCGCCGGCAAGGAGCTCGGCGACGCCGACGACCCGCTGCTCGTCTCCGTGCGCTCCGGCGCGCGCGAGTCGATGCCCGGCATGCTCGACACGGTCCTCAACCTCGGCCTCAACGACCGCTCCGTCGAAGGCCTCGCCGCGCGCACGGGCAACGAGCGCTTCGCGTGGGACAGCTACAGGCGCTTCGTGCAGATGTTCGGCAACGTCGTGCGCGGCATCCCGGGCGAGCGCTTCGAAGCCGAGATCGCGGCGGCCAAGCAACGCGCCGGCGTCACGCTCGACACCGAGCTCGGCGTCGCCGAGCTGCGCGAGCTGCAGGCGGCGTTCGCGAAGCTGTTCGCCGACGAGACCGGCGAGGACTTCCCGCAGGCCCCGCGCGATCAGCTCGCACAGGCGATCCGCGCGGTCTTCGACTCCTGGACGGGCAAGCGCGCGGTCGACTACCGCCGGATCTCCCGGATCCCCGACGACTGGGGCACTGCGGTCAACGTCCAGCAGATGGTCTTCGGCAACAAGGGCGACACCTCCGGCTCGGGCGTCGCGTTCAGCCGCGACGAGGTCACCGGCGAGCCCGAGCCGTCCGGTGACTTCCTGGTCAACGCCCAGGGCGAGGACGTCGTCTCCGGCGTGCGCAACACGCAGGACATCGCCGACCTGGCCGAGGTCATGCCCGAGGCATACGCGCAGCTCATGGAGATCCTGCGCGAGCTCGAGGCCCATTACAAGGACATGCAGGACACGGAGTTCACGATCGAGGAGGGGCGTCTGTACATGCTGCAGACGCGCAACGCCAAGCGCCCGGCGCAGGCCGGCGTGCGCTTCGCCTGCGACGCCGTGGCCGAGGGGCTGCTGACGAAGGCCGAGGCGATCGACACGATCGACACCGACAAGCTCGACGCGCTGCTGCACCCGACGTTCGACCCGTCCGTCGACTACGCGGTCCTCGCGCACGGGGTCGCCGCGTCGCCTGGCGCCGCGAAGGGCGAGATCGTGTTCACGGCGCCCGACGCCGTCGCGGCCGCGGCCGACGGTCGCCACGTCATCCTCGTGCGCCCGTTCACCGAGGCCGAAGACGTCGCCGGGTTCTTCGCGGCACAGGGGATCCTCACCGCCGAGGGCGGCAAGGCGAGCCATGCCGCGCTGGTCGCTCGCGGGATGGGTCGCCCGGCGGTGACCGGCGCGAGCGCGCTGGACATCAGCCTCGCCAAGCACGAGCTGCGCGTGGGGGAGACGCTGCTGCGCGAGGGCGACTGCATCGCGATCGACGGCACGACGGGACAGATCACGATCGACGACGTGCCGCTCGTCGAGCCCCAGATGGGCGAGCACTTCGAGCAGGTGTTGACGTGGTCTGACGAGCTGCGCCGGCTCGGCATCCGCGCGAACGCGGACACGCCGGAGGACGCCGCCAAGGCGCGCGCCTTCGGCGCCGAGGGCATCGGCCTGTGCCGCACCGAGCACATGTTCATGGCGGCCGACCGCCAGCCGAAGATGCGCGAGATGATCCTCTCGGACACGCTCGAGGGGCGGCGCGCCGCACTTGACGAGCTGCTGCCGCTCCAGCAGCAGGACTTCGAGGACATCCTCGAGGCGATGGACGGGCTGCCGGTGACGATCCGCCTGCTCGATCCGCCGCTGCACGAGTTCCTCCCGCCCGACGAGGACGACCCCAGGGCTCACGCTCTACGTGAGGTCAACCCCATGCTCGGAACGCGCGGTTGCCGGCTCGCGATCCTGCACCCGGAGATCTACGAGATGCAGGTGCGGGCGATCATGCGCGCGCAGTGCGCGGTGACCGAGCGCCTCGGCCATCCGCCGCGCCTGGAGGTCATGGTGCCGCTGATCGACTACGAGCGCGAGCTCGAGATCATCGAGGAGGTCATCTTCCGCATCGCGCGCGAGGAGGGGGTCGCGCGCGAGGACTATCTGTGCGGGACGATGATCGAGCTCCCACGTGCGTGCTTCCTCGCGGACACGATCGCCGAGCACGCCGACTTCTTCTCGTTCGGGACCAACGACCTCACCCAGACGGCGCTCGGCTTCAGCCGCGACGACATCGAGGGCAAGATCCTCGCGCGCTACATCGAGATGAAGATCTTCGACCGCTCGCCGTTCGAGACGATCGACACGCCCGGCGTCGGCCAGCTCGTGCGGATGGGGGCGTGGCTGGGGCGCAAGGCGAAGCTGACGCTCAAGCTCGGCGTCTGCGGCGAGCACGGCGGAGATCCGGACTCGATCGACTTCTTCCATCACTCGGGCATCGACTACGTCTCGTGCTCGCCGTTTCGCGTGCCGGTGGCCCGTGTGGCGGCCGCCCAAGCCGCCATCCGCGGCGCGTGAACCGCCCGTAGCCGGGCCGCTGCCGCGTCCACCCGCTGGACGCTCGTTCGAGCAGCGTGCAGATGCCGCGCGCCGTGCCGATAACCGCTGGCGAGTTGGATGTCGTCCGACCGCTGGCCGGCGGTCGCCGTACGGGGAGAACCACAGTGCTCGACCGCCTGGTGAGTCAACGAATCCGGCGCTGCCTCACCGGCGCGCTGCTGGCGTTCGGCTGTGTCGTGCTCGCTCCGGGGATCGCCGCAGCCGGCGTCGGCGCGGGCGCCATTCCGACGTTCCCGACGCTCGTGACGGTCGGCCAGACGGGCCTGTCCGCGACGATCGAGGTGCGCAACCTCAACACGCCGCTCGAGGACGGGGACACGAACACCGTCTGCAACAACGGCGACGCCTTCCCGTGCCCGGCCGGCGACCCCGGCGTCACGCTGATCCCGTCCTGCGGAGCGCTCGGAGCGTTCTCCGCCTGTACCGCTGCCGATCCTGACGTGTTCGCCCTCTCGGCCACGGGCACGGGGCAGGCCGGGTCGTCCTGCGCCGGCATGGCATTCGCGATCACGCTCATCGATCCGGTCTACGGGGTGTACCGCTTCACCCCGCAACCGGCTGGCACGGACGTCGCGCTCCCCGCGAACGGGTCGTTCTGCCGGGTCGGCTTCACGTTCGACGTCGTGAAGTCGCCGAACATCGACCAGAACGTGGTCCAGGCCGGTCGCCAGACCGTGCAGATCGTCGACAACACGCAGTTCTCCGGCTTCATCACCTCGTCCGCGCGCGGCACGTCGTCCGGGACGACGGTCCTGCGCGCCACGACGTCGATCGCGACGACGGCGTCGGCGGGGGTCGAGCTCGGCTCCGGGACGCTCTCCGACACCGCGGTCGTGAGCAGCCGCGTGAACGCGACTGCCGGCGGGACGGTGACGTTCAACCTCTACGGCCCCGGCGACCCCGGGTGCGCGGGCCCGCCGGTGTTCTCGCCCGCGCCGGTGCCCTACCCGATCGGTGGCGGCGCGGTGTCGTCGCCCGCGTTCACGCCGGCGCAGGCCGGGACCCACCGCTGGGTGGCGAGCTACAGCGGCGACGCGAACAACGCTCCCTCGGCCGGCGCCTGCGACGACGCCGGCGAGAACGCCGACGTGACGGCGGCCACCACGTCGATCGCGACGACCGCGTCCCCGCCGATCGGGATCGGTGCCGGCACGCTGACGGACACCGCGGTCGTGAGCGGTCGCGTCAACCCGCAGCCCGGGGCGACGATCACGTTCACGCTCTTCGGCCCCGGCGACGCGACCTGCACGGGGACGCCGGCGTTCAGCCCGGCGCCGGTGCCCTATCCGGTCGCGGGCGGACCGATCACATCGCCGCCGTTCACGCCGGCGCTGGCGGGCACGTACCGGTGGATCGCCTCCTACAGCGGCGACGCGAACAACGCGCCGGCCAGCGGTGCGTGCAACGACGCCGGCGAGACGACGGCCGTCAACCGTGCACAGCCGACCATCGCGACGACGGCATCGGCGAACACCGCGCTCGGTGCCGGGGCGCTCACGGACACGGCGGTCGTCAGCGGGCGCTCCAACCCGCAGGCCGGTGCGACGATCACCTTCGCGCTGTACGCGCCGGGCGACGCGAACTGCGCGGGCACGCCGGTGTTCACCTCGGCGCGGGTGCCCTATCCGGTCGCTGGTGGCCCGGTGACCTCGCCGCCGTTCGCGCCGACGCAGCCCGGCACGTACCGGTGGATCGCCGCCTACAGCGGCGATGCCAACAACGCGCCCGCCACGGGCGCGTGCAACGACCCCGGCGAGACGACGGTCGTCGGCGTCGCGCAGCCGGTGATCGCCACGACCGCATCGCCGGACATCGTCCTGTCCGCGGGAACGCTGACCGACACGGCGGTGGTGAACGGCCGCGTCAACCCGCAGGCCGGGGCGACGATCGCGTTCACGCTCTACGGACCCGATGACGCGACGTGCTCGGGTGCGCCGGCGTTCGCCGCCGCGCCAGTGCCCTACCCGGTCGCTGGCGGACTCGTGACCTCGCCGCCGTTCACGCCGACGCAGACCGGGACCTACCGGTGGGTGGCGGCCTACAGCGGCGACGCGAACAACGCGCCCGTCAGCGGCGCGTGCAACGACCCCGGCGAGTCGACGGCGGTGTCGCCCGCGACGCAGCCGCCACCGCCGCCTCCGCCACCCGCTCCGCCGCCGGCTCCGCCCCCGCCGCCGGCACCCGCTCCTCCGCCGACTCCGCCCCCGGCGCCGGCGCCGGCTCCGCCGCCTCCACCGCTGGTGGAAGCTCCTCCGGCATCGCCTTCCGCGCCGCCGCCCCTGCCCGCCGTCGGACCGTGCACGTCGCCGCCGGGGCCCGCGCCGGCCGGTGGAGTGCTGTGTGCCCGTGGCTGGGCGACGATCACGGGGCCGCCGCTCGCCGCGCCGGTGATCGCGGCGCCGACCTCCGGCGCGCGGCCGCCGGTCGTCGGCCGGTCGGGGTGTCAGGGCCGGCCGTTCCGCGTCACCGTCGACGGCCGCCAGATCGACCGCGTGCTCTTCGTGCGCGACGGCAAGAACGTCCGCCTCCTGACCGACCCGAACCTCGGCAACAGGTGGATGCTCCCGGTCAACCCGCGGCTGCTGCCGTTCGGGCAGCACCGCATCCTCGCGAGGGTCATCTTCCTCAAGCAGAGCGCCACCCGGTCACGGACGCTGCGCGTCGTGTTCAGCCGCTGCGGGCGCAGGGCCGCGACGTCGCCCTCCTTCACCGGCTGACGTCGCCGCTGTCTCGAGCGGCGAGCGCCCGTGTCGCGTGTGAGCACGTCGGCAGGGGTGACGCTCTACGTGAGGTCGACCCAACCAATTCTGTGCGCTCGGTGACGAGTACCCGAGCCGCAGGCGTCCGCGCGGGAGTTCGCAGGGCCCTGAGCGTACCCGGTGGGCAACCCTCGCAATCGTCGGGGCGGCTGGGTGTAGAACATCCGTCTAGCCATATGCCCATTGCTTTACTCTCTTGCGTACCAGGTACTGTGAGCACGAATATCTACTGGACGGACCCAGGTCGGCGCCGCCCGAGGGGAGAACTTTCATGATAGGTAGCAACCAGAGGCCCAGAGGAGGGCTTCGCGGCAAGCGAGCGCTGCTGGCCGGAGTCGTAGCCGCCGGTGCCACGCTGCTCGTTGCCGCGCCCTCGGCGTTTGCGGGAGCAAGCTTCGGCGTGGGTCCCGCTGTCCCGGCGAACGTCACGGTCGGGAATACCGGCGTTCCGACGTCGATCATCATCCGCAACATCTCGTTCAATGGCGCCGGTGAGACGAACTTCGACACCGACGTCTTCCAGATCAACGACATCACGCTGGTCCCGAGCTGCGGGTCCGGCGTCTTCGCCGCCGATTGCCCGGCCGGGTCCCTCGATCCCGGGGTCATCGTTCCGGCACCGCTCACGGGCGCCGGTGTTGCCGGCACGGCGTGCGCAGGCAGGACCTTCACGATCGCGCTGATCGACGCCGCTCAGGGCAAGTACCGGTTCACGCCTGACGCCACGGTCACGCTCGGAGCATCGGGCGGGCCGGCCGCCGCCTCGAGCTGCACGATCACCTTCACGTCGGCGATCATCAAGGCACCGACGGTCGACTCGGACCCGGCCGCCGGCCTGCAGACCGAGCAGAAGGCGTTCACGCAGTCCGAGGTCACATCCGTCGGCAGCCCGAACTTCGGCCTGACCGCCGGTGGCATCGGCACGTCGCGGACGACGATCGCCAAGGCGCAGCCGACGATGACGACGCTGGCGTCGCCGGCTCCCACGCCAAGCTCGGCAATCACCGACAACGCCACGATCAGCGGGCTTGTGAATCCCGTGACGGCCGGGCCGGGCGTCGGCACCGTCGAGTTCCGGCTCTATGGCCCGAACGACGCGACCTGCGCGACGGCGATCTTCACGTCGACCGCCCGTCCGCTGACGTTCCTCAGCGGGACGAGCGCAAGCGCGGACTCGGCGCCGTTCACACCGACGGCCCCCGGCGTGTACCGCTGGCGGGCGTTCTTCACAGGTGACGCGAACAACAACCCGATCAACGGAGCGTGCAACGACGCGAACGAGAACGTGACGGTACCGCCGCCACCGCCTCCGCCGGGTCCGCCGCCGCCGCCGCCGCCGCCACCGCCTCCGCCGCCGCCGCCGCCGCCGCCGCCACCACCGGCGCCGCCGTGCACGCCTCCGCCCGGCCCCGTACCGCCCGGTGGTCCGCCACTGTGCGAGACGCCGCCGACCGTGTGCACGCCTCCTCCCGGCCCCGCGCCGGCAGGTGGAGAGCTCTGCGCTCGCGGCACGGCAGCGATCAAGGGCACGACGGGCTGCGCCGGAACGCCGTTCCGGGTCGTCGTCCGCGGACGCCAGATCGAGCGCGTGGTGTTCACGATGGACGGCAGGGTCGTGCGGACGCTCACTCGCCCGAACCGCGGCTCGCTGTACGTCCTGAGCGTCAACCCGCGCACACAGCGGGTCGGCGTCCACCGGGTCCTGGCCCGGACGACGTTCAAGCGCCAGAGCGGCACGCCTGCCCGGACGCTGCGGGTGACGTACAGCCGCTGCCAGCGCAGGGCGACGTCGCCGGCATTCACCGGCTGAGCCCAGCCACAACGACATAGGCAGATCTCCTCGCGCGGGCTTTCAGCCCGCGCGAGGTCGTTCCGGGACAGTGGCAACGGCGGCGGCTTGAGCGACCATGAGGTTTTGCGCGGCCTTCGCTTTAGAACTTGTTGCATTGACGCCCCGGATATGGCTACCATGCCCAACTGCGGTCAATACATGTCTACGGACAGACTTGGGGTCCCGGCCGCGATCAGGGGGTATTTCATGAGTGGCAAGGGCGCTGTCAAGGACGACGCGGTATCCGCGTCCATGTTGTTTCGCGTATCGCGAATCGCATCCGCGTACGTCGCATTCGCGGCTACCTGCGTGGCGATGCTCGCGTTCGCCTCGAGTGCGTGGGCGGGCGCATCGTTCGGCATCGGCCCAGCCGTGCCGTAGAACGTCACGGTCGGGACGAACGTCCCGACCTCGCTCGTCATCCGGAACATCTCGTTCAACGGGGCGGGAGAGTCGAACTTCGACACCGACAGCTTCGGGATCAACGACATCACGCTCGTGCCGAGCTGCGGCTCGCCGCTGTTCAGCGCCGACTGCCCGGTCGGATCGCGCGATCCCGGCGTGATCGTCCCCAGCCCCCTCGTCGCCACCGGCCAGACCGGCACCGCGTGCGCCGGCCGCACGTTCGCGGTCTCGCTGATCGACGCACTGCAGGGCAAGTACCGCTTCACGCCGGATGCCACCGTGATCCTCGGACCGGCAGGCGGCCCGGCGGCCGCCGCGCGCTGCACCATCTTGTTCACGTCGGACGTCCTGAAGTCCCCGACGATCGACGCCGATGCGGTTGCCAGCGGCCTTCAGACCGAGCAGAAGGCATTCACGGAAGCCGAGGCGGTCACCCCGGGCAGCCCGAACTTCGGGCTCACGGCGGGTGGCATCGGCACGACGCGGACGACTGTCGCGCGTGCGACTCCGGCGCTCACGACGCAGGCGTCGGCTCCGATCACGCTGGGCTCGGGGACCGCTGACCGACACGGCGAACTCACCGGGCTCGTCGAACCCCGTGACGGGCGGCGCCGGGACGGTCGAGTTCCGCCTCTACGGGCCGAACGACGCGACCTGCGCCGACGGCGATCTTCACCTCTTCGAACCGCCCGCTGACGTTCAGCGGCGTCGGCAACGCGAACGCGACGGCGACGCTCGGCGGCGTTCACGCCGACGGCGGCGGGCACGTATCGCTGGCGGGCGTTCTACAGCGGCGACGCGAACAACGACGCCGTCGAGCGGCCCGTGCAACGCGGCCAACGAGTCGGTCATCGTCAGCCCGGCGACGCCGGCCGTCAGCGACGCAGGCGTCCGCGCCGATCGTGCTCGGCTCCGGGCAGCTTGACGGACACCGCGACCATCACGCGGGCTCGTCGAACCCGGTCACGACCGGCGCCGGCGTCGGCACCGTCGAGTTCCGCCTCTACGGCCCGGCGACGCGACCTGCGCGACGCGCGATCTTCACCTCGACGAACCGGCCGCTGACGTTCAACGCCGGCGACACCGCGGCGACGGCGACGTCCGCGGCGTTCACGCCGACGGCCACGGGCACCTATCGCTGGCGCGCGTTCTACAGCGGCGACGCGAACAACGCGCGGTCAGCGGTCCGTGCAACGCGGCGAACGAGTCGGTCATCGTCAGCCCGGCCACGCCGGCGATCGCGACGACCGCCTCCGGCGCCGATCACGCTCGGTGCCGCGATCGCTGACGGACACCGCGACGGTCACCGGGCTGTCGAACCCGGTCACGACCGGCGCCGGCGTCGGGACGGTCGAGTTCCGGCTCTACGGCCCGGACGACGCGACGTGCGCGACGGCCGATCTTCACCTCGTCGAACCGTCCGCTGACGTTCAGCGCCGGCGACACCGAGGCGACGGCGACGTCCGCCTCGTTCACGCCGACGGCGACGGGCACGTATCGCTGGCGCGCGTTCTACAGCGGCGACGCGAACAACAACGCCGTCAGCGGTGCGTGCAACGCGGCGAACGAGTCCGTCGTCGTCGAGCCCGGCGACGCCGACGATCGCGACGAAGCGCGTCGGCGCCGATCGTGCTCGGCGCGGGCACGCTGACGGACACCGCGAACGTCACCGGGCTCGTCAACCCGGTCACGGCGGGTCCGGCGCGGCGACCGTCGAGTTCCGGCTGTACGGCCCGGACGACGCGACCTGCGCGACGGCGATCTTCACCTCGCCCAACCGCGCCGCTGACGTTCAACGCCGGCGACACGGCCGGCGACCGCGACGTCCGCGGCGTTCACGCCGACCGCGGCCGGCACGTATCGCTGGCGCGCGTTCTACAGCGGCGATGCGAACAACGCCGCGGTCGAGCGGCGCCGTGCAACGCGGCGAACGAGTAGGTCATCGTCAGCCCGGCGACGCCGACGATCGCGACGCACGCGTCGGCGCCGATCGCGCTCGGCGGCACGCTGACCGACACGCGACGGTCAACGGGCCTCGTCAACCCGGTGACGACGGCCCGGGCGCGGGACGGTCGAGTTCCGCCTGTACGGCCCGGACGACGCGACGTGCGCGACGGCGATCTTCACCTCGTCGAACCGGCCGCTGACCTTCAACGGCCGGCGACACGCACGGCGACGGCGACGTCCGCGGCGTTCACGCCGACGGCCGCCGGGCACCTACCGCTGGCGCGCGTTCTACAGCGGCGACGCGAACAACAACGCCGGTCAGCGGCGCGTGCAACGCGCCGAACGAGTCCGTGACGGTGTCGCCCGGCGACGCCGACGATCGCGACGCAGGCGTCCGCGCCGATCGCGCTTGGCGGCGACGCTCACCGACACGGCGACGGTCAGCGGCCTGCGTCAACCCGGTCGACGACCGGCCCGGACGCGGGACGGTCGAGTTCCGCCTGTACGGCCCGAACGACGCGACGTGCGCGACGGCGATCTTCACCTCGTCGAACCGGCCGCTGACGTTCAACGCGGCGAACACGGTCGGCCACGGCGACGTCCGCGGCGTTCACGCCGACGGCGGTCGGGACGTATCGCTGGCGGGCGTTCTTCAGCGGCGACGCGAACAACGACGCCGGTCAGCGGCGCGTGTAACGCGCCAACGAGAAGGTCGTCGTGACGCCGGCGACGCCGACGATCGCGACGCAGGCGTCCGCGGACATCGTGCTCGGCGCCGGGATCGCTGACCGACAACGCGACGGTCAGCGGCCTCGTCAACCCGGTCACGACGCGGCCCGACGTCGCGACGGTCGAGTTCCGCCTGTACGGCCCGAACGACGCCACGCTGCGCGACGGCGATCTTCACGTCGTCGAACCGGCCGCTGACGTTCAACGCCGGCGAACACCGTGGCGACGGCGGTGTCCGCCGCGTTCACGCCGACGGCCGCCGGCACCTACCGCTGGCGGGCGTTCTACAGCGGCGACGCGAACAACGACGCGGTCAGCGGGCCGTGCAACGCGTCCAACGAGAACGTCGTCGTGGCGCCGGCGGCGCCGACGATCGCGACGCACGCGTCCGCCGACATCGTGCTCGGCGCCGGGTCGCTGACGGACAACGCGACGGTCAGCGGCCTCGTCAACCCGGTCGACGAGCGGGCCGCGCGGCGACGGTCGAGTTCCGCCTCTACGGCCCGGACGACGCGACCTGCGCGACGGCGATCTTCACGTCGTCCAACCGGCCGCTGACGTTCAACGCCGCGAGCACGGACGGCGACCGCGGTCTCGGCGCCGTTCACGCCGACGGCCGTCGGCACCTACCGCTGGCGCGCGTTCTACAGCGGCGACGCGAACAACGCCGCCGTCGAGCGGCGCGTGCAACGCGGCGAACGAGAACGTCGTCGTGACGCCCCGCCGTCCGACGATCGCGACGCAGGCCTCGCCGGACATCGTGCTCGGTGCCGGCACGCTTGGCGACACCGCGACGGTCAGCGGGCTCGATGAACCCGTCGGGCGGCGCCGGTGCGGGTACGGTCGAGTTCCGCCTGTACGGGCCGAACGACGCGACCTGCGCGACGGCGATCTTCACGTCGCCCAACCGCCCGCTGACGCTCAACGCGGCGGCACGGCGGGCACCGCGACGTCGGCGCTGTACACGCCGACGGCCGCCGGGACCTACCGCTGGCGCGCGTTCTACAGCGGCGACGCCAACAACCTCCCCGCAGCGGCGCGTGCAACGACGTCAACGAGTCGGTGGTCGTGCGGACGACCCGCCGCCACCGCCGCCACCGCCACCGCCGCCGCCGCCGCCCGCCGCCGCCGCCCCCGCCGCCACCGCCGCCGCCGCCGCCCCGCCGCCGGCGGCCGTGCAGCCCGCCAGGTCGTCTGCACACCGCCACCCGGACCGGCGCCCGCCGGTGGGGAGCTGTGCGCGCGCGGCACGGCGACGCGTCAGCGGCAAGTCGGGCTGTCAGGGCACGCCGTTCAACGTCGTCGTGTCCGGGCGCGAGATCGAGCAGGTGATCTTCTCGCTGGACGGCAAGCTCGTGCAGGTCGCTGACGGCGCCGAACTGCGGCGTGCGCTGGGTGCTGCCGGTCAACCCGCGGACGATGAAGTTCGGGCTGCATCGCGTGCTCGCGCGGATCATCTTCCGCACGCAGAGCGGGACGCGAACGCGGACGTTGCGCGTCGTCGTTCAGCCGCTGCGCGCGGAGGGCCGTCTCGCCGGTGTTCACCGGCTGAGCGTCGACGCCGCGCTGGCCCGCGCTCGCGAGCGCTCGCGCCCTGCGCGCGGGGCGCGTGCGCGGACGGTCAGTCGACGAGCAGGACGGCCTTGCCGGCGATCCGGCGGTCGAGCAGCGCCTCGATCGCCGGTCCGGGGTCGCGCCACGAGCCGACCATGTCGATCTGGCAGTCCAGCTCGCCGGCCGCGACGAGCGCGAGCCAGCCGGCCGAGATCGCTCGTCGCCGGTGCGGGTGTGGTCGATCTCCTCGAAGATGAACAGCCCGCGCAGGATCGCGCCGGGCGCGCGGCCGAACAGCGTCCGCGCGCCGAACGACACGGGCGACGGGTCGCTCGACGCGAAGGAGACGATCGTGCCGCGCCGCGCGACGAGCCCGATCGCGGCCGACAGGCTCGCTCCGCCGACGCCCTCGAGGATCGCGTCGTAGGTCGCGTCCTCGGCCGTCGAGATCGAACACGACGCGCGTCGGCGCCGAGCTCGCGCAGCCCGCGCGCGCGGTCGGCGTTGCGCGCCACCGCGGTGACGTGCGCGCCCGCGTGCGCGGCGAGCTGGACGGCGAAGCGCCCGACACCGCCGCTCGCGCCCGTCACGAGCACGCGCTTGCCCAGGACGAAGCCGGAGATCTCCAGCGCGCGCAGCGCCGTGAGGCCGGCCACCGGCAGCGTCGCGGCCTGCTCGAAGCTCACCTCGTCGGGCAGTTCGGCGAGCGAGGTCGGTGCGTAGCGCGATCCGCTGCGCCCAGGCACCGCTGCGCGAGATCCCGACGACGCGGGCGCCCTCCGGCGGGCCGCGCCGTCGGCGGCCGCGCGCTCGACGACGCCCGCGACGTCCCAGCCGGGCACCGTCCCTGCGGGCATGTCGGGCAGGCGGCGCGTCTCGCCGCGGTTCAGCGAGAACGCGCGCACGGCGACGAGCGCCTCCGACGGCAGCGGCCGGGGGTCGTCGACCTCGGTGAGCGCGACGTGCGGCGGGTCGGGTGTGGCGGTGAGGGCGTGCATCCCTGATGGCTGACGATAGACATCGTGGCGCCGGGGACGTCGCGGGCGGCGTGCCGGGTGGCGGCGGAGCGGACCGGAGCAGCGCTACGGCGTCTGCGCCTGCTTGAGCGCCTCGACGTCGCTGGCGAGGTCGTCGATGCGGCCCGACAGCTCGTCGACCGCCGACTGGGTGCCGGCCGCCGCACCCTGATCGCCGGACTGCGACCTGACGGCGTCCTCGAGCTGGTCGACGCGGTTGGCGAGCGCCGCGTCGTCGTCGCCGCTGCTGCCGCCGGCGCGCAGGTCCTGGAGCTGGCGGCTGAGCCGATCGACGCGGTTCTCGATCTGCGACACGCGGTCGTCGCTGGCGAGGCCCGTCGTCGAGCCGCCGTTCGACCGCGTCGCGTCGTCGTCCGCAAGCACCGCGTAGAGCGCGACGCCCAGCGCCACGAACGCGACGACCCCGACGACGAGCAGCCACGTGCGCAGGTTGTCGACCGCGTCCTCGAGGCGCAGGAGGATCACGTTCGGGTCGACGGCGGGGGTTACGAACCGTTCCTCGACGACCGGCGCCGGTGCCACGACGCGTTCCTCGACGACGGGCGCGGGACGTGCACGGCGAAGCGGCTCGGTCGGGCGGTCGGGTGGTGGGGGCGTCGACATCCTCCGGCCAGTCTTCCCTACGACCGTCACGCGAAACACGCGGCGCGCTTCGCACCGGCGGGTTTCGCCTGCCGGGCGGCCGCGCGAGACCGCGGCGGCACCGTGCCGGGGGACGCGGCTGCGAGAATCGGCGCATGGACGCCGTCAGCGCACCGGGCACCGTCGCGCAGCGCTTCGCCGAGCGCCGCCGGTCGTGGGAGGACGAGCAGCTCTCGCCGCTCGCCGCGCGGTCGTACCCGGCTCGGCGCGCCGTCGAGGAGCCCGACTGCGCGCTGCGCACCCCGCTGCAGCGCGACCGCGACAGGATCGTGCACTGCAAGGCGTTCCGGCGCCTCAAGCACAAGACGCAGGTGTTCGTGGCGCCCGAGGGCGATCACTACCGCACGCGGATGACGCACACGCTCGAGGTGACGCAGATCGCGCGGACGGTCGCGCGCGCGCTCGGGCTCAACGAGGATCTCGCGGAGGCCGTCGGGCTGGGCCACGACCTCGGCCACCCGCCCTTCGGACACATCGGCGAGGCGGTCATCGACGCCTGTCTGCGCGAGCGCTTTGGCACTCACTTTCGCCACTACGAGCACTCGCTGCGCATCGTCGAGGTGCTCGAGCGCGGCGGCCGGGGCCTCAACCTCTGCGAGAGCGTGCGCGACGGGATCCTCTGCCACTCCGGCAGAGCGCCCCAACCGGCGACGCTCGAAGGCCGGATCGTCCGGATCGTCGATCGCATCGCCTACATCAACCACGACATCGACGACGCACTGCGCGCCGGAGTCCTCGACGCGACGAAGCTGCCCGGCGATGCGATCGGCGTGCTCGGCGGAACGGGCTCCGAGCGGATCGACGCGCTCGTCCACGACCTCGTCGAGGTCTCCGAGCGCGCCGGCGACATCGCGCAGGGCGACGAGGCGGGGGCAGCGATGACGCAGCTGCGCGCGTTCATGTTCGAGCACGTGTACCTCGGCGAGGCTGCGCGCCAGGAGCACTCGCGGATCGAGCGCGTGCTGCGCACGCTGTTCGAGCACTACGCCGGCGATCCGGCGCGGTTGCCCGACGGCGGCGGCGCGCCGGGCGCCGACCACGCGCAGCGGATCACCGACTACCTCGCCGGAATGACCGATCGCTACGCCGTGCGCGCGTTCAGCGCCCTGAGCGTCCCGGCTTCGTTCGCGCTCTGATGGCCCTGTACACGAGCGACTCGAGGGACCGCGTCCGCGACGCCATCGACATGGTCGACCTCGTCTCGTCGCGCACGGAGCTGCGGCGCGCGGGGGTCAACCGGATGACCGGGCTGTGCCCGTTTCACGACGAGCGGACGCCGTCGTTCGGGATCAACCCCGTCGAGAAGGTCTACTACTGCTTCGGCTGCCAGGCCTCCGGCGACGCGTTCACGTTCGTCATGGAGACCGAGGGCGTCGACTTCAAGGGCGCGCTCGAGCTGCTCGCCGACCGCTTCAACGTCGCGCTCGAGCTCCAAGAGGAAGACCCGCAGGCCGCCGAGAAGCGCAAGCGCCGCGAGCGGCTGCTCGAGCTGCTCGAGCGCACCGCGACGTTCTACGTGCGCCAGCTGTGGGAGTCCGGCGAGGCCGAGCGCGCGCGGGCGTACCTCGCCGAGCGCGGGCTCGACGAGGCGACGCTGCGCGAGTTTCGCGTCGGCTACGCGCCGAGCGCGTGGGACACGGTCCTCAAGGCGTCGCTGCGCGCGGGCTTCAAGGCGACAGAGCTCTACGACGCCGGCCTGTCGCAGGGCAACGAGCGCAGCGGGCGCAAGTACGACCGCTTCCGCTCCCAGATCATGTTCCCGCTCGCCGATCCACGCGGGCGCGTGCGCGGCTTCGCGGGCCGCACGCTCGGCGACGCGGACGACCGCCGGCCGAAGTACGTCAACAGCCCGGAGGGCGACCTCTTCCACAAGCGCAGCCAGCTCTTCGGCGCGGACCTCGCGCGCGGCGCGGCGGCCAAGGCCGGCTTCGTCGTGGCGGCGGAGGGCTACACCGACGTCATCGCGCTGCACCAGATCGGCCTGCGCAACTGCGTCGGGATCATGGGCACCGCGCTGACCGACGACCAGATCGACGGGCTCGCCCGCCTCGCACCCGAGGTGCGCCTCGCGCTCGACGCCGACAGCGCCGGCAAGGAGGCGATGCTGCGCGCCGCGCGCGTCGCGCTCGGGCGCTCGGTGCCGCTGCGCCTGCGCGTCGTCGCGCTGCCGGCTGGCGAGGACCCCGCGGACGTCGTGCGCCGCGGCGGCGGCGACGAGATCCGCGAGCGCGTTGAGCAGTCGGTGCCGTTCGTGCGCTTCCGCGTACTGCAGACGCTCGACACGGGCGACCTCAGCGATGCCGAGGGCCGTGACCGCGTGGGCCGCCAGCTCACCGAGGTCTTCTCGCTGCTCGGCCCGAGCGCCGAGCGCGAGGAGCTGCGGCGCATCGCCGCCGACCGGCTGGACCTGTCGCCAGAGCTGCTCGAGCGCGTCCTGCCGCAGGGCAGCGGATCGGCCGGGCCCGCGGGCGGCTCGAACGCCCGCGGTGGCGTGGCGGCGACGGATCCGGGCCGCCGGCCGCCGGCGCGAGGACAGTGGCGCCGTGCTCGGGCGCCGCGAGCCGACGGAGCGGTCGTTCCTGGCGCTCTGCATCGCGCTGCCGGCGCTCGGTGCGCCGGCGCTCGCCGAGCTCGACCTCGACGCCGACCTCACGAGCGCGTTCACCCGGCGCGCGGCCGAGCACCTGCGCGAGCACCTCGACGCGCCGACGACCGGCCTCGCCGACGACGATCCGCTGCTCGCGTTCATGCGCGAGCTGGCCGTCGGCGATGCCCGCGCCGGTACGCCGACGGCGGCCACATTCGAGATCGAACGCCTGCAGCTGACGCTCGCGCGGCTGGACCGCGAGATCGCGGCCGCACGCATCGCGGCGAGCGGCGACATCTCCGGGCTGGCGCGTCAGCGCTGGGAGGCCCAGGCCCGGTTGTCGCGTGCCGTCGAGCAGGCGATGGACGAATAGACGATGCCGCGAACCTGATCTGCTTTGGAGAACCCGCGCGTAGCACTGACGTGATCGCTACGATCGATGAAGGACGATGGGTAACGGACTGCCATGCTGGAGGGGAACGATGCTGACGCGTACTCGCATGACGAACGCGGTACTCGCGGCGCTCGCGATCGCGGCCTTCACGGCACCGGCCACGCAGGCGGCCGTGGCGCCGATCGGCCCCGACCCGATGGAGAACCTCGTCGAGCCCGGTGAGACGGTGACGCTCTCCGACGAGACGAAGATCACGCGCTGGGCGCACGCCACCGAGACCGAGCCGATCCGCGTCGCCGCGAGCCCCACGGCGCCCTCGATCACCAAGCTGCGCTACCAGACCGAGGACAAGGAGCCCGAGGTGTACCTCGTGCTCGACGGCCTGGTCGACTCCGACGGCACGCAGTGGCTGCACATCCGCATCCCGATGAAGCCCAACGGCCGCACGGGCTGGGTGCCGGCCGACATGCTCAGCCAGCTCTATGTCGTGCGCACGCAGATGACGATCTCGCTGCGCAACAAGAAGGCGACCCTCCGCAAGAACGGCCGCGTCGTCTGGCAGGCGCCTGTCGGCATCGGTAAGGCCGGGACGCCGACGCCGAAGGGCAACTTCTGGATCCGCGAGTTGCTGCGAGGCGGCAACGGCGCCTACGGGCCGTGGGCGTTCGGGACGAGCGCGTACTCGAACATCCGCGAGTGGCGCGGGGCGCCGGTCGTCGGGATCCACGGCACGAACCAGCCGAACCTCATCCCCGGCGCTCCCTCGCACGGCTGCGTCCGCGTGCGCAACAACAAGATCAGCCAGCTCGTCAGGCTCATGCCGATCGGCACGCCGGTCAAGATCGCCTGACCTGCTCCCGGCGCCATGTCGCCGCGATCGGCTCTACACTGCATCCGACGGCGCGCCGAGACGCACCGTCTGACGGGTGCGCGATCCCCTGTGATGTAACGGCAGCATACTTGACTGTTAATCAAGGCGTGGTGGTTCGAATCCACCCGGGGGAGTGACAGCGGTCCACGCTCGGACCGCCTCGCGAAGGCGGGTCGGCCGCGCTTGTCTGCCCGTCTCGCAGTCGCTAGATTGGCGGCCATGGGCGGCCAGGGAGGGCGGGGGATGTCGTGCGCGCTCGGCGCGCTGCTCACGTGCGCCCTCTTACAGGCATCGCCAGCGAGCGCGAGCGTCTCCGTCGGCGACGTCCAGGTCGGCGAGTCCGGCAGCGCGACGTTCACGGTCACGCACAGCGGCGGGATCCTGACGGGCCCGACGTCGGTGACGTTTCGGACGGCCCACGGGTCGGCCGGAGCGTCGGACTACACCGCCCGCAGCGGGACGCTGAGCTTCGGCTCGCTGCCGTTCGGCGGCAGCGAGAGCCAGCAGGTCGCGGTCGCGATCACGCCCGACGCGCTCGACGAGCCGAGCGAGACGTTCGCCTTCGTGGTCTCGGGTGGTGACGTTGCCGGCGGCAGCGCTGCCGCGACCGCGACGATCGCCGACGACGACCCGGCGCCGTCGGTCTCGGTCCTCGACAGCCCGTCCGTGCAGGAAGGCGCGGCCGGCGCGCAGGCGACGTTCACCGTCGCGCTCTCGGCTCCCAGCGGCCGGCCGGTGTCCGTGGCCTACACGACGGTCGACGGGAGCGCCACGGCCGGTCAGGACTACGCCGCGCGGTCGGGCACGATCGTGCTGCCGGCCGGCAGCACGCATGCGGAGATCCACGTGGGCGTCCTCGACGACGCGATCGACGAGCCCGCGGAGGCCTTCGCGCTGCAGCTCGGCGCGCTCGACGCGGCGCGCGCCGGCCGCAGCACGGCCAGCGCGACGATCGTCGACGACGACGAGCCGCCCGCTCCGCCCGCCTCGGCGGCCGGATCCGCGCCGACCACGACGACCGGCAGCGGCCAGGCGACCGGCACTCCGAGCCGGCCGCAGACGGGCTCGAGCGCTCCGTCGACGGGCAGCGCGGCCACGCGACAGGAGCTGGGACTCTCCAGCCCGCGCCTGCGACGGCCCGCGACCGTGCTCGTGACGATCTCCTGCCCGCAGACTGCGGGTCGCTGCCGCGGCCGCGTCACGATCTTCAGCATCGCCAACCGGCGTTCGCGCGTGAAGGCGCTGCGCAAGGAGCGAAAGCTCGGGCGCGTGACGTTCTCGCTGGCGGGTGGCCGCTCGCAGACGCTCTCGCTGACGCTCAAGCGCACGGACCTCGGCCTGCTGCGCCGCACGGGTCGGATGAAGGTGCGCGCGTACGCCATCACGCAGGACTCCGCCGGCCGCACGGGCGTGCGCTCCGCTGGCGGCACGCTCATCGCGCGAACCGCGCACTCGAGCTCGGGCGACTAGCTCGACCGCCGCGCGCGGTGCGCCGGCTGTGCGAAGGGCCGGGACTGGTTCGATCGCCGCGTGCGCTGCGCCGGCTGTGCGAAGGGCCGGGACTAGCTCGACTGCCGCGCGCGGTGCGCCGGCTGCGCGAGGGACTCGACGAGCTCGGCCGCGCGGGTCGGTCCGTCGTGCTCGGCGGCCCACTGGGCGAGCTCGCGCGCCCGCTCGCGCAGCTGCGGCCGGGCGAGCGCGCGCCCGACGGCGAGCCGGACGCCGCGTGCGCCGACCATCCGCCGCGGCAGCCGGACGCCGACGCCCGCCCAGTCGATGCGGGCCGCGTTCTCGTTCATGTCCCCGCCGGCGGGCACGACGACGACGGCGCAGCCGCTCGCCAGCGCTCGCGCGACCGTGCCGTGGCCGCCGTGGCAGACGACGACGTCGCAACGCGGCATCGCGTGCGCGTAGGACAGCCACTCGACGAGGCTCGCGTTCGGTGGGATGTGCAGCGGTGGGTCGGGCAGGCTGCGGTTCGACGACGCGAGCACGCGGACCGGCATCGTCGCGAGGCCTTCGATCGCCGCGCGCAGCAGGCGCTGCTCGGGGTCCTGCGACGTGGAGGGAGCGAGCAGCACGAGGGGGTCGTGGCCGGCCGGGATGTCGTGCTCGTGGCTGCGCGGCTCCCACAGCAGGGGCCCGACGACGTGCGCGCCGGGCGGGGGCTCCGTGCGCGGGTACTCGAGCTGCGGGAACGTCGCGACGAGGCAGAGGGCCTCGCTGATGCCGCCGTGCGCGCGCTCCTGCCCGGGCAGGCCGATGCGCCGGCGCGTCTCGTTGAGCTCCGAGCGCCCGAGGTCCAGGCCGCGGCGCAGGATCGGGTCGGCCGCGTGCCAGATCGCTCGCCCGATCAGCGTGCGCGGCAGGCGCGCGCCGCTGGAGAAGGGCGCGGCGCCGGGCGGCGTGCGCGGATCGAGGTGGGGGATGAGGGTCGCGACGGGGACGCCGCGAAGCTCCCCCGCGAGCGCCGGCGCGAGCGTCAGGATGTCCGCGACGATCGCGTCCGGGGCGAGCCGCTCGACGAGCGGCAGGATGTCGCGGGTCGCGCGCTCGACCGCCTGGTACGGGGTCAGCGGGCGCTCGCGCGTCGGGAACACGTGGTACTCCGGCGCCGCCGCGAACGTCATGCCCTGCGCCTCGACGTCCGCGCGCCAGCGCGTCCAGGTCTGCAGCGTCACGTCGTGTCCCCGGCCGGCGAGCGCCCGGCCGAGGGCGATCATCGGGAACGCGTGCCCGGGGTCGCCGAACGCCCCGAGCAGGAGCCTCAGGCCGGATGGCTCAGGCGGCAAGCTCGGCGAGCTGGCGCAGCTGGGCGAGGCGCTCCTCGCGCGTGAACGCCAGCGGGCTGACGCCGAGGGTCCCGACGCCCGCCTCGCGGTAGACCGCGAGCCGGTCGCGGACGTGCTCGGCCGGGCCGCACAACGCGACGGTGTCGATGAGCGCGTCGGAAAGGCGTGCCGCGGCCTCGTCGCGCTTGCCGTCGAGGTAGAGGTCCTGGACGTCGCGCGCCTCGTCCTCGAAGCCGTAGCGGCAGACGAGCGCGTTGTAGAAGTTCTGGGTGCGCGAGCCCATGCCGCCGACGTAGAGCGCGACGAGCGGGCGCACGAGGTCGCGGCCCGCGGCGATGTCGTCGGTGATCGCGACGTAGACCGTCGGCGCGATGTCGAAGCCCTCCAGCGAGCGTCCGGTGCGCGCCGCGCCCTCCTCGAGCAGCGTGCGCGACTCGGCGACGTGCTCGGGGGAGAAGAGCGTCGGGATCCAGCCGTCGGCGATCTCCCCGGCGAGGCGCGTGTTGTTCGGGCCGATCGCCGCGAGGTAGATCGGGATCTCGTCCTGCACGGGCGAGATCGTGAGCTTCAGCGCCTTGCCCGGTCCGTCGGGCAGCGGCAGCGTCAGCGTCTCGCCGTGAAACTGCAACCGCTCGCGGGCGAGCGCCATGCGGACGACCGCGACGTACTCGCGGGTGCGCTGCATCTGCTTGCCGAAGCGCTGCCCGTGCCAGCCCTCTGCGACCTGCGGCCCGCTCGAGCCGATGCCGAGCAGCATCCGCCCGCCGGAGAGCTGGTCGATCG
Source organism: uncultured Actinomycetes bacterium (assembly GCA_963806515.1). Lineage (GTDB taxonomy): Bacteria > Actinomycetota > Thermoleophilia > Solirubrobacterales > Solirubrobacteraceae > CADCVQ01. The sequence goes on along the minus strand of CAWDYO010000029.1, from coordinate 251,155 downwards.
TCGCCGCGGTCATCGCGGTCATCGCGGGCGTGCGGCCGGGCATCTGGAAGATCGCCGAGCCGAGCTTGATCGTCGAGGTCAGCCCGGCGAGCCAGCCGAGCACGGTCGCGGCATCCGAGCCGTACGCCTCGGCGGCCCAGACGGAGTCGTAGCCGAGGCGCTCGGCCTCCTGGACGATCGCGCGCTGATCCTCGGACGAAAGCCCGAGACCCCAGTAGCCGATGTGCACTCCGAGCTTCATCCGGCGCTCATCTTGCAAGATACCTTTCACGTCCAGGGATTCAGTTGTGCCAATCGACGGGCTCCCATACGGTGGCCGAGCCCGCGACGAACGGAGAGAGCACCCTATGACAACGCCTCGCGACCAAGCCCTGGCCGACCTTCGCCAGTCGATCGACACGTTGCCTGAGCGTACGCGCCGGGCGATGATGGTGGGGATCGCCAGCAACACCGTGATCACGGGCTCGTTCACCGACGGCAGCGGCGTCTGCCCGATGGTGGCCGCGGACCGCCACACCACGGGTGCGAGGTGCATGGGCTTTCCGGAGGCGTGGGATCGGTTCACGGGCGTCCACGGTCGCTGCATCACGCGCCCGGCGACCGAATACGAGGTCCTCCAGCTGCGCATGCAGCTCGAGGAGAGCCTCGCGGCGCGGGCGGAGATGGCGGACACGAACGGCTTCGCCGAGGCGATCGCCGAGCACCATGCTTCCGTCGAGGCGCGCCGTCGCCGCAGCCGCGACGAGAGCGGCGGCTTCCGCGTCGACCTGACGGGCGCCGTCGAGGAACACCGCTCCGCGGCTCGCACCCGGCGCGAGCGCGAGGCGACCGAGGTCGGTCTGGACTGGCTGTTCGAGGAGACGCTCGTGCTCCCCGAGGACTTCGGCACGCAGCCTGCCACGGAGCCCGAGGAGGTCGAGGACTTCGACTTCTCGCGCGAGCCGGCCGTCATGGACGGCGGTCATCGCGCCCGCCCGGTCCTGAAGTAGTCAGACGACGTCGTCCAGCTGCCCGCCACCGGGCAGCTGGAAGACGATCTCACCGATGACGCAGCCCGCACTGAGCGCGAGCAGCATGCGCACGGCCGCGACGAGGTCGGACGTCTGGATCATCTTGTCGGGCGAGACCTGGTCGCGGACGAACGCCGTCATCGGCGTGTCGACGAACGCGGGGCAGAGCGCCGTCGACTTGATCCCGAGGCCGTTGAGCTCGCGGTTCATCGACTGCGTGAAGCCGACGACGCCGAACTTCGTCGCCGAGTAGATGCTCAGCCACGCCTCGCCCTGCTTGCCGGCGATCGAGGCGGTGTTGATCGCGAGCGCGTTGCCGTGCTCGGCGCCGGCGGCCTTGAGCATGTCGAGCGTCTCGCGGTACATGAGCGGGATCGCGCGGAGGTTCGTCGCGAGCTGGAGGTCCATGCGCTTGGTGTCCAGGTCGCCGATCGGCGCGCCGATGCCCAGGCCGGCGTTGTTCATCAGCACGTCGAGGCGCCCGTAGGTGTCGCGGTGCGTCTCGGCGACGCGGCGGATGTCGTCCTCCTCCCCGACGTTCGCGGCGACGGCCTGGACCTCGAGCCCCTCCGAGCGAAGCTGCTCGTAGGCCGCCTGCAGCTTCGCGGGGCGGCGCGCGACCAGCGTCACGGCGTGGCCCTCCTCGGCGAGCATCCGTGCGACGGCGAGGCCGATCCCGCTCGAGGCGCCCGTCACGATCGCGGCGCGATCCGTCATCCCGTTTCCTCCCTGGTTGCCGATGGTCCGGCGCAATCCAATCACGCGACCGCGTAGATTCCAGCGTCGATGCCCCGAATGATCGCCATCCTGCTGGCGGCACTGGCGCTGTCGTCGTGCGGCTCGGACGACGGCGGCTCCGCGACCGCGCCGGCCGAGCCCCCGGCTGCCTCGCCCGCGGACTTCCCGCGGGCCGCCGGCAAGACGCTCAAGCAGCTCACGGCGGGGCTCAAGGAGGGCGCGATCCTCAACCCCAGCAGCGCGTCCTCGCAGAAGGTCGGGTCCGGCAACCGCCTCGGGTTTGCGATCGTCGACACCGCCAACAAGCAGATCGACGTCTCGGAGGTCGCGGTCTACACGGCCAAGCCCGACGGCAGCGAGCTGCGCGGACCGTTCGTCGCGCGCAAGGAGTCGCTCGACGTCGCCGGTCCGTACCGCAGCGCGCAGACCGACGCCGATCTCGCCAACGGCAAGACGTTCTACGTCGCTACGCCCGAGTTCGCATCGTCGGGTGCGCACATCGCGATCGGGCTCGTGCGGCTCGACGGGCGGCTCGTCGTCGCCGACGCGCCCGCGGCGCTCGACGTCGGGATGCGCAACGGCCCGCCGGACGTGGGGGACGCGGCGATCAAGGTCCACACGCTGACCGGCGCCGACGTCGGCGGGAACCTCGAGAAGCTCACGACCCGCGTGCCGCCGCCGCCCGAGCAGCTCGACACGGACTTCGCCGACGTCCTCGGCCGCAAGCCGGTCGTCCTGCTGTTCGCGACGCCCGCGCTCTGCCAGTCGCGCACGTGCGGCCCGGTCGTCGACATCGCCGAGCAGGTCCGCGCCGAGAACGGCAAGGGCGTGACCTTCATCCAGCAGGAGATCTACCAGGACAACGACGCCAACAAGCCCGTGCGCCCGCAGGTCGCGAAGTGGCGCCTGCCGACCGAGCCGTGGGCGTTCGTCATCGACCGGCGTGGCAAGGTCGCCGCGCGCTTCGAGGGCGTCTTCTCCGTGGGCGAGCTCGCGCGCGCCGTCGCCAAGGTCCAGTAGCGCGGTACCTTGCGCCTGGCGCCTACGCCTGGTGCGTTGGCCGGGACGGGCGCGAGGGCCGGTAGCTCAGCGGTTAGAGCAGCGGACTCATAATCCGTCAGACGAAGGTTCGAGTCCTTCCCGGCCCACTCACATCGACCGAGCGCGCGAGGGCTGCCGCGAGCGCGCGATTCTTCGCGGCTTAGCGCGCGGAGTCTGCGGGCATACCAGCGCTCGTCACGCCCACGCCAAAGGAGACCCTCCGTGTTGCTCATCGTCGCCATCGTCTTGTTGTGCATCGCCATTGCGGGCGGCGTGATCGTTCACCCCGGCCTCTTCATCCTGGCGCTCATCGCGATCGCCGTGTACTTCAGCGGGCGCTGACACGGCGGGGCCGCCATCGCCGGCTTGTACGGAACGGGTCGTGAGTCGTACAATCGAGCGATGGCGACGATGAACATCAGTGCGGCTCGCGACAACCTGCCGGGTGCGGTCGAGCTCGCGCGTACGGAGGCAGTGTTCCTCGAACGCTATGGGCGCCGGGCCGCGGTCTTGCTGAGCCCGGAGCGCTACGAGCAGCTGATGGACGCGCTGGAGGACGCCGAGGACGTCGCGGCCTTCGACGCCGCGATGGCGGAGGAAGGTCCCAACATCCCATGGGAACAAGCGAAGGCTGACCTCGGCTGGGCGTGAGCGAGTATCGAATCGAGCTGCGCCCAGCAGCGGTGCGAGCGCTGCGCAAGCTCGATCCGCCGACTGCCCGACGAGTTCACGGGGCGATCGCCCTGTTGGCCTCCGATCCGCGCCCGCCAGCGTCTCGCCCCCTGAAGGGACGGCCCGGCCGTCGCGTTCGGGTCGGTGACTACCGCATCATCTACACCGTCGCCGACGACGTGCTTCTCGTCGTCGTCGTCACGCTCGGCCACCGGCGCGAGGTCTACGACCGTTGACGTCAACCCGCCGAGCCTCATCGGGCGGTCAGCGCTTGGTCGCCGTCATCATGACCTGCGGGTAGCAGAACACCGTGCTGTCGCCCGTGTCACGGCGCCGGGCGAAGTCGCCGGCGATGTAGTCGAGGTCGTCGCGGGTGAGGATCGCCGGGTTTGAGTGGTGCAGCATCTGCGACATCCCGATCAGCCACTCCAGGAGGTCGGTGCCGAGGTCGACGTTCGTGCGCAGGCCGATCCGGAAGTCTGAGACCTCGAAGCCGGCCTCGCGCGCCAGCACGTGCAGCTTGCGGCCGGCCTGGAAGTCGCTGCCACATGCGGCGTACACGCGCTCGAGGCGATCGACGAAGGTTGCGAACGCGGGCCAGTCCTCGGTGCTCACGAACAGCGCGGAGTCCTCCTCGACGACGAACACCCGTCCGCCGACCGGAAGGGCGTCGTAGATGCCGCGCAGGATGCGGACGGGGTCGGATGAGTGCTGGAGCACGTAGCGCAGCAGGCAGTCGCCGTAGCGACCGTCCGCGGCGCCCGCGATCGGCTCGTCGCCCACGCGGGCCGCGGTGATCGTGTAGTTGACGGGCAGCTCGCCGGCGGCGTCGATCCCGCGGTCGATGAGCGCCTGCGTCGGCTCGAGGCCATGGATGCGGGTCTCGGGGAAGCTCGTCGCGAGGAAGCGGCCGTAGGTGCCGTCGCCGCTTCCGACCTCGAGCACGTCGCGGCCGCCGGCGCCGAAGCCCGCCTCGCGCAGCCACTGCACCTCGCGCGGCCCGAACCCGCGCGTCTGGATGTCCAGGACGCGGTTCCACGCGTCCAGCAACTCGCCCTCGGCCAGGTCGCTCATCATCCCGAGCGTGAGGTCGGGGTCGTCGTCGTGCCCGGCGGTCAGCTGGTCCCAGTCGAGCTGCAGGTCGTCTGTCGTGGTCTCCGGCGGCGGGCAAAGGACGGTGCTCATGACGGGCCTTTCGAATCGGGTGACGATGCGTGACGCAGCGTCCCGTCCCAGCTCCCGGGGCTCATCGGGGAGCCACCCTGAACCGGCACCCTGAACCGACGGCTCGTCCGGCCGGCGGCGGTTCAGGGTGACGGTTCAGGGTCCGCCCCCGATGAACGGCGCGGGCGCTCGCGGAAGGCTGCGTCTCATCGTCACCCGAGCACAAAGGCAGGCCAGCATGAGACTTCGTATCCCCGCACTCGCCCTCGCCACAGCCGCCCTCGCCCTCCCCGCGAGCGCCGCCGCGACCGCGCCGGCCACCCAGCATCTCACCGATGGCGAGGCACTCGTCACGAACCTCGCGCGGACCCCGTGGCCCGGCCAGGCCGCCGTCAACATGTACGACGCCGACACTCCGACAGGTGGCGTGACGTGGGGGATCCCCGGGTTCGCCACCGGCTGGTCGAACGACACGAAGTGCGCGCGGCTGATCGACGACCTGCTCTCGCACGCCTACACGTGGGCGACCAGCACGTGGTTCAAGGCCGTCTTCGCCGACTCGACGAAGCCCGACACCGCGAAGTGGATGGCGGCGGACCTCGCGACCGCCACGCACCTCGAGTCGGTCGACACCGTGGCGGCCGTCGCGCCGGGCGACGTCGTCCTGTTCGACAAGGCCGGCACGGGCACCGACCACACCGTCGTCGTCCGCGAGGTCACGTCCCTGAGCGGCGGCCTGACGCCGGAGACCGGAACCGTGCAGTACGCCGTGCAGGTCCTCGACAGCACGTCGGCCCCGCACGGCTGGCTGATCAACGGCATCAACCACGACTACAAGGAGTGGGCCGACACCCGCCGTCTCGACGGCGAAGGCACCGCCGTCACCGAGTACAACGGCGCGGGCTACGGCTGGATGGTGCTGTACGCCAACGTGTCGGACGGCAAGGCCTACGGCTGGCGCTGGGGCGTCAACGAGTCCGAGATCAACAGGATCTCCGACGGCCACGGCGTCAAGTTCGTTCGCGTGACCGACGCGGCGTGAGCTGCGCGTCGGGCGCGTCGGTCTTGTCGGCTCTGGCCCGACAAGACCGACGCGCGCTTCGCGGTATGCATCGATCCGGGCGGCGCGGGGTCGGCGCGAGCGGTCAGCCGCCGGGGATGCGCTCGTGCGGGCGGGCGATGACGAGGTACGCGAGGCCGACGGTGGCGATCGTCGCGAGCAGGATCGGCGCCGCCCAGATCTGGTAGGCCGGGGCACCGGGGGGCGCGAGCTGCGTCCGCGGCCAGGCGATGTTCACCGACTCGAACGCCAGCCACGCCACCGCCGCCGCGTTCACCGCCACCCCGACCGAGCGGCTGCGCCGCACGCCGCCTGCCGGAACCCACGTCCCGCGCACGCGCGCCACGAGCGCCGCCAGCGCGACGAGCAGGAACGCCACGTAGATCGCGGCCGTGCCGAACGCGATGAGGCTGCCGACCGCAGCGGAGTTCAGGCCCAGCAGCAGGCCGAGGCACGCCACGACCGCCGTCACGGCAGTCGCGACCGACGGCGAGCTGCGGCGATCGACGCGGCGCAGCCAGCGCGACCCCGGCAGCACGCCGTCACGGGCGACCGAGTAGATCACCCGAGCCGTGAGCGACTGCGCGGCCATCCCGCAGGCGAGGAACGCCGCGAGGACGACCGCGGCGAACGGCTTCGTCGACCACGCTCCGAACGCCGAGACGACCGCCGTCTGGACCGGGTCGGCGTCGCGCCCGGCGACGACCGCGGCCGGGTCCGGATGCGCGAGCACCGTGGCGACCGCGTTGAGCACGACGAGCGCCGCGACGCTCAGCAGCGCGATCCAGATCGCGCGCGGCACGTGGCGCGACGCGTGGCGGGTCTCCTCCGACACCGCGACGCAGGCGTCGAATCCGATGAACACCCACCCGCCGACAGCCAGCGCAGCGAGCAGCGCGGCACCTGTCGACCCGCCGAACAGCGCCTCGGCGCCGAGCGTCTCGAACAGCAGCGACACGTCCTGCGACCGGAAGGCGAGCAGGAGCGCCAGCCCGACCCCGACCGACGCGACGACCTCCGCCGCGATCCCGATCCGGATCGCCTGCCCGAGCCGGGCCACGCCGAACGCGCCCGCCAGCGCGCATGCCACGACGAGCGCCATCCCCGCCGCCACGATCCTGTTCGCGCTCGGCGTGATCTCGAGCAGCGCCAGCAGCCACGGCGCGCCGAGGTACGCGATGGTCGTGTTCGCCACGGCGTACGCGCAGATCGCGACCCAGCCGCTGAACCACCCGTACGCGCCGCCCAGCAGGCGCCGGCTCCACTGGTACGCGCCGCCCGCGATCGGGAACTCCGACGCGAGCTCGGCGTACACCGCGAGCAGCAAACACTGCCCCGCGAGCGCGATCGGCAGCACCCAGACCCACGCCGGGCCGGCCACGACGGTCCCGACGAGCACGACCCCGTACAACCCCACGACGGGGGAGATCGCGGCGAAGCCGATCGCCGCGTTGTCGAAGAGCCTCAGCCGGCGCGAGAGCTCCTGCGGGTAGCCGAGCTCGGCGAGCCGCTCGGCGTCGGGATCGCGTGGCGGCGCCGCGGCGGCCGTCACGCCGCGTCCTCTATGCCGTGCGCGACGTTCATGGGCGACGCCACGTCGAGGCTTGCCGGCGCCGCGGCGGCCGTCACGCCGCGTCCTCGCGCGCGCGCTCAACGGCGCGCGCGACGTCCACACGCGACGACACGCCGAGCTTCACGAAGATGTTGCGCAGGTGCGACTCGATCGTCTTGTCGCTGAGAAACAGCCCGGCGGCGATCTCGCGGTTGGTCCTGCGGTCGGTGACGAGCTCGGCGATCTCGAGCTCGCGCTTCGTCAGCGCCGCGACGCCGGAGTCGCCGGCCGCCGCCGGCCCGCGCTTCTCCGCCCGCGCGCCGAGCTTGCGCAGCTCGCGGCGCATCTCGTCGCGCACGCGCACCGAGCCGCACGCGTCGAGCACGGACTCGGCTGCGCGCAGCATCGCGATCGCCGCCGTCCGCTCGCCCGCCGCGACGAGCGCGCGGCCGGCGAGGCTGCGCGCGAACGCGGCGACGAGCCGTGCCCCGACGAGCTCGGCCCGCAGCGCCGCCTGCTCGGCGACGCGTGCGGCCTGAAGCGGTTCGCCGGTCGCGAGCAGCACGGCGGCGCGGCCGCGCAGCGCGAGCGCCGTCGGCAGGTGCAGCCCGTCGAGCTCGGCGGCGAGGCGCTCACAGCGCCCGATGTACTCCTCGGCGCCGTCGACGTTGCCCTGCGCGAGCTCGACGAGCGCGAGGATCTCCCAGTCGATGCAGCGCTCGGCGGGGATCTTGTGCGCGAGGTCGTCGCTGCCGAGCGCGTGCATCATGTCGCGCGCCCGCTGCACGTCGCCGTGCTCGAAGTGCGCGCAGGCGAGCTGCCAGCCGGGGCCGCCGCCGGACGCCGGCATCGTGCCGCCCGCGAGCCGCCCGCCGACGCGCGCGCTCTCCTCGCCGGCGGTGATCGCGGCCTCGAGGTCGCCCGCGTGGTAGTGCGCCCAGCCGAGCTCGTACAGCGCCCAGAACAGGTAGTGGTCAAGGCCGGAGAGCCGCGACGCCTCGACCGCGGCCTCGCAGACCTCGCGCGCCTCCTTGCACTGCCCGCGGAACTCGAACGGGTAGCCCTTGATGAGCATCATCGGGACGAGCACGCGCCCCTCGCCGGTGGCGCGGGCGATCGCGATGCCGCGATCGACGTGGGCGATGGCGTCGTCCCAGTGCTCGAGGTAGTTCTCGGCCCAGCCGAGGTAGAAGAGCGCTTCTAGGCGCGGCGCCAGCTCGCCGTCGGTCAGCCGGTCGAGCTCGGCGATCGCCTCGGCGCGGTGCTCGCGCGCGTCGGCGACGCGTCCGCCGGCTGCCTCGGCGAGGCACAGGGCGGATGCCGCGGCGGCGATGAGCGGGCCGTCGCTCACGGCGCGCGCGACCTCCAGCGCGCCCCGGCCCATGCCGATCGCCTGCTCGAAGTCCAGCGCGTAGAGGCCGTCGACCGCGAGCTCGATCTGCAGCGCGGCGGCCGCCGCCGTCGAGCGGTCGGGGAGCTTCTGCCACGCCCGCGTGAGGCGCAGGTGGGCGTCCTCGTGGCGTCCGAGCCAGTGCTCGACCGCCGCCGTCAGCGCGGTCAGCTCGACGCGGCGCGCGTCGGCGTGGTCTCCCAGCAGGTCCATCGCCTCGAGCAGCGTCGCGTAGCACGCAGGCAGGTCGACCGAGCGCTGCGCGGCGGCGAGGGCGACGCGCAGCTCGACGTGGAGCCGCACGTCGGCCGCGGGCGCCAGCCGCAGCGCGGACTGATACCAGCGCACGGCGGCGGCGGGCGCGCTCGCCGCGGTCGCCGCGCCGGCGTCGCGCAGGAGCGCGATTGCGTGCTCGTCGCCCTGCGCCGCCGACCGCTCGACGTGGTGGGCGCACTCGGTCGCGGCCGCGCCGCGGTCGGCCAGCGCCCGCGCGGCGCGGGCGTGCGCGGCGAGCCGCCAGCCTCCGCGGGTCGCGTCGTAGACGGCGCGCCGCACGAGCGGATGGCGGAAGCGAAAGCGGCGCGGCACGGTCGTCGGGCGCAGGAGGTCGCGGGCGAGGAGCGCGTCGAGCGCGTCGAGGCCCGCGTCCGGCGAGAGCTCGCCGATGGCGGCGGCGACGTCGGGCTCGAACGGCTCGCCGGCGACCGCCGCCCCTTGGAGCAGCGCCCGCTCGCCGGCGCCCAGTTCCGCGAGCTCCTCCGCGAGCGATGCGGCGACGGCGGCGGGGATCCCGCCCGCTCCGTCGCCCGCGGCGACGTCGTGCGGCGCCACGCGGGCGAGCTGCTCGAGGTAGAACGGGTTGCCGCCGGCGCTCGCGAAGATCGCGCTCGCGTCGGCGTCGTCGCCGAGCATCAGCGCGGCGTCGCCCTCGGTCAGCGGTGCGAGCGCGATGCGCGTGACCGCGGGACTCGCGAGCGCGGCGGCAAGGCGCTCGGGCGCCTGGCCCGGCCGGAACGCGAGCACCAGGAGCACGGCGGCGCCGGGGCCGCGCCGCAGCAGCGCGGCGACGAGGTCGATCGAGGCCGGGTCGCTCCAGTGCAGGTCGTCGAGCGCGAGGACGAGCGGGCGCTCGCGCGCGAGGACGTCGAGCAGGCCGCGCATCGCGCGATGCGCGCGGTAGCGGTCGTCGGCGACGTGGCTCGGGCTCGCGCCGGCGCGGCGCAGCGAGGGGAGGATCTCGGCGAGGTCGTCGGCGTCGGGCAGCTCGAGCTCGCGGGCGGCGACGTACGCGTCGAGCGTATCCGCCCACACGCTGAACGGGACGCTGCGCTCGAATTCGGCCGCCGAGCCCGTCAGCACGAGCCGGCCGCGCGCCTCGGCCCGGTCGCGCAGCTCGCGCAGCAGGCGGGTCTTCCCGATCCCCGGCTCCCCTTCGATGCAGATGCAGCCCGGCGTGCCGCCGTCGAGCGCCTCGAGCGCAGCGTCCAGCAGGGCCAGCTCCGCGTCGCGTCCGACGATCGGGTGGGCGTCCATGGCCGGCGAGCGTATCTCGATGGACTCAACCATCGGCTCAGGGCCTCGGTTCAGGGTGCGTCACCGATGTTCGCGGGCCTTGGGGAGAAGAGGCTGCCTGCATGCCGTCGACCTCGAACCCAAGGACTCCCATGCAACCGTCACGCAACGTCGCAGCCCGCGCAGGACGCTGGAGCGCGCAGCACCGCAAGACCGCTCTACTCGGCTGGATCGCCTTCGTCGTCCTGGCGTTCGTCGTGGGCGGCAAGATCGGGACGAACACCCTGACCAACGTCGAGTCCGGCGTCGGCGAGTCCGGCCGCGCCGACCGCATCGTCGCCGGCGCCTACCCCGATCGCGTCGAGGAGATGGTCCTCGTCCAGAGCTCCACGCTGAACGTCGACGACCCGGCGTTCCGCGCCGCCGTCGGCGACGTCACGAGCCGGCTGCGCAAGGTCGACGGCGTCACGGCGATCACGACCCCGTACGGCAAGCACGCGCAAGGCGCCGTGTCGCCGAGGCGCGACGCCGCGCTCGTGTCCTTCCAGATCCCGGGCGACCCGGTCGAGGACGACGCCGTCAAGGCATCGGTCGCTGCGACCGTCGCTGCCGTGGACGCCGTCGCCGCGGCGCACCCGGGCCTGCGCATCGAGCAGTCGGGCTCGGGCTCGAGCGAGGACGAGATCCTCGAGGTCTTCTCGGCCGACCTGCAGAAGGCCGGCACGACCTCGCTGCCGATCACGCTGATCATCCTGCTCGTCGCGTTCGGCGCGCTCGTGGCCGCGGGGATCCCGCTGCTGCTCGCGATCACCGCCGTCGTGGCCACGATGGGCCTCGTCGGACCGCTCAGCCAGCTCGCGCCCGTCGACGAGTCCATCAAGGAGGTCATCCTCCTCATCGGGCTCGCGGTCGGCGTCGACTACTCGCTGTTCTACCTGCGCCGGGTGCGCGAGGAGCGTGCGGCCGGGCGCTCGAACGAGGCGGCCATCGAAGCGGCCGCCGCGACCTCCGGGCGCGCCGTGCTCATCTCGGGCATCACGGTCATGATCGCGATGGCGGGCATGTACTTCGGCGGCGCCGCGACGTTCACCTCGTTCGCGACGGGCACGATCGTCGTCGTCGCCGTCGCGATGCTCGGATCGCTCACGGTCCTGCCGGCGATCCTGTCGCTCGCCGGCGACAGGGTCGACAAGGGGCGCGTCCCCGGCCTCGATCGCCTGAAGCGCCGGATGGCGTCGCTCGGGCTGTGGTCGCGCACCGTTGACGCCGTCATGCGCCGCCCGCTGCTGTGGGCCTCCGTGTCGGTGGCGCTGCTGCTCGCGATGGCCGCGCCGGCGCTGCACATGAACACCGGCACGCCCGGCATCGACACGCTGCCGCAGGAGCTCGTCGTCGTGCAGAAGTTCGAGCACCTGCGGGCGGCGTTCCCGAGCGAGACCTCGTCGCTGAGCGTCGTCGTCAAGGCGAAGGACGTCACCGCTCCGGCCGTGACGCGCGCCGTAGAGAAGCTCGAGCAGGCGACGCGGCGCAACGCCGAGATGTTCCCCGGCAAGGGGCCGTTCGAGCAGGACTTGAGTCCCGACAAGACGGTCAACGTCCTGCAGATCGAGGTGGCCGGCGACGGCACCGACGCGCTGTCGGGCCGGGCGCTGGATGCCCTGCGCGACGACCTCGTGCCGGCGACGCTCGGCACGGTGGACGGCGTCGAGGCGCTCGCGACCGGCGGCACGGCGATCGATCGCGACTTCAACGCGTCGATGGTCTCCCACCTGCCGATCGTGTTCGCGTTCGTGCTCGTCGCGGCGTTCCTGCTGCTGCTGGTGACGTTCCGCTCGATCGTCGTGCCGATCAAGGCGATCGTCCTGAACCTGCTGTCGGTCGGCGCGGCGTACGGCGCCCTCGTGCTCGTCTTCCAGCACGGCTGGTTCAACGGCCTGCTCGGCATCGGCGCGACCGGCCCGATCGTCTCGTGGCTGCCGCTGTTCATGTTCGTCGTCCTGTTCGGCCTGTCGATGGACTACCACGTGTTCGTCCTGACGCGGGTCCGCGAGCTCGTCGACCGCGGCATGAGCACCGAGCACGCGGTCGCGTCGGCGATCAAGTCCACCGCGGGCGTCGTGACGAGCGCGGCCGTCGTCATGGTCTGCGTGTTCGCGGTCTTCGGGACGCTGTCGTGGATGATGTTCAAGCAGATGGGCGTCGGCCTGGCGTTCGCGATCCTGCTCGACGCGACGCTCATCCGCGGCGTCCTGCTGCCGGCCTCGATGAAGCTCCTCGGCGAGCGCAACTGGTGGCTGCCGAGCGCGCTGGACTTCCTGCCGGAGGTCTGTCACGAGGGCGAGGCGCTGCCCGCGCGAGCGTGACATGGCCGCCTTCCTCCTCCATCACCAGCACGCCGCGGCGGAGTGCGCCGCGGCGTTCGCGGCGTGGACGGGCTTCGAGAGCCCGCTGCGCCACCGACCTGCGGCGTCGACCTGCCTCGCCGGCGGCCACGCCCTGTGGTGGCGCGTCGAGGCGCCCGACCGCGACGCCGCGCTCGAGCTGCTGCCCCGCTACGTGCGCGCCAGGACGAGCGTCACCGGCGTGCGCGACGTCGTGATCCCGTGAGCAGCGGCCTACGCTGTGGCGATGGCACACGACGACCGCAGGCCCGGCGACGTCAGCGACAAGGCCGCGATCGAGCTGCGCCCGATCGTCATGCGGCTGCGTGAGGAGATCGACGTCGACGAGGAGACCTGGCGGCTCGTCGCGCGGGCGCTGACGCAGGCGCTGATGGCGGGCGTGCGGATCGGTGGGGCAGAGGTCGCTGCCCAGGCGATCGAGAGCGGGATGCCCGTGACGCTCAACATGGACGTCAGGTCGGGCGACCGCGAGGACGAGTAGGCGCCCGCCGCGGCTCCCGTGCGGGATACTGCGCGCCTGACTCGCACCCCGGCACGAGGAGTTCGATGGGCGATCTGCTGGCCAAGATGTTCCTAGGCGGCTACGACAACATGTCCGACGCGCAGCTCGAGGATGCCGCCGAGGGAGCGCTGCTCCTGCAGGAGCAGCTCGCGCGCGACATCATCTCGCTGGCCGAGGAGGCCGGGCTCGAGAAGTCCGACCCGCGTGTCGTGCGCGCCACCGAGATCTTCGAGAAGCTGCGGTAACGCGAGCATGGGCTACTACATCCGCCGCCTGCTCGGCATGAACCACACGTTCACGTCTCGCGGGGAGATCATCGACTGCGCCGAGGCGGCGCTGCGCGTGCAGCTCCTGCTCGCCGAGGACGTCCTGGCGATCACCGACATGCTGCTGATCCCCGAGGAGCACAAGGTCGAAGACCGGCGCATCCAGCGTGCGCGCGAGACCGTCCGGCGTCTCGGCTAGAGGGGTGTGTCACCCGACTCGGTCCAGGACCGGGTCGTCGAACACACCCCCCGTCTGCTCGGAGCGCTGGTCGTGCTCGCCGCGGTCGGGTGCGGTGGGGAGGGGGCGCGCGACGACGTTGCGGACGGCGCGGCGACGCCGGCGCGGCCGGCTCGGCCCGCACTGTGCGCGACGCTGACCGCGCGGATCACCGGCATGGTGCAGGCCGCCGCCGCGACGGAGCTCTCGGGGCTCGTGCTCTCGCGCTCGCAGCGCGGCGTGCTGTGGACGCACAACGACTCCGGAGACGCGCCGCGGCTGCTCGCCGTGCGCACCGACGGCCGACTGCTCGCCGACGTCGCGCTCACCGGTGCCGAGGCGTTTGACTGGGAGGACATCGCGGCGGGCCCGCGCGAGCTGTACGTCGGCGACATCGGCGACAACGTCCCGCAGCGCGACGAGATCGTCGTCTACCGCGTGCCCGAGCCGCGCGTGACGGGCTCGCGCCCGGCGACGGCGGCGGTCGCGAGCCGCATCGAGCTGCGCTACCCGGACGGGCGGCGCGACGCCGAGGCGCTGCTGCGCGATCCCGGCAACGGATCGCTCGTCGTGGTCTCCAAGAGCGCGAGCGGCCGCGCCGGGATCTACGTCGCCAGCCGGCCGGCGGCGGGCACCACGACGACGATGCGCCGCCGCGGCGGCGTCAAGCTGGGGCGCGGGGAGACGGTCACGGCCGGCGACGTCTCCGCCGACGGACGCACGATCGTCCTGCGGACCTACTCGAGCGCGTACGTCTGGACGCGCCGCCGCGGCGAGCGCGTCGCGACCGCGCTGAAGCGCAAGCCGTGCACGGCCGGCGCAGCGCTCTATCGCGAGGGGCAGGGCGAGGCCCTGGCCGTGGCGGCCGACGGGCGCGCGTTCTACACCGTGCCCGAGGGCCCGTCCCCGGCCATCCGCCGGTACGCGCCGGGCTGACCGCGCCGGCCGCCCGAGTTGCCCGTTCGCGCCAGGTCTCGGAGATCCGATGTTTAGTGCTGGCGAAGTCGGGCACGACCTACAGCAGAGCCCGCCGAGAGAACGGTTCGGCCCATATCCCCCGCCTCCCCTCACTCTCGGCTCCAGCGCCCGGTCTCCCCAAGGCCGGGCGCGGTTCGTTAAGCGGCGGCTTTCGCCGCGTTCGAAAGGAACGTGGGCACCCCTGTCGAAACAGGGTCTCGCCCATGAAGCGCTCTGCCACGACGACGACCCCCGAGTCGCTCTCCACGTACATCCAGGCCCGCTTCGACGACTTCTCGCGCTCGCAGAAGGATGTCGCGCAGTACATCGTCGACCACCTCGACGAGGTCGCCTTCCAGACCGCCGAGGAGCTGGCTCGCCGCGCGAACACGTCGTCGAGCACCGTCGTGCGCTTCTCGCAGGCGCTGGGCTTCGAGGGCTACCCCGAGCTGCAGCACTCCGCTCGCGAGGAGTACCGCCGCCGCCACGCGACCTCGCCGGTCGCGGCGATCAGCGGCCCGGCCGCGCCGCTGTTCTCGCTCGACCAGAACGAGTTCGAGACGATGCTCGCCGCCGACCACGTCAACGTCGAGGACACGGCGCGCAAGGTGTCGCGCTCGGAGATCGAGTCCGCGATCGAGGCGATCGCGACGACGCCGCGCCTGCTCGTCGCCGGCACCGATCAGATGGCCTTCTTCGCGTCCTACCTGCGCCACCTGCTGATGCTGCTCGACCTGCGCGCCGAGATCGTCGCCAGCCCGTCGCAGGAGGCGCTCGGCCGCCTCTCGCGGATCGACGAGGAGACGCTCGTCATCGGCCTGTCCGCCGGCCGGCCGCACCCGCTCGTCGTGCGGGCGATGAAGCTCGCTCGCCACCGCAAGGCGCGCACGATGGCGATCACCGACGCGACGCTCTCCGAGGTCGCCAAGCTTGCCCAGATCCGCCTGTACTACTCGTCCAACAGCCCCGCCTACGTGCGGTCGCACACGGCGCTGCTGAGCATGGTCCAGGCGCTCGCCTACGGCGTCTACGCTCGCGATGCGGACGGCTACGCCGATCGCATCAAGGCGTTCAAGCTCAAGTAGGGCGGGCCTCAGGTCGGCGGCGCAGCGTGATGCGACGCTTGCCGCAGTGCTCCGAGACGGCGGCGTCCTGCACCCCCAAAAAGAGCGAGGTGCGAGCGCAGGCGAGGAAGTCGCGCCGCTCGCGCACGATCGCTCTGGTGATGCGAAAGAAGCCGATCGCCGAGCGCTTGCAGAACGCCGCGCACGCGCGGTCGCGGATGCGCCCGGACCCGATCCGCAGCGCGAACCGCCGGTTCTTCGCGATGAGGTACAGGTAGCCGAATCGCGCGGCGCCGACGCGGGGAACGATCTTCCCGCTCGCGAGCGGCACCGACGCGGGGCCCAGCGAGGTCAGCACGAACCGTCCGCGGGTCGCGGAGATCGAGCTGAGGCTGAGGTTCTGGCGCGAGCGCACCGTCACGCGCCGGACGGGGCTCTGGCCGGTCGCTCGCTCGCCCGCGCGCAGCACCGCCTGCACGTCGAGGCTGATCCGCGGCTGAAGTGCGAACGTGAACGTCCCGTCCTCGGCGACCTGCGTGACCAGCGGCTCGAGGATCGCCGCGGAGCCGTATCCCGTCACGCGCTGGCGCAGCTCGACGAACAGGCCCTGAGGGATCGGCACGTCGCCGACCGTCCCGCGGAAGCGCAGCGGCTCGACAGAGTCGATCCGGCGCCTGGCCACCTCGGGGACGAGCGTGACGGTCGCTTCGGTCGAGACCGGCGGGGGCGGGGGCGGCGGCGGCGGGGGAGGGCACGCCGGCTGTAGGAAGCCGCCGCAGGGGCTCTGCGCCGACGGCGACCGCGGGCTGCGAGAGCATCGCGCCGGCGGCGAGCAGGGCCGCGACGAAGCGGAGGATCCTCATGGCTGCGGACGCTATCCGACCGCTTGGATGGCGTGTGAGCCGGGGGAGCCACGCAGCGCGGGAGATATCATCGTCGGGGTGAGAGACGAAGCGACGTTCCGCGTGAAGGCCGGCCTCGCCGAGATGCTCAAGGGCGGGGTCATCATGGACGTCGTCGACGCCGAGCAGGCCCGGATCGCCGAGTCGGCCGGTGCCGCTGCGGTCATGGCGCTCGAGCGCGTGCCCGCCGACATCCGCCGCGACGGCGGCGTCGCGAGGATGTCCGATCCGGCGATGATCAAGGCGATCCAGGAGTCGGTGACGATCCCGGTCATGGCGAAGGCCCGCATCGGCCACCTCGCCGAGGCGCAGGTGCTCGAGGCGCTCGAGGTCGACTACATCGACGAGTCCGAGGTGCTCACGCCCGCCGACGAGGCCAACCACATCGACAAGTGGCTGTACTCCGTGCCGTTCGTCTGCGGCGCGACGAACCTCGGCGAGGCGCTGCGCCGCGTCGGCGAGGGCGCCGCGATGATCCGCTCCAAGGGCGAGGCCGGGACGGGCGACATCGTCGAGGCCGTGCGCCACATGCGCGCGATCCGTTCGGAGATCCGTCGCCTCGGCACGCTCGACGAGTCCGAGCTCGCCACCGCCGCGAAGGAGCTGCAGGCGCCGCTGGATCTCGTCCGCGGCGTCGCGCACGAGGGTGGGCTCCCGGTCGTCCTGTTCTGTGCGGGCGGCATCGCGACCCCCGCGGACGCGTCGCTGATGATGCAGCTCGGCGCCGAGGGCCTCTTCGTGGGCTCGGGGATCTTCAAGTCCTCCGACCCCGAGCGCCGCGCGCGGGCGATCGTCGAGGCGACGACGCACTTCGCCGACCCCGAGCGGGTCGCACGTGCATCCGAAGGGCTCGGCGAGGCGATGACCTCGCTCGAGACGCGCTCGCTCGAGGGCGAGCAGCTGCTGGCCCAGCGCGGCTGGTAGCCGCGGTGCCGGCGCGAGGCGCGGCGAACGGGCGGCCCGGTCTCACTGCGACGATCGGCGTGCTCGCGCTGCAGGGCGGCTTCGCGGCGCACCAGCGGATGCTGCGCTCGCTCGGCGCCGAGGTGCGCGAGGTGCGGGTGCCGGCCGATCTCGACGGCCTCGACGGGCTCGTGCTCCCCGGCGGGGAGTCGACGACGATGACGCTCGGGATCGACCGCGAGGAGCTCGCCGAGCCGTTGCGGGCGCTCGCCGCCGCGGGCACGCCGATCCTCGGCACGTGCGCAGGGCTCATCATGCTCGACCGCGTGCACCTCGGGCTCATGGACATCGAGGCGCGGCGCAACGCCTTCGGGCGCCAGGTCCGCTCGTTCGAGGCCGACCTCGACGTCGGGGGGCTGGATGGCCCGCCGCTGCGCGCGGTCTTCATCCGCGCGCCGTGGATCGCCTCACACGGCGATGGCGTGCAGATCCTCGCGTCGCTCGAAGGCCACCCGGTCGCCGCGCGCCAGGGCAACCTGCTCGCCGTCGCGTTTCACCCCGAGCTCGGGCACGACACCCGCCTGCACGAGCAGTTCCTCGTCAGTGCCGGCGCCTGACCCGGTGGGGCCGCCGGCCGTCAGTCGGTCCGCGGCGCGTAGCGGTGGTGCAGCATGAGGTCGTTGCCGTCGGGGTCCTTGAGGAACGCCATGTGGCAGACGCCCGTGTCGAAGACGTCGCCGAGGAACTCGACGCCCTTGGCCTCGAGCTCGGCCTTGGCGGCCGCGACGTCGTCGACTCCGAACGCCGGGTGGGCGTTGTTCTGCGGCGCGAACGTCATGCCCATCTTCGCTGGCTCCCAGATGCCGAAGCAGGTCTCGCCGACCCAGAACTCGTAGTGGCCGTTGGGGTCGGGCCGCAGCCCGAGCGTGTCGACGTAGAAGGCGCGTGAGCGGTCGGCGTCCGTCGAGGGGATGCCGATGAAGTCGAGTTTCGTGATCATGCGGCGCAGCCTAACCGCGGTTGCGGCCAGGTTGTGGCCTAGTGGTTGCTCCTTGCCGGAGGGACCACTAGACCACGAGGCCGTGTCGCAGCGTGTTCTCCGTCACGACGCGTGGCTCGACGAAGTGCAGGAGGTAGTCGGAGCCGCCGGCCTTCGTGCCGGTGCCCGACAGCCGGTTGCCGCCGAACGGCTGGCGGCCGACCATCGCGCCGGTCGTCGAGCGGTTGACGTAGAGGTTGCCGACGGGCGAGCGGGCGACGACGCGTGCGACCGTCCGCGGGTTGCGCGCGAAGAGGCCGCCGGTCAGCGCGACCGGGAGGGCGTCGACCCGGTCGCAGGCCTCCTCGACGTCGCGGACGGACTCGATCGCGAGCAGCGGCCCGAAGATCTCGTCGCGCAGGACGGAGGAGTCCGGGGCGAGGTCGGTGGCGATCGCGGGGGCGCAGTACCAGCCGCCGTCCGGCAGCTCGCTGCCGCCGGTGATGACGAGCCCCTCGCCCGCCGCCCGCTCCGCATACGCGCCGACACGGGCTCGCGCGGCCTCCTCGATGACGGCCGGCACGTCGGAGGCGAAGTCGTCCGCCGGGCCGACCTGGAGCCCCGCGATCGCGCCGGCAAGGCGCTCGACGAGCGTGTCGTGCGCCGCCTCGTGGACGAGGACGCGCGACGCGGCCGAGCACTTCTGCCCGGCGTAGGCAAACGCCGACTCGACGATCGCCGGGACGGCCTCGTCGAGGTCCGCGTCGGCGTCGACGATGACGCAGTTCTTGCCGCCCATCTCCGCGACGACGCGCTTGAGCTGGCGGGCGCCCGGCTGCACGTCGGCGGCGGTCTTGAGGAGCTCGAGGCCGACCGGGCCAGACCCGGTGAAGGCGATCGTCGCGACCTCCGGGTGGCGCGCGAGGGCGGCGCCGGCATCGCCCTCGCCCGGCAGCAGCGCGATCGCCCCGGCCGGGACGCCGCCGGCGCGCAGCGCCTCGACGACGCGCAGACCGCAGCCGGGCGCCTGCTCGGCCGGCTTGAGGACGACGGTGTTGCCGGTCGCGAGCGCCGCGGCCGTCATGCCCATCGGGATCGCGAGCGGGAAGTTCCACGGCGCGATGACGGCGCAGACGCCGCGCGGCGCGTAGCGCAGCTCGTTGCGCTCGCCCGGCATCTGCACGAGCGGCGCGCCGGCGGCCAGCTCGATCGCGCCGCGCGCGTAGAACTCGAGGAAGTCGATCGCCTCGCAGACGTCCGCGTCGGCCTCCGCCCAGGGCTTCGCACACTCGCGCATCGCGAGCGCGGCGAGGGCGTGGCGGCGCTCGCGCATCCACGCGGCGGCGCGCAGCAGCGCGGCGGCGCGGTTGGCGGCCGGCGTCGCGGCCCAGCCAGCGAACGCGGCGGCCGCCGCCTCGACGGCCGCGGCGGCCTCCTCCGGCGTCGCGCGAGCGGCGAGCGCCACGACGCGCGTGCGGTCGCCCGGATCGGTCGAGACGAGCTCCTCGCCCGCGCGGCGGTCGAGGCCGATCCAGACCGGCACGCGCACGGGCAGGACGAGCTCGCCGAGCGCCATCGCGAGCTTGGCGCGCTCGGTCGCGCGGCGCAGCTCGAGGGTGGGCTCGTTGGCGAAGGGGGGAAGGCTCATACGGGTGGCGCGAGGAGCTGCTCGAGGGGGACGCCGTGTGCCTGGTCGGCGAGGAAGCTCTCGTTCGCGGTGTTCTCCAGGAGCCGGCGGACGAGGTAGGCCATGCCCGCGACGAGGTCGCCCACCGGGCAGTAGGAGCGCACGCGCAGGCCGCACGCGGCGAGCGCCTTGCCGAGGTCGTCGCCAAGGCCGCGCAGGACCTGGAGCTCCACGTCGCCCTCGCCGCCGCCAAGCAGGCGGTTGTACGCCACGGCGTGCGCGACCGAGCGCAGGTTGTGCGAGGCGATCGCGACGCGGACCGCCGGGCGGGCGTCGAGCAGCCGCCGCGTGAGGTCCTCGAAGTTCGCGTCGCTCTCGGCCTTGCGCTCGAAGACCGGCACGGTCCAGCCGTGCTGGCGCGCCTCGACGACCTCGTGATCCCAGTACGCGCCCTTCACGAGACGGACGACGAGCGGCTGCGCGCGCTGCGTCTGCGCCGCCCAGTCGAGCACGCGGTCGAGCGTGTCGGGGGAGTCGCGCAGGTAGGCCTGCAGGACGATCCCGGCGCTCGGGCCGTCCGCGAACTCCGGCTCGGAGAGGAGCTGCACGACGAGCTCGAGCACGGCTTCGCGCGAGTCCAGCGACTCCATGTCGATGTGCAGGTGTGCGCCGAGCCGGTGCGCGCGCCGCAGCAGGTCGCGCAGGCGCGGCGCGGCGTCGCGCATGCCGCGCTCGGGCGCCTCCGGGCGCAGCAGCGGCGTCAGCGCGGAGACCTTCACCGAGAGGTTCGCGCGCGGCAGCGGGCCGAGTGCGTCCTCCTCGAGGCGCGGCTGGGCGTTCAGCTTGGCGTACGCGGGCGCGAGCGCGTCGAGCGCGGCGGCGCAGCGGGCGGCGTAGCGGTCGGCCTCGGCGGCGGTGACTGTCGCCTCGCCGAGGAGGTCGACGGAGGTCGCGATGCCGTCGCGCCACAGGCCCTTGAGCGTTGACATCGCGTCGTGCGGGTCGGCGCCGACGATGAAGCGGTGCGCCATGTGCTTGACGCCGGCCGCCCCCGCGGCCCCGAGCGCCGCGCGGCCCGCCTTCGTGTTGCCCATCTTCATCGCCGCGTGCAGCGGCGGCGGCTGGTTGTCGACCTCGTCGAGGAAGCCGGTCAGGTGGGTCGCGAGGTCGTCGAGCGACCGGCACGCGGGGACGACGTCGACGAAGCGAAAGAGCGCCGCCCGCAGCTCGGCGTCGCGCGAGGCGAGCTCCATGGCGCGCTCGTCGAGTGCCTTGATCGGATGGCCGCGGCGCGACGGCAGCGCGCGCGAGACCTCGAGCCCGACGCGCTGGATCTCACGCTCGAGCCGCTCGGGTTGCATCGGCTCAGCCCGGCGGTGCGACCGGCTCGACGGGCGGCGCGAGGTCGGGCACCGTCGAGGTGTCCTTCGCCGGCGGCAGCTGCTCGGCTCCGGTGGCGCCGTTGCCCGCGTCGATCTTCGGCTTCCCGCTGCCGGCGTTGCTCGCGGGCGGGGGTGGCGGCGGCGGTGGCGGCGGCGGCGTGTCGGCGACGGCCGGCGGCGGGGTGGTCCCTGCTGCTGCCGGCACCGTCGTCGCCGCGGGCTCGGTGGCGTCGCTCGTCGCCGCCTTCTTCTTCGCGGCGCGCGCGCGGGCCTTCGCCTTCTCGACCGCCGCGGCGCTCGCCGAGGCGGCACCCGGCACGACGACGACCTTCGGAGCTTGCGTGGTCCTCCCGGCGTCGCCGGAGGCGGGGGCGTAGCTCTGCGGGACCGACGCCGGCTCGCCGCCGCCGAAGACGCCCGCGATGGCGAGCGCCGCGACGATCGCGACGACGACGAGGGCCACGGGCAGCACGATGGCGGGCCGCAGCGCACCGCGGTCGCGGCGGCGAGCGGGGCGGCGCGAGAGCTCGCGGCGCGGGCGCGGCAGGGCTGAGCCGCCGGCGGCTCGCGGATCGGGAGCGGCTTGGCCGGTGGCGCCGCGGCCGTCGGGGGCGGGCGTCGCGCGGGCGGGCCGGGACCGGCGCGCCTGGCGGTCGGCGGGCGTCGCGCTCGCGTCGGCTTGCCCGCCGTTCGCGAGGCCGAGCGTCGCGAGCAGCGAGCCGCGCCGGCGGGTGCGCTCGCGCCGCGCGCTCCGCCTTTCGCCGGGCTCCTGCGGCTGCGCGAGATCCTCGGCGGGCATCTCGTAGTGGGAGGTCGGCTGCTCGACGGACGCGGCGACGCCGGCGTCGAGCGCCGGCATGTCGTAGGCCGTGTACGGCTCCTCGGGCGTCAGGTCGGCGTGCGCGGCGTTTCCGTTCGTGTACTGCGCGACCGCGGCGGGTTGCGCCACCGGCTGCCGGTACACCGGCGCCGCGGCGGCCATCGCCGCGACCATCGCCGCCTTGACGGCCGGCGGCAGCACAGTGTCGGGCGGGTCGCTGTAGGCCTTGTCGGCGACGTTGAACCGCGCGACCGGTGCGCGGCACGTCCAGCACGACCCGAGGTGCGCGTCGAGCCAGTCGTGGTCGGCGAGCGAGATGCTGCGATCGGCGCGGGCCGCGAGCAGCGCGGGGACGCGCGCGCAGGCCTCGGGCGCCTCGCCCGCCGCGTGGCGGGCGGCGGCGTGACGCGTCGCGCTGATGAGCAGCGCCTCGGGATCGAGCGTGGCGAGGTCCCCGGCGAGGACGACGCCCGCGCGGAAGCTCCCGAACGCCTCGGCCGCCGCTGCGGCTCCCCGCTCGCCACGGCCGGCGACGACCTCGCAGTACGCGAGCACGGCGGGGCCGCGCACATCGCACAAGCCTGCGAGTGCGTCAGGATCGCCGTCGCGCACGCCGGTCGGAGTCACGGCAGTTGCAGCCACACCCCCAGGCTACCGCCAGCTGGCGACGATCGATCCACAGATGCGGACGATTAGGCCTGCTGCACGGAGGATTTCGTGCGCGCCGTTACAGTCGGCGCCCATGCACGCGCAGAGCGTCCCGAGTCCGGACCCGCCCTTGCCGCGCACGGCGCGATGAGGCTGCTGTTCGTTCTGGACCAGTGGCCGGAGCTGTCGGAGACGTTCGTCGTCAACGAGCTCGAGGCGCTGCGCCGCCAGGGCCACGCGGTCCGCGTGCAGGCCGCGCGGCTCGCTCCGCACCCGAACCCCCAGGCACCGGCCGACGTCGACGTCGAGGTGCTGGGCGACGGGCGGTGGCGCGATCTCGCCTGGCTCGTCGCGCACCGGCCGGTCGCGTGCGCGCGCGATCTCGTGAGCCGCCGGAGGCGAGGGCGCGAGGAGTGGGTGCGGCCGCTGCGCGCGCTCGCCGGCCCGGCGCGGCGGGTGCTCGAGGGCGGCGACGAGCACCTGCATGCCCACTTCGCCGCCGGTGCGGCGCTTGACGCGATGCGCCTCTCGGCGCTGACGGGCCGCCCGTACAGCGTCACCGCGCACGCCTACGACATCTTCGCCCGGCCGCGCAACCTCGACGAGAAGCTCTCGCGGGCCGTCGCGGTCTTCACCGGCTGCGACTACAACGTCGTGCGGCTGCGCGAGCTCGTCCCGCGTGCCGACGTCCACGAGGTCGTCATGGGCGTCGATCCGAGCGCCTTCGCGCGCACCGCGCCGCTGCCTGGCGGGCGGACCGTGCTCGCGGTCGGGCGGCTCGTCGAGAAGAAGGGCTTCGACGTGCTCGTCGACGCCGCCGCGCTGGTGGACGACGTACAGGTGCGGATCCTCGGCGACGGCCCGCTGCGAGCCGAGCTCGAGCGCCGGATCGAGGCGACCGGGGCGCCCGTCGAGCTGCTCGGCTCGCGCGCGCCCGCTGAGGTCGCTGCCGTGATGGGAGCGGCCGACGTCCTGGCGATGCCGTGCGTCGTCGCGCGCGACGGTGATCGCGACTCGATGCCGGTGGTCGTCAAGGAGGCAATGGCGCTCGGCGTGCTCGTCGTCGCCAGCGACGAGGTCGGCCTGCCGGAGTGCGTGCTCGCGCCGTGGGGGTTTCTCGCGGCGCCCGGCGATGCGGAGGCGCTGGCGGCGGCGCTGCGCACGGCGCTGGCGCTGGGGCCGGCCGAGCGGCGCGCGGCGGGGGACGCCGCGCGGGCGTGGGTGCGCGAGCACGCCGACGTCGACCGCGAGACCGCGCGGATGGCGGAGGTCATCGCGGCGAAGCTCGTCAGGCCGGGGGGACGAGGACGCGCAGCCGCTCGCTGAGCGCGATCGTGCGCCAGCCGGCGTCGATCGCCCAGCGCTGCTCGCGCGTGTCCTGCGGCGGGTAGAACCCGCGCCCGACGACGATGACGTCGTAGCGGCCGCGCGCGAGGGCGGCCTGGAAGCGCCGCTCGGTCGGGTACTTGCGCAGGAAGCCGTCGAAGTACCCGACGTATTCGACCTCGTTGCCGATGGTCGTGCCGAACGCGGGCCAGATCGGCGTCAGCCCGCTGAGCGACCACTCGGCGGCGAGGCCGATGCGCCTGCCGTCCGGGGCGGCCTTCAGCAGCGCGTCGATCGCGGGGTCGGACCCGAGGTAGCGCGCATCGTTGATGCGCTGTTCGATGCGGTGCCCGGCGGCGAGCAGCACGAGGGCTGCCGCGACGGCGGTGGCGCCGAGGACGGCGACGTTGCGGCGTGTCCGCCACAGCGCCGCGGCGGCGACGCCCGCGATGGCGAGGCCGATCGTCGCGAGCACGACGTCGCGGGCGCCCTGGACCTCGTAGCCGCGGTAGGCGCCGGCCGCGACGCAGACGAGCAGCGCCACCGCGAAGCCGCGGGCCGCGAGCTGCGGCAGGCGGCCGATCGCCCACGCGAGGACGGGCGCGACGAGGATGAGGATCGGCACGGCGTAGCGCGTGTTGCCGCTCGCAAGCGACGGGTCGCCGGCGTTGCCGAGCGCGGTTCCCGGCAGCCACGCGTAGACCGGGACGAGCGCGACGGCGGCGACCGACAGCCACCCGACAGCGGGGTCGACCGGGCGACGGTTCATCAGGGTGGCCGCGAGCAGCCCGAGCGCGGCGACGATCGCGAGCAGGCCGAGGCCGTCGAAGACCTCGCCGGCGAGCTGGCCCCAGACGGACGGGTCGCCGGCGTAGTCGAGGATGCTGAAGCCGACCTGCTCGACGACGACGTCGCGCGGCGCGTCGAAGATCGTCACGCCGAAGGGCGCGATCTTGGCGGGGAACACCGGGTTGCCGGACTCCACGACGTTGCGGGCCATCCAGGCCGCGTCGCCGAGCAGCGCGACGGTGCCGACGAGCAGCCCGTCTCGCAGCGCGCCGGGCTCGCGGCGGGCGAGCCGGGCGCCCGCCCAGACGGCGACGAGCACGCCGACCGAGCTGATGCCGTACCACTTCGTCCCGAACGCGATCGCGAGCGCCGTAGCGGCGAGGAGGAGGTCCGAGCGCCGGTGCGTGCGCGCGTGGCGCAGGAGGAAGAGCGCGCCGGCCGCGTAGGTCGCCCACAGGATCGAGTCCGGGAGCGCACGCGGGATCGTCGCGATGCCGACGACCGGGACGCAGACGACCGCCGCCGCCGCGAGCACCGCCGCGGCGGCGGGCGCGCGCAGCTCGCGGGCGATGGCGAAGACCGCGACGGCCGTGACGACGAGGAAGAAGCAGATCGGCGCGCGGACGAGGAAGTCGTTGTGCCACGGCAGGACGGTGCTCAGCAGGACGACGTCGCCGTTGTTGGGGTAGTTGCCGTGGGCGAGCAGCGGGACGAACTGGTCGACCTGCCACAGCGAGCCGGCCTGGATCCAGCGGCCGATGTTCGGCAGGTGGAACGTCAGGGGGTCGACGCCGACGACCTCGTCGCCCGCCCAGCGGCCGAGGTCGGCGAGGAACGCGACGAGCGCGATCGCCGCGGCGAGGGCGGCGAGCGTCCACTCGAAGCGGCCGCTGGGCGGCGCGGGCCCGCGCTGCTCCTCCGCTGGCCCGGGGCTCGCGGGCTTGACGCGCGTCGCGACCGCGACCGCGAGCACCGCCGACGCGAGGACGGTCGCGCGGTCGAGGATGCCGAGCAGCAGCGGCAGGAGGTGCACGCCGATGAGCACCGCGGTCCCGACGACGAGCGCCGCGAGGGCGCGCTCGAGGCGGTCGAGGTGCGCGAGCCGGCGCTGGGCGACGATCGCCGTCGTCGCGAGCACGGCGACGAGCATCAGCGTGAAGAGGATCGTGCCGGTGAGGAAGTCCTCGGTGGGCATGCCGCGCTGAGGCTAAGCCACGGCTCGCGGCGCCGCGCCCGCCGGGTCGGCGCGCCGGGTTCGCGGGCCTGCGCCGCAGGGGGTGTGGCGGGGAAACGACGACATGGTTGCCACCAGACCCCCTGTGGGTCCGGGCGACCGGGCCGGATGGGGGTGTGGCGGGAAACGACGACATGGTGGACGTTTGCCGCTAGACCCCCGTGGGTCCGGACGACGGGGGCCGTATCGTGGCGCCACGGTGTTCGAACGCCCCGAGATCTCGGTTCCCGCCGCCGATCCTCCGGCGGCGCCCGCGACCGGCAGGCCGGGGGCCGGCAGTGGCCTGCGAATCCTCGCCGCGCGCGGGACGATCGTCAACGCGATCTTCCTCACGAGCGTCAACACGCTCGCGCTCATCCGCGGCTTCCTCGTCGCGGCGTTCCTCTCGACGACCGCGTACGGCGTGTGGGGGGTCGTGCTCGTGGTCCTCGCGACGCTGGCGCTCCTGCGCCAGATCGGGATCGGCGACAAGTACATCGAGCAGGACGAGACCGACCAGGAGGTCGCGTTTCGCAAGGCGATGACGTTCGAGCTCGGGCTCGCGGCGATCGCGCTCGTCCTCGGGCTCGTGCTCGTCCCTGTCATGGCCGCGGCGCTCGGGACGCCGGAGATCCTCGCGCCGGCGCTCGTCGCGCTGCTCGTCGTGCCCGCCTACGCCCTCCAGGCGCCGCTGTGGATCTTCTACCGCGAGCTGGACTTCGTCCGCCAGCGCAAGCTCCAAGCGATCGACCCGATCCTCGGGTTCGTCATCGCGGTCGCGCTGCTCGTCGCGGGCGCGGGCTACTGGGCGCTCATCGTCGGGATCGTCATCGGCGCGTGGGCGGGCGCGCTCGTCTCGCTGCGCGCGTGTCCGTACAAGCTCGGCCTCGCGTTCGACCGCGAGACGCTGCGCGCGTACGCGTCGTTCAGCTGGCCGCTCGTGCTCGCCGGTGGCGCCGCGGTCGTCGTCGGGCAGGGGCTGCTCGCGGTCGGCGAGGCGACGCTCGGGCTTGCGGGCGTCGGGATCATCGCGCTGGCGAGCGTCATCTCGCAGTACTCCGACCGCGCCGACCAGGCCATCACGCAGACGATCTACCCGACGATCTGCGCGGTCAAGGACCGCACGGACCTGCTCTACGAGGCGTTCGTGAAGTCCAACCGGCTGGCCCTGATGTGGGGCGCGCCGTTCGGCTTCGGGCTTGCGCTGTTCGCCGAGGATCTCGTCCAGTTCGTGATCGGCGAGCGCTGGCGGCCGGGGATCGGGCTCATGCAGGCGATCGGCGTCGCGGTCGCGATCCACCAGATCGGCTTCAACTGGGACGCGTTCTACCGCGCGCTGAACCGCACGAAGCCGGTCGGCGTCGCGGCGGGGATCGCGATCGTCGCCTTCTGCGCGATCGCGCTGCCGCTGCTCGCGACCGAGGGCCTGCGCGGGCTCGCGCTGGCGACGCTGCTCGTCGAAGGCGTGAACTTCGCCGTGCGGATGTTCTACCTGCGCCGGCTCTTTCCGACGTTCCGGTTCATCCGCCACACCGCGCGAGCGCTCCTGCCGAGCGTGCCGGCGGTCGCTGCCGTCATCGGCCTGCGGTTGGCCTTCGGCGAGGAGTCGAGCCTGCTCGTCGCGCTCGCGCTGCTGGCGCTCTACATCCTCGTGACGCTCGCGGCGACGGCGCTCGTCGAGCGCACGCTGCTGCGCGAGATCCTCGCGTATCTGCGCCGCCGCCCGGCGGCGGGCGCCTCGGCGGCGTAGCGCGGCGCGCCGGGCGTCAGCCCGGCGCCGCGTTCAGCGCTGCGCAGCGCTGCGCGGGCGACGGCGCTGCGCGGGCGACGGCGCTGCGCGGGCCCTCGGCTCAGCCGCGCTTGCGGCCCAGCGCGCGCTTGAGCTGCGCCTTCGTCATCTTCGAGCGGCCCTCGATGCCGACCTTCTTGGCGCGGTCGTAGAGCTCCTGCTTGGTCGGGTCGTCGTGCGAGCGCTCGCCGCCGCGGGCGCTCGAGGACTTGCCGCGCGTTGATGAGGCCGATGCCGTCCGCGTCTCGCCCGCACGGGCACGCTCGCGGTTGACGGTCCGCGCCGCCTTCTCCTCGGCGCGCTTCTCCGTCGCGCCGGCGTCCTTCGCGGACTTCTTGATGTGCTCGTACTGGCGAGCGCGCTTCGTGCCCTTCTTGACGCCTGCCGGGGGCATGGTTCCCTCCTCGAGATCGGGTGTTGCAGCCCGCTTACCCGGCTCCTGACGAGCGATATGCGCTGAAGTGCCCGCCATGAGACCCGACGCCGGCATCCGTGAGCTCCCGGCGATCTTCGCCGGCGGGTTCCTCGGGGCGCTCGCGCGCGTCGCCGTCGCGGAGAGCGTCGCCGCCGAGCCCGCGCAGTGGCCGTGGGCGACCTTCGTCGCCAACGTGGCCGGCGCGCTGCTGCTCGGGTACGTCGCCCAGCGGGCGAGCGACCGGCGCCGCCGGCTGTTCCTCGCCACGGGGTTTTGCGCCGCGCTGACGACGTTCTCGACGCTGCAGCTCGAGCTGCTGTGGATGCTCGACGCGGAGCGCCACGGGCTCGCCGCGGCGTACGCGCTGGCGAGCGTCGCCGCCGGGCTCGTCGCCGTCGTGGCCGGACGCCGGCTGGGCGCGAGCGAGCGCTTCGGCGTGGCGGCGAGCGCGCGAGGTCGCGCGTGAGCGCGGTGCTGTGGCTGGCAGTCGGACTGCTCGGCGGCGCCGGCGCGGTCGCCCGCGCGCTCGTCGACGGCGCGGTCCGGCGCCGTACGCGGGGCGAGTTTCCGTTCGGCATCCTCGCCGTCAACCTCAGCGGCACGCTCGCGCTCGGGCTGCTCGCCGGGCTCGCGCTGGCGGCCGACGCCGATCGCCTCCTCGGCGCGGGCCTGCTCGGCGCCTACACGACGTTCAGCACGTGGGTCTACGACAGCCACCGCCTCGCGGACGAGGGACGTACGGCTGCGGCGGCGCTGAACATCGTGGCGAGCCTCGTGCTCGGGCTCGCCGCGGTCTGGCTCGGCCGAACCGTCGGATCGAGCCTGTGAGCTTGCAACACTTTCGGGGCGTTGCGAGAACAGTTCGACGAGAATCAGCGCACGTCGGTCGAGCGGCTCGTTGCCCGCGACGTCGACGAGTCCACCGGCAAGGGCAAGCCCTTGTCCGACCGCGCACGCCAGTACGCGCGGTCCGTCGAGGCGTACCTTCAGGGCGGCGTCCGGCCGCGCTGGATGGAGCGCGTCGGCGACATCGACGCTGGCATCGCGCACGAGCGCCGCCGGCTCGAGCACGCCTACGGCGAGCTGCGCGCCACCTGCCGGCGCGACGGCGGCGACTTCGCCGAGCGCTGGCGGACCCTCGCCGAGGACTGGCCCTTCCCGGCCGAGCTCCTCACCCTCGTCGACCAGCACAACGAGTGGTATCCGATCGAGCGCGACCTGCCGCTGAATCCGCGCACCGGCGACTACGTGCGCGTCGGCGGGCGCTCCTACCGGCGCCCGCTGCTCGGCCCCGGCTGGATCCTCGAGCAGTTCCCCGCGAGCTAACGACTCCAGGCGGGCTGGGTCCCGCGCGCGCGCCGCGACAGGTGCCATTGGATGCCGTCGTCGGGGAGGGCACGCAGATGCCGGAGTCGACGGACTCGCCCTCCTGCATCGCGTCGACGGCCTCGGTCAGCCCTTCGCGCAGGATCCGCGTCGCGTCGTAGAAGGCGACGAACGGCCGCCCGCCCGAGGACGCGACCTGGCGCGGCGACGAGCCGTCGGCGTTGGCCATGTAGCGCCGGTAGTCGATCGTGCCGAACACGACGTTGCTGCGCTGCTCGACCCAGGCGACCCGCTTGCCGTCGGGCGAGATCGCGACGTCGAACTGCGTGGCGTCGCGCGCGCCGTCGGGCGCCGGACCGATGCGCGTGACGTCCGACAGCGAGCGGCGCTTCAGCCGCGCCGTGTACGCGTGTCCGCGCTCGGCGCGCTTGAACGCCACGCGCTTGCCGTCGGCCGAGATCGTCGGGCGCGAGTACGCGCCCGACCCGCCGTCGCGAGTGAGCTGGACCGGATTGGAGCCTGTCTGGTCGGTGCGGCAGAGGTTCTTGCCGCACACGTAGACGACCGTCGACGCGTGCGCCGGCCCGGCGCACGCCAGCGCACCGATCGAGACCGCGAGCGCGACTGCCGCCCTGCCGGCCATGTCAGCCGCCCGCGGCCTCCGCGAGCATCGCCAGCAGCGCGAGATGCACCTCGCGCTCGATCTTCGGATAGATCGCAGGCACGGGCTGAAAGCCGCCCTCGCCGTCGGCGTCGCTGCCGCACTCGAGCGTGAACGACGTCACCGACTGGTCGTCGTTCAGCGTGAACGCGAAGTCCGAGAACGTGCCGGTCGTCGGATACAGCGCCAGCGACGGCTCGACGGCGTACTCCGAGCGCACCCGCGCCCGGCGATCGGAGCCGGCGCCCTCGACCATCGCGTCGTGCATCGCCGTGCCGACGCGCACGTGGCGCTCGAGGGCCTCCGGGGTGATGAACTCGCCGTACGGGCCGGCTGTCGTGCCGTCGCGGCGACCGTCCCAGACGGGGTTCTCGTAGTTCTGCGCGGGGTCGCGGGTCTGGTTTCCGTCCATGCCCCACGGAAACAGGAGCTTGCGGCTGAACGAGTGCACGTCGACGAACCACTTGATCGCCTGCTCGCGCATGAGCCCTGCGACGTTGCGGTTCTCGGGCTCGGAGACGGCCGCCGGGCCGACGTAGACCTGCGGGTCGCAGGGGTTCTTCGAGGCCGAGTTGTTCTCCGCTCCGGAGGGGGAGTAGTAGCGCTCGTAGTCCCACGCGACGTCGTTGTTGCGGTTGGGGTCCACGCCGCGGCACGTCGAGCCGGGGTTGGGCGGGCGGCGGTTCTTGCGCCACATCGCGTTCAGCGGCCCCGACTGCGAGAACGCGCGCCCGTCGGGATTGACGCACCCGATGACGTGCAGCTCGACGGACTCGATGATTCGCTTGACGTCGGCGGCCGCGATCGACACCGCGCCATAGGGGACGTCGGGGAGGCGGCCGTGTCGGTGAACGCGGGGATCTCGAGGTCGGTCTCGTTCTCGTAGGCGTCGAGCAACCGCTGCAGGAGCGTGAGCAGCGCGTCCGGCGGGACCCATTCGCGGGCGTGCGCGCCGCCGATGAAGAGCACCGGCGTCGTGCCGCCGTTCGTCACGCGCACCGCGGACACTCGGCGGCCCTCGTGCGTGGCGTTCGGCAGCGTCGTGCGGGTGACGAGCGACGGGTGGGCGGCGGCGAGCGCGCCGAGGCCGTCCTCGATCTCGCGGACCGTCGAGGGGTAGGACATCAGGCGTCGCCTCCCTCGGGCTCGTCGGCGGTCGAGGTTGCGTCGCCGCCGGCGGACGTGCCGTCGTCGGCGTCCTCGGGCTCGTCGCGCGTGATCGCGGCGTAGAGGGTCTGGCGCTCCTCGGCGACCTGCTCGGCCGGCACGACGAGCTCGGTCTGAAGGCCGCGCGTCTCGAGCTCCGCGAGCGCCTCGTCGGTCGCGTAGCCCGCGACCTGCCACGTCTCGTCGTCGAGGCGGCTGGCGCTCGTGCGCTCGAAGTCCAGCCCCTCCACATCGGTGAGGCGAAGCATCGCCTCGGTTGGTCCGGCTATCCGTACGAGCTGCATTCCATGACCTCCTCGGGTGCCGGTTTCGACCTTACTGGCTCCGGGCGATCACCTTCGGCGGTTCCAGGAACACGGCGAGCTCGTCGAGGCCGGGAACGCGGCCGTCCTGGATCTCGCGGCGCTCTCGCAGCGCGCGCGGCAGGCCCGCTAGCGCGGCCGCGCGGCCGATCAGCTCAATCGGGATCAGGCGCCGCGGCCGGTTCGTGCGCAGCTCGGAGAGCCAGCGTCGACCGAGGCGCAGCGGCCCCGTCTCCGGCAGGCAGCGGACGGCGCACCAGACGCTGTTGCGGGCGACGTAGAAGCGCGCGCGGGCACGCGAGCGGGTCGTCGCGCCGAGCTGGTGCACGACGCGGGCCGCCGGGACCATCAGCGCGTGGTAGCCGGCGAGCAGCGCGCGGAAGGCGAGGTCGACGTCCTCGTAGTAGAGGAAGAAGCGCTCCTCGTAGCCGGCGAGGCGCTCGAAGACGTCGCGGCGGAAGACCGGCGCGGCGCCTGGTGCGGCGAACACGGGGTAGGGGGCGGACGGCAGGTCCGACAGCGGCCGGTCGCGCAGGAGCTTGTAGGCGAAGCCCGCCGGGTCGTACTGGTCGCCCGCGCTCTCGATCCGCCCGGTCGCGGCGCTGACGAGCACGCTGCCGAGCGCCCACGTCTTCTCGTCGCGGGGCGCCGCGGCGAGCGTCGCGAGCCAGTCGGGCTCGGGCGTCGCGTCGGAGTTCAGGACGCAGACCCACGGCGCCCGCGTGGCGGCCACGCCGCGGTTCGCCCCGCCGGCGAAGCCGTGGTTGCGCTCAAGCTCGAGCACGCCGACGCCGGGGTGGTGCGCGCGCAGAAGCGCGAGCGACCCGTCACGCGAGCCGTTGTCGGCGACGAGCACCTCGGCGGGCGCGAGCGTCTGGGCGCTCAGCGCGGCAAGGCAGGCGGGCATCAGCCGCTCGCCGTTGAAGTTCACGATGACGACGGCGATCTCACCAGCGGTCTTGGCGGATATTGACCGCATATGGGTCACTATTCGCCAAGACCTGGGTCGAAGGCGGCGATGAAGGCGTCGACGTCGGGGTTGGACAGCTCGTCGACGCGGGACTTGATCGTGCTTAGCGGCCAGTCCCACCACGCGATGCGCAGCAGCGCCGCGATCTGCCCGTCGTCGAAGCGCTGGCCGATCTTCGTCGCCGGCACGCCGGCGACGATCGCGTACGGCGCGACGTCCTGCGTGACGACCGCGCGTGTGGCGACGACGGCGCCCGGCCCGATCGTGACGCCGGACATGACGATCGCGCCCTGGGCGATCCACGCGTCGGGACCCACCTCGATGTCGCCGCCCGCGGCGCCCGCGGCGCCCGCTCCCCCCGCGCCGCGCTCGTCGTCCTCGCCCTCGCTCGAACCGAGCCGCGCGCGCAGTGGGAACTGCGCGACGCGCCGCGAGAAGTCCGGCTCGCTCGCGTGGAACTGCACGCCGTGGGCGATCGACGCGAAGGGGCCGACGACGACGCGCTCCGCCTCGATCCCGAGGCCCGCGCGCGACGCCGCGGGGCCGAGGACGCCCGCGCCGAGATGCTGCGCGACGTCGCGCGGGCGCACGAGCGGCGGCTCGGCGTCGGTCGCCACCAGCGACTGGCGCGCACGCTCGATCGCGCCGGCGCGTGCGAGGATCCGGCGTGCCCCAAGCAGCGAGCGCCGCACACGGTGGATCGCGCGTCGAGCCGGGCTGGCTGGCATCGCGCGGAGTGTAGGCGCGCGCGCCGATACGCTCGACGCCATGCCCGCCGATCCCGCGCTCGCGGAGCTCTACGAGGCCAAGGCGCAGACCTACGCCGCGTTCGGCAACGGCGCGATCGCCGCCCGCGCGCAGGACCTGCTGCCGCAGGGCGGGAGCGTGCTCGACCTCGGCTGCGCGTCCGGCGGGCTGCTCGCGCTGCTGCGCGCGCGGGCCGACCACACCGCCGGCCTCGAGCTGTCGGAGACCGCGGCGAAGGTGGCCGCGAACACGGCCGACCTCGTCGTGCAGGGCGCGCTCGAGGACCGCGACCTCCCGTTCGAGCCGGGCTTCTACGACCTCGTCGTCCTCGCCGACGTGCTCGAGCACCTCGCCGATCCGGTCGCGGCGCTGCGCCGTGCGAGCGGCTGGGCCAAGCCGGGCGGGGCGATCCTCGTCAGCGTCCCGAACGTCGCGCACTGGCAGGCACGGCTGACGCTCGCCCGCGGGCGCTGGCCCGCCGAGGAGAAGGGCACGTTCGACTCGAGCCACCTGCGGTGGTTCACGCGGGCCTCCGTCGCGACGCTGCTCGCCGACGCCGGCCTGGACTCAGTCGACCTCGGCGCGATCGTCCCCGCGCTGCGCAACCACATCGCGCTGCCCGGTCGCCTCGAGCGCCGCGCGGAGCCCGCGTGGCAGGCGCTCGGGCGCCGTCTGCCGGGGTTGCTCGGCTACCAGGTCATCGCCAGCGCGCGCCGCCCGGCCTGACGCCAGACGGCTATGCTCGCCGCGCCCATGGGCCTGCGTACCGTCCGCTACGACATGAACCACGGCGCCGCGCGCCGGATCCTGCAGCCCAAGCTCGAGGCATGGGCCGGGTCGCACCCGCCCGAGGCCGAGGTGCTGGAGGTCGGCGCCGGCCACTACGACCACCGGCCCTACTTCAACTGCAAGCTCACGAAGTTCGACGCGGACGAGACCCAGAAGCCCGACATCGTCGGCGACGCGCTGAGCATGCCGATCGAGGACGACCGCTTCGACGGCGCGCTCGCGATCTCCGTGCTCGAGCACGTCGACGATCCCTACCAGGTCGTGCGCGAGATGTACCGGGTGCTGAAGCCCGGGGCGTCGGCATTCGCCTGGATCCCGTTCACCTTCGGCGTCCACGGCTTTCCCGAGGACGTCAGCCGCTTCACGACGTTCGGCATGCGCCAGCTCTTCGAGCGCGCGGGCTTCGAGATCGTCTACATCGACGAGAAGCCGTACTCGGGGGCGTTCCTGCAGATGACGAACCTCGTGCACTTCGTCCTGCCGCGAACCGACCACCGCCGCTGGGTACGGCCGCTCAACAAGGCGCTCTTCCTGCTGTTCCGGATGGGTTATCCACTCGATGACCGCTTCTCCAAGCTCAAGCTCAAGACGCTCTACACCGGCGCGGAGATCGAAGCGCGCAAGCCGGCGTAGCCCGATGGCGCGCCGGCTCGCGGCGTGCGCGCTCGTCGCGTCCGCGGCGATCCTCGTGTCGCAGGCCGCCATCGCGAACGGCGCCACGCGACCGCCGTCGTCGTCGCCCTGCGCGCCCGGCCCGAGCGGGACGTTCTTCGCGACCACTCGCCTCGGCCTCATCGACCTCTACCTCTTCGGCGCCCGCGGCGCACGGGTCACGTACTTCGAGTGCATCGGCGACCGGGCGGTCAAGCTCGGCCGGCGCACCGCGCCGCCGCAGGACGAGTTCACGAGCATGACGGCGGCGACGACCTGGCGCTGCGGGCGCCTCGTCCGGCGCTTCGCCGCGTCCGCGACGCGCGCGGACGGCACGATCGCCCGCGGCGCGCATGCGATCCGCACGCGCTCGTGCGCGCAGCGCTTCGGCCTCGACGTCCCGCCGCGGCTCGCCCCAGGCTCGATCGCTCGCGTTCGCATCAGCGATCGCTGGCACGTCGGGGAGGTCCAGGTGTCGCTCTGCGTCGCCGGTCCGGGGCGGCGGGCCGCCTGCCGACCGGTCGTGTTCCGGCGCGGCACGCAGCTCGCGTTGCGGACGTTTCGCGTCGCCGCCCGCGGGCGCTGGCGCGTGGAGCTGCGGGTCCGGGGCCACCGCAGACGCGCAACGATCGCCGTCGGCGCGCGCGCCGCCGCACCCAAGCCGCGACCGCCGACGCTGCTCGCGACCGGGGACTCGACGATGGACCCGCTCGGCAGCTTCATATCCGATCAGCTCGGCGACGACGCGACCGTCGTGACCGAGCCCGCGCCGGCGATGTCGATCAGCAAGGGCGACGTGCTCCAGCCGATCGCCGAGGCGCAGGTGCGAGCGCCTGAAGCCGAAGACGACCGTCGTCTCGGTCGGTGCCAACGAGGGCTTCCCGATGACCGGACCCGACGGCGTGGAGCACGCGTGCTGCGACGAACCGTGGGTCGCCGAGTACGCGCGGCGTGTCCGCAGGACGATGGTGACCTACGGGCGCGTGTTCTGGCTGACGGTCGTCGCGCAGAAGGGTCCCGGCCGCGCGCCGATCGTCGCCGCCGTCAACGCCGCGATCCTGCGCGCGGCCGAAGGGCTGCCCGACGTTCACGTCGTCCGGCTGGACCTCCTGTTCTCTCCGAACGGCTACCGCGAGACGATCCGCTATCGCGGTCGCACCGTCCGGGTGCGCGAGCCCGACGGCATCCATCTCAACATCGCCGGCGCGGAGATCGCCGCGCGCGAGGTCGTCAAGGCCCTGCGCGCGGCCGGTGCGGTCGACGCGCGCTCCGTTGCCGCCCGGCGAGGCGCGCCGTGACCTGGGCGCGCCACGCGATCGCTGCCGTCGCTGCCGCCGTCGCGCTCGCGCTCGCCGCACCCGCGGTGGCTCCGACCGCCGCGACGGACAACCCGTGCGCCGACGCCCCCGTCACGAACACGCTGGCCGCCACGACCACGCGGCTCGGCGTCATCGACCTGCACTTCATCGACGCCTTCGGGGTCCCGGTCGACTTCTTCGAATGCGTCGGTGGGCGGGCGATCGCGCTCGGCCGGCGCAGCAAGCCCAACAGCGCGCTCACCACGCTCTGGGCCGCGACGACCTGGCGCTGCGGCCGGCTCGTGCGGGACTTCGCCGCGACCGCCATGCGGCCGGACGGGTTCGTGCGCGGCACCGTCAACATCCGCACGCGCTCGTGCGCGCAGCGCTTCGACGTCCAGGTCCCGCGGCGGGTCGCGCCGGGCCGGCTCGCGCGGATCCGCGTCGTCGATCGCTGGCGGATCGGAGGCGTGCGGACGGCCCTCTGCGTCGCGCGTCCCGGCGCGCTGCTGGCCTGCAAGCCACTGGTGTTCCGGTCCGGCGCGGCGCGGACGCGGACCCTGCGCGTGGCCAAGCGCGGACGCTGGCGCGTCGAGCTGCGCGTGTCCGGCCACGCCACGCGCGCGACGATCGCGGTGGGCGTGGCGCCGGCCGCGCCCGCGCGAAGGCTGCCCACGCTCCTCGCCACCGGCGACTCGATGATGGACGGGCTCTCAAACGTCCTGTCGGATCGGCTCGACGGCACAACGAAGGTCGTGAGCGAGGTCGAGCCCGGGCTCGCGATCAGCCACTCCAACGGCTTCCAGCCACTCGCCGTCAAGCAGGTCAAGCGCCTTGCGCCGCACACGACCGTCGTCGCGATCGGCGCCAACGAGGGCTGGCCGATGAAGGGGGCCGACGGCGCGAAGCACGAGTGCTGCGACGACCAGTGGATCGACGAGTACGCGCGGCGGGTGCGCCGGACGATGCAGACGTACGGACGGCGCGTGTTCTGGCTCACGATGGTCGCCCCCCGCGAGGAGCGGCGCGTGGCGATCTTCAGCTCCGTCAATACGGCGATCCTGCGCGCGGCGGAGGGCCTGCCCGACGTGCACCTCGTCCGCATGGACCAGCTCTTCTCGCCCGACGGGTACCGGGAGACGATCCGCTACGACGGCCGCGACGTCCGCGTCCGCAACCCCGACGGCATCCATCTCAGCGTCGCCGGCAACGAGATCGCGGCGCGCGAGGTCATCAAGGCGCTGCGCGCGGCAGGCGCCGGTGGGTTCAAGGCCCCTGCCGTCAGCGGCGGGTGATGCGCTCGCAGTCGCGCAGCACGCGGTCGCGGCGGTCGGCGAGGACGCGGTCGCGCCCCGGTCCGCAGCTGACCGTGTCGCGGACCCGCCGCCCGGCGAGCGAGGTGTCGCGCGCGTCGATCACGTCGTTGCCGCTGCCGCCCGAGAAGCTGTCGCGGCCGCTGTGATCGGTGAGGCGGTCGTTGCCCGCGGCGCCGCTCATCCGGTCGCCGCCGCTCTCGCCTTCCAGGCGGTCGCCGCCAGGTCCGCCGAACAGGCGATCGGCGCCGCTGCCGCCGCGTAGGCGGTCGCTGCCCGCCTCGCCGTAGAGGCAGTCGTTGCCCGCGAGGCCGCGCACCAGGTCGTTGCCGGCCTTGGCGAGGATGACGTCCGAGCGCGCGGTGCCGTTGATCGTGTTCGCCGCGGACGTGCCGGTGATGGCGACGGAGCGCAGCGTGCAGCCGGTGGGCGGCGACGGCGGTGGGGGCGGGGTCGCCGCGGCGCCGATCGTGTACGGGCGTCCGGCGGGCGTGGCGTCCTCGTTGCCGGCGCGATCGATCGCGCGAACCTGCAGGAGCGCGCTGCTCGCGGTCGACCCGGCCGGCCGCGCGGGGAACGTCGCCGGCGAGGTGCACGCCTGGTAGCCCGGCTCGTGCAGGTGGCACTCGAAGCGCGAGCCGGGCTCGCTGGCCGAGAACTCGAAGCGCACGGTCGAGCCGGCGGGGACGGTGCCGTCTGGGCCGGAGTCGATCGTCGTCTGCGGCGCGGTCGAGTCCTCGACGTAGGTGAGCGACGAGGTCGAGCAGAGCGACGGTGTGCCCTCGGCGTTGACGACCCGCGCGTAGAGGACCGTCGTCGCGTCGTTGAGCACCGGCGTCTGGATCCCGGGGGAGGCGAAGGCCGCCGACGGCGCCTCGCTGGCGCGCGGCTCGTTGCAGGACGGGTTCGTGTAGATCCGGACGATCCCGCCGGCGACGGCGGTGCCCTTGATGAAGGGGATGTTCGCGTTGGCCGGCGAGTCCGGGTCCGAGTCGCTGAAGACCGGCGCCGGCGGCTTCGGGACCTCGTGGACGTACGTCTCGGACGTCGACGAGCACGCCGACGGGGTGTTGCTCGCGTTGAACGCCAGCGCCCAGACCGTCGTCGAGCTGTTGTCGCCGACCGTGACCTCGATCCCCGGCGACGCGAACGTCGCCGCGGGGCCGACGCCGATGAACTCGCCCGAGCACGTGGCGTTGGCGTACAGGTAGACCGTCGTGCCGGCCTCTGCGGTCCCGCGGATCAGCGGCGTGTTGTCGGCCGAGGGCGACGGCGGGTCGGTGTCGACGACGACCGGCGCCGACGGCGCCTCGACGTAGACGATCGAGCTCGGCGTCGAGCAGAGGGAGGCCCGTCGATGTTCACTGCGGTCGCGTAGAACGTCGTCGTCGAGTTGCTCGGGACGGTCGCCGTGATCCCGGCAGACGCGAACGCGCCCGCGCTGCCGGACCCCACGAACGAGGCGAGGGTGCAGGCCGGGTCGGTGTAGATCCGCACGGTGGACCCCGCCTCGGCCACGCCGATGACCTCGGGCGACGTGTCGTCCGCGGGCGAGGCGGGCGACGTCGCGGTCACGGTCGGCGGCGCCGGCGGTACGGCAAGGGCGGTGGCGGGCGCCACGGCGGCGCAGGCGACGAGCAGCACGCTCGCGACGAGCGCGCGGCGGGCGATGGTGCGCGGGTGGCGAGGGGCTGGGTTCGTCTCCGTGGTCTGCCCAGCCTACGCCGACGCGAAGCGGACCACGCCACCATCGCGCTCCTCGACGACGCGGCCGTCAGCCACGAGCAGGTCGGCGTGGCCCAGGACCTCCGACAGCGTGAGGTACGCCTGCGTCACCGCGACCGAGCCCCACAGCGACTGCGCGATCTCGAAGGCCGTCAGCGGGCGCTCGGAGACGAGCTTCGCGATCTTCTCGGCGCGCCGCTCGTGCATGCGGAAGCGCTCGTCGATGAGGGTGACGTGGTCGAGGACCGGCTCGCCGTGGCCGGGCAGGATGACGTCGACGTCGTCCATCGCGCGGGTCGCGCTGAGCGACGCGAGGTAGGTGACGAGCGCGTGCGGGCGCGCGGGCGGCGGGCCGCCGTCCAGCGGCGCGTCGAGCGGCCGCGAGACGAGCGGGTTGGAGGAGATGTGGGCGATGAGGTGGTCGGCGCCGAGCACGATCCCGCGCTGCGCGTCGTGGAAGATCGTGTCCGACGGCGAGTGGCCGGGGCGGTGCAGGACCCGCAGCGTGCGATCGCGCAGCCGCAGCTCGCTGCCGTCGGCGAGCGGGCGCGTGACGGTCGCCGCGGCGCCCCAGTTGCGGTAGCTCTGCGAGACGAACACGAGGGCGAGGCGCATGTCCTCCGGGATGCCGTGCTCGGTCATGACGCTGTTGGCGAACGCGTCGTCGGCCTCCATGCCGTCGAAGTACTGCGCAGCCCACGGAGCGAGCTTGTCGAGCGCCGCCACCTCGGCGCCCGAACGGCGGGCGAGGATCGAGACCAAGCCGAGGTGGTCCATGTGCTGGTGGGAGATGACGATGAGCTCGAGGTCCTCGATGCGGTGACCGCGGGCGGCGAGGGCCTGCTCGAGCGCGTCGAGCGCCGTGCCCGAGTTGGGGCCGGAGTCGAGCAGCGTCAGCGGGTCGTCCTCGATGAGGTACGTGTTGACCTTGCCGACCCGAAACGGCGTCGGGATGGCGAGGCGATGGATGCCGGCGCCGGCGGCCCGCGCGAGCGCCGCGTCGCCCTCCGTCGTCACGAGCGGATGATCTCGAGGATCTCGTCGCGCCGGTGCTCCATGTCCTCCTGCGACACGAGCGACTCCAGGCACAGCCGCAGCAGCGGCTCGGTGTTCGACGAGCGCACGTTGAAGTGCCAGTCGTCGTAGTCGACGGAGACCCCGTCGAGATGGCTGATCCGCGCGTCGGCGTAGCGCGACTCGATCGCCGCGATCTTCGCGGGTGCGTCGTCGACGGTCGAGTTGATCTCGCCGGAGATGAAGTACGTCGAGCGGAAGTCGGCGAGCAGCTCGGACAGCTTGCCCCCCTCGACGCTCAGCAGCTCGAGGATGAGCAGCGCCGGGATCGTGCCGCTGTCGGCGCAGTAGAAGTCGCGGAAGTAGTAGTGGCCGGAGACCTCGCCGCCGAACATCGCGCCCTCGTCGCGCATCCGCGTCTTGAAGAACGCGTGGCCGACGCGGTTGGGATGCGCCGTGCCGCCGGCCTTCGTCACCGTGTCCGCGACGGCGCGGCTCGCGCGCACGTCGTAGAGGATCGCCTCGCCGGCGCTCTTGCGCAGCAGCGACTCCGCGAGCAGCGCCGTGAGGAAGTCGCCGTCGACGAACGCGCCCTGGTCGTCGATGAAGAAGCAGCGGTCCGCGTCGCCGTCCCAGGCGATGCCGAGGTCCGCGCCCTCCTCGACGACCTTGCGCATGATGAACTCGCGGTTCTCGGGCAGCAGCGGGTTGGGCTCGTGGTCGGGAAACTCGCCGTCGGGCGTCCAGTACGCGGTGACGAGGTCGAGGCCGAGTTGCTCGAGCAGCGGCCCGACCATCGGGCCGGCCATCCCGTTGCCGCCGTCGACGACGACGCGCAGCGGCTTGACGTTCGCCGGATCGATGAACTCGAGCGCCGCGGCCTGGAACTCCTCGTAGATCTCGACGTCCTCGACGTCGCCGCCGCCCGGTGGATCCCCGAGGCCATCCTCGATGCGGCGGCGGACGTCCTGGATGCCGGCGTCGCCGCTCAAAGCGATCGCTCCCTGCTTGACGAGCTTCGCGCCGGTCCACGCCCTCGGGTTGTGCGAGGCGGTGCACATGAGCCCGCCATCCAGGTCGCGCGACCCGACGAGGTAGTAGAGCATCTCGCTGCCGACCTGCCCGGCGTCGACGACGGTCGCGCCCTCCGCGACCATCCCGGCGCGGTAGCGCCCGGCGAGCTCGGGCGCGGTCAGCCGCATGTCGCGGCCGAGGCCGATGCGCAGCTCGGCGGCCGGCTTGCCGGCGAGGTCAGCGAGGACGAGCGCGAACCCGCGGCCGACGGCTTCGGCGACGTCGCCGTCGATCTGCTCGCCGTAGAGGCCCCGGACGTCGTAGGCCTTGAAGATCTCTGGAGGTGCGGTGGTTGCCATGAGGCCGCGGATCGTAATGGCCCGCGTGTTGGCCGCGCTTCAGAATGGCGGCGTATCGTCGACTACCAAGTCGGCGACCCACTGGTCGCGGCGGTCGACAAAGGAGCGTTGAGCATGGCCCGGGTACGGACGGTCGCTGCTGCGGTCGGGTTGCTCGCCGGCGTGCTCGGGGCACCGGCGACCGCAATGGCGGACTCCTGCGACCGCGGCTACGCCACCGGCGCCGAGCGCGTCGTGACGACGCCGAAGCCCGGGGGCTACAACGTCACCGAGGTCTACGGCGAAGGTGTCTACCGCGTGACGCGCTGCGAGGCGGACGGCGACCTCATCGAGGGCCAGACCGTCGCGCCGATCGCCGAGCCCGACGGCGACGTCGCGCTCGTCCCCTCGACCTACAGCACGCCGAAGGGCGACGGCAGCGTGCTCTACGGCGATCCGAACGATCCGGTGTGGGCGCGCGCGTGGGCCGCGAGCGGCGAGGCGGTCAAGGACGACGTGATCCCCCCGCCGAAGGGCGTCGACATCGACGTCCCCGAGGAGCCGCCGGCGCTGCAACGCGGCAGCGGCGCCGCTGGCGGGGCTGCTCGCCGCGCAGGCCGCCCAGAGCACCGATGCCTGCTCCAACGGCGCGTTCGTCCGCTATGGCGCGACCGCGCGCTGGCCGGCGGCCCGGTACACCTACCGCATCAACGGGCGGTCGTTCGGCAACAACGCGAGGACGCGCCGGTCGCTCGTCGCCGGGCACCGGACCTGGGACGACACCCGCAACGACTGCGGCTTCGGTGATCGCGCGAACATCGTGACGGGCTACATCGGGCTGACGTCGCGGACCGCGCGCAGCTCCGCGGACGGCGCGAACGTCATCGACCACGGCGAGATCGCGAACATCTCGCGCTGCGGCAACTCGAGGGTCGTCATCGCGTGCTCGTGGTGTTCAGCCCGGCCAGGAGACCGGGCCGTACACCGAGAACGACCAGCGCTACGACGACGACTTCACGTTCACGAACACCGGCATCCTCGGTGGCGCGTACGACTACTGGCACATCGCGGCGCACGAGAGCGGCCACAGCCTCGGTTTGGACCACT
The DNA here is from genome assembly GCA_963806515.1 of uncultured Actinomycetes bacterium. Classification (GTDB taxonomy): domain Bacteria; phylum Actinomycetota; class Thermoleophilia; order Solirubrobacterales; family Solirubrobacteraceae; genus CADCVQ01. Next base: position 208,393 of record CAWDYO010000029.1, on the reverse strand, counting down.
CGACGGCGAGCCCATGGCTGACGATGTTCCCCCAGGCGACCCAAGCCTCGACGTTCTGGCGCACCCTTGCGCTCGGCGATGTGTTGGGGATGCGCAATATCTATCCGTAGTCACATCCTCCTCGCCGGGATCGGCGCCGCGCTTGCCGCGACGGCGATTGCCGGCGCGCAGGCACCGGCGCCGGACCCGTCGTTCTCGATGTCCGTCTCACCGAGCCGGGTCCGGGTGCCGGCCACGACCCAGCTCGTCTACCGCCTGCGGATGCAGACGGGCGCTCAAGCCGAGCGCTTCAGCGTCGACGTCGTCCCGCCGCTGTACCGCACGCGCCTCGGCAGCGGGGACAACGTCCGTCGCGAGGGCGCGACGATCACGCCCGACCAGCAGGTCGAGCTTCTCGGCCCGGGCAAGCTGACGCCGACGGGCGAGGGCACGGCGCTCGTCGCCTGCTCGCCGAGCACCGGCCTCGCCGCGCACGGCTACGAGCCCCGCTACCCCGGCTTCGTCGTCGAGCTGCCCCCCAACAGCGTCTCGACGCTCGTCGCCCGCTACCGCACGGGCGAGTTTCACCTCTGGCCGGGCAGCGACCTGCGCCTGACCGTGCGTGCGGGGCGCGGCACGACCGGCTACGGCGCCGCCACGCTGGGCCGCGAGGTCGAGCTGCGCTCCCCGAGCGTCGCGCTGTCGGGTCGCACGGCGCCGCGGGTCGAGCTGTGGACGAGCCCGCAGAGCTCGCCGGGCGTGTACACGAAGCTGCGCCGGCTCGCGGCCGACGCTCGCCTGTCGATCGGTGGCCGGGTCACGCCGGTACGCGCTCGGCGGCGCGTGTCGCTGTGGATGCTCCGCCACGGCGACGGCGAAAAGCCGCGGCGCCTGGCGATCGTCAGGACCAACGCCCGCGGCGGCCTGCGCTATCGCACCCGCACCCCCGTGCGCGCCGGCAGCTACGAGTTGTGGGCACGCACGGCCAACGACGCCGGCGGCAAGCCCGAGCACAGCTGCTCCATGGCCTTCGAGATCCCGTCCGCGGGCTGACCCCACGGTGCTGAGCATCGGCCTCGAGCACGTGTAGGTCGCGCCGCGGCCGTTTTGACCCCTTCTACAATCGGACGTCATGCACGCCAACCGCACGCCAAGCGAGGGCTGACTTGTCCGGCCATTCCAAATGGGCGTCGATCAAGCACAAGAAGGCGATCGTCGATTCCCGGCGGGGCAAGCTGTTCACGAAGCTCGCACGCGCGATCACGACCGCGGCGCGTGACGGCGGGGGCGAGCTCGAGGGCAACCCGGCGCTGCAGCTCGCGGTCCAGAAGGCCAAGGACGCGTCGATGCCCAAGGACAACATCGAGCGCGCGATCGCGAAGGGGACCGGCGCGGGTGCCGACGCGGCCGCGATCGAGGACGTCATGTACGAGGCGTACGCGCCCGGCGGCGTCGCGATGCTCATCGAGGCGATGACCGAGAACCGCAACCGCACCGGCGCCGACGTCCGCCATCTGCTCGGCAAGCACGGCGGCAGCCTCGGCGAGCCCGGCTCCGTCGCCTACCTCTTCGACAAGCGCGGCCTGATCGTCGTCGACGGCGAGCAGTACTCCGAGGACGACCTCATGCCGGCGATCGAGGCGGGCGCCGAGGACATCGCCGAGGAGGACGGCGTCTTCGAGATCCTCACCGAGCCGGCGCAGCTCACCGACGTGCGCGCCGCGCTCACGGACGCCGGCATCGAGATCCAGTCCGCCGAGCTCGCGTGGCTGCCGAAGGCGCGCGTGCCCGTCGAGGAGGACGACGCCGCCAAGCTCATGCGCCTCATCGACGCGCTCGAGGACAACGACGACGTCGACGCGGTCCACGCGAACTTCGACATCGACGACGAGGTCCTCGAACGGGCGGCTGCGGGGCTGTAGCTACGCTCGGGCCTCCCGACCCGCGTGGAGGCCCCATGATCGACGACGACGACGAGCTGGTACCCGACGACGACGTCCCCGCCGAGGCGATCGACGAACCGCTCGAGCCGAAGCCGGAGTTCGGCGAGCAGGAGGAGGTCGCCCAGGAGCAGGAGTGGGAGGAGGACGCTCGCGAGGGCGGGGTCTAGAAAGGTCGTGAACCGGCCGCGCGGGTGAGCAGGGTCACAGTCCGCGCGGCTCCCGGGGGCCACGATCGAGGGTGACCGCGTTCCTGCACCGTTGGGAGTCCCCGTGCCTGGTCGTTCCGTCGTCACCGTCGCGCTCGCGCTGCTTGGCGCGCTGATCCTCGCTTCCGCCGCCCGCGCGGACACCATCACGATCGACTTCGAGACCGGCCCGCCGGTCGGGACGGCGATCAACGACGACTACCTCGTCAGCTCGTTCACGCGCTTCCAGCTCGCGGACTTCGGCTTCCGGCCATACCGCAAGACCGTTGCGGCCGGCCTCGCGCACTCCGGGACGACGGTCGCGAACGTCGGCCCCGACCTCTGCGGCCCCGGCGAGGGCTCGCAGGGCTCGGACTGCGAGTTCGTCTTCGGCGGCACGACCGCGCGCTTCAGCCGCACGGCGTCGAGCGTGACGCTCTTCGTCGGACGCTTCACCGCCGACGGCAACCCCGAGAGCGCGCAGCTGAAGGCCTACAACGCCAGCGGCACTCAGGTCGCGACGAGCGCGATCACGTCCGTCCCGCTCGCGCCCGGCTTCCAGACCCCCGTGACCGTGACGAGCGCGGGCAACGACATCGCCCGCGTCGAGCTGCAGTTCACCGAGACGACCGGCGTGCTCGTCGGCTTCGACGACCTCACGATCGACTTCCCGGCCGGGACGCTGCCCGACGTCTCGCTCTCCGGCCCGGTCAACCCGACGACCGTCCTGCAGGGCACGGCGACCGACGTCCCGATCACGCTCACGCGCATCAACGGCTCCAACGGGCCGCTTGCGCTCTCCGCGACCAACCTGCCGACCGGGGTCAGCGCGCAGTTTCTTCCCAACCCGGTGCCGGGCACCCAGGAGGCGGCGGTCATGCGCCTGACCGCGACCGACACGGCGCCGCAGTTCTTCGTCCCGCAGGAGATCGAGGTGACAGCGCAGGCGAACCCGCCCGACGCGCTGATCGTGCCGGGGCCGCGGATCCTCAAGGTCCTGGTCACCGTCCGCACGCAGTTCGAGCTCTCGCAGGCCAACCCCGGCACCGTGCAGATCCCGCACTGCGCGCCCGCCGACGTCGGCCTGCGCGTCCAGCGCGACTTCGCGTTCGCGACGCAGGGCAAGACCGTGACCCTCGCGGTCGGCCCGCTGCCGGCGGGCGTCACGGCCGAGTTCCTCCCGAGCGCGACGATCTCCCCGAACGGCGGCCTGATCGCGACGCCGACGCTGCGGTTCCGCCGCGGCACGGGGAACGTCCCCGCAGGATTCACGACGACGGTGACCGCGAGCGCGCCGAGCGCGCCGACGCGCACGATCTCGCTGACGCTCGCGGGCGCGCAGCCCACGGCGACGCTGGACTCGACGACGACCTCCGGAGCGGTCCCGTCGCGCCTGCAGCCCGGCTCGACGATCCGCCTGACAGGCAACGGCTTCTGCCCCGGCACGAAGATCCGCGTCGGCAACGACCTCGCCGAGGTCGCCAACCCGACGATCGACCCGGCGCAGACGTCGCTGACGTTCACGCTGCCGCGCCTCGCGACGACCGGCAACGTCAAGGTCGTCCCGCCCGGCGGCGCCGCGGTCTACCCGTCGACGGACACGATCACCGTGCGCAGCACGCGCAACGTCTCGGGCTTCCAGTTCAACAACCCCGGCTGGGGCAACCTCTCCTTCGACGAGATCACCGACCTCGTCGGCACCGAGGAGATGTTCCTCTCGACGAACCCGTGCTGGCCGTTCTACGACTGCACGATCGCGCTCCCGATCCCCGACCCGGTCGCCTACCTGAAGTGGCAGGTCATCGAGCAGGTCGTCCAGGAGTCCGGCGGGCACTGCTTCGGCATCAGCCGCTTCGTGCAGGAGATCGGCGCCGGGCGCATCACCAACGGGCAGTTCTCGACCGGCGTCACGACGACGTTCGGCCTGCCGTCGCGCTCCGGGCCGAGCGGGCGCGCTCGGGTCCTACCTCGACCACCGCCACGCCGGTCAGACGACCAAGGAGTTCCTGCTGACCTACGGCCTGCGCTCGGACTCGATCTCCTCGCAGCTCACGCGCATCCGCTCGGAGCTGCGGCGCGCGCCGCCTCGTCAGCCTCCTGCTGAAGAACAGCTTCACCGAGGGCCACGTGATCATCGTCCACGACGTCGAGGACATGCCCGACGGCTCGACGGTCCTGCACACCTACGACAACGAGCGCGAGTTCACCCCCGACGAGGAGACCGACACCGACGGCTCCACCCACCAGTCGCGCGAGGCCGGCAGCCAGGTCGTCATCAACCCCGCCAAGACGCGCTGGGACTACAGCGGCTGGCACGGCGGCAACGACGGCTCCCTGTACGCGAGCAAGCTGACCGACTGGCCGGCCGGCACGGCGCCGACCCTGCCGGGCGTCATCGACGCGATCATCGGGATCTTCGGCTCGGACGGCGGCGCCGCGGTCACGGGCCCCGAACCCAGGGGCGCGGAGATCCTGCCGGTGCTCGATCGCGGCGCGATCCCGGGCGCCGCGGGCTTCGTCATCGGCGAGTCCAAGACGAAGAGCGTCAGCCACGTCATGAAGGGCGTCAAGGACGGGAGCTACAGCCAGTCGATCATGGGTGGCGGCTTCATCGGCTCGGTGAACGACGTGAAGACCGCGAAGGGCGTGACCGACCGGCTGAGCGGCAACCCCGGCAACGACACGGTCGCGTTCGAGGGCGGGCGCACCCGTGCGCTGGAGCTCGAGGTCGGCTCGCAGCGCAAGTCGGCGAGCCGGGTCGCGACGATCGACACGCGGACGTTCGCGGGCGGCGGCGAGACGGTCTCGATGCCCGGCGGGTCGTCGCTGGTCTACGAGCACGACGGCGCCCCGACGCGCTTCTCGTTCGAGCTTCAGAGCGTCGAGCGCGGCGCGAGCGCGGCGCACTTCAAGTCGGGGTCGATGGCGATCGGCAGAGGCGACCGGATCGTCGCCAAGCCGGCTGACTGGCGGCGGTTGGAGAGCGTGCGGGTGACCGTGCGCCGGGCGAACGGCAGGGTCACGACGCGCGTCGTGCGCAACCGCGCGTCGAGCCCCGTGAAGATCACCGTGTCGAAGCTGTCCGTGCGCAAGGCCTCCGGGCGCAACACGGCGAGGGTCACGACGCGCCTGCGCAACGTCGCGTTCGGCAGCGTCCTGGGCGTCACGCTGCGCGTGCAGCGCAACGGCCGCACGGTCGCGCGCAAGGGCTTCGCCGTCAAGCAGCCGCGCAACGCGTCGCGGACCTTCTCGTACAAGCTGCCCAGGGGCCTGCGCCGCGGGACCTACCGGCTGCAGGCCGACGTCATGGTCGCCTCGACGGGCGCCAGGCCCGCGACGAAGCGCGTGGCGCGGCGGGCGGTCGTGCGGGTCCGCTGACCGGTGTCGATGTCGAATAGTGAGCGCATGTCGCTCACTATTCGACAGGCGTCAGTCACGACCACCGAGGAGGAACGCCCGGATGCGGTCGCGGATCGCGGTGCGCTCGCCGGCGGCCTCGGCGGCGGTGCGGGCCCGGGCGCGGTCCAGCAGTCGCGCCAGCACGACGTCCGCGAGCTCGTCGAGCAGGGCGGGGCGCGCGCGCAGCAGCGGCTCGTACTGGTGGCGGCCGATCTCGACGACCGTCGCCCCGCCGATCGCGCGGACCGTCGCGCTGCGCGGCTCGCCCGTCAAGCAGCGACATCTCGCCGACCACCGCGCCGCGGGTCATCGTCTCGACGGACCACTCGCGCCCGTCGGGCTCGCGCAGGACCACCTCGACGGAGCCTTCGACGACGACGAACAGCGACGATCCCGCCTGCCCCTGGACGACGCAGCGTTCGAGCGGCCCGAGCGTCAGCGGTCGTGCGCCGCGCGCCAGCTCGGCGAGCTCGTCGCCGGTGAGCGTCGCGAAGATCGGCACGCCGGCGACGAGCCGCTGCACGTCCTCGACCGACCGCTCGCGCGCGGCGGGCAGGTCGACGGGGAGGTCGAGGCGCTCCTCGTAGCCGTCACGGCGCTGCAGGCGCGCGACCTGCGCCGGGCGCGTGATCCGCATCTCCAGCAGGCTGACATCCCGCGGGACGCACTCGTCGCCCGTGTACTCCATCAGCGCCCGCTCCTCGCACCAGGCGGCGACGCCGTTCATCGACTCGCGGTACTGCGTGCACGCCGACGCGAACAGGCCGTCCTGGTCGCCGAGCAGGCGCGCCAGCGGCGCGCCGATCCGCCCGAGCCCGAGCGACCCGCGGCGATGCCATTGACGAGCTCGCGGGCGGGCTCGGGCAGGAAGTCGAGCTCCGGGAACGCGGCGGGCGTGCTGCGCAGCACCGCGCGCTCGGCGTCGCGGAAGACGCGCTGCCAGGTCTCCTGCGCGTTGTGGTGGTTCGGGCCCGCGAGCTCGATCGCGACCTTGAGGTCGTCGTGATGGGCCTCGAGGAATGCCAGCGTCGCGCGCCGCTTGCGCAGCAGGTTGCGCGCCGACACCGGCCCGGTCCGCGGCTCGGCCGGCCGCGGGAACGCGATCTCGCGCAGGTCCCAGACCTCGCGCCAGCGGGCGGGGTCGATCCGCCCGCGGATCGCGGCGAAGAGCGGGCTGCGATCGAACGCCGCGCGCTCCGCCTCGGTCAAGAGGTCTCCGGCGTCGGCCTTCACGGCCTCCACGACGCCGAGGCACGTGAGCAGCTCGAGGTACAGCCCGACGCGCAGCAGCCAGCCGGGATCGGTGAGGTTGCGGCGCTTGTCGACGATGTCGCCGGCAGCGCGCGCCCGTAGAGATCGGCCTTGTCGGCGCCGATGAGCAGCACCGGATACCAGGGATGAAACGCCGCTCCCGGATCCGCGGCGCGGGCCGCGGCCGCCTGGCGTGCGACGTCCGGCGCGACGAGCCGCTCGAGCAGGCGACGGTACAGCGATCCCATCCGGCGCAGGTCGCAGGCGAAGAGGCTGCCCGCACTCGCCCCGACCGCCTGGCCGTCGTCGAGCAGGCGCACCTCGACGCGTAGCCGCTGGGCGAAGAGATGCCCGAACGTGAAGGGGTCGGCGCCGTCGGTGGCGCCCGCCCGCGTGCGCGCGTCGAGCTGCGACCAGGACCACGACTCGCCGGGAAGCAGATCGCGCCGCGGCGCGATGGCGAGCGCGAGCCGCGTGGCGTCGCCGAGGACGGTCTCGCGCAGCCGCGCGACCTCGCCAGGGGCGAACGCCTCCGGTCGCAGCGGCCGCCGGTCCCAGCCCGGGATCGGCGCACCGTCGAGCGACCCGTCGATGCCCACGAACGACAGCGTGACGTCGAGCTCCGGGTGCGCGGCGTCGCCGCGCGTGACGTCGAGGAGGACGTAGGCGACGTTGTCGCGCTCGTCGTCCTCGGCGAGGATCAGCGCCGCCTGGTCGCTCGATCCGAGCCACGGGTGCGCGGCCTCGTCGACCGGCCGGCGGCCGGGCACGAACGGGACGATCTCGCAGCCGGGCAGGGTCGACGCGGATCGCAGATGCTCGGCCGCGCCCGCCAGGAGCGCGGCCTTCGCCTCGGGGTCCAGCCCGGCGACCGGGTCCTGCACGAGCGCTCGCAGCTGCGCGATGAACTCGACCTCTCGCATGGCGCGAGTGTCCCGGGCGCCGAAGCCCGCGAGCCGTGGGCGTCCGGCACGGGATCGCGAGGATTCGGAGGTAGGGTTGCCGGAGCGCCCAGCGCGCGCCGCCGGCGCCCGACGGTCGCGGTGTTCGGGGGCGGCGTCGCCGGGCTGACGGCCGCGCAGGAGCTCGCCGAGCGGGGCTTCGACGTCACCGTGTACGAGCGCCGGGCGTGGGGCGGCAAAGCGCGCAGCATCGACGTGCCGGGCAGCGCGCGCGGCGGCCGCAAGCCGCTGCCCGCGGAGCACGGGTTCCGGGAGGTCTTCGCCAACTACCAGAACCTGCCCGACACGATGCGGCAGATCCCGTTTGGGTCCAACGGCGACGGCGTGTACGGCAACCTCGTCTCCGCGCCGCTCGCCACGATGGCGCGCGACGGCGGGCGTCAGCCGGTGACGTTCCCGATGGGCGGGCTCCAGCCGCAGGCGCTCACGCCGGCCCAAGCCGTGGACACGCTCGTCGCAGCCCTGTCGTGGCTGCCGCCGTCCGACGTGGCGCACTTCGTGAGCCGGCTCGTCGTCTTCCTCTCCAGCGGCGAGCCGCGCAGATACCGCCTGTGGGAGCACACCACCTGGTCGGACTTCATGCGCCCCGAGGGGCTGACCGAGGGCGGCCGGCTCGCGTTCGTCAACGTCCCGACGCGGTTCGCCGCGCAGACGCTCGCCGGGCAAGCGAGCGCGCGCACGATCGGACAGGCGACCGAGTCCGTCTTCTACCTCCCACTGACGGGACGCGGCGTCACGAAGGTCCTCGACGCGCCGTCCAACGAGGCGTGGATCGACCCGTGGGTCGACCACCTCAGACGGTTCGGCGTGCGCATGCGCCTTGGCTACAGGCTGACCGCGCTCACTTTCGGCGGCGGCGGGATCGCGCGGGCGACGGTGCGTGGGCCCCGCGGCCGTGGCACGGTGCGGGCCGACTGGTACCTCGTCGCGCTACCGGTCGACTGGGCGCGCAAGCTCTGGACGCCCGCGATCCGCGCCGCCGACCCGCAGCTCACGCGGAGCCTCGACATCGTCGACGGCTGGATGGTCGGCATCCAGCTCTACCTCCGCCGGCCGACCCCGATCACGGCGGGAACGATGGGGCTGCTCGATTCGCCGTGGGCCATCAGCGCCATCAGCCAGGCGCAGTTCTGGAAGGGCCGCGACTTCGCCGCCGACTACGGTGACGGCACGGTTCGCGACAAGCTCTCGGCGATCATCTGCGACTGGGAGACCCCGGCATCCTCTACAGCAAGCCGGCCCGCGACTGCACCCGAGACGAGATCGCCGCCGAGACGTGGGCGCAGGTCCGCGCGCACTTCGCCTACCGCGGCGCCCCCGAGCTGCCCGACGACCTGCTGGCCGGCTCGTTCCTGGATCCGGGCATCCGCTGGAAGGGCAGCGTCATCACGGGCAACGACGACCCGCTTCCGCGCTGCAACCCGGGCACGTGGTACGACCGCCCGGACGTCGCGAGCGCGATCGGAAACCTCCTTCTCGCCGGCGACTACGTCAAGGTCGACTTCGAGATCACCTCGATGGAGGGCGCCAACGAGGCGGCGCGTCGTGCCGCTAACGCGCTGCTCGACCGCGCGGGCTCGCACGAGGCGCCGGTCCGGGTGTTCGAACGCGTCATGCCCGCGAGTGGGCGGCACTGCGGGCGATCGACGACAGGCGCTACGCGCAGGGCCGGGCCAACCTCTTCGACGGCGCGCTCGGCGTCGAAGAGATCAAGGCGACCCTCGCCCGGGCCTAGTGCAGCGATCAGGCAGCGTTGGCCTGCTCGCGCCCGGCCAGCCAGCGATCGACGACGAAGCCTCCGAACGGCAGGACGGCGCCGATGAGCACGAGGATCGTCTCCTTGCCGGTCCAGCGCGCGTCCTCGCGGATCATCAGCGCGATCAGCACGTAGGCGAGGAAGAGCATGCCGTGGATCGGCCCCATGATCGGGACGCCGTCGCGCGCGAAGAAGCTGCAGCACAGCAGGATGAGGAAGCTCGTGGCCTCGGCCAGGGCGACGAAGCGGAACGTCTTGATCGTGAACAAGCGGGTTGGCTCCTTGGGCGATGGGCTGCGCGCGGCAGGACATCCGACGCGAGGCGCAGAATCATCACTGATGATCGTCCTCGGCATCGACCCCGGCACCGCCAACACCGGCTACGGCGTCGTGGAACGCCGCTGCGGCCGCCTCTACGCGCTCGACGGCGGCGTCATCACGACCCGCCCCGAAGCCCCCATGCAGATCCGCCTCGCCGCGATCCACCGCCGCGTCGGCGAGCTCCTCGACGAGCACCTCGTGAAGACGATCTCGATGGAGGACGTGTACTTCGGCAAGAACGCGTCGAGCGCGTTCGCCGTCGGCCAGGCGCGCGGCGTCGTCATGCTCGCCGCCGGCCAGCGCCGGCTCGACGTCGTCTCCTACACGCCCCAGCAGGTCAAGCACGCCGTCTGCGGATCGGGCCGCGCCGAGAAGGACCAGATCGCGCGCATGGTGCAGTCGCTCCTGTCGCTCGAGGTGCCGCCGCACTCCGAGCACGCGGCCGACGCGCTCGCGATCGCGATCTGCCATCTCAACGGCGCCCCGCACGCGGCCGCCGTGGCGCAGAGCCGCGTCGTGCCGGGCGAGCGTCCGTCCGACGACGGCGACGTCGCGATCCACGACCGCCGGACGCCCGCGTGATCGCACTCGTCCGCGGCAAGGTCGCGGTCCGGCGCAGCGATCACGTCGTCATCGAGGCGGGCGGCGTCGGCTACCGCCTCGCGGTCTCCGCGGAGACGCTGCGCCGGGTTCCCGCGCTTGGCGGCACGATCACGCTGCACGCGCATCTCGTCGTCCGCGACGACGCCCTCGCGCTCTACGGCTTCGCCACCGAGGAGGAGCGCGACCTCTTCCTGCTGCTCATCGGCGTCCAGTCGGTCGGCCCGAAGGTCGCGCTCGCGGTCCTGAGCGGCGGCACCCCGCGCGAGCTCGTCACCGCGCTCGCCAACGGCGACGTCGCGCGGTTGCAGGCGGTGCCCGGCATCGGCAAGCGCACGGCCGAGCGGATCATCGTCGAGCTGCGCGAGAAGGTCGCCGGCAGCTCGGCGGCGGGCACCGCCGAGATCGTCATCACCCGCTCGGACGACCCGCGCCGCCTCGCCCGCGACGGCCTCGTCGAGCTCGGCTTCACGATCGTCGAGGCCGACGAGGCGCTGCGCGACATGCCCGACGACACGCCCGAGACCCTCATCGCGAACGCGCTGCGGGCCGCCCGCGCCCGATGAGCCACCCGCGCATCCAGACGCCGCAGCGCATCGAGGACGAGCTCGAGCTCGACCGCTCGCTGCGGCCGCGCCGTCTGGAGGACTTCGTCGGCCAGCCGTCGCTGAAGGAGCAGCTCGCGATCTCGATCGAGGCCGCCGTCGCCCGCGGCGAGGCGCTGGACCACGTCCTGCTCGCCGGCCCGCCCGGCCTCGGCAAGACGACGCTCGCGCAGATCATCGCCGCCGAGCTCGACGCGCCGTTCGTCATGACCGCCGGCCCCGCCCTGGAGCGCAAGGCCGACGTCGCCGCCTTCCTGACCGCGCTCGAGCCCGGCAGCGTGTTCTTCGTCGACGAGATCCATCGCCTGCAGCGCGCGCTCGAGGAGACGTTCTATCCCGCGATGGAGGATCGCCAGCTGCCGATCACCGTCGGCATGGGGGCGGGGGCGCGGGTCGTGACGCTCGAGCTGCCGCCGTTCACGCTCATCGGCGCGACGACCCGCACGGGCCTGCTGACCGCGCCGCTGCGCGACCGCTTCGGCCTGCAGCACCGCCTCGAGCACTACGACGTCGTCGACCTCGCGACGATCGTCACGCGCTCCGCGCGGATCCTCGACGTCGCCCTCGACCCCGATGGCGCCGACGCGATCGCGAGCCGCAGCCGGGGCACGCCGCGCGTCGCCAACCGCCTGCTCAAGCGCGTGCGCGACTACGCCCAGGTGCGCGTCGGCGGCGTCGTCACGGCGGACGCCGCCGACGCCGCGCTCGCGCTGCTCGAGATCGACGAGCTCGGCCTCGACCGCCTCGATCGCGAGCTGCTGCGCTGCATCTGCGGCAAGTTCGAGGGCGGCCCGGTCGGCCTGTCGACGCTCGCCGCGAGCGTGGGAGAGGAGCAGGACACGATCGAGGACGTCTACGAGCCCTACCTCCTGCAGTGCGGCCTGCTCAAACGCACCCCGCGCGGCCGGGCGGCGACGCGGCGCGCCTACGAGCACCTCGGGCTGAAGCCGCCTGCCGCCGATGCCGACAGCCTGTTCTAGAGTGACCGAGCGCGACGGCAGGAGCGGCCTCATGCGGCACGCACGAGCGCTTCTCTACGCTTAGGGCGCACTCATGGCCCATCTCTTCATCTGCCCCAGCTGCGGCAACCGCAGCTCCGAGAGCGATCGCACCGCCGGGTTCACGACCCGCGCGAAGGGCTGCTCGAAGTGCGGCTTCGGCTTTCTCTTCGAGCTGCTCGACGACTACTACCCCGCGCCGAACGCCGCGTTCTTCGTCTGCGACCAGAAGGGCCGGGTCATCGGCTGCGGTCGCGGCTCCTTCGAGCTGACCGGCCTCGACGACGAGCGCGTCATCGGGCGCAACGTCTCAGACGTGCTCGGCCTCGTCTTCGAGGGCGGCGACGACCACGTCTCGACCGTGCTCGAGTGGGGCGTGCGCGCGCTCGGCAAGCCGGTGCAGGTCAACGCGGAGGGCGACCTGCCCGCCTCCGCCACCGCGGACCTCTTCCCGGCGTATGACGACGACGGCGGTCTGCTGCTCGTGCTGACCCCGGCCAAGTAGTCTCCTCACAAGCCCGCCGTGACCGATCGCCGCCGCAATCTCTTCATCCTGCTGCTCGTCCTCGGCCTGCTGCTCGCGTCCGCGGCCGTCCTCGCTACGAAGCCGACGAAGCTCGGGCTCGACCTGCAGGGTGGCGTCGAGCTCATCTACGAGGCCAAGCCGACGAAGGCGACGCCCGTCACGCAGGAGGCGCTCGATCGCGCGATCGGGGTCATCCAGAAGCGCGTCAACCAGATCGGCGTCGCCGAGCCGGAGATCCAGCGGACCGGCGAGACCCAGATCAGCGTCGCGCTGCCGGCGGTCTCGAACCTCGCGGACGCGATCGAGCAGGTCGGCACGGTCGCCCAGCTCGCGTTCTATGACTGGGAGGTCAACGTCGTCGGGGCCGATGGCAAGCCGACCCCCGAGGACACGAACCTCACCGGCGGCCAGTCCGCGGGCGCGGTCGGAGCGGTCTCCCTCTACGACGCGCTGCAGCGCGCCGTCAAGCGCCCGGCGAAGGTCGAGCCGAACAACTCGCGCGAGGACAGCCTCTTCTACGCCGTCGACGAGAAGACCAAGACCGTCTACGGCAAGGGCTCGGGCACGAGCAAGCGCTATGGCTTGGAGAGCAAGGCCGCGGCGCTCGCGGTCGTCCCGAAGGCCCTGCGCGAGACCGCCAAGGTCTACGAGGTCAAGCCCAACACGGTCATCGTCCGCGCCGAGCAGGAAGCCGATGCCAAGGAGAAGACCGACCTGTGGTTCGTCCTCGAGGACGACGTCGCGCTGCGCGGCAAGGAGATCAAGAACCCCGAGCAGCAGTTCGACCAGGGGGCCAGCGGCACGGGCCAGCCGAACGTCACGTTCGAGTTCACCGACAAGGGCCGCAAGATCTGGCAAGACGTCACGCGCGAGATCGCCGACCGCGGCAGCCGCTCCGTCGGCATCCTGCCGGGGACGTCGCCGGCGGACGCCAACCAGCACTTCGCGATCGTGCTCGACGACGAGCTCATCTCGATCCCGTACATCGACTTTCGCCGCAACGCCGACGGGATCGACGGCCGCACCGGCTCGCAGATCTCCGGCGGCTTCACGATCCAGTCGGCGCAGGATCTCGCGGACCTCCTGAAGACCGGCGCGCTACCCCTGCGCCTCGACCTCATCGCGAACTCGCAGGTCTCGGCGACGCTTGGCCAGCAGGCGCTCAACGAGGGCCTCCTCGCGGGCATCGCGGGCTTCATCATCGTCGCGCTCTTCCTGCTGACGTTCTATCGCGTGCTCGGCGTCATCGCCGTCGGCGCGATGGCGATCTACGCGCTGTACTTCTTCGCGCTCATCAAGCTCATCCCGGTCGTCCTCACGCTGCCGGGCATCGCCGGCCTGATCCTCACGCTGGGGGTGGCCGCCGACGCGAACATCGTGATCTTCGAGCGCGTCAAGGAGGAGATCCGCGCCGGCAGATCGATCATGGCGGGCATCGCGACGGGCTACAAGAAGGGCCTGACAGCGATCATCGACGCGAACGTCGTGACGATCATGGTCGCGTTCATCCTCTTCGTGCTGGCGACCGCGGGCGTCAAGGGCTTCGCGCTGACCCTCGGCCTCGGCGTCATCGTCTCGCTGTTCACGGCCGTGCTGGCGACGCAGGCGATCCTCGGCACGATGAGCAAGTCGCGGCTCATCCAGAGCCCGGCGATGCTCGGCGCGGCGGAGAAGTCCAAGCCCAACCGCTTCCGCCTGGACTACATGGGCTACTCGAAGTGGTTCTTCAGCGCGTCCGGCGTGATCCTGCTCGTCTGCGCGCTCGCGCTCGGCTCGAACGGGATCAACTTCGGGATCGACTTCGAGTCGGGGACGCGGATCAACGTCGCGCTGACGCAGGCCGTCGACGAGACAGCGGTGCGCGACGTGCTCGCCGACAACGGCCAGGGCGACGCGAAGATCCAGAAGATCGAGAACAAGGCCAAAGGCGCGAGCAAGTTCCAGATCTCGACCGAGAACCTGCCGCCCGCGGAGGTCAACAAGATCACCGCGGCGCTGGAGTCGAAGTTCGGCTTCGCGGACACCCAGGAGGTCAACTCGATCGGGCCGACGTTCGGCCAGACGGTCGCGAACTCGGCGGTGATCGCGATCATCGCGTCGCTGCTCGTCATCAGCGCCTACATCGCGCTGCGCTTCGAGCCGAAGTACGCCGTCCCGGTGCTCATCGCCGTGATGCACGACATCCTCATCACAGCGGGCGTCTACGCGCTCGCCGGCCAGGAGGTGACAACGGCGACGGTCGCGGCGTTGCTCACGATCTTAGGCTTCTCGCTCTACGACACGATCATCGTGTTCGACCGGATCCGGGAGAACGTGCCGCGCATGCCGCGCGCGGCGTTCTCGCAGATCGTCAACCGCTCCATGTCCGAGGTCATCGTCAGGTCGCTGGCGACGAGCTTCTGCTCGGGCCTGCCCGTGCTCGCGCTGCTGCTCTTCGGCGGCGAGACGCTGACGGCGTTCGCGTTCGCGCTGCTCGTCGGCACGATCTCGGGTACGTACTCGTCGGTCTTCATCGCCGGCCCGGTGCTGACGGCGTGGAAGGAGCGCGAGCCGCTGTACCGCCGCCGCCGCGCGGCGATCGCGGCCGAGAACAACGGCATCGTGCCGGCGTTCGCGACCGCCGGGGCTGCGGTCGACGTCGCGCCGAGCCAGCGAGCGCGCCGCCGCGACCGGCTCACGTCCCCGGACGACCCCGAGATGCAGGTCTCGCGCGAGGAGTTCGACGAGCTCGTCCGCGACCTGCACGTCGACGAGCCGCCGGCGCCGGCGCGCCGTGGCGGCGCCACCGCGACGAAGCCGAAGGCCGCGCCGCCGAAGCCGAAGCCCAAGCGCCCTGAGGCCGACCCGTCGGCCGATGCGCTGCCCGAGGACGTCGTCATGCCCGACCGGCCCGACGGTCCCGCCAAGCCCAAGCGCCAGTCCGCTGCCGCCAAGCGCCGCCGCAAGCACGGAAGGCCGAGCTGATGGGCGCACTCGCCTGGACGATGATGGGCCTCGCCCTCTGGCACTTCACGATCTTCATCCCCGACCGCTTCTGGGCGGGGATCGTCGGGGCGTTCCTCGGCTCGGTCTTCGGCGCGATCCTCTTCGGCTTCGCGATCAACGGCTTCACGGTTCCCGGCCAGGAGGACACGAACATCCTCACGGTGATCGAGTGCATCCCGGGGACGATCCTCGGCGTGGGGCTCGTCTACTGGATCGGCGACCGCCGCGAACGCCGCGACGAAGCCGACCTCGCGGTCGAGTAGCCCCCGTTGCTCGCGGGTCTTGTCGGATAGTCCGCCCATATAGCGGTATAGACGACAAGACCCCGTCGCACGCCGGCCGTTCCGTCCATCGCGCCGCGTAGCTTGCGGGCATGCCGCTCGAGCCGCCGCGACTTCGGATCGACTCCTGTGACGTGGGCGCCGTTCTCGCGCTCCAACGCGAGTTGGGAGTCGGGCACGTGCTCGCGCAGGTGCTCGTGCGGCGCGGGTTCGCCGAGCCGGCGGCGGCGCGCGCGTGGCTTGCCGCCGAGGAGCGTCACGACCCGTCGCAGTTCGCGGGGATCGAGGACGCCTGCGATCTCATCCTCATGCACGTCGAGTCCGGCGAGCGGATCACGATCCACGGCGACTACGACGTCGACGGCGTCAGCTCGACCGCGATCCTCGTCGGGGTGCTGCGCCGGCTCGGCGCGCAGGTCGACTGGTTTCTGCCGAGCCGCGCCGAGGACGGCTACGGGTTGTCGCTCGCCACGGTCGACCGCCTCGCGGCGCGCGGCACGCGGCTGCTGATCACCGCCGACTGCGCGATCACGGCGGTCGACGAGGTCGCCGCGGCGGTGGCCGCCGGCATCGACGTCGTCGTCACCGATCACCACTCGCCGCGCGCAGACGGGGTGCTGCCCGACGCGCCGATCGTGCATCCCGCGGTGTGCGGCTACCCGTGCGTCGACCTCTGCGCGGCGGGCGTCGCCTACAAGCTCGCGGGCGCGCTGCTCGCCGCGGCCGGAGAGGACCCCGCTGCAGCCGATGCCGACCTCGACCTCGTCGCGCTCGCGACGATCGCCGACTGCGTGCCCCTGCGCGGGGAGAACCGCCGGCTCGTGCGCGCCGGGCTGCGCGCGCTCGCGACGACGCAGCGACCCGGGCTGCGCGCGCTGATGAAGGTCTCGCGCGCCGATCCCGCGCGGATCGACGCCCGCGCGGTCGGCTTCAGGCTCGCGCCGCGGATCAACGCGGCGGGGCGTTTGGAGCGCGCCGACGCCGGGCTCGAGCTGCTGCTCACCACCGACGACGAGCGTGCCGCGCAGATCGCCGACGAGCTCGATCGCCTCAACGCCGAGCGCCGCCACACCGAGACGCGGATCCTCTTCGAGGCCGAGGCGCAGGTCGCGCAGCTCGGCGAGCGGTCGGCGTACGTGCTCGCGGGCGAGGGCTGGCACAAGGGCGTCATCGGGATCGTCGCGTCGCGGATCGCCGAGCGCCACCACCGCCCGGCCGTGCTGATCGCGCTGCCGCCACCCGCAAGGGCCGCGGTGGGCGGTGGCGAGGAGGCCTCGCGAAGGGCGGCGGGCGGCGAGGATCCCTCGGCTGCTGCGGCCGGTGGCGAGGACTCCTCGGCGCGCGGCACCGGCTCGGGCCGCTCGATTCCCGGCCTTCGACCTGCTCGCCGGCCTCGACGCCTGCGCGAGCCACCTCGTGCGCCACGGCGGGCACCGCGCCGCCGCCGGCTGCGAGATCCTCGCCTCGGAGGTCGAACCGTTCCGGGCGGCCTTCGAGGCCCACGCCGCCGCGACCCTGCGCCCGGAGGACCTCGTGCCGTCCGAGCGCGCCGACGCCGTCGTGGCCGGCGACGAGCTCGGCCTCGCGCTCGCCGAGGAGCTCGAGCTGCTCGCGCCGTTCGGCATCGCCAACCCCGGCGTCTCGCTGCTGCTGCCGGCGGCGCGCTTCAGCGACCCGCGCACGATGGGGGAGGGCAAGCACGCGCGCTTCAGCGTCGAGGCCGGGGGCATGCGCGCGGGCGCCGTGGCCTTCGGCGTCTCGAAGGTCGACTGCGACGGCCCGCTCGACGCGACGTTCTCGCTCGAGCTCAACGAGTTCAACGGCGCCGTCGAGCCGCGGCTCGTGCTGCGCCACGCGCGCCCGTGCGCGCCCGCGCCGATCACCGTCGTCGGCGAGCCGGAGGACTACCTCGGCGCCGTCTTCGACGAGCTGGCGCGCCCGCTAGCCGCGGAGGCCGCTCGCACCGAGGAGCCCCTCGGCCGCGCGCCGGGCGGCGCGGAGGACTCCTTCGGGCGCGCGCCGGGCGGCGGGGCTTCGGGCGCGCGCCGCGGCGGCGCGGAGGATCTGGCGCGCGCCGGGCGGCGCGGAGGACTCGGCCTGCGCCGTGGCCGGGCGCCGACGGCTTTCGCGACCGTCGCGGCGGCGGGATCGCCGGCACGGTCGGCGCGCTCGTCGCCTCCGGCGAGCCGGTCCTCGTCGTCGCGGCCGACGCGATCCTGCGCGCGCGCCACCTCCGACCGATCCTCGGCGGCTTCGAGCTGTGCTCGCACGAGGCGCTCGAGCGCGACCCCTCGCTGGCCCGGGCGGGCGCCGGCGGCGTCCACGTCGTCCTGCTCGACCCGCCCGCCGGGCCGCCGCGGCGACACGGCAAGCTCACCCACCTGACATGGGGTCCCGCTGAGCTACGCTTCGCGGAGCAGATTCACGAGCGGCAGTACGACCTTCGTGCTTCGCTCACCGCGACGTATCGGGTCCTGCGGGACGCCGGCGGAGCGGCGGGCGAGGAGCTCGAGGCGCTGCTTCGCGGAGACCCGCAGTCGCCACGGCCGGCAGGACTGGCCGGCCGCGTCCTCAGGGTTCTCGCGGAACTGAACCTCGTCAGCCTCGACCCACACACCAGGACCCTTGCGGTCCCGGTCGCGCAGCGCACGTCGCTGGAGCGATCGGCGTCGTTCAGGGCCTATCAGCAGCGACTCGAGAACGGGCGGCGATGGCTGACACTCCAGACGGCAAAGGCGGCGTAAGGGCACCCGCGCGCCAGCGCGCGAGCGTTCGCCGTGCGCCCGTCGACGAGCTGAGCGGCGAGCGCCACCCGCTGGTCGACCGCGCCGACCTCACCCCGCTCGAGCGCAGCCTGCTCTCGGACGTCTTCGCGATCGTCGAGGAGCACGCCGACGCGGCCGCCGTCGAGATCGATCGCAAGCGGGTCGAGTCGGCGTTCGTCTTCGCCTGCGAGCACCACGCCGACCAGCGCCGGCTCTCCGGCGAAGACTTCATCCACCACCCGGTGGGCGTCGCGAAGATCTGCGCGGGCATGCGCCTGGACACCGAGACGCTGTGCGCCGCGCTGCTGCACGACACCGTCGAGGACACGTCGGCATCGCTCGCCGAGGTCCGCCACCAGTTCGGCGACGAGATCGCGAACATCGTCGACGGCGTCACCAAGCTCACGGGGATCGTCTTCCAGTCGCGCGACGAGGCGCAGGCCGAGAACTACCGCAAGATGATGGTCGCGATGGCCAATGACGTTCGGGTCATCCTCATCAAGCTCGCCGATCGCCTGCACAACATGCGCACGATCGACGCGATGTCCAAGCAGAAGCAGATCGACAAGGCGAAGGAGACCTTGGAGATCTACGCGCCGATCGCGCACCGCCTCGGGATCCACGCGATCAAGTGGGAGCTCGAGGACCTCGCGTTCGCCGCGCTGCACCCGCGCAAGTACCAGGAGATCAAGGGCCTCGTCAACCAGCAGCGCGACGAGCGCGAGGGCTACGTCGACAAGGCCGGCGCGTACCTGCTCGGCGAGCTGCAGGCGCTGGGCATCGACGCGGACATCTCCGGGCGGGCCAAGCACTTCTACTCGATCTACTCGAAGATGACCAAGAAGGGCCGCGAGTTCAACGAGATCTACGACCTCACGGCGATGCGCGTCATCGTCGAGTCGATCAAGGACTGCTACGGCGCCGTCGGCGTCGTGCACTCGCTCTGGAAGCCGCTGCCGGGGCGCTTCAAGGACTTCATCGCGATGCCGAAGTTCAACATGTACCAGTCGCTGCACACGACGGTCATCGGGCCCGAGGGCTTGCCGCTCGAGATCCAGATCCGCACGCGGGAGATGCAGGAGATGGCCGAGTTCGGCGTCGCCGCGCACTGGATCTACAAGGACGACGGCGGCCGCAAGGCCGGTCCGCCGGCGGACAACGAGGCGAAGCTCAAGTGGCTGCGCTCGATGCTCGAGGAGTCGCGCGACACGAAGGACCCCAAGGAGTTCATGGACGCGCTGAAGGTCGACCTCTCCGAGGAGGAGGTCTACGTCTTCACACCCAAGGGCGAGGTCAAGAACCTCGCGGCCGGCGCGACGCCGCTGGACTTCGCCTACGAGGTCCACACGGACGTCGGCCACCGCTGCGTCGGCGCGAAGGTCAACGGCAAGATGGTGCCGCTGCACTACGAGCTGAAGTCCGGCGACATCGTCGAGGTCCTGACCTCAAACCGCGAGCGCGGGCCGTCGCGCGACTGGCTCGCCGTCGTGCACACGACGCGGGCGAGGAACAAGATCAGCCAGTGGTTCAAGTCGCAGTCGCGCGACGACACCGAGCACGCGGGCCGCGAGATCCTCCACGAGCAGCTCAAGAAGCGCGGCCTGCCGCACCAGAAGATCGTCTCGTCGCCGCTCTTGGCCGACGTCATCCGCGAGATGGGCTACAAGAACGGCGCGGACTTCTACCTCGCGCTCGGTGGCGCGAAGATCCAGTCGAAGGTCGTCGTCAACAAGATCCTGCAGCGCCTGAAGCAGGGCGAGGCGGCCGAGGGCGAGCAGCGCACCGCCGCCGAGGACATGCTGTCCACGCGCCGCCAGCGCCGCCAGCCGACGAGCTCGTCGACGCAGTACGGCATCGCGGTCGAGGGCGTCGACGACGTCATGCTGCGCCTCGCGAAGTGCTGCCGGCCGGTGCCAGGCGACCCGATCGTCGGCTACATCTCGCTGGGCCGCGGGATCACGATCCATCGCGAGGACTGCCCGAACGCCGAGGCGCTGCGCAAGGACCCCGACCGCTTCACGCCCGTCAGCTGGGAAGGCGACCACGAGACGGCGTTCAAGGTCGAGCTGCAGGTCGACGCGTGGGACCGCCACCGCCTGCTCGAGGACCTGTCGCGGACGTTCGCCGAGGCCGGCATCAACATCGTCGAGGCGCGCTGCGTCGTGTCGCACCCGATGGTCCAGAACTGGTTCGTCGTGGAGGTCGGCGACCTCCAGGTGCTCAAGCACGTCATCAGCCGCATGCGCAACATCGAGTCGGTCTTCGACTGCTACCGGGTCACGCCCGGCGGCGGCTGAGCACCGGTCGTGGGGTTCGCCGCACTGCTACGTGGCAAACGCGCTGACGCCGAGCCCGGTGATCGTCGCCACGGCGAGGATCACGACGCCCACGGCGTACGCATCGAAGCCCCGTCGCAGCCAGCTCAGCTCGTGTTCGTCAACCGCCGGTGCCCCGGCGAGATACCAGCCCGCCGCAGCCAATACCGCGAGTGTCAGGACGCCCAAGAGGAGCAGGTTCCAACCGATCCACCGTTGAACCTCGAATACACCGTCGAGCCACGACCCGATCCACGGCGCGTCATCCGCGGTCCTTGCTGCGAGCGCGACTCCCGACACGAGCAACGTCATCCCCGCCAGCAGGGTTGCCTGCGCTCCCCACACGAGATCGTTCGGTCGGTCCATGCGAGCGACTATCGCTTCGCCCACGGATAGCTTGCACGATCCGTTGCACCACGTCAGCCGAGGACGACGAGCGCGCCCGGGCGGATCCCGAAGACGGCTTCGCTGACGTCGCCGATGTGGTCGCCGTCGACGTGCAGGGGGATCAAGCGACCGTCGGAGGACACGCAGCGCAGGCCGTCGACGCCGGCGAACGCGTTGACCTGCGGATGGCCGGCGATCGAGCGCTTCGACGAGAGCACGCGCCGCGCGATCGCGGGGATGTCGCGCGGCCTGATGCCGCGCAGCGCGAGCCCCGCGAGCGCGCCCGTCTCGAGGCCGCCGCCGGGCGCGAGCGCGAGCGGCTTGTCGCCGAGGTACGTGAACGCGTCGCCGTTCTGGACGAGCGTCGTGATCGCGTGGTCGACGACGTCGCCGAGGTGGACGTCCATCCGCGGCGGGTTTCGCACGTACTCGCGCAGCGCCGTCTCGACCGCGCAGTAGACGAAGTACAGCTCGCGCAGCCGATGCTGCTTGAGCCCGGGCTGGCGGTCGATGCGCTTGACGACGCTCGCGTCGAAGCCGTAGCCGGCCCCGTAGGTGAAGCAGCGGCCGTTGGCCGTCCCGAGGTCGACCCGGCGCGGGCGCCAGACGTCGGCCATGCGCAGCAGGTGCTCGGTCGCATCCACGATCTCGCCGGGGATGCCGATCATCTGGCAGAAGACGTTGGTCGCGCCGCCGGGCAGGCAGGTCAGCGGCGTGTCGGAGCCCGCGAGGGCGTTGGCGATCTCGTTGACGGTGCCGTCGCCGCCGAAGGAGACGACGACGTCGTAGCCCTCCCCGACGGCGTCGCGGCACAGCTCGGTCGCGTGGTCGCGGGCGCGGGTGTCGACGGCGTCGACGTCGTAGCGACCCTGCAGCGCCGCGATGACGAGCCCCCGCAGCCGCACGGACATCGTCGATGCCGTCGGGTTGACGATGACGAGCATCCGCTTGCGCTCGATCGAGCGGTCGCGCTCGACGAGCTCCGTCATCTGCTCGAGCGATTCGAAGGACGGCAACGCGCTACAGCCAGCCGCGGCTGCGGAAGAAGCCGAGCATGCCGGCGAGCAGCGCGACCATCCCGCCGATGACGATCCAGAACGCCGTGTGCGAGCCTTCGCCCGGCACGCCGACGTTCATGCCCCAGATGCTCGCCACGAGCGTCAGCGGAAGCACGACGACGCTGATCGCCGTCAGCGCCTTGAGCACGTCGTTGACCTGGTGCGAGAGGACCGACTCGTTCGTCGACTCGAGGCCCTCGACGACCTCCTTGAAGTTCTCGAGCATGTCCCAGATGCGCTCGGACGCGTCGTTGATGTCGTCGAAGTAGATGTCCAGGCCCTCGGGGATGTAGCGCTTCGTGCGCTCGAGGTCGCGCAGCGCCGTGCGCTGCGGGCGGACGATCTTGCGGAAGTTGATGATCTCCTGCTTGACGTTGGAGATGTCGCGCACGATCTCGCCCGAGCGGCCCTCGAAGATGTCCTCCTCGAGGCGCTCGAGCTTGTTGCCCATCTTGCGCAGCATCGGAAACGACGCGTCGACGCAGTCGTCGACGATCTTGTAGAGCAGGTAGCCAGGGCCCTTGGCGAACAGCGAGTCGCGCTGCTCCTCGCGCGTCTTGCAGCGCTCGAAGAGGTACTCCAGCGGCTGCAGCGGCTCGTTGGGCAGCGTGATGACGAAGTCGGGCCCCACGAAGATGTCGAGCTCGGCGGCGTTCAGCCGCCCGATCGCCTTGTCGAAGCGCGGGAAGTGCAAGACGACGAAGAGGTACTCGGGGTACTCGTCGACCTTCGGGCGCTGGTTGCGCGAGAGGACGTCCTCGTAGTCGAGCGGATGGAAGTCGAAGTGCTCCTCGAGCCACGCGCGGTCGGCGGGGCGGGGCTGCTCGATGTGCAGCCAGCGCAGCCCCGCGGCCTCGACGACTTCGATGTTCGGGGCGTCGTTGGACTCCTCGGCGGGGCCGGACGACGCGCCGCGCCCGCGCGCGGGGCGGCCGAAGCGCGGCTTCGGGAGGTTCGGCATGGCTGATATTGTGCCCGGTGATAGCTGGACACATCCAGAGGGGTGGAGGGACAGGCCCTTTGAAGCCCCGGCAACCACCCCGCGAGAGCGGGAACGGTGCCAATTCCTGTCAGATGTGGCATGGCCGCGGGCCTCGCCACAGAAGTCAAACGGCGGAGGTCCATATGGCGGCGAAGCAGCTCAAGTGCAGAGAGTGCGCGACGGAGTACCCATTGGAGGCACGCTACGTGTGCTCCCGGTGCTTCGGTCCGTTGGAGGTCAAGTACGAGCACGAGCCGATCACGGACGTCGGCTCCGTCCGGCGCCGGATCCAGGCCGGGCCGCAGAACATCTGGCGCTACCACGACTTCCTGCCGCTGGAGGGTCCGCAGCCGCAGACGCGCACGGGCCTGCCCGCCGGCTGCACCCCGCTCATCCGCGCCGACCGGCTCGCCGAGCAGCTCGGCCTCAGGGAGGTCTGGGTCAAGAACGACGCGCACAACCCCACGCACTCCTTCAAGGACCGCGTGGTGTCCGTCGCCGCGACGCGGGCGCGGGAGCTTGGCTTCGACACGCTCGCGTGCGCCTCGACCGGCAACCTCGCGAACTCCGTCGCCGCCCACGCCGCGGCGCTCGGGATGGACTCCTACGTGCTGATCCCGGCCGACCTCGAGGAGCAGAAGCAGCTCGCGACCGCGATCTACGGCACGAACCTCGTCAAGGTCCGCGGCAACTACGACGACGTCAACCGCCTCTGCACCGAGCTCTCGGGCGACCGCGAGAACTGGGCGTTCGTGAACATCAACATGCGCCCGTACTACGCCGAGGGCTCGAAGACCGTCGCCTTCGAGATCGCCGAGCAGCTCGGCTGGGAGATCCCCGATCGCTGCGTCGTCCCGATCGCGTCGGGCTCGCTGTACACGAAGATCGCCAAGGGCTTCTCGGACTGGATCGACGTCGGCCTGCTCGACGGCGAGATCCCGACGATGAACGGCGCCCAGGCGCTCGGCTGCTCTCCGGTCGCGAGCGCGTTCGAGCAGGGCAAGGACGTCTGCCGCCCCGTCAAGCCGGACACGATCGCCAAGTCGCTGGCGATCGGCAACCCGGCCGACGGGCCCTACGCGCTGGACCTCGCCCGCGCGACGGGCGGCTCGATCGACTCCGTCACCGACCAGGAGATCCGCGACGGCATCCGCCTGCTCGCGGAGACGACGGGCATCTTCACCGAGACGGCGGGCGGCGTGACGACTGCGGTGCTCGCCAAGCTCGCCGCGCGCGGGGACATCGGCGAGGACGAGCGCGTCGTGCTCGTCATCACCGGCGACGGCCTGAAGACGCTCGACGCGGTCCGCGACTCCTTCACCGCGGTCGACGTCGAGCCGAACATCGAGTCCTTCGAGGCGGCGTTCGCGGCGCGGGGGGTGAGCGTCTGATGGCCATCACGGTCAAGCTCCCGACCCAGCTGCGCGAGCTCGCTGGTGGCGCGGCGAGCGTCCAGGCGGACGGCGAGACGGTCGGCGAGGCGCTGGAGTCCGTCTTCGCCGTGCACGGCGAGCTGCGCGACCGCCTCTATCAGGAGGACGGCGCCCTGCGGCGCTTCGTGAACGTCTACATCGGCGGCGAGGACATCCGCTTCCTCGACGGCCTCGCGACGCCCGTGCCCGCCGGGGGCGAGCTGACGATCCTGCCGGCCGTCGCGGGTGGCTGAAACCGGCGCTAGCAGATGCCTCGGACGGACGCCGCCGACGCGCCGGGACCGGCTGCTGGCCGGTCCCCGGCTGGCGCTCTGACTGTCCAGACCGGTACACTCGCCGCCTCTTCGACTGTCGGGCTTTATCGGACTACCGTGGGAGGTATCTGGGGAGATGTCAGGGACTAATCTTGCGCAGCGCGTCATGCCGCTGTTTGGAGTGTTGTACGTCGCGATCGGCGTGATCGGCTTCCTTGTGACCGGTTTTGGCAACTTCTTGCAGAACACCGACGACTACATCCTCATCTCGGGGCTGAGCGTCAACCCGTTCCACAACCTCGTCCATCTCGCGATCGGCGCGTTCCTCATCATCATGTCGCGCCAGGCGCCGGCGACCGCCGAGGGCGCATGCCTCGGAGTCGGCACCTTCTACGTCGCGGCCTTCGTCATCGGCGTGGTCGGCACGAGCAACCTCACGATCATCGGGATGTTCGGTCGCGATGACCTCGAGAACGCCAACCACCTCATCAACGGCGTGCTGCTGCTCGGCATCGGGTTGATCTCCTCGGCTGCGAGCGAGTCCGACGCCAAGCGACGCGGGTTCGCGTAGCGACTGCGCGGCCCGTCTGACGGGCATACGCGCAGCGGCGGCCGCCGCGGGGACCGGGGAACCCCCGCGGCGGCGCCGCCGCTTTGCCGCTGTCGTCGCGCATCGGAGTCGGCGACAACGACATCTCCCCGTTCTGTTGCAGCGCCCGCGGCACATGCCGCGGCGCTGCCGGAGCGGCCTGGCCCGCGGTGATGCCGCGGACCACGCCGGACCGCCACACTGTGAGCCGTGGCCGACCGCCTCAAGGACTACCGCCGCAAGCGTGACCCGGGCAGCACCCCGGAGCCCGCCGGCCAACCCGCTGCTGACGCATCCGGCGAGCACGCCCCGGATCCCGAGCACGGCGCCAAGCGCTACGTCATCCAGGAGCACCACGCGACGCGCCTGCACTGGGACCTGCGCCTCGAGCACGACGGCGTCGCCGTCTCGTGGGCGATCCCCAACGGGATCCCCGAGGACCCGAAGGACAACCGGCTCGCCGTCCACACCGAGGACCACCCGCTCGAGTACCTCGAGTTCGAGGGCGACATCCCGAAGGGCTCCTACGGCGCCGGGACGATGCGCATCTGGGACCGCGGCACCTACGAGGAGCACAAGTTCGACGACGACAAGGTCGAGATCACGTTCCACGGCGAGCGGTTGCAAGGCCGCTACGGCGCTGTTCCCGCTGAAGAAGCGCAAGGGCGAGCCGCCCGGCAAGGACTGGATGATCCACCGGATGGATCCGCCGGCGGATCCGACGCGCCAGCCGATGCCCGAGCGACCTGATGCCGATGCTCGGCGCGCGCCGGCCCGCTGCCGCGCGACGACGCGCAGCTGGGCCTATCGAGATCAAGTGGGACGGCGTGCGCGCGCTCGTCTACTCCGAGCCCGGCCGCATCCGCTTCGAGAGCCGCAACGGCAACGACGTCACCGCCGGCTATCCGGAGCTGCGCGCGCTCAACCGGGCGCTCAGCTCGCACGCGGCGATCCTCGACGGCGAGATCGTCGCCTTCGACGACGCACGGCCGCCCGAGCTTCGGCCGCCTGCAGCAGCGGATGCACGTGCGCGGCGAGAGCGCGGTGCGGCGGCTGGCCAAGGAGGTGCCGGTCGCGTACATCGCCTTCGACCTGCTGTGGCTCGACGGCCACTCGCTCTTCGACCTGCACCTACGCGCGAGCGGCGCGAGCTGCTCGCGGCCCTCGAGCTCGAGGGCGAGCGCTGGCGGACGCCCGAGCACGTCGTCGGCGACGGCGAGGCGGTGCTCGCCGCGAGCCTCGACGCAGGGACTCGAGGGCGTCGTCGCCAAGCGGCTGGACAGCCCGTACGAGCCGGGCCGGCGCGTCGGCGTGCTGGCTGAAGGTCAAGAACGTCCGCCGCGAGGACGTCGTCATCGGCGGCTGGGTGCCGGGGAGCGGCAAGCGCACCGACCGCATCGGGGCGCTGCTCGTCGGCGTCGCGGAGGACGGCGGGCTGCGCTTCGCGGGCCGCGTCGGCACCGGGTTCACGGAGGCCGAGCTCGACCGCCTCGCGACGCGTGCTCGAGCGCCGCGAGGACTCGCCGTTCGCCGATCGCGGCGACGGCCCGAAGCCGCCGCGCGAGTGCGGTCTTCGTCGAGCCGACGCCGGGTCGCGGAGGTCGAGTTCACGGAGTGGACGAGCGACGGCGTCCTGCGCGCACCCGTCCTACAAGGGGCTGCGCGAGGAGGCGCCGACGATCGGCGTTCGCTGGACGCCGGCAAGCCGCGTCCGCGACGGCGTCGAGGTGCGCGTCGGCGGACCGCACGCTGAAGCTCACCAACCTCGACAAGGTCCTCTATCCCGCGGTCGGCTTCACCAAGCGCGACATCATCGAGTACCTCGTCGCGCGTGGCGCCCGCGCTGCTCCCGCACCTCGAGGGCCGGCCGCTGACGCTCAAGCGCTACCCCAACGGCGTCGACGACAAGTTCTTCTTCGAGAAGCAGACGCCCGAGCCACCGGCCCGACTGGGTCAAGGTCGCGCCGATCGAGCTGTCGAAGAAGACCGTCGAGTTCACGCTCTGCGACGACCTGCCGACGCTCGTCTGGCTCGGCAACCTCGCCGACGCTCGAGCTGCACACGTCGCTGTCGCGCGCGCGTGCCGATCGAGCGCCCGACGGCGATGGTCTTCGACCTGGATCCCGGCCCGCCGGCGACGATCGTCGAGTGCTGCCGGGTCGCGCTGATCCTGCAGGGGATGTTCGAGAACCTCGGCCTGAAGGCGTTCCCGAAGACCTCGGGCACCAAGGGCATGCAGGTCTACGTCCCGCTCAACACGCCCGGCGCGACGTACGAGGCAGACGAAGGGCTTCGCCAAGCGCGGTCGCCGAGACGCTCGAGGCCGGCGAGCCCGACCTCGTCGTCTCGCGGATGGCGAAGGCGGTGCGCGGCGGCAAGGTCCTCATCGACTAGAGCCAGAACGACGAGCACAAGACGACCGTGAACGTCTACTCGCTGCGCGCGCGCGAGCGCCCGACGGTGTCGACGCCGCTGTCAGTGGGACGAGGTGCGCGCGTGCCTGGACTCCGGCGACCCCGAGGATCTCGTCTTCGACGCGCGGCAGGTCCTCGAGCGGGTCGCCGAGCACGGCGACCTCTTCGCGCCAGTGCTGTCGCTCGTCCAGGACGTGCCGAAGCTCGGCTGAGCCGGCCCGGAGGCGTCCGACGTCCGGCGCGGCGGTCCGGCTGCGCTCGGCGCCCGGCGCCGTCCGACGTCCGGCGCGGCGCGGCCGCGGCTGCGCTCGGCGCCCCGGCGCCGTCCGACGTCCGGCGCGGCGCGGCGGCGGCTGCGCTCACGGCGCCGGCGTCTTGGTCCTCGCCCGGGCCTAGCGCACGATCGTCGTGCGCAGCGCGACGACGTCGCCCGCCGGCCCGGTGACCTGGATGCGCGCGCCGACACGACGCGAGCGCGCGAACGCGCGCCGGCCCGCGGCGTTCAGCCGCGCGTAGACCTTCGTCGCCTGGCCGACGGGGGCCTCGCGCGATCCGCGCGCGATGAGCGTCCCGCGCCTCGTGACGCGGACGCGGCACGCTCCAGCCTCCGCGGTCGTGCAGACGACCGGCACGCCGCGACGTCTGACGGTCGACTGTCGCATCCGCTTGGACGTGCGCGCCGACAGCGTCACCGGACGCGGCAGCGGCGGTCCGAGCCCGGCGACGGCGGCCTGCATGTTCAGCAGGCCCTTGCCGAGGCTCCCATCGCCGATGTCGGTCGCGGTCTGCAAGAGGCGATCGATCGCTGCCCTGCCGCGCACGCCGAGCGCGACGAGCAGCGCCGCGGCCGCCGCGACCTGCGGCGCCGCCTGCGAGGTGCCGGCCATGCCGAAGTAGCCGCCACCGAGGCCCGTCGAGACGATGTCCTGGTCGCTGAACGGCTCGCCGCCGGGCGCGGCGATGTCGACGCGCACGAGGTAGTTGGAGTAGCTCGGCCGCTTGTTCGCGCGGTTGACGGAGGCGACGCAGAGGATCTTCGCCGTCAGGATGGGTTGCGAGCACAGCGGCAAGCCATCGTTGCCCGCCGCGGCCACGACGACGATGCCGGCGTTGGCGGCGCGGTTGATCGCCTGCACGAGCGGGTCGGTCGGCAGCAGCGTCGTGACGACGGCCAGGGTTGGGTTCACCGAGATGTTGATGACGTCGGCGCCGCGGGCGACGGCAGCGTCGATCCCGGCCGCCTCGACCCCGGTGTTGCCGCTGTTGCGCTCGTCGAGCACCCGGATCGCGAGCACCGTGGCGCCCGGCGCGGCGCCTTGCACCCCGATGTGGTTGCCGGCACGCGCGGCGATGATCCCCGCGACGTTCGTCCCGTGCCCGTTCTCGTCGTTGGGCACCTGGTCGCCCTCGATGAAGTCCGGCCCGGAGTCGAAGCTGCCTGCGAGGTCGGGATGCGACTCGTCGATGCCGCTGTCGAGCACCGCGACGAGGGCGCCCGTCCCGATGCTGATCTCGTGCGCTTCGTCGGCCTTGATCGCGTCGAGGTACCACTGGTCGCCGCGCAGCGGGTCGGCGGCCCGGGCGTCGGCGGCGGTGAAGATCGCGAGCAGGGCGAGCGCGAGGCCGAGCGCGAGCCGCGCGGCGCCGCGGCCGGCAGGCAGCTCGAGGGTCCGCTCGCCGGTGCGCACCACACCTACCTACAGGACTTGGGCCCGCACCGGGCGAGAAGTTGGCGTCGGCGCGCTTCGGGTCGCGCGTGGACCCCGCGCGCCGAAGGTTCTCACCCGCGTGCGGTGACCGCGGTTAGGCTCGGCTCGAGCAACGCGATCGCGGGAGCACGGAATTGCCAGGTCGACGCGCACGGATGGCGGCGGTGAGCGCGGTGGTCGCGGCGCTGGCGAGCGCCTGCGCGCAGGCCGCGGCCGGCACGCTGCCGCCCGGCTTTCGCGAGACGACCGCGCTGCGCGACCTCAACCTGCCGATGGCGGCGCGCTTCGCGCCGGACGGCCGCGTGTTCGTCGCGGAGAAGAGCGGGATCGTCAAGGTCTTCGACTCCGTCGCCGACACGACGCCGACGACGTTCGCCGACCTGCGCACGAACGTCCACAACTTCCACGACCGCGGCCTGCTCGGCTTCGCGCTGGACCCGGCGTTTCCCGCGAAACCGTACGCGTACGTCCTCTACACCCACGACGCGGTGATCGGCGGCACGGCGCCGCGCTGGGGCACCCCCGGCGCGACCTCGGACGGCTGCCCGACGCCGCCCGGCGAGACCGCCGACGGCTGCGTCGTGAGCGGTCGGCTCTCGCGGCTGACGGCCGCCGGCGACGTCATGGTCGGTGCCGAGAAGGTCCTCGTCGAGGACTGGTGCAACCAGTATCCGAGCCACGGCATGGGCTCGATCGCCTTCGACGCCGGCGGCTGGCTCATCGCGTCCAGCGGCGACGGCGCCGCGTTTGGAATGCTCGACTACGGCCAGGACGGCAGCCCGCTGAACCCGTGCGGCGACCCGCCGGGCGGCGTCGGAGCGACGCTGACGCCGCCGACCGCCGAGGGCGGCTCGCTGCGCAGCCAGGACGTGCGGACCTCGGGCGACCCGGCCGGCCTCAACGGCACGCTCATCCGCGTCGATCCGGCGACCGGCGCCGGGGCGCCCGGCAACCCGTTCGCAGCCAGCGGCGACCCCAACCTGCGCCGGATCATCGCCTACGGCCTGCGCAATCCGTTTCGCACGACGGTGCGCCCCGGCACGAACGAGATCTGGGCAGCCGACGTCGGGCTCAACCAGCACGAGGAGATCGATCGGGTCCCGACGCCCGCCGACGCCAGCGCCGAGAACTTCGGCTGGCCGTGCTACGAGGGCGCCTTCCGCCAGCCCGCGTGGGAGAGCACCGGCATGAACATCTGCAAGAACCTCTACGCGCAGCCCGGCGCGGAGACGCGGCCGTACTTCTCGTATGCGTTCGGGTCCAAGGTGGTCCCCGGCGAGGGCTGCCCGACGGGCAACGGGTCGTCGTTGTCGGGGCTCGCGTTCTATCCCGGCGGCCCGTACCCCGACGACTACGACGGCGCGCTGTTCTTCGGCGACTTCTCGCGCAACTGCCTGTGGGTCATGAAGCGTGCCGGCGGGTCGTTGCCGAGCCCGGCCGCGGTCTCGACGTTCATCGACGGCGCGAGCTATCCCGTCGACCTCGTCGTCTCTCCGACGGGCGAGCTGTTCTACGTCGGCATCGGCTTCGGCCAGCTGCAGCGCATCGAGTACGAGCCGGGCAACGGCACGCCGGTCGCCGTCGCGAACGCGACGCCGCGCTCGGGGCTCGTGCCGCTCACCGTGCGCTTCGACTCCGCGGGCTCGCACGACCCGGATGCCGGCGACGCGATCGCGCTCGCCTGGGACCTCGACGGCGACGGCGCGTACGACGACGCGACGGACGCGGCCCCGTCCTGGACGTACGTCGCCGGCGGGCCGCACACGGCGAGCCTGCAGGTCACCGACGAGCACGGGGCGTCCAGCCGCGCGTCGGTGACGGTCGTCGCCGGAGACACGGCGCCGCGCGCCGAGATCATCGAGCCCGACGGCCGCCACAAGCTGGAAGGTCGGCGACACGATCGCGTTCTCCGGTCGCGCCCTCGATGCCGAGCAGGGCACGCTGCCGGCAACGGCGCTGAAGTGGTCGATCCGCCTGCATCACTGCGCCTCCGCCGGCTGTCACGTCCACAACCTGCAGGACTTCGACGGCGTCGCGTCGGGCTCGTTCGTCGCAGCCGACCACGAGTTCCCGTCCTATCTCGAGCTCGTCCTGACCGCGACCGACGCGCAGGGCGTGTCCGACGCGAAGAGCCTGCGCCTGGATCCCAAGACCGTGACGCTCACGATGCGCGCGAACGCTGCCGGCCTGAAGCTCACGCTCAACGGCTCCGTCGTCACGACGCCGTTCGCCCGCACCGTCATCCAGGGTTCGAACAACTCGGTGAGCGCGCCCAACCCGCAGACCGTGTCCGGACGGACGTGGACGTTCCTGCTGTGGTCGGACCTCGGTGCGCAGACGCACAACGTCACCGCGGGGTCGAGCATGGCGCTCGCCGCCGTCTACCTGTGTACGAAGCCCTCGCTGCTGTGCACCCTCGGGTAGCCTCCGCGACCGTGGATCTCAGCGAACCGCCCGAGCTGGCCGGCGTCGAGCATCGCTACGTCGAGGTGCGCGGCGCGCGCCTGCACGTCGCCGACAGCGGCGGCAGCGGCCCGCCGGTCCTGCTGCTGCACGGCTGGCCGCAGCACTGGTGGACGTGGCACGAGGTCATCTCGCTGCTCGCGCCGGACTTCCGCGTGCTCGCGCTCGACCTGCGCGGCTTCGGCTGGAGCGAGGCGACCAAGCGCGGCTATCGCAAGGACGAGCTCGCGGAGGACGTCGTCGGCGTCCTCGACGCGCTCGGCCTGGATGCCGTGAACCTCGTCGGCCACGACTGGGGCGGCGTCATCGGCTTCATCGTCTGCGTCGAGCATCCCGATCGCGTCCTGCGCTACGTGCCGATGAACACCGGCCACCTCTGGCCGCGGACCGGGGTCATGGGCGTGCTCAAGACGCTGCCGGGGCTCGCCTACCAGGTCTTGCTCGCGAGCCCCGGGATCGGGCATCGCATCGGCGCCTCGCCGAAGGTCCTGGGCGCGATCTCGAAGAAGATCTCGACGCGCTCGGACGTCGTCATGGGGGAGATCGAGCAGTTCTCGCCGCGCTTTCGCGAGCGCCCCCGCGCGCGGGCGGCGCAGCAGGTCTACCGGACGTTCCTCCTGCACGACTACCCGGCGCAGGTGCGCGGTCGCTTCGCTGACAAGCGGTTGACGACGCCGACGCTCTGGCTGAACGGCGCGGAGGATCCCGTCTACAGCCGCGGCGCCGTCGAGAGCGTGCAGAAGCACGCCGACGACGTCCGCTTCGAGGAGCTGCCCGACTGCGGCCACTTCCCGCCGCAGGAGCGCCCGGACCTCGTCGCCGAGCAGCTGCGCGCCTTCTTCTCCGAGTAGCCGCTCAGCCGAGCAGGCGGGGGCGCGTGCCCTCGATCCGCGCGCGCAGGAGCTTCGCGCCCTCGACCCCGCGGCCGGAGAGCTTCACGCGCAGGATCCCGGTGGCGCTCGTGAGGCCCGACCCCGCGGCCCAGACGAAGTTGCCGAGGCTGTAGGCGACGAGGTTGCGCCGGCCCTTGCCGGGACGGCGGATCGGCTGCAGGACGTGCGGGTGCGCGCCGATGACAGCCGTCGCGCCGGCGGCGAGCGCGTTGCGCGCGAACGAGCGCTGGCGCGCGTTCTCGCTCGTCGAGCGCTCGACGCCCCAGTGGAACGTGACGATGACGACGTCCGCGATGCGTGCCGCCGCGCGGACGCCAGCGGCGATCGCGGCGGGCGAGGCGAACGACGTCCCCGGCCGCCGCGGCCCGGCGGCGAACGACGTCGGCCCGATGTCCGAGAAGCCGACGAACCCGACGCGCAGGCCCAGGCGGCTGACGACCTGCGGGCGCTGTGCGGCGCGCAGCGTGGCGCCGGCGCCCACCGGCAGCGCGCCGCTCGAGCGCACCGCGCGCACGGTGTCCAGCAGCGCGTTCGTGCCGTAGTCGCCGGCGTGGTTGTTGGCGAGGTTGAGGACGTCCAGACCGGCGAACCGCACGACCTGGCGCAGGCGATCCGGGCGCCCGCGGAAGTTGAACTGCTTGGGGACGGGGAAGCCGCGCTCCGAGATCGCGCACTCGAGGTTGCCGAACGCGATGTCGGCGTCGCGCAGCGTCGGCGCGACGCCCCGCCACGGCCACAGCGCACCGCGCACGTCCATGACGCTCGCGACGCCGTCGCCGAAGTTCGCGTCGCCGAACGCGGCGAGCGTGATCTCGCGGGTGCGCACCGTGATCGGCTTGGACGCGACGCCGCCAGTGGCGAGCCGCAGGCGGTAGCGCGGGCTGAGCTTGCCGGGGTCGTAGGCGAGCTTGACGGTCGCCGTCCGGCGGGCCTTCTGCGTCTTGATCGTGACCCAGCGCTCCCCGTCGACCAGGCGCTGGAGCTCGGTGAGCGCGCCCGGCGGGGCGCCGCGCCCGGTGAGCGGGATGTCGATGCCGGCCGCGCGCAGCGACGGACCGCTCAGCACGAGCGGTGACGGCGCCACGGGAGGTGCCGGCGTCTGTGCGGTGGCGGTCGGCGCGCCAACGTGCGCGGCGGCGCACAGGGCCGCCGCGAGCGCTCCGGACCGCCTCGGCGTGAGCCGCATGATCGCGAGCGTACCTCGCGTCGAGGCCCCGATCGCGATGATGCAGGCTGCGAAGCACCTCGGGTGCTCCGAGCAGCACTCGTGAGAATCCAGGAGACAGCCCATGACCGTGCGACATCCACTCCCCGACGAGCCCGTCCAGGTCGTCACGATCGCGGCCACCGGCGGGACGTTCACCCTGTACTACTCGGGCCAGGAGACCGGCCCGCTCGACTACGACGTCACGGCCGCCGGCGTCCAGGGCGCCCTCGAAGGGCTCGGGCGGATCGGTGCCGGCAACGTCACCGTCGCCGGGCCCGACGGCGGACCGTTCGAGTTGCGCTTCGGCGGCGAGCTGACGGGCAAGAACGTCTCGGTCGTCGAGCCCGACGGCGAGCTGCTCGAGGGGTCGGTCGAAGTCACGACGCAGGTGCCGTCGCCCTGGGAGTGATCGCCCGCCGGAGGTCGCGGTGTGGGAACTCGGCGCGAAGCGGGTAGGCACCCCTCTATCCAACAACGGAGAGGTGACCATGGCAGAGCACGAGGAAGCACAGGTCGACGAGGCACCCGAGACGGCCGAGGGTGACGGGCTGGCGGACGCCGTCGACGATCGTGCAGCTGAGCTCACGGGCTCGGCCGGCGCGGCTGCGACGGACTCGGTCGTCGCCGACAACCGCGACCCGGTAGCTCAAGCCGAGGCGCACCTCGAGGAGACCGACCTCTCGGAGGATCGCGACACGCTGAAGAAGATCCAAGCGTCGATGTAGGACCAGGGCGGGGCGCGGCCGCAACGCGGCCGCGCTACCCGCCCGGCGTCGCGGCGAGCAGCTCGGCGCCAGCGACTTCCGCGCCCGGCCCGGCGCGCCGGCCAGTTCGGCGTCCGCGGCCTTCGCGCCCTGGGCCGCCGTCGCGTCGTCGAGCGTCAGCGCCGCAGCCGGACGCGATCGCCGGGCCTGAGTTCCTCGGGCTTCAGGCGCTTGTTGAGCGCGATGAGCGTGTCGATCGGCTTGCCCGTCGCGGCGGCGATCGACCCGAACGACTGCCCTCGCCGGACCTTCCAGAACTTCGGCCCCAGCGGCCTGGGCGCTTGCGCCGGCACCTTCTCGCGCAGCTTGATCCGCTGACCGGGCCGGATGGTCGAGGGATTCGTCCGCGGGTTGAACGCTACGAGCTCGTCGATGCTCAGCCCGGTCTTCGCGGCGATGTCCGAGTAGGTCTGTCCGGACTTGACGGTCCAGTACGGCGGAAGCTTTGCGATCGCGGCCTCGGCCTCGGAGTCGCGCGCTTCGGTCCCGCTCAGCGCCGAGACGGCGATCCCCCCGATGGCGAGCACGCCGACGATGAATGCCACGGGCACGATGTACCACAGCTCCCAGCCACTGAACATCGGTCCTGAGCCGTCGGGCGCAGCCATCACTCGGGTCCCCTCCGTCACATGCCCGATGCCGCCACGACGCACGCGCCGCCGTCGGCAGGCGGGCTGAGTCCCAAGATACCCCCGAACGCCCGCGTTGCAAGCACTTTCCGCGCGGACGGCGCGGACAGATGCCTCTCGTACACTGCCTCGCCGTGGCTCGCCGGTTCACACAGCTTCCGCCTGTCCCCGATCATCCTCGCCTGGAGGAAGCGATCCTCGCGCTCTGGGAGCAGCGCGACACGTTCGAGCGGCTGCGCGAGGCAAATCGCGGCGGGCCGCGGTTCAGCTTCATCGACGGCCCCGTCACGGCGAACAAGGGGATGGGCGTCCACACCGCCTGGGGCCGCACGCTGAAGGACGTCTTCCAGCGCTACAAGGGGCTGCAGGGCTTCGACCAGCGCTACCAGAACGGCTGGGACTGCCAGGGGCTGTGGATCGAGGTCGGCGTCGAGAAGGCGCTCGGGCTGAACTCCAAGCGCGAGATCGAGGAGTTCGGCCTGGAGCGGTTCGCGGCGGAGTGCCGCAAGGTCGTCGAGTGGTCCTCGGGTGAGCTGACGCGTGCGTCCAAGCGGCTGGGCCAGTGGATGGACTGGGGCAACGACTACTTCACGTTCTCCGACACGAACATCGAGTACATCTGGCGCTTCCTGCAGGTCGTCCACGAGCGCGGCTGGCTGTTTCTCGGCCACCGCTCGTCGGAGTGGTGCCCGCGCTGTGGCACGTCGCTGTCGCAGCACGAGCTGACCCAGGCCGGCGTCTACCAGGAGATGACACATCCGTCGCTGTGGGTGCGCTTCCCGCTGCTCGACCGTCCCGGCGAGCAGCTCGTCATCTGGACGACGACCCCGTGGACGCTGCCCGCGAACGTCGCCGCGGCGGTGCATCCCGAGCTCGAGTACGGCCTGACGGCCGACGGCGACTGGGTCGGGACGTTCACCGATCCGGACGGGCCGTTCGTCGAGACGAGGCTCGGCAGCGAGATGGTCGGCTGGCGCTACGAGGGGCCGTTCGACGGGCTTGGCCCCGGCGGCGAGGTCGACCATCGCGTCATCGAGTGGACAGAGGTCGCGGTGGGGGAGGGCACGGGGATCGTCCACATCGCCCCCGGTGCCGGTCGCGACGACTTCGAGCTGGGCGCCGAGCTCGGCTTGGCGGTGCTCACGCCGGTCGACGAGGCCGGGCGCTTCTACCCCGAGTACGGCTGGCTGGCGGGCTGTCGACCGACGAGTCGGCCGAGCGGATCATCGCGGACCTGCGCGCGCGCGGCCCCTTGCGGGAGGCCGCGACGATCACGCACGCCTATCCGCACTGCTGGCGCTGCGACACGCCGCTGATCTTCCGCGTCTCCGACGACTGGTTCATCTCCGTCGAGGGGGTGCGCCAGCGAATGCTCGACGTCAACCAGACGATCGAGTGGACGCCGCCGCAGTACGGCAAGCGGATGGACGACTGGCTGCGCAACATGGGCGACTGGAACATCTCGCGCCGGCGCTTCTACGGCCTGCCGCTGCCGTTCTATCCGTGCTCGTGCGGGCACCTGAACGTCATCGGGTCGAAGGCGGAGCTGGCGGCGCGGGCGGTCGGCGGGATCGAGGGGCTCGAGGAGCTGCACCGCCCGTGGATCGATCGCGTGGCGATCACGTGCGCGGAGTGCGGCGAGGAGGTCTCGCGGGTGCCGGAGGTCGGCGACGTCTGGCTCGACGCGGGGATCGTGCCGTTCTCGACGCTCGGCTGGCGCAACGACGAGTGGGTGCCCGGAGGGCTATGCCACCGGCGCCTCGCGCGGGCTGTCGACGGCCGACCTGCCCGACCACGCGTATTGGGAGGAGTGGTTCCCCGCCGACTGGGTGACCGAGATGCGCGAGCAGATCCGGCTGTGGTTCTACTCGCAGTTCTTCATGTCGATCGTCCTGACGGGCGACGCGCCGTACCGCAAGGTGCTGACGTACGAGAAGCTCCAGGACGCCGACGGCCGCGAGATGCACGGCTCGTGGGGCAACCTCATCTCCGCCGAGGACGCCTTCGAGCGGATGGGCGCCGACGTCATGCGCTGGCAGTACTGCCAGCAGCCGCCGACGCAGAACCTCCGCTTCGGCTACAAGGCCGCGACCGAGATCAAGCGCCGGCTGCTGACGTTGTGGAACTCGGTGCGCTTTCTCACGGACTACGGCTCGATCGAGGGCTTCGCGCCGTGCTATGCGGACGTGGTCGACGGCCCTCCGGCCTCTCTGGACCTGCGGCCGTTGGACGTGTGGCTCCTCGCGCGCGTGCAGCAGCTCGTGCGCGATGCCGAGACGGCGTACGAGTCCTACCTCACGGTCGACGTCGCGCGGGTCGTCGAGACGTTCGTCGAGGACCTCTCGAACTGGTACATCCGCCGCTCGCGGCGGCGCTTCTACACGTTCGACGAGGCGGCGTTTCGGACGTTGTGGACGGCGCTCGTCCAGCTCGTCCGGGTGTTCGCGCCGATCATGCCGTTCCTCGCCGAGCACCTGTGGCAGACGCTCGTCGCGGAGGTCTGCTCCGACGCGCCCGAGTCGGTGCACCTCGCCGGCTGGCCGGCGGTCGTGGAGCGCTTCGTCGACGACGAGCTGCTCGCGGAGATCGCGGCGACGCGGCGGGTCGCCCAGCTCGGCCGGCGCGCCCGGACCGAGGCGGGCCTGAAGCTGCGCCAGCCGCTGCGCAAGGTCTACGTGCGGGGCGCGCCGCTGTCGCAGTCGCACGCCGACGAGATCGCCGAGGAGCTGCGCGTCAAGGAGGTGGCCTTCGACGAGGGCCCGGTCGCGCGCGCCGAGCTGCTGCCGAACCTGCGCGTGCTCGGGCCGCGCCTGGGCAAGAAGGTGCGCGAGGTGCGCGCCGCGCTGAAGGACGGCGACTACTCGGCACTGGCGGACGGCGGCTACCT
This sequence comes from uncultured Actinomycetes bacterium, assembly GCA_963806515.1. Lineage (GTDB taxonomy): Bacteria > Actinomycetota > Thermoleophilia > Solirubrobacterales > Solirubrobacteraceae > CADCVQ01. Next base: position 169,853 of record CAWDYO010000029.1, on the reverse strand, counting down.
GGTGGCCGGCGAGCAGCTCGGCCCCGACGACGTCATCCGCGGCGAGGCGGTCGGCCTCGACGGCTGGGCGATCGCCGAGGACGACGGCATCAGCGTCGCGTTCGACATCGAGCTTGACGACGAGCTGCGCCGCGAAGGCCGCGTGCACGACCTCGTCCACGAGCTCAACGTCATGCGCAAGGAGCAGGGCTTCGAGCTCACCGACCGCATCGCCGTCACGCTCCCCGAGCGCGACGCCGACCTCATGGACCACGGCGACTGGATCCGCGCCGAGGTGCTCGCGCTGGAGCTCGGCGTCGACGCCGGCGTCGACGGCCCGGTCATCGCCAAGCGCTGACCGCCGGACACGAGCTCCGTGACGCCGCTGAGCTCCGAGCCGCCGCGTCTGGAGCGACTTCTCGGCGCGACCGGCGGGTAACGTTGGCGCGCGATGTTGCGTGCGGTGGTCGCGGTGCTGGTCATGGCGCTTGGCGAGGTGGCCGCCGCCACCGCGCTGCCGGGCGACCCGGCGAGCGAGCCGCTCGTCCCTGCCGAGGGTGCGACGGTCGCCGCGGTCCAGTCGCTCGACGAGGGCATCGAGGTGCAGTACTCCTGCCCGCTGTATCGCACGTTCGACTCCGACACCGGGGCGAACCTCGGCGACTGGTCGGACTACGACGTGCGCTTCGCCCGTAGCGCAGCAGATCTTGCCGGTCGCTTCGTCGACTCCGATCCGGCCCGCGCGACCAACGCCGCAAAGGACAGGTGCGCGTCCGTCTACGCCACGCAGGCCCATCCGCCGGCGCAGTCGCTGCCGGGGACGGTGTACTGGCAGGTCTTTCGCTCCTGCTCGTGCGACGGCGGCTATGAGACCGGGCGGGTGCGCAGCTTCGTCATCCGCGCCGGCACGCCGAGGCTGCGTGTCGTCGTGCAGAGCCGCGCGTACGCCGGCTATCCGATCGCCATCGGGCTGCAGGCTGCAGGCGTCCCGAACGGCTCGGCAGCGGTGCTCGAGCGCGCGTCCGGCAAGGGCCACAAGACGCTGTTCGTGGGCAAGGTCAGTGCGGCGAAGGCCGAGGCGATCGCGACGCTGCCGGTGGGTCGGGCGCGGCTGCGCTTGGCGTGTCCCCGCGGCACGCAGACCGACGTCAGCCCCGTCGCCACGGTACGGGTGAGAACCGCCGCGGGGTGGCAGACCTCGGGTCGCGACGACGGCAACTACAGGTCCGCCAAGGGTGACGTGACCTTCTCCGTCACCGGGCGCGGGCGCACGATCCGCAGGTTCAACGCCAACCTGACGGCGTTCTGCGTCGGCGCGACGATCGCCGACAACCGCCTGATCGCCGCCGTCGCCCCGGTGCCGCGCGCGAAGGTCGCGCCCGACGGGCGGTTCCTCCTGGTCTACAAGCCGTCATCGACGACGATCACCCTGCGTGGGCAGCTGCACGGCCGCCGCGTCACCGACGGCAAGGTCGAGATCTCGTTCTCCACCTGCCAGGGCTCGGCCACGTTCTCCGCCAGGCGCCGTTGCGTCGTCGTGCGAGCAGCGCGCCCGAGAGGATTTGAACCTCTGACCTCCCGCTCCGGAGGCGGGCGCTCTATCCACTGAGCTACGGGCGCTTGGCCTTGGAGGCTACAGGGCGGCGGGGAGGCCGGGGCGGCGGCGCGTGCGGTGGTGGCGGCGCAGGGCGAACGTCACGCGGATGCCCTCGAGCGAGATCTTGAGCGTCATCTTCGACGTGCCGGCGACGCGCTCGGAGAAGACGAACGGGACCTCCTCGATGCGCGTGCCGCCGAGGTGGGCGAGCTGGGTCGTCTCGACCTGGAACGCGTAGCCGGCGCTGAGCAGCTCGTCCATCTCGATCGCGGCGAGCGCGTCGGCGCGCCAGAGCTTGAAGCCGCCGCTGAGGTCGGAGAAGGGGAGGCCGAGCGCGATCCGCGACGCGTGGCAGCCGATCCGGCTCATCGCCAACCGCGTGCGACTCCAGCCGTCGGTCCCGCCGCCCGGCAGGTAACGCGAGCCGAGCACGAGGCCCGCGTCGCGCTCGACGAGCACGCGGCGCATCTCGGCGAGCTTCTCGGGCGGGTGCGAGAGGTCGCAGTCCATCTGGCCGATGGCCTCGTAGCCGGCTTCGAGGCACTGCGCGAAGCCCGCGCGGTACGCCATGCCAAGCCCGTCCTTCTCGGCGCGGTGCAGGACTCCCATCCACGGCCGCTGCGCTGCGAGCTCGTCGGCGAGGTCGCCCGTACCGTCGGGCGAGGAGTCGTCGACGATCAGCAGGTCGAGGCCGGTCGCGGCGAAGCGCTCGACGAAGAGCGGCAGCGCCTCGCGCTCGTCGTAGGTCGGGACGACGACGATCGTGCGCGGATCGGAGGGGGTGGTTCGTTCTGGACTGCCATAGGCAGCGTAGGACGAACCACCCCCCGCGGTCGTGCGGGCGGCGGAGCGCTCGCGACGGCCGAGTAGATAGGAGGCAAGCTCGGCGATCGCGACCGCCACGAGCTCGGACGCGAAGGAGACGACGCGCAACGCGATCGCAAGCGACGCGGCCGCCGCCGTGCCCATGACGCCGGCGAGCCCGACGACGAGGACCGCGTCGCGCGGGCCCAGGCCGGCCGGCAAGAGTGGCAGCAGGACGCCCGCGACCCACGACAGGCCGAACGCCCCGAGCAGCAGGAACGCGCCGGGCGCCGCGTCGCCGACGAGGCCGTGTGCGAACAGTGCGAGGCCGCAAGCCGTCGTCGCCCAGCCGGCCAGGTCGATCACGACCATCTGCGCGAGCGTGCGCTGGCGCAGCGGCCCGGCGACGGCGATGCCGCGGCGGGCGGCCCAGCGCGCCAGGCGATCGCCGAGCCACGCCGGGCGCAGCGCGAGCGCGACGCCGCCGATGACGACGAGCAGGACGAGCGCGGCCAGCGGCGGGTTCACGCCCGCGAGCACGAAGCCGGCGACGGCGGCGATGATGCCCGCGACGACGGCCGCAAGCTGCTCGTAGCCGGCGGCCGTCAGCGCCTGGGAGGTCGTCGCGCCGATCCGGTCGCGCTCGCGAACGCGGTAGGCGAAGCCGACGACGCCGCTCGGCTCGTAGCGCAGCACGAACGACCGCGCCCAGACGCGCAGCGTGCCGGCCAGGGGTGCGGCCGCGCCCAACCGCCGCAGCGCGAGGCCGAGCGTCCAGGCCTGGAGCAGGGGAGCGACGGCCATCAGCGCGACCGCGCCCGCCAAGGCGAGCGGATCGATCGACCAGTCGACCGCGGAGACGGCCTCGCGGTTGGACAGCAGCGCCAGCGTCAGCCCGACGACGAACGCGACGCCCGCGACGATGCGGAAGTTCTGCCACGCCCACCGGCCGGCCGTCTTGCACCCCTGCTTCATCGCCCGCATCACGAGGACCTCGCCTTGTTGACCATTGGTCGACAAGACACCGCGAGGCGCCGCGGGTTACACGGCGGCGTCCGCCGGGCGCACCTCCGACGTACAGAACGCGCAGCGCGTTGCGGCGATCGGGATATCGCTCAGACAGTGCGGGCACGCATGCACCGTCGAGTCCGCCGCCGGCTCCACCTTGCGCCGCGCCATCAGCGCGTTCACCGGCTTGACGATGAAGAAGAAGACGACCGCCGCGATGATGACGAAGGCGAGCAGCGCGTTGATGAACTCGCCGTAGAGGAACTCGCTGCCGTTGATCTTGAACGTCAGTGCCGAGAAGTCTGGCTCGCCGCCGATCGCGGCGATGAGTGGCGTGACCATCGTCTTGACGAGGGCCGTGACGACGGCGCCGAACGCCGTCCCCAGCACCACCGCGACCGCGAGGTCGACGAGGTTTCCCCGCAGAATGAATTCCCGGAACTCCTTCAGCATCACTGCACCCCCTGCTCGTGACGATTGCCGCATGGACTGGCCCGAGGAACCGTACCGCGCCGCAGTACGCTCGGCCGCACGATGGACCTCTCCTTGTTCTTCGCAGGCACGGCAGGATCCGTACCGTCGGCGCGCCGCGGGCTACCGGCCCTACTCGTGCGCCGCGGCGCCGCGCGGATCCTCATCGACTGCGGCGAGGGGACCCAGCGCCAGCTCGTGAAATCGGTGGGCCTTGCGGACCTCACCGACGTCTTCCTCACGCACATGCACGCCGACCACTGGCTCGGCCTGCCCGGCATGCTGAAGTCCTTCGAGTTGCGCGACCGCGAGAAGCCGCTCACCGTCCACGGCCCGCCCGGCATGACCGCGCTCGTGGAGCGGATGCGCCCGATCTACGGCCGCCCCCGCTACGGGCTCACGTTGCGCGACCTCGAGCCCGGGGAGGCCGTGCACCGCGACGACCTCGAGATCGTCCCGTTCGCGGTGCGCCATCGCGGCGTCGCCTTCGGCTACGTGCTCGCGGAGGACGCGCGCCCCGGGCGCTTCGACGCGCAGCTCGCCGAGCAGCTCGGCGTGACGCCCGGCCCGGACTTCGGCCGCCTGCAGCGCGGCGAGGTCGTCGCCGGCGTGCACCCGGAGCAGGTCATCGGCGAGACGCGACGCGGGCGCAAGGTCGTCGTCACGGGCGACACCGCGCCGACCGACGCGGTCGTCGTCGTCGCGCACCGCGCGGACGTCCTCGTGCACGAGGCGACGTTCCTGCACGAGGACGCCGACCGCGCGGCGCAGACCCTCCACAGCACCGCGCGCCAGGCCGCGCAGGTCGCCGCCGACGCCGAGGTCGGGCTGCTCGCGCTCACGCACCTCTCGTCGCGCTACTCGGGCGGCGAGATCCGCGACGAGGCGCGCGCGGTGTTCGCCGCGACCGAGGTGCCGCGCGACTTCGACACGATCGACGTGCCGCTACCCGAGCGCGGAGCGCCCGAGCTCGTGCGCTGGGACGCTCGGCGCGCCCCACCCGCGCCCGCGCCGGACGCCGCGGCCTCGTCCGGCTGAGGCCGCGCCACATCCGCGCCGGCGCCGGACGCCGCGGCCTCGTCCGGCTGAGGCCGCGCCACATCCGCGCCGGCGGCGGACGCCGCGGCCTCGTCCGGCTGAGGCCGCGCCACATCCGCGCGGGACGCCGCGGCCTCGTCCGGCTGAGGCGCGAGCGACGCATTCGTCGCGCGAGGCGCCGTCGGCGCGAGCCTTCAGCGGCGCCGCGGAGGCGGAGTCCGGCGCTGCGAGGCGGCGCAGGCCACGCACAGCACGCTGTCGGGCATGGCGCTCAGCCGCGCGGCGGCGATCGGCTCCCCGCACGCGTCGCAGAGTCCGTAGGTGCCGGCGTCGAGCTTGGCCAGCGCTCGCTCCGTACGAAGGAGCCCGGCTTCGAGCGAGCTGCCGACGCCGATGTCGGTCAACCGGCTGATCGCCTCCGTCGTGCCGTCGCCGATGCGCTTGCCGAAGCCCTGAGCGGCGCCGAGCTCGGGCCGCCGCGCCAGCGCGGCCACGCGCTCGCGCGCCTGGTCGCGGCGGGCTTCGAGCTCGCGGCGGATGGCGTCGAGATCGTCGGCGGGCATCGAACAGTCATACCCGGCCGCCGGGACGAGCGACGTCAGGCGAAGATGAGTCCCCGTCGTCGGAGGCCGTCGCCTCCGGTACTGCGTGAACGCGAAGAACGCACCGCGCTTGGTAGTTGTTCTGCGGTGCTCGTCTTGTGGGATCGCGACTGCGGCTTCTGCGCGTGGACGCTCGCGCTCCTCCTGCGCGCCGACCGGCGCAGGATCCTCGTCACGCGCACGATCCAAGAGGCCGATGCCGACGGCCTCCTCGACGCGATCGAGCCCGAGCGCCGCTACGCCTCGTGGCACGTCGTCGATGCGGACGGCCGGATCACGTCCGCGGGGCGCGCGGTGACGGTGGCGCTCGCGCTGCTGCCCGCCGGACGGCCGCTCGCCGTCGTGACGCGCGCGCTGCCGCGCCTCACCGAGCGCGCGTACCGCTGGGTGGCCGAGCACCGCGGCCTGCTCTCGCGGCCGATCCCACAGCGATCGAAGGACCGCGCCCGCCGGCTCGTCGCGGACCGGGCCGCAGCGGCCGACCACCCGCCGACCGGATGAGCCGCCACCGACTCAGAGTGCCTGGTAGTAGACGAGCTCCCCGGCCTCGCCGCTCCCCGCGCCAGCCGCGAAGACGAACATCGTCACCACGAGCGCGCTGCCGCCGGCGGGGTGGGGCGACGGGAGGATGCTCACCGTCGGGTTCGCGAACGATCGCGATCCGCGCGGCGTGCGGACCTGCAGGCGCTTGAGGCGCCGCGCGTCGACGTCGTAGAGGAACACGCGCCACGACCCGGTGACGTTGACGAGCTCCTGCGCCTCGTAGATGCGCCAGAGCTTGCCGCCGGCGGGAAAGTGGAACTGCCGGCGGGCGCCGTGGTTGCCGTGAAAGCCCATCTTCGACAGGGCGCGGTCGACCCCGGCGTCCCTGCTCACCGACCACCTGCCGCGGTCGAGCGTCGCCAAGCCCTGGCGGTCGACCGGCAGCTTCGGCCCGTGGTCGAGCCAGTGAAAGCCCAGGAGGATCCGCGAGCTCGACAGGCTTCCGCGCCACGTGACGCCGCGGAAGTTGGGCGTCCCCTCGTTCGTCGGGCTGAGGCGCCGCGGCAGCGTCCGCTCCTCGGTCACGCTCCCGCGCAGCAGCGCGCCGGCGTCGCGGTAGAAGCGCAGCCTGACGTTGGTCGCCACCTTGCCGCTGGGCTGCGTCGGACGCTGCGCCTCGTAGGCGAGCAGGAAGCCGCCGCCCGGCAGCGCGCGCAGCGCTCCCATCGCGCCGCCGCCCGCGTCGAGGTCGGCGATCTTCGACCAGCGCCGCAGGTCGCGCGACGACCCCAGGCGCAGCGCGAAGCGTCCCCGCCCGAGGTTGATGTGGTAGACGCCGAGATACGAGCCGGGCACCGCCGGGTTGACGATGACGTCGAGGGCGTCGGTCGACGCGCCGAGGCTGTCGACGACGCGAAACGCCGATCCCGACCGCGGCGGCGAGGGCAGGCCGGATGCGGCTGCCGGCACGCGCTCGATCAGCGACTCGAGGCTCGCCGGAGCCACCGCGGCGGCCCGCACCCGCAGCACCTCGTCGGTGTCGTCCTCAGCGTCGAACGTGACCGGGTCGTCGTCGACCGTGACCGGGACGGACGCGTCGTCGGCGACGGACCCTGCGTCGAAGCCGGACGGGTCACCCTCTGTCATCGCTGCCTCCGCGGAACGTCAGATGCCAGCCACGGTGCCGCCGCTGGCAGCGGTCATCATCCCCCTTCGGGCGCTCAGGCAACCGCTGCCGTGACGATCCCGCCCGACGCCTGGTCGCGCCAGCGCACGATGCCGTCGACGTAGCGCAGGTCGCGCAGGTCGCCGCACGCGAGCCGGCGCTCGGGCATTCCCACCGCGAGCGCGACGATCTCGGCGTCGCCGGCGCAGGCGCCCGGACGGCGCAGGACGAGCGTGCCCGACCGGCCGACGGTCGGGCTGTTGCGGGCGCGCGCGTCCGCGGCCGCGGGGCCGGCGATCGTCGCGCCGGTGCGCAGGTCGACGACGCGGACGTCAGCCGGGCGCTGCAGGACCGCGAGCGACCCGAGCAGCCGGACGACGGTGCCATCGACGCGGCCGGTCCGGCCGGTCGCCTGAAGGCAGTACCAGCTGCCGGAGGTCACGGCGTCGGCCGTCGCGAGCCGCCCCCCGGCACCTGGCCTGGACGGGGCAGCGGACGCCGGCGCCCGCGGGCAGCGGTCGGGCGGGCGCGCGGGGGAGGACCGCAGCGAGGATCCGTGCAGCCAGATCACGCGACCGCCCTCGATCGCCGGCGGTCCGATCGCGGACGCGAGCCCCTCGTCGAGGAAGGCGGCGCCGTCGGGTCCCGTCAGCACGATCCCGGCGGCGAAGTCGTTGCGGACGAGCATCACGGCGCGGCCCCGCGGCAGGGCGAGGAGGTCGGAGACGTCCGTGCGCAGGTCGTCGCCCTGGTCGCCGAGGTCCAGCGCCGCCCGGCGCGTGCGCCAGGTGTTCGTGTCGAGGGTCTGCAGCTCGGCTTGGCGGTCGTTGAAGGCGCGCTGGGAGACGACCGCGTACGCGAAGCGCCCCCGCAGGAAGACCTGCCGGATGCTGGAGGCGCAGTGCGAGCAGCCGGAGGTCAGCCGCCCCAGCGTGCGCCGCGTGCCGGAGTCGCGGCGACAGACGAGGCGCACTCCGCTCGGACGAGCCGACCGGGCCGAGGGCGCGACCAGCACGAGCCGCGGGCTGCTCGTGACGATCCGCTCGCCGGCGCGCACGCAGCCCGCCGACGCGCTCGCGGACGGCCCCACGGCCAACAGGACGGCGACGAGGATCGCGCAGGACGCGACGTGACCGGCTGCTCTGTGCATGTCATTCACTCATCGGCATGCAGGGTCTGAACCCCGAATCCCGCCGCCCATCCGCGAGTTGCGGATCGAGGCGCCCGCGCGGCAGCGCCCGGTCAGGGGTAGCCGCCCGTCCGCGAGTTGCGGATCGAGGGCCGCGCGCGCCAGCGCCCGGCCGGGCCGGTCGCGCGCCAGCCTCGGGGCGCGCCGCCCGCCGGACTGACAGACTCGACCCGTGGACGGAGTCACCTCCCGGGCGCGCGGCGCGGCGCTCGCTGCCGCGGCGGCCGCGCTCGACGCCGAGCTCGAGCACGCCGTGGTCGACGATCGCTACGCCGACATCCTGCGCGCCTGCTCGCGCGGCGGCTGCGCGGCGCTTAACGCCTTCTGCGCGAAGGTCGAGAACGCCGCCAACGGGCTCGACGATGCGCCCGCGGTGGCGCTCGTCGCGGCGCTGGCCGATCCCGCCGCCGCCGATCGGGCGGTGCGGGCCGTCACCTGGACGATGCTGGCCCAGCGCGCGGCCTCGGCCTGGCCGCACACGTTCTACGAGGTGCTCGTGGCCGCCCGCGAAGCGCTGCCGCTCGACACCGCCTCGTTCGAGTACATGCACAACCTCGGCTTCCTGACCGCCAGCGCGAACACGACGGAGGAGCTCGACACGCGCGACGGCCAGCGCATGCAGTTCAGCCGCGAGTCGCTCGAGCACGTCATCGCGGCGGCGACGCGCCTGCGTCCCGCGCGGCGCGAGATGCTCATGGTCATCCCCCCGTGGACGGGCTGCTTCGTGGGCGGGATCAAGGTCTGCGACGAGCACCTTCGCGAGCTCGAGCGAGAGCGCTCCGACAGCGCGACGTGACCGCCGTCCGCGGTCGCCTTCAACCGCGCGCCGGCGCCGCGCTGTCGGCGATACTTCGGCGCATGCCCAGCCACGTCGTCCTCTTCACGACCGACGGGTGCGCGTACTGCGTCCACGCCCGCTCGCTGCTGGTCAAGCGCGGCGTCGACTTCGAGGAGGTCGACCTCGGTGAGCACCCCGAGCTGCGAGCCGAGCTCGCGAGCGTGACCGGCTCGGAGAGCTTCCCGCAGATCGTCGTCGACGGCGAGCCGCTCGGCGGCTTCAACGAGCTGCGCGCGGCCGACTCCGACGGCGTGCTCGCGTCGTGGAGCGCGGGGTAGCCGCCGAGCCCGCTGCTAGGCTCGGTCGCACCGCAGCAAGCTCCTTTAACCCGGTCCCGTGAGGCCAGGAAGGATGAACATGCCAGAACCCAAGGTCGTCCTCGACGGCGAGGACATGCGCAGGACGCTCACGCGCATCGCGCACGAGATCGTCGAGAACGGCGGTGACCCGGAGCGGCTCGCGCTCGTCGGCATCCACCGCCGCGGCGCCGTGCTCGCCGAGCGCCTCCAGCGTCTCGTCGCCGAGCTGCACGACATCGACGTCCCGCTCGGGGACCTCGACATCTCCTTCTACCGCGACGACGTGACGCTGCGCGGCGGCCATCCCGTCGTGCACTCGACGCACCTCGACTTCGACGTCGACGCGCTGACGGTCGTCATCGTCGACGACGTCCTCTTCACCGGGCGCACGGTGCGCGCGGCGATCGAGGCGCTGTTCGACTACGGCCGGCCCGCCCGCGTCCAGCTTGCGGTGCTCGCCGACCGCGGCCACCGCGAGCTGCCGCTGCGCCCCGACTACGTCGGCAAGAACCTGCCGACCGCGCGCTCCGAGCGCGTCTTCGTCCGCGTCGCAGAGCTCGACGGCGAGGACAGCGTGACGATCGGCCAACCCGAAGCCGAAGGAGTTCCGGCATGAAGCATCTGCTCTCCATCGGCGATCTCACGCGCGAGGACATGGAGCGGTTGCTCGACCGCGCCGCCGCGTTCGCCGAGGTCTCCGACCGCGACATCAAGAAGGTCCCCGCGCTGCGCGGGCGCACGGTGCTGAACCTCTTCTACGAGGCGAGCACGCGCACGCGCTCGTCGTTCGAGCTCGCCGCCAAGCGGCTGAGCGCCGACGTCGTGAACTTCTCGGCGAGCGGCTCGGCCGTCGACAAGGGCGAGTCGCTCAAGGACACCGTCCTCACCCTCGCCGCCCACTCGCCCGACGCGATCGTCATCCGCACGCCGCACGCCGGCGCCGCGGCGCTCGTCGCGGGCTGGACGACCGCCGCGATCGTCAACGCCGGCGACGGCAAGCGCGAGCACCCGACCCAGGCGCTGCTCGACGTCTTCACGCTGCGCCAGAAGCTCGGCTCGCTGGAAGGTCGCTCGATCTGGATCGTCGGGGACGTCTCGCACTCGCGCGTCGCGCGCTCGAACATCCTCGCCTTCCGGATGATGGGCGCGCACGTGACCGTCTGCGGCCCGCCGACGCTCATCCCGCGCGGGATCGAGGCGCTCGGCTGCGAGGTGCGCTACGACCTCAACGACCTCCGCGAGGCCGACGTCGTCTACGCGCTGCGGATGCAGAACGAGCGCATGGACCAGGCGTTCGTCCCGTCGCTGCGCGAGTACGCCGCGCAGTACCAGATCAACGGCAGGCGGCTCGGCCCGCGCCAGGTGCTCATGCACCCCGGCCCCGTCAACCGCGGCGTCGAGCTGTCGGGCGAGGTCGTCGACTCGCCGCAGGCGGTCATCACGATGCAGGTCAAGGCCGGGGTGGTCGTGCGGATGGCGGTCCTCTACGAGGTCCTCGCCGGCGCACGCGAGGCGCGCCCGGCCCCGCGCCCGACCGAGCCGCAGCTCGCATGAGCGCCGCGTTTCTCACGCCCGACGGCGGCGGCGCTCCTGACAGCCGCACCGGACGCGACGTCAACCCGGCACGGCTCGTCCGCGCCCCCGCTCGTCCCGCCGACCTGCTCGTCCGCGGTGCGCACGTCCTCGACCCGCGCACCGGCCTGGACGGCAGCGCACGACGTCCTCGTCCGCGACGGCGAGATCGTCGAGATCGCCGCGGCCGGCAGCATCGCCGCGACATCCGAGATCGAGACGATCGACGGCGCGGGACGCCATCTCTTCCCGGCGTTCGTCGACCCGCACGTGCACCTGCGCACGCCCGGCCAGGAGCACAAGGAGGACCTCGAGACCGGCACCCGCTCGGCCGCCGCGGGCGGCTACTGCGCGATCATCGCGATGCCGAACACCTCGCCGGTCGTCGACTCCGCGCCGATCCTCGGCGCCCTGCTGGATGCCGCGGCGCGCGACGCGCGCGTGCCGGTCGGCTTCACCGCAGCGATCACCCGCGGCCTGCAGGGCGACGAGCTCACCGAGATGGCCGAACTGCGCGCGCTCGGCGCCGCCGCCTTCACCGACGACGGCCGGCCGGTCGTCGACGCCGGCGTGTTCCGGCGCGCGCTGCAGTACCAGCGCCTGTGCGGCGGCGTCCTCGCGCTGCACGAGGAGGACCCGGCGCTGTCGGGCAAGGGCGCGATGCACGAGGGCGCGATCTCGACCGAGCTCGGCGTTCTCGGCATCCCGTAGCGTCAGCGAGTCGACGATGATCGCCCGCGACTGCGCGCTCGCCGAGTACGAGGGCGCGCGGATCCACATCCAGCACCTCTCCGCGCGCGAGTCGGTCGAGGTCATCGCGGCGGCGAAGGCGCGCGGCGTCCAGGTCACCTGCGAGGCGAGCCCGCACCACCTGACGATGACCGACGAGGACGTCCGCACCCTCGACACGCGGCGCAAGATGAACCCGCCGCTGCGCGCCGAGTCCGATCGCCAGGCGCTCGTCGAGGGGCTGCGCAGCGGGGTCATCGACTGCATCGCGACCGACCACGCGCCGCACGCGCGCGACGAGAAGGAGGTCCCGTTCGAGCAGGCGCCGATGGGGACCACCGGCCTGGAGACGGCGTTCGCCTCCGTCTACACCGACCTCGTCGTGCCCGGCCACCTCGAGCTCGCGCTCGTCGTCGAGAAGCTCACGTCGGGCCTCGGCCTGATCGACCTGCTCGTCCCGCGGATCGCGGTGGGCGAGCCGGCGAACCTCGTGCTCGTCGACCTCGACGCCGAGTGGGTCGTGGGGGAGTCCGGCTACGAGAGCCGCTCGGAGAACTGCTGCTTCGCCGGCCGCAAGCTGCACGGCAAGGTCCTGCTGACGATCGCCGCGGGCGCCGTCGCCTACCGCGAGCGGTCGATCATGCTGAGCGCCGCATGAGCGCATACGTCCTGCTGGAGGACGGGACGCGGTTCGACGGCGTCGCGTGCGGCGCGGACGAGGCGGCGACCGGCGAGGTCGTCTTCACCACCGGCATGTCGGGCTACCAGGAGTCGGTCACCGACCCGAGCTTCGCCCGCCAGATCATGACGTTCACCTACCCGCACATCGGCAACTACGGGGTCTCGCAGGAGGCGATGGAGTCCGATCGCATCCACGCCCGCGCGGTCGTCATGCGCGCGGCGATGAACACCGAGGACGCGCCGGGCGCCGAGCGCGGCTGGCTGGACTGGCTCACCGACTGCGGCGTCCCGGCGATCTCCGAGGTCGACACGCGCGCGCTCGTGCGCCACATCCGCGACGCGGGCTCGATGCGCGGCGGCGTCTTCGCGTCGTCGATGCCGGCCGGCGAGGCGATGGAGCGGGTCCAGGCCGAGCAGCCGATGGCAGGCCTGGACCTCACGCGCCGAGGTCACGCCGCGCGAGATGACCGTCCACGGCACCGGCGACGGCCCGCGGATCGCGGCGATCGACACCGGCATCAAGCTCTCGATCGTCCGCCACCTCGTGGCGCGCGGCGCGGTCGTCGAGCTGCATCCGTGCAGCGTCAGCGCCGACGAGCTGCTCGCCCGCGACGCCGACCTCGTCTTCCTCGCCAACGGCCCCGGCGACCCGGCCGTGCTCGATCACATCGTGCAGGCCGTCCGCGGGGTCGTCGGCAAGCGGCCGGTGTGGGGGATCTGCCTCGGCCACCAGCTGCTCTGCCAGGCCGTCGGCCTGGAGACCTACAAGCTGCCGTTCGGCCATCGCGGCGCCAACCACCCCGTCAAGGACCTGACCACGCAGAAGATCGAGATCACCTCCCAGAACCACGGCTTCGCGGTTCGCCCGCCCGGCGGCTGCGGCGCGGATGGACACCTCCGAGCCGGTGCGCTGGGAGACGGACTTCGGCGCCGCCGAGCTGACGCACGTCAACCTCTACGACGGCACCGTCGAGGGCCTGACGCTGCTCGACGTCCCCGCCTCGACGGTCCAGTACCACCCGGAGGCGGGTCCCGGCCCGAACGACTCCCTCTACCTCTTCGATCGCTTCCTGAGCGCGGCAAAGGCGGGGGTGTAGGAAGTGGCCGCCCGCAGATCCTCGCACGCTCGGATCGCCCGCTGATCACCGGCTGGCGGCGTCCTCGCTCAGTCATGGGCCTGGAGGCCCACTCCTTCACTGCGTCCTTGCCAGCCGGCGCCAGCGCGCGCCCGAGCGCACGACGACCTACGGGCGGAACCACTGATGCCCCGCCGCGACGACCTCAAGCGCATCCTCATCCTCGGCTCGGGCCCGATCGTCATCGGCCAGGCCGCCGAGTTCGACTACTCCGGCGTGCAGGCGTGCAAGGTCCTGCGCGAGGAGGGCTACGAGGTCGTGCTCGTCAACTCCAACCCGGCGACGATCATGACCGACCCGGAGTTCGCCGACGCGACGTACGTCGAGCCGCTGTTGCCCGGCCCGGTGCGCCAGGTCATCGCCCGCGAGCGCCCCGACGCACTGCTGCCGACGCTCGGCGGCCAGACGGCGCTCAACCTCGCCAAGGCGCTGCACGAGGACGGCACGCTCGAGGAGTTCGGCGTCGAGCTCATCGGCGCCAACTACGAGGCGATCTGCCGCGCCGAGGACCGCGACGAGTTCCGCATCGCCGATGGAGCAGGCCGGGCTGAAGATGCCGCGCTAGCGCCATCGCGACGACCGCTCAAGAGGCCGACGACGCGATGATCGACATCGGCCTGCCGATCATCGTCCGGCCCGCCTACACGCTCGGCGGCCGCGGCGGCGGGATCGCGCGCACGCCCGAGGAGTTCCGCCAGATCGTCCGCGGCGGCCTCGACGCGTCGCCGATCTCGCAGATCCTGCTCGACGAGTCGGTCATCGGCTGGGGCGAGTTCGAGCTCGAGGTCATGCGCGACCGCAACGACAACTGCGTCATCGTCTGCTCGATCGAGAACATCGACCCGATGGGCGTCCATACGGGAGACAGCGTCACCGTCGCGCCGCAGCAGACGCTCACCGACCGCCTCTACCAGAGGCTCCGCGACCAGGCCTTCACGGTCATCCGCGCGGTCGGCGTCGAGACCGGCGGCTCGAACGTCCAGTTCGCGGTCAATCCCGAGACCGAGGAGATCATGGTCATCGAGATGAACCCGCGGGTCTCGCGATCCAGCGCGCTCGCCTCGAAGGCCACGGGCTTCCCGATCGCGAAGATCGCCGCGCGGCTCGCCGTCGGCTACGCGCTCGAGGAGATCGACAACGACATCACGCGCCTGACGCCGGCGTCGTTCGAGCCGACGATCGACTACGTCGTCGTGAAATGGCCGCGCTTCGCGTTCGAGAAGTTCGCCGGCTCCGACCACCACCTCTCGACGCACATGAAGTCCGTCGGCGAGGCGATGGCGATCGGGCGCACGTTCCAGCAGGCGTTCGCGAAGGCGATGCGCAGCCGCGAGCTCGACAAGGTCCCGCACGTCGAGGGCACGCGCGAGGAGCTGCTCGAGCGCCTCGAGCGCCCGGCGAGCGAGCGCTACGACGTCCTGCTCGCGGCCTTCCGCGCGGGCGCGGAGCCCGAGGAGGTCAACGCGACGACGCACATCGACCTGTGGTTCCTGCGCGAGCTGCAAGCGCTCGCGCTGGACCCGGACGCGCCGTTCGCGGGCACGCGCAGCTACCGCGCCGTCGACACCTGCGCCGCGGAGTTCCCCGCCGAGACGCCGTACTTCTACTCCGGCTGGGAGCGCGACGCCGAGCCTCGCCACGAGGTGCGCCGCGGCGAGCGGCCGAGCGTCGTCATCCTCGGCGCCGGCCCGAACCGCATCGGGCAGGGCATCGAGTTCGACTACTGCTGCGTGCACGCGGCGATGACGGTTCGCGCATCCGGCCGCGACGCGGTGATGATCAACTGCAACCCGGAGACCGTTTCGACGGACTACGACACGTCCGACCGCCTGTACTTCGAGCCGCTGACGCTCGAGGACGTCCTCGGCGTCGTCGACATCGAGCAGCCCGAAGGGGTGATCGTCCAGTTCGGCGGCCAGACGCCGCTGAAGCTCGCCGCGGGCCTGCAGGAGCGCGGCGTGCCGATCCTCGGGACGAGCGTCGACGCCATCGACCTCGCCGAGGACCGCGGGCGCTTCGGCGAGCTGCTCGATCGCCTCGGCTACAAGGCGCCGCCGTACGCGACGGCCATCGGCCGCCAGCAGGCGCTGGAGGCGAGCGCGGGCGTCGGCTTCCCGCTGCTCGTGCGCCCGAGCTACGTCCTCGGCGGCCGCGCGATGGAGATCGTCTACGACACCGACGACCTCGCGGACTACCTGCGCCGCACGGCGGGCGGGCGGGACCGCATCGACGCCGCGCCGCCAAGGGAGATCTTCCTCGACCGCTTCCTCGAGAACGCCATCGAGCTCGACGTCGACGCGCTCTGCGACGGGGAGGACGTCTGGATCGGCGGGATCATGCAGCACGTCGAGGAGGCCGGCATCCACTCGGGCGACAGTGCCTGCGTGCTGCCGCCGCACTCGCTCGGGCCGGAGATGCTCGAGGAGGTCCAGGCGACGACCCGCGGGATCGCGCTCGCGCTCGGGACGCTTGGCCTGATCAACATCCAGTTCGCCGTCCACCACGGCGGCCTCTACATCATCGAGGCGAACCCGCGGGCGTCGCGGACCGTGCCGTTCGTCTCGAAGGCGATCGGCGTCCCGCTCGCGAAGATGGCGTGCAGGATCATGCTCGGCGAGCGGATCGCGAACCTCGGCTTGCCGTCGGAGGCGATGCCGACCGAGCACGTCTGCGTCAAGGAGGCCGTGCTGCCGTTCGACCGCTTCGCGGGCTCGGACGCGGTGCTCGGTCCGGAGATGCGCTCGACGGGTGAGGTCATGGGGATCGCGCGCGACTTCCCGACGGCGTTCGCGAAGGCGCAGGCCGCCGCCGGGGCGATGCTCCCGCAGTCCGGGACGGTCTTCATCACCGTGACCGACGGCGACAAGGCGGCGGCGTCGGGGATCGCCGCGCTCCTCGGCGACCTCGGCTTCCGCATCGTCGCGACGACCGGCACCGCGCAGGCGATCCGCGGCATGGGCGTGCGCGTGGATGCGGTGCTGCAGAAGATCGGCGAAGGATCGCCGAACGTCGCCGAGTGCATCGAGGCCGGCGAGGTCGACCTCATCGTCAACACGCCGACGGGCTCGGGCGCCCGCGTGGACGGCTGGGAGATCCGCCGCGCGGCGACGGCCCGCGGGATTCCGTGCATCACGACGCTCGCCGGCGGCCACGCGGCGGCGCGGGCGATCTCCGCGGCGCGCGCGGGCGAGCCCGCGGTGCTCTCGTTGCAGGAGATCCACCGCGAGCGCGCGGGTGGCGCTGCGGCCGCAGGGGCCGCGCCGACTGGCCCGGGGGCCTCGGGGGCAGGTCGCGACGAGCGCTCGAGGGTCTCGTGAGGGTTCTGGCACCCTTCGGCCGGCGCCGCGTCGCGGTGACGGGCGCCGACGACGTCGGCGCGTACCGCGTGCTGCACGCCGCCGACCTCGACGGGCCGGTGCCCTGGCCGGGGCAGTTCTACATGCTCGCCGCCGTCGATCGGTGGGGGTCCGGGGCGGACGAGCGGCCGTTCGTGCCGCGGGCGTTCTCGTTTCTCGGCGCGGCCGACGGGCAGCTGAGCTTCATGTTCGAGGACGTCGGCCCGGGGACGCGTCGCCTCGGTGAGCTGTGCGCGGGCGACGAGCTGTGGATCACGGGGCCGCTCGGCGAGGGCTTCGAGCTGCCCGAGGACGGCCGGCGCGCCATCCTCGCCGGCGGTGGCGTGGGGATCCCGCCGCTCGCAGCGTGGGAGCACGTCCTGCGCGCGCACGGCGAGCAGGCGACCGTGCTGCTGGGCTTCCGCGACGCGGAGCACGCGGCGGGGGCGAAGGTGTTCGAGCCTGCTCGCGGCGCGGGGGCGGGCGGCGGGGCTTCGCGGGACGCGGGGGCCGGCGGCGGGGCTTCGGGGGACGCGGGGGCCGGCGGCGGGGTACCGCGAGGCGCTGCGCGCGGCGAGGCTTCGGGCCTCGCGATCGCCACCGACGACGGCTCGGTCGGCCACCACGGCTTCGTCACCGAGCTGCTCGCCGACGAGCTGGACCGCGACGACCGCGCCACCGTCTACGCCTGCGGCCCACCCGGCATGCTCGAGGCCGTTCGCGCGCTCTGCGCCGGACGCGGCGTGCCCGCGCAGCTCGCGCTCGAGGCCGGCATGGCGTGCGGGTTCGGCGCGTGCTTCGGCTGTGTCGTGCCGATGCGCGACGGGGGCTACGTGCGCGTCTGCGTCGACGGCCCCGTGCTCGACGCCGCGAGACTCGACGCGGTGCCAGTCCATTGATCGACTTCTGCGGCATCTCCCTCGCGCACCCGATCGTCAACGGATCGGGGACCTTCGACGTGATCGCGGCCCGCCGCGCGTTCGGCGACGCGCTGCTCGACGCAGTTCCCGTTCAGCGCGTTCGTCTCCAAGACGATCACGCTGCTGCCGCGCGCGGGCAACCCGCCGCCGCGCCTGTGGGAGGCGCAGGCCGGGCTCGTCAACTCGATCGGGCTGCCCAACAAGGGCCTGCACGGCTACCTCGAGGACGACCTCCCACAGCTCGCCGAGCTGCCCGTGCCGCTCGTCACGAACGTCATGGGATCGACCGCGAGCGAGGTCGGACAGCTCGTCGAGGCGATCGACGCACGCGACGAGGTCGCGGCGATCGAGCTCAACGTCTCGTGCCCGAACGTCAAGACCGGCCTGGACATCGGCGCGGACCCGGGCTCGCTCGGGGCGCTCCTGCGCGCCGTGCGGCCGCTGACCTCCAAGCCGCTCATCGTCAAGCTCACGCCGAACACCGCGGACGTCGCCGCCGTCGCGGTCGCCGCCGAGGCAGAGGGAGCGGACGCCATCTCGCTCATCAACACGCTACGCGCGAGCGCGTTGCACCCCGGCGGCGACGGGCGCCCGTGGCTCGGCGGCGGGACCGGCGGGCTCTCTGGCCCCGCAATCCGGTGCATTGCGCTTGCGCAGATTGCGTCGGTGGCTCGCCGGGTAGCCGTTCCAATCGTCGGAATGGGCGGTGTGACACGAGGCATGCACGCTCGCGATCTGCTATCCGTGGGCGCAACTCTGGTCGCCGTCGGCACCGAGAGCTTCCGCGACCCCGCAGCGGGCAGCCGAGTTGCAAGAGAACTTAAATCCCTGCAAATTGCGGGATCGGCCTCGACCACCCTGCACGAATCTGAACCTCAAGTTCAGGTCGATGTGAAATCGGCCGATTCGCACTGATCGGGGTTGCGGCCCGGAAGTGAAGATGTAGTATCGCCCCGTCGCATGCCGCCGTCCACAAACACCGCAACGAAGCACTCGGCGGCTCCGGAACGTTCGCTGACGCAGCGCCTCGATGCGCTCGAGCGCGCCAACGAGGTCCGTACGAAGCGCGCTCAGCTCAAGCGCGACCTCAAGGGCGGGCGCTGCTCGATCCACACGCTGCTCATGGATCCACCCGCCTACGTCGAGACCGCGAAGGTCTTCGACATGCTGCTCGCGGTGCCGAAGTACGGTCGCGTGAAGGTCAACAAGGTCCTCACGCAGTGCCGCATCTCGCCGAGCAAGACCATCGGCGGCCTCTCGCAGCGCCAGCGCGACGAGCTCGTCTCGCTGCTGCGCCGCTAGCTGCACGCTTCGTCGTGCCGCGGGCGGTGGTCATCACGGGGCCGTCGGGCGTCGGCAAGGGCACGCTGATCCGCTCGCTGCGCCAGCGCATGCCCGAGCTGCAGCTGTCGATCTCGGCGACCACGCGCATGCCGCGCGCGGGGGAGACCCAAGACGTCGACTACCACTTCATGACTCCCATGGAGTTCGAGCGCCACGTCCGCGACGGCGACTTCGTCGAGCACGCCGACTACGCCGGCGCGCGCTACGGGACGCTGCGCTCGGAGCTCGAGACGCGCAGCGCGTCGGGCGCGCCGGTGCTCCTGGAGATCGAGGTCCAGGGCGCGCGGCAGGTTCGCGAGACGATGCCCGAGGCCGTGCAGGTCTTCATCGCGCCGCCGTCGGTCGACGCGTTGCGCGCGCGGCTGGTCGGCCGTGGAACGGACTCGGACGAGCAGGTCGAGGCCCGCCTGCTGACCGCGGAGCGCGAGCTCGCCGCGCAGGACGAGTTCGCGCACGTCGTCGTCAACGACCGCCTCGAGGACGCCGTCGAGGAGCTCGCGGCGGTCGTGCGCGCCGCGACGTCGGACCAGGCGCGCGGCTGACGCTTCGCTGAGATGATCCGGGCCGTGCCGGAGGTCAGCTACGTCGTGATCCTCACGCGCGACGTCCCGCGCGCCGGGTCGCGATCCGGTCGATCGCGGCGCAGACCCCCGAGGCCGAGCTGTTGCTCGTGCTCAACGACCCCGACGACGAGATGCGCTCGTACGCGCGCACACTGGCGGCGGACGGGGCGGGCGGGACCCGAATCCTCCACGACGGCGACGACGTCGGCGTCGTCAGCGGCTGGAACCTCGCGCTGCGCGACGCGCGCGCCGAGCATGTCTGCATCGTCCACGAGGACGCCGAGTTGCACGCGGGCTGTGCCGCGCGGCTGCTGCAGACGCTGCGCGAGCGCCCGGACGCCGGCGCGGTCGCCCCGCGCGTGCTGCTGCCCGACGGCTCGGCGAAGGACGGCGCGATCATCTGGGCCGACGGTGCGGGGAGCCGCATGGACGCGTCGGCGACCGCCGAGGCGCGCCCCGTGGACTACGCGGGCTCGTCGTGCCTCATGCTCCGGCGCGAGGCCGCGCTCGGCGTCAGCGGGCTCGACGAGCGCTTCTTCCCGGCGATCTACGTCGACGCGAGTCTCTCGGTGGCGCTGTGGCAGGCGGGGTGGACCTGCCTGTGCGATTCGCGTGCGGTGCACCTGCATCGCACGGCGGCGATGGTCGACGAAGCGCGCGGCCCTCGCCGCAGCACGCGGTTTCGGGAGTTCCTGGGCGAGCGAAACCGCGCGCGCTTTCGCGAGGTGTTCGCCGACTTCCTCGCCGAGCAGGCGCCCCGGGCGGCGGCGCACGATGCCAGGCTCGCCACGCCGGCCGAGATCCTCGACGCCGCGGCGCGAGCGAGCGCGCGCGAGCAGCGCGTGCTCGCGGCACCCCGGGCGCCGCTCGCCGATCGCCTCGAGCTCCCGTCGGACATCGAGGCGCACGCCGCCGGGCTGCGCCGCGAGATCGAGGACGAGTTCATGGCCGAGCTCATCGCGCGCGAAGCGGCGCTCGCCGGCGAGGCCGCGGCAGTGCACCGCGCCTACGCCGAGTTGCATGCCGACCGCGACCGCGTGCACGCCGAGTACGCCGCGCTGCACGCCGAGCTCGAGCGCGTCCACGCCGCCCATGACGAGGCGCACGCCGAGCTCGAACGCGTCCACGCCGCGCATGCGCGACAGACGGCAGAGCTCGAGCGCGTGCACCGCGCGTACGCGGAGCTGTGGCAGGATCGGGAGCGACTGCTCGCCCGCCCACCCGCGCTGGAAGCGGAGGACCATGCTTGAG
The DNA here is from genome assembly GCA_963806515.1 of uncultured Actinomycetes bacterium. GTDB lineage: Bacteria > Actinomycetota > Thermoleophilia > Solirubrobacterales > Solirubrobacteraceae > CADCVQ01. The sequence continues at coordinate 148,849 of CAWDYO010000029.1, read as the reverse complement.
AACCGACTCGAACCCAGGACGACGGTGCCCGTTCCCGACCGCCAGACCGTCCATGCCGACGGGACGCCCGTCGACCGGCTCGTCGACGGCATGAAGATCCGCGACTTCGTCACCCACGCCGACGATCGCGGCACGATCTTGGAGCTCTACGACGAGCGCTGGGCGTGGCACGAGGCCCCGCTCGTGTACTCGTACATGTACACGATCCGGCCGGGAGCGATCAAGGGCTGGGGGCTGCACCGCAGCCACGAGGACCGCTACGCCCTGCTCTTCGGGGAGATGGAGATCGTCTGCTTCGACGCGCGCGAGGACTCGCCCACGCACGGGCTCGTCAGCAAGGTCGTCATGTCCGAGCACCGGCGCTGCCTCGTCAACGTCCCGGCGGGCGTCTGGCACGCCAACCGCAACATCGGGTCGCGCGACGTCGTCGTCGTGAACTTCCCGACCACGCCCTACGACCACGAGCACCCGGACAAGGAGCGCCTGCCGCTCGACACCCCGTACATCCCGTACTCCTTCGAGGACGGCCGCGGCTGGTGAGACGCGCGAGCGGCCGAGTATCCTGCAGCGCATGATCTCTCCTCGCATCGACCGCCTCCTCGAGAACGTCGACTCCAACTACGCCTCCGTTCTCGTCGCGGCCAAGCGGGCGCGACAGATCAACTCGTACTACCACAACCTCGGCGAGGGGACGTTCGACGAGTTCCCGCCCCCGATGGTCGACACCGGCTCGAAGAACTACCTCACGATCGCACTCGAGGAAGTCGCCGCCGGCAAGATCAAGTACCAGTACCGCTAGGACGTTCGGGGGCGAGTCCGCGCCGTGGCCCGGATCCTCCTCGGCGTCAGTGGTGGGATCGCCGCCTACAAGGCGCTTGAGCTCGTCCGCCTCGCGACAGCGGCGGGGCACGCCGTCCGCGTGGCGCAGACGGAGGCGAGCACGAGGTTCGTCGGCACCGCGTCGTTCGCCGCGCTGACCGGCGCCCCGGTCCTCACATCGGAGTTCGAGCGCGACCCCGCCCGCGGCGCGTTCCCGGGCCAGCGCGCGCCCGACCACGACCCGCTCTCGCACCTCGAGCTCGTCGCCAACGCGGACGTCTTCGCGATCGCGCCGGCGTCGGCGAACACGATCGCCAAGCTCGCGCACGGCCTCGCCGACAACCTCCTGACGAGCGCCGCGCTCGCCGCGACCTGCCCGCTCGTCGTCGCACCGGCGATGAACAACCACATGTGGGAGCACCCGGCGACCCGCGCGAACGTCGAGACGCTGCGCTCGCGCGGCGTCACGGTGCTCGAACCGGGCGCCGGACGGCTGGCGTCACGCGGCGAGGCCGGCGTCGGCCGGCTGCCGGAGCCCGCGGAGCTGCTCGCCGCGATCGAGGCGCTCGCCCCGGGCGGCGGCCCGTCGCCGATCGCGCAACTCGCGGGCGTGCGCGTGCTCGTCACGGCGGGCGGGACGCGCGAGCCGATCGACGCCGTGCGCTTCGTCGGCAACCGCTCGTCGGGGCGGATGGGCTTCGCGCTCGCCGAGCAGGCAGCGGCGCTCGGCGCCGAGGTCACGGTCGTCGCGGCGAACGTCGCGCTCCCGCGCGACCCGCGCGTGCGCTACGTCGACGTGGAGACGGCGGGCCAGCTCCAGGACGCGTGCGCGGCCGCGTTCGCGGGCTCCGACGTGCTGCTGATGGCGGCCGCCGTGGCGGACTTCCGACCGGCCGCGCAGCTTCGCGGGCAAGCTCAAGAAGGCGGCCGACGAGCGCATGCGCGTCGAGCTCGAGCGCACGCCCGACATCCTCGCCGGCCTTGCCGCGCTGCGGCGACCCGACCAGACGCTCGTCGGCTTCGCGGCCGAGCACGGCGACGGCGCCCTCGATCACGGCCGCCGCAAGCTCGCGAGCAAGGGCGTCGACGCCGTGGTCGTCAACGACATCGCCCGCGCGGACATCGGCTTCGAGTCGACCGACAACGAGGTGACGATCGTCACGGCGGCGGGCGAGACGCACGTCGCCCGCGCCTCGAAGGCCGAGGTGGCGCGGGCGGTGCTCGACGCTGTCATCGTGCTGCGCATGCTCGTCGAGCCGGAGACGACAGGCCCGGCGGCCTAGTGCCCCGTCTCGCAACAGTCCACCCGAAACGCCGGGCGCCGATCACCGACCAACGGCGATCCGTCGGCAAGCCGCCGGCTCGCCGTCGGTGCCCGCTGCGTCCTCGGACGCTCGATGGCCCGGAGGGCCACCTTCGGTCCTGCGTCCTTGCCAGCCGGCGCCGGCATCCCGGCGTTACGGGCGTCTGTTACGAGACGGACCACCGGGCCCACTGATGGAACGCGCCGGGGCCGAGCGGCTCACCGAGAGCGAGATCGCGGCGGCGGGCGCGCTGGCGCGGCGCGTCGCGACGAACGTCTCGCGCGCCGCGGAGGTGCGCGACGACGTCATCGAGCACCTCATCATCGCCGTGCTCGCCGACGGGCACGTGCTCATCGAGGACCTGCCGGGCGTCGGCAAGACGACGCTCGCACGCGCGCTCGCGCGCTCGCTCGACCTCGAGTTCGCGCGCGTGCAGTGCACCTCCGACCTGCTGCCCGCCGACGTTGTCGGCACGAACATCTTCAACCAGCGCGAGGGTCGCTTCGAGTTCCGGCCCGGCCCGATCTTCGCGAACGTCGTGCTCGTCGACGAGATCAACCGCGCGTCGCCGAAGACGCAGTCGGGTCTGCTCGAGTGCATGCAGGAGCGGCGCGTGACCGTCGACATCCACACGCACGAGCTCGCCCGCCCGTTCCTCGTCCTCGCCACCCAGAACCCGATCGAGTTCGAGGGCACCTACCCGCTGCCGGAGGCGCAGGTCGACCGCTTCATGGTGCGGCTGTCGCTCGGCTACCCCGACGCCCGCGGCGAGGCCGAGATGCTCGCCGCGCACGAGTCCGGCGACCGGGTCGCGACGCTCGAGACGGTCGCCGACGCCGCCGAGCTGCTCGCCGCGCAGGACGCCGCGACCCGCGTGCGCGCGTCCGACGCGCTGCGCTACTACATCGTCGCGCTGCTCGCGCGCACGCGCGATGACGCCCGCGTCGAGCTCGGCGCGAGCCCCCGCGCCGGCCTGCTCCTGCTGCGCGCCGCCAAGGCCCGAGCGCTGCTCGCCGGCCGCGACCACGCGCTGCCCGACGACGTCCAGCAGATGGTCGCCGCGGTCCTCGCGCATCGGATCGTCCTGACGCCCGAGGCCCACGAGGCAAGCGGCGAGCTCGTCGTCGCGGATGCGGTGGCCGCGACGCCGGCGATGTAGGGGAGGCTGGCCATCCGACCGGCGCTCGCCACCGGCCTGCTCGGGCTCGTCCTCCTCGCGGCGGCGATGCTCTTCGACGCCGAGCCGCTCTGGGTGCCGGGCATCGCGCTGACCGCGATCGCCTGGGGCAGCGTCGCGTGGGTGGCGCTGGCGGCGCGCGACGTCGTCGTGCGGCGCACGCTCGGCGCGACGCGCGTCGTCGAGGACGCGCCGCTGAGCGTCGTGCTCGACGTGCGCTCGGCCGGGTTGACGCTCCCGACGGCGCAGGTGCGCGATCCGCTGCTGGCGCGGCCCGCGCCGCTGCGCGCCGGACGGCGCGGCGCGCGCGTGCGCATCGAGGCGAGCTTCTCGCGCCGGGGCCGGCGCCCGCTGGCGCTGACGAGCGTGCGGATCGCCGACCCGCTCGGCCTCGCGACGCGCGAGGTGCTCGCTGCGCCGTCGCGCCACGACGACGAGATCCTCGTGCTGCCGCGCCTGGAGCCCGTGACGAGCGGGGCCGGCGGCGGCGATGCGACCCGCATCGCGCGCAACGCGCGCATGCTCGTCGGCGCCGAGGTCGAGCTCGACGGGATCCGCCCGTTGCGCGACGGCACCCCGGCCTCGCGGATCTTCTGGCCCGCGGTGGCGCGCGGTGCCGACGCGCAGGAGCGCTACCTGCGCGCCGACGGCGCGAGCCAGCCGCTCGTCGTGCTCGATCCTCGCGGCGCCGCCACCGAGGCGGACCTCGACGCCGCCGTGCGCGCGGCCGCATCGCTCGTGCACATGCTCGCGTCGTCGGGCGGCTGCGGCGTCTTGCTGCCCGGCGACCGGCGCCCCGTGGAGCTCACCTCCACGCTGCACGCCTGGCAGCAGATCCACGCGCGGCTGGCGCTGATCGGGCCGTCGGGCGCCGTGTCGCTTCACAGCGTGGCGCAGCGGCGCGGTCCGGTCGTCTTCGTCAGCGCGCGGATGCGGCTCGCGCTGCCGCCGGCCCTGGGCGGCGCGCACAGCGCGATGCGGGTGCTCGTCGTGCCCGGCGCGCTCGAGCGGCCCGCGAGCTTCGCGGTGGCCGGTTGCAACGGCTACGTCCTCGGCGCGCGCCGCTCGCGCGGGCTGCAGCGCGCTCCCGTTCGAGGCCCGGCATGAGCGCGCTGTTCGCCACAGTCGCCGGCCTGCGCGGAGGCCGTCCATGAGCACGGCGGCGTGGCCGGCCGACGCCGGCGGGCTGCGGCGATCCGCGACGGCGCAGGCGCGGCTGCCCGCGGGCCTCGCGAGGGTGCCCGCGTTCCTCCTGCTCGCGCTGTTCGGCGCGCGGTCGTGGGGCCGGATGGTCGAACCGGCGGCGGGTGACGCGCTGTCGGTGGCGCTGCTGGCAGCCGCGGCGGCCGCCGTGCTGCTGATCGCCGTCGCTGCGCGCAGGCTCGGGCGGGCGGGGCGCGCGGTCGTCACGGTCGTCGTCGCTGCCGGGCTGCTGCTCGTCGCGCTGCTCGCCGCCGGGATCTCTGGGCACTACCTGCGCCCGCGGGGGTGGGACGAGCTCGCCGCCGGGATCAACCAGGGCCTCGGGACGGTCCCCAACGTCCGCGTGCCCTACAAGGGCATCGACGAGTGGACGCGCAACGTCATCGTCCTCGGCGGGACCGCGCTCATCGGGCTCGCCGCGGTCGCGGCGTTCGCGCCGCGGCGCGGCGGCGGCTTCGGCTCCCCGCTGGTCGCCGCGCTCCCGCTGACGACGCTCTACCTCGTGCCGGTCATGCAGCGCGATACGGCGCACCAGTTCTGGGCCGGCGCGCTGTTCGCGGTGCTGCTCGTCACGTTCCTGTGGCTCGAGCGCGTCGAGCTGCGCACGGTGCCGATGACGGCGGGCGTGGTCGCGTCCGCGATCGCCGCCGGGCTCGTCCTCGGCCCGGGCCTGGACCGCGACCTCCCGCTGCTGGACTACGAGGGGCTGGCGCAGAACCTCAGCGCGGGGGCGAGCGAGCGCTTCGACTGGGATCACGCGTACGCCCCGCTCGACGCTCGCGTGGGCCGCGAGGTCCTGCGCGTCGGGGCGCAGCGGCGCGCGTACTGGAAGGCCACGAACCTCGCGACGTTCGACGGCACGCGCTGGATGCAGGGCGGCGACCCGCCCGGCAGCGGCCTCGACGAAGGGTTGCCCGCGCAGAATCGCGAGTGGGTGCATCCGCTGCGCGTGACGTTCCGCGGGCTGACGTCGTCGCAGTTCGTCGGGGCCGGCCGGACGATGTTCATCGATCGCTCGCCGCGCGACGCGGTCGAGACCGGCGCGGGCACGTTCACGACCTCCGGCCGGCCGCTGAGGCGTGGCAACGCCTACCGCGCGCTGGTCTACACGCCCGACCCCAAGGGTGCCGAGCTGCGCGCGGCCACGCTGCGGGGGCTGCCGGCGGAGTCCGAGCTCGTCGGCCTGACGTCGATCAGCCTGCCCGCGCCGCCGCGCAGCGTCGGCCCGACGACCCGCATCGTCTTCCCGCTGTGGGGCACGGGCGATCCGTCGCCCGAGAACCTCGCGCTGATCGCCGCCTCGCCATACGCCGGCGTCTACGACCTCGCCCGGCGACTGCGGGCCGGCGCGCGGACGCCGTATGAGTACATGCGCGCGGTCGAGCGCTACCTCGGCGGCGACTTCGTCTACTCCGAGAGCCCGCGCCGCAGCGCCGTTCCGGTGGCCGACTTCCTGCTGCGCGAGCGCAAGGGCTACTGCCAGCAGTTCTCGGGGGCGATGGCGCTGCTGCTGCGGATGGGCGGGGTCCCGACGCGGGTCGCTGCGGGCTTCGCGCCGGGCTCGCTGGATCGCGTCCGCAACGAGTACGTCGTGCGCGACATGGACGCGCACTCGTGGGTCGAGGTGTACTACACCGGCATCGGCTGGGTCACCCGCGACCCGACGCCCGGCGACGCGCCGGCGCGCTCGCAGACCAGCGACGTGGCGAACACCGGGTCGGCCGCCGCGGCGCCGCCACGCGACGCCGGCGCCGAGACGCCCGGCCAGACGCGTCGCCCGGACGGCGGCGGTGCCGCCGCGCCGGAGGCCGCCGGGGACGGCTCGCCGTTGCCGCTCGCCGCGATCGTCGGTGCGGCGCTCCTGGTGGCCGCGGTCGGCATCGCGCTCGCGCTCCGCCGGCGCCGCCGCTCGCCGGAGGGCGACGAGGACGCGGGCGCCGGGCAGCTCGCCGAGCTTCGCCGCGCGCTACGGCGCAGCGCCCTGCGGCCGAGCCCGCAGACGACGCTGGACGCGCTCGCCCGGCGCTGGCGAGACACGCCCGCCGAGGGCTACGTGCGGGTGCTGACGGCGGCGCGCTACGGCTACGGCGACGGACGGCCGTCGCCGGCGCAGCGCGCCGCGCTGCGCCGCCAGCTCGCCGCCGGCGGCGGTGTGCGCGGGCGGGTGCGCGCGTGGTGGGCGCTGCCGCCCCGCCTCACCCTGCGTCGCTGAGCGGAGCACGGTCGCCGGAACGGCCGTGCCGTTCGGCGCGGGTCGTATCCTCGACCGATGGGCTCGCACGACGCCTACGACCTCTTTCAGAACGGGATGCGGCTGCTCGAGGGCCGCGACTACCACGCCGCGGCCGTGCCCCTCGCCCGCGTCCGCGACCTCGAGCCCGACAAGACCTCCATCCGCGAGGCGCTCGGCCGTGCGCTCTTCGGCGCCCAGCGCTACGCGGAGGCCGCCGCGGAGTTCGAGGCCGTCGTCGAGCGCGCCCCGACGAACGACTACGCGCAGTTCTGCCTCGGCCGCTCGCTGCAGCAGCTCGGCCGCCACACCGAGGCCCGCAAGCCGCTCGCGCTCGCCTGCTGCCTGCGCCCGGAGCGCGCGGACTACCGGCTGTACCGCGATCGCGCCCGCGCCCGCGCCGCCTGACCGCCTGACCGCCGGCCCGCGGCGACCGCCCGACCGCGCCCGGGGCTCGACGCGCCACCGCGATCGGCAAGTGCGCCGGGCGCGCCGGCAGGAAGTCGCGAGCAGGCACGAGGGGCGGCCGAGCCGGGGGTCGGCCCGGAAGGCGGTGCTATCCTCGGCCGACAGCTTTCGCATCGGCTTCGGGCCGGTGGCAGGACCGGAAGTGGGCGCTCGCCCGCTTTTTTTGTTGTCAAGAGGAGATTTTTCGTGAGCACCATCCAAACCGACATCGAGGCCCGGCTCGCAGCCAGCGAGCCTGAGGTCGAGGTGCTGCTCGCGGAGGTGCTCGGCGGACACACGCTGCGCCTCTTCATCGATCATCCGGACGGTGTCTCGCTCGGCCTCTGCGAGCGCGTGACCCACGCGCTCAACGACCTCAGAGAGCGCTACGCGCTGGAGGTCTCGTCGCCCGGGACCGAGCGCCCGCTGTCCAAGCCCCACCACTTCAAGCGCTTCCTCGGCCGCCGCGCGCGGGTACGTACACGCGGCGAGCATCAGGGCCACAAGTCCTTCACCGGCGAGCTCGTCGGCGCATCGGATGACGAGGTGACGATCGCCGCAGACGGCGCGCTCGTCGCCATCCCGTACGCCGAGATCCAGCGTTCCCACCTGATCGAGGAGTGAGGTAGCCCTATGTCACGCGACATCCTGGATGCGATGACGGTGCTCGCGAAGGAGAAGGGCATCGCTCCCGAGAAGCTGCGGCTCGCCCTCGAGGACGCCTTGCTGTCGGCCTACAAGAAGCAGCCCGACAGCGCGAAGTACGCGCGCGTGGAACTCGATCCCGAGACGGCGGACTTCCGCGTCATCGAGCTCATCATCCCCGAGCGCCTGGAGGCGCACCTCATCGTCGAGACGATCGACGAGGGCACGACGTACGACCCCGAGACGGGCGACGCGATCGAGCCGGCGGACCCGGAGATCGATCCCGCGAAGTTCGAGGAGTACAAGGACCAGATCACCGAGCAGGACGTCACGCCCGGCGACTTCGGGCGGATCGCCGCGCAGACGGCCAAGCAGGTCATCCTGCAGCGCATCCGCGAGGCCGAGCGCGACATGATGTTCGAGGAGTACCGCGACCGCGTCGGCGAGCTCATCACCGGCATCGTCCAGCAGTCCGACAGCCGCTACACGCTCGTCCAGCTGCGCGAGCGCGTCGAGGCGCTGCTGCCGAAGTCCGAGCAGGTCGAGGGCGAGCGCTACGACCACTCCCAGCGCGTGAAGGCCGTCATCAAGGAGGTCTCGCCCTCCACGAAGGGCCCCTCGATCATCGTCAGCCGTCGCGACCCCGAGCTCATCAAGAAGCTCTTCGAGCTCGAGGTGCCCGAGATCGCCGACGGCCTCGTCGAGATCGCCAACGTCGCTCGTGAGCCGGGCTACCGCTCGAAGATCGCCGTCGTCTCGCACGCCGACGGCGTCGACCCGGTCGGCGCCTGCGTCGGCCCGCGCGGCTCGCGCGTGCGGATGGTCGTCTCCGAGCTGCGCGGCGAGAAGATCGACATCATCCCCTACAACGACGAGCCCGCCCGCTTCGTCGCCAAGGCGCTCTCGCCGGCGCGCGTGCGCGAGGTGCTCGTCGACGACGACGGCAAGCAGGCGACGGTCATCGTGCCCGACGACCAGCTCTCGCTGGCGATCGGCCGCGAGGGCCAGAACGCGCGCCTCGCCGCCCGCCTGACCGGCTGGCGGATCGACATCAAGTCCGAGTCGGAGTTCGCCGCCGAGGAGCAGGCGTCCGGCTACGAGGAGGAGGAGACGCAGGGCCGCTGCGCCGCGGTCATGTCGACCGGGCGGCGCTGCCCGAACGCCGCCCTTCCCGGCTCGCGCTACTGCGGCCTTGACTCCCACCAGGCGCTCGCCAACCAGCCGACCGACGAGCTCGTGCCCGCCGACGAGGAGCCGCTCGTCGAGGAGGACGGCGAGCTCGTGCCCGCCGCCAGCGCGGACGCGGGAGCCGACGGCGTGGCCGCGCCCGTGGAGGTTCCCGCCGAGGACGCGCTCGAGACGGCAGCCGACCCGGAGCGGTCCTCATAGCCGCTCCGCGGCGGCGCTGCGTGGGCTGTGGCACGCTCGCAGCGAAGTCCGAACTGCAGCGCGTCGTCGTCGTGGACGGCGTGGTCGAACTCGATCCGATGCAGCGTCGCCCCGGTCGCGGCGCGTACGTCTGCGGTAGCAGGTGCGCGCAGCTCGCGCTCAAGCGCGGCGGCTTCCAGCGGTCGTTTCGATCCGCAGTGCGTCCCGATCCCGACCTCGTAAACTCACTCAGCTGATGGCAAAAGTCCGCGTACACGAGCTCGCCAAGGCCCACGACATGTCCTCCGAGGACGTGCTCGCCAAGCTGCGCGCGGCCGGAATCCAGGTCAAGGCTCCCGCCTCGGCCGTCGACGTCGATCAGGCGACCGCCGCGATCGAAGGCCGCCCGCTGCCCACCAACGGCTCGGCGAAGGAGGCCGCGAAGGCTCCCGCGACGCCGCCGCCACCGACCCCCGTCATCCGCCGCGGCCCGCCGCCGCCGCCCGCGATCTCAGACCGCCCGCCGCCGGCGGCGCGCCCGAAGCCGGGCGCCAAGCCCGTCGCGGGACAGCCGAGCGCCCCGGCGCGCAGTACCACGCCCTCGCCCGGCTCGCCCGCGACACCGCCCGCATCCCAGCAGCCCGCGGCAGCCGCCGACGGCGCCGCCGGCGAGTCCGCCAAGGCACCGCAGCGTCCCACCCGATCCTCGTTGTCGGGCGAGCGCGCACCCGGCGCGCCCGGTCCCGGTGGCCGGCGCCGCGTCGTCATCGACTCACAGGCCTCGCGCCGCACGCCCGGCCAGCAGCAGCAGCCGCCGCGCCGCCAGCGACGCGGTCGCCGCCGCCGCGGCACGTACGACGACACGGTCGCTCCGCTCGACGCCGCAGCCGCGACGCACACCGACCTCGTTCGGGTGAACTCCGGGTCGACCGTCAAGGACATCGCCGAGTCGATGGGCGTCCCCGTGCCCGAGATCATCAAGAAGCTGATGATGCTCGGCCAGATGGCGACGCTCACGCAGACGCTGTCCGACGACGCCGTCCAGATCCTCGCCGAGGAGTTCGACAAGGAGGTCGAGATCGTCCACGCGGCGGACGAGGTCGACACCGAGCCCGTCTTCGAGGACGCCGACGAGGATCTCACCGACCGCCCGCCGGTCATCACGATCATGGGTCACGTCGACCACGGCAAGACCTCCCTGCTGGATGCCATCCGCACGACCGAGGTCGTCAAGGGCGAGGCCGGCGGCATCACGCAGCACATCGGCGCCTACCAGGTGCATCACAACGACAAGCTCGTCACGTTCCTCGACACGCCCGGCCACGAGGCGTTCACCGCGATGCGCGCCCGCGGCGCCCGCGTGACGGACATCGCCGTCATCGTCGTCGCCGCCGACGACGGCGTGAAGCCGCAGACGGCCGAGGCGATCGACCACGCGAAGGCCGCCGACGTGCCGATCGTCGTCGCGGTCAACAAGATCGACAAGGAGGGCGCGGACCCGACCAGGGTGCGCACCGAGATGACCTCGCGCGGCCTGCAGCCGTCGGAGTGGGGCGGCGAGATCGAGTTCGTCGACGTCTCCGCCAAGACGCAGGTCGGCCTGCAGGACCTGCTCGACACGCTGCTCGTCGTCGCCGAGCTCGAGGAGCTCAAGGCCAACCGCAACGCGCCGGCGTCCGGCGTCGTCGTCGAGTCCAAGCTCGACCCGGGCCGCGGCCCGGTCGTCACGATCCTCATCCAGCGCGGCACGCTGCGCATCGGCGACGCGCTCGTCGCGGGCGCCAACTGGGGTCGCGTCCGCGCGATGCACGACTTCACCGGCAAGCGCGTCAAGGAGGCCCACCCGGGCGACCCGGTCGAGGCGCTCGGCTTCGACGGCGTCCCCGAGGCCGGCGAGTACGTCCGCGCCGTCGAGAACGACCGCCGCGCCCGCCAGCTCGCGCACGAGCGCGAGCAGCGCCTCAAGCAGGAGCAGCACGCGCGCCGCTCGGGCCGCAAGCGCTCGCTGGAGGACATCTTCAAGGACATCCAGGCGGGCGAGCTCAAGGAGCTCAACCTGCTCGTCAAGGCCGACGTCGCCGGCTCCGCCGAGGCGCTCGAGGACGAGATCGCCAAGCTGCCCCAGGACGAGGTCGCGGTCAACATCATCCGCACCGGCGTCGGCGGCATCAACGAGTCCGACGTCATGCTCGCCGCCGCCTCGGAGGCGATCATCATCGGCTTCAACGTGCGGCCCGTGGGCGACGCGCGCTCCGTCGCCGAGCGCGAGGGCGTCGACATCCGCAACTACTCGGTGATCTACAAGGTCCTCGACGAGCTGCGCGCCGCGATGGAGGGCATGCTCGAGCCCGAGGAGGTCGAGGACTCCGTCGGCACCGTCGAGATCCGCCAGATCTTCCGCGCCTCGAAGATCGGCGTGATCGCGGGCTCCTACGTCACCGACGGCAAGGTCACGCGTGGCGCGAAGACGCGTCTCGTCCGCGACGGCACGATCGTCTACGACGGCGAGATCGCGTCGCTGCGGCGTCTGAGCGACGACGTCCGCGAGGTCGCGTCGGGCTTCGAGTGCGGCATCGTGCTGCGCAACTTCCAGGACGTCAAGGAGGGCGACGTCCTGGAGGTCTACGAGACGCGCAAGGTCGACCGCGCCTTGGCGTAGCTGTGGTTCGTCCGGTCCACCGGATGGACCACTAACGTGGCCGACGCATACGTCGCGCTGCTGCTCGTCCACCTGCACTTCCCGGAGGCCGGATCGTTGAAGGCCAAGCGCAAGGACCTCGCGTCGGTCAAAGCCCAGCTTCACGGTCGGATGGGCGTCACCGTGGCCGAGGTCGAGCACCATGACCTCTGGCAGCGCGCGACGCTCGCCGCCGCGCTGACGGGCGGATCGCTCGCCCGGCTCGACGAGGCGACGGACCGCGTCGAGCGGTTCCTGCTCGACCGCTTCCCGGAGACCTGCCACGTCGATCGCAGGCTCGTGTCCTTCGACGAGGTATGGGAATAGGATGCCCTCAGACCGGATGCGACGGGTGGACGAGGCGGTCAGGCAGGTGCTCTCGGACGCCGTCGCACAGGACCTGCAAGACCCCAGGATCGGATTCGTCACGATGACGAGCGTCAAGACCAGCCCAGATCTGCGACACGCACGCGTCTACGTCAGCGTCCTCGGGGACGAGGCGCAGCGTGCCAGCACGCTCGCCGGTCTCAGCTCGGCTCACGGCGCCCTGCAACGGCGACTCGCGCACGAGCTGCGGATGAAGCGCACGCCGACGCTCGAGTTCCTCTATGACGACACGACGGACCGCGCCATGCAGCTCGAGCAGCTCATCAAGCGCGAGGCCGGCGAGGCGTGACCATCGCCGGCGTCAGCGCCACGACGCGTGAGGAGGCGCTGACCGCGCTGCGCGACGGGCAGCGCTTCGCCCTGGTCACCCACCGCAGCCCCGACGGGGACGCGCTCGGGTCGCTCGTCGCGCTGCAGGCGGTGCTGCAGGCGCTCGGCAAGGACACGCTGATGTTCATCCGCAACGACGAGTTCCCGCTGCCCTACGAGTACGCGTTCTTCGAGTTCGACGGGCTCATCTCGGAGATCCCCGAGGACGTCGGGCAGCGCACGATCGTCTTCCTGGACTGCGGCAACTTCGACCGCAACGCCGTCGACATCGGCGACGCGGTGATCGTCAACATCGACCATCACCACGACAACACGCGCTTCGGCACGATCAACCACGTCGACCCGGGCGCGTCGAGCACGGCCGAGATCGTCTGGGACCTCATGCAGGGGCTCGACGTCGCGCTGACGCCGGCGATCGCCGAAGCGCTCTACGTCGGGCTCGTGACCGACACCGGCCGCTTCATGTACGAGAACACCGGCCCGCGCTCGCACGTCATGGCGGCGGACCTCATCGCGGCCGGCGTCGACGTCCACGAGACCTACCGCCGGCTGTACGAGGGCGTCCCCGCGCCGAAGCTCGCGCTGCTGACTCGCGCGCTGGTCGCCGTCGAGCGCTACGACGGCGGCCGCCTCACGCTCGCGCGCCTGGCTCGTGAGGACTTCGCCGAGACCGGTGCCGAGGAGTCCTACACCGAGGGCATCATCGACCACCTGCGCTCCGTGCAGGGGACGAAGGTCGCGGCGCTCGCACGCGAGCTCACGGCGGATGACCAGTGCGGCTGCTCGAAGGTCTCGCTGCGCGCGACCGACGCCGACGTCGACGTCTCGCTGATCGCTCGGACACAGGGCGGCGGCGGGCACCGCCAGGCCGCCGGCTTCGCGACGACGATGGATCGCGAGCAGCTCGTGACGTTCCTGCGCGCGCAGGTCGCCGAGCAGCTCGACGACTGACCGATCAGATCAGACTTCGTACGCTTGCGGCATGAAGAGCAGGGTGAGCGAGCGCGGTCAGATCACGATCCCGAAGGTGCTGCGTGAGCGTCTCGGCATCCGGCCCGGCCAGGTGATGGAGTTGGAGGCCGAAGATGGGCGGCTGATCGCGACGAAGGCCGACGAGCGCGATCCGGTCTCGGCCGTCTACGGGATCCTCGGTAGCGGGCGGTCTACCGACGCGTATGTCGACGAGGTCCGAGGCCCAGTGGATGCCGTGTGATCACCCTGGTCGACATCGAGTTTCTCCGTGCTGGAGGCGCCGCAGGCGCTTGATGCCGGCGCAATGATGGCTGAGTATCGGCGCCGCGGCGGAAGCCGAGCGCGGCTCGTCGCCGACTTCCTCGTCGGCGCGCACGCACGTGGCAAGGCCGACCGGCTGCTAACGCGCGATCGAGGGTTCTTCCGCTCGTACTTCGCTGACCTTGACATCGTCGATCCGAGCGCGCGGTAGCCGGGTCCAGCTCGCCGGCACACCAGCCCTCGCACGAGCCGGCGTCACGCGGTTGCTGACGGCGCGGGCCGTACGACGACCGGCGACTCGGCGTGCGCGATGAAGCGTCGCGGTCGGCCGCCACCGTTGGCGTCGGCCACCCACACGTCGCCGTCGACCGCGTAGAGCAGCCGCGCGTCGTCGAGCCATTCGACCTGGTCGTCGACCTCGCGGGTCTCCGACAGCGCCGTGTCGCGCAGCGTCGCGAGATCGAGCACGTGCAGCCGCCAGCCGCCGGCCTTCTCGCCCACGAGCTTCTTGTACGCGACGCGCGTACCGTCGGGCGACAGCGACGGGCACTCGACGTTCGAGCGCAGGGTGTGTGCCGTGCGGCTCGTGACGTCGCCCTCGATGAGATGCGTCGTACCGTTGGCCTTCGCGGTCGCGTAGAACCGCCCGGGCGTGCTCGTGAACGTGACGCCCCAGACGTTGAGGTCCGAGGAGTCCATGCGCTTGCCGCGATTGCGCATCTTGAAGGTCTCGACGTCGACGAGGCGCTTGGGGCGTGCGAGGTCGATGATGATCGTCTGCGTCGAGAACGTGCCCTGTGCGTAGCTGTGGCCGCTCACGAACGCGGTCACCGATCCGTAGCGCCCGTCGGGCGAGACGCGCGCGCGGCTCGGGATGCCCGGGAGTCGCACGGTCGCCTGCGGGCGCATGCGCGCGTCGAGGATGCGCGCCGCGAAGATGCCGGTGCCCGGCGCGTCGAGGCACAGCCCGCGGCCAGCGGCGAAGTGCACGCGGTCGCAGCGCAGTCCCGAGGCCGCGACCGTCGCCGGTCGCGCGACGGTCGTGACCTCGATCCGACCGTAGGCGTCCGTGCGCGCATCGTCGGTCGTGCGGTACATCACGGCGCCGCGGAGTGCGGTGACGTCGACGCCGCGGCCGGCGTCGGCCGGTCCGTCCTGCGATCGCGACGCGGCGATCGCGACGTAGGTGACCGCCACGCCGACGCAGAGCACGGCCAGCAGCCCGAACGCAAGGCCCTTCCTACGCATCCGCGGTCCGCGTGGCGGTGGTGAGGACGAGCGCTGCGGCGACGATGGCCACGCCGAGCGCCACGAGGTAGGCGGTGATCGCCGTCGTCAGGCCGGCCGACGCCCAGATCGCGCCGAAGAGCAGCGAGGCGACGAGCCGCGAGAGGCTCGTCGCGGTGACGAGGAGCGAGAGGCCGCTGGCGCGCAGCCGTTCGGGGAGGAAGGTGCTCGCGTGGGCCATGAGGACGCCGTCGGTCGCAGCGTAGTACGCGCCGAGCAGGACGAGGCCGGTCACGACGAAGGGCGTCCCGAAGCCGGTCGTCGTCAGGAGCCCGAGATAGAGCGCGACGAGCAGGAGGTGGCCGGCGAGGAAGACGCGCACGCGCCCGAAGCGGTCGGCAAGCCGCCCGGCCGGCACGGCAAGCGTCATGTAGGCCGCCGCCGAGCCGACGAACAGCAGGGGGACGAACACCGGGTCGAAGTCGATGCGGCGCTGCAGCGCGAGGTACACGAACGCGTCGCTGACCGTGACGAGCGCGAGCAGCGAGCCGACGATCAGCAGGCTCCGGAAGGCCGGGACGCGGACGAGCCGCGCGGCGGAGCGCAGCGTGACCGGCGCGACCTGCGCGGCCTCGGCCGAGCCCGTGGCGTCCTCGCGCGTGCGCGCCGGGTTGTCCGCGAACGCGACGATGACCCCGACGCCGAGGACCCCGAAGCACAGGCTCACGACGAAGATCACGTCGTAGCCGCCCGGCACGAGCGCGAGCAGGGCGAACGCCAGCAGCGGTCCGAGCATCGCCCCGGCGGTGTCCATCGCCCGGTGCACGCCGAACGCGAAGCCGAGCGCGCCGGGGGGCGTGCTCAGCGAGATCATCGCGTCGCGCGGGCCGGTCCGGATGCCCTTCCCGATCCTGTCGACGAGCACCGCCAACGAGAGGAACGCCGGGACGCCGCCCGCCGCGAGCAGGCCCACGCGCGACACGGCGGACAGGCCGTAGCCCGCGACCGCGACGGACTTGTGACGTCCCGAGCGATCCGCCCAGAAGCCGCCCGCGACCCGGACGAGCGCCGACGCGCCCTGGTTGAGCGCGTCGACGATCCCGAACACGAAGGGGCTCGCGCCCAGCGCGAACACGATGTACAGCGGCAGGACCGTCGTGACCATCTCCGAGGAGATGTCCGTGAGCAGGCTCGTCACGCCGAGGATCACGACGTTGCGAGCGACGCGTGGCCGACGCTCTCCGCGCTTGCCGAGCCTCAGCAGACGCCCGAGGGATTGGACTTCGTACATGGTCTCTCCGCGCGCGGTTGCGGCAGCCTAGCGGTGCCGCTCGCACCGCTGCGGCGATTTACGGCCAGGCATGACGCGAGCGCGCCAGCCTTGGCAGCCGACGCATCGGCCGTGTACGTTCCCGTTCAACGCGCTGTCCACCCAGCGGCGGCGCCCGAATAGGGGAAGACGCATGCCTGTGCACGGGACGAGTCAGGGCAGCGTGGATCGACGGCGCCTCGGGATCGTGGCCGCCTGGACGATCGCGCTCGTTGTCGCTTTGCTGTCGACCGGCCCGGCCGGGGCCTCGGCATCCACGACGGGCTTGAGATGGGGCGCGGAGCTGCCGCCGCGCATCAGCGCGGAGCTCGTCGCGCCGATCCTCGACGACGGTCTCGCATCGACGCAGCGCACCGACGCGCCCGCCGCGCGGCTCGCCCGGCGGGGTGCAGAGCCCGCCGTCTGCAGCGGCTGCACGCCGCCGCTCGTCTACCACGGCGGCGTGGTCATGGGCACGGCGTCGCAAGCCGGCCGCGTCACGATCACGCCGATCTACTGGGTCGACCCGGACTTCACGATGTCGGCCGGCTACAGGAACGTCATCAACCAGTACCTCAACGACATCGACGCCGACAGCGGCCAGAAGACCAACGTCTACTCCGTCAACGCCGAGTACTACCGCGCGTCGACCTCGGCCGGCGGCGATCAGATGGCGTACGACCTCTTCGCCGGCACGCCGATCATCGACACGTCGGAGTACCCCCCGCAGCAGTGCACCGCGCACGAGGGCTTCGACTACTGCCTGACAGACGCGCAGATCCGGACGAGGATCGCCGCGCTGCTCGTCGCCAACGGCCTGCCGGCGGACCTCGCACACCTGTACCCGGTGTTCCTGCCGCCGCGCGTCAACATCACCGACGCCGACGGCGGCTACTCCGACGAGGCGTGGTGCGGCATCCACGGCGCGTTCCAGTCGACCGTCCCGAGCGGGCCCGTGATCTACGCCATGGAGCCCTACCCGATCGAGGGCTGCTTCGTCGATCAGTACCCCAACGGCGACGGCGTCGATGCCGGCACGTACTACGCCGACGACGAGATCAGCACGCTGAGCCACGAGATCAACGAGGCGATCACGGACCCGTCCCTAGGCCTCTCCTACGGCTGGTATGACCGCACCGGCCACGAGATCGGCGACGAGTGCTCGCACATCTACGGCAAGCCGATCGGCTTCACCGACCCGGGCAACCCGCAGGGGACGCTCTACAACCAGGTCATCAACGGCAACAAGTACTACACGCAGAAGACCTTCAGCAACGCGACGTTCGCGAAGTTCGGCGTCGGCCAGGGCTGCGTCGCCAAGGCGTTCCAGCCGACGGGCGCCTCGGCTCCGACCCAGCGCGAGCCCGACCCGTACAGGGCCCGCGTCACCGCGTCACCGTCGGAGCTGCCGGCCGACGGCACGTCGACCTCGACGATCACGATGACGATTGCCGATGAGGACGGCGATCCCGTCGAGGACGATCGCGTCGTCGTGCGCGTCAACGGCACCGAGGACACGGAGGGCACCTGCGGTGACGTCGATTCCGACGGCGGCTTCACCGACGAGAACGGTGAGGTCTCCGTGGAGTACACGGCGTCGGACGAGGACGCGTCGTGCAGCGTCATCGCGACCGAGTCCCTGACGGGCACGACGGAGGTCGCGGAGATCCATCAAGGCACCGCGCGGATGGACAACGCTGCCATCACGGCGGCGTTCCCGGAGACGATCACGACCGGTGGCGACCCCGAGCAGTTCACGACCACGGTCGACAACCCGTCAGCCGACGACATCCACGGGGCGCGGTTGACGTTCCTCATGGCCGGCAACAACACGGCGACCTTGGGCGCGAGCGCCGACCAGGTCCACGTCCAATACGCCGACGCGACGACCGGCGGCGAGTGGGTCAACGTGGAGCTCGAGGGGACCACGGTCGACGACGGCGTCATCTTCGGGTACCTCGGACCGGAGGTCGGAGACGACTTCCCGGCGGACACCACCCGGACGACGAAGCTGCGGGTGTCGTTCGACGCGGACGTCCCGCCGTCGGAGGTGACGGGCTTCGACCTCGTCATCGAGATGCAGCTCGACCAGTTCAACGCTGCCTCGGGCTCGGCGACGAACCTCGGGTACTTCGGGACCAACGACATCACGGTTGTTGCCGGCGAGACGCCGCCGCCTCCGCCGCCGCCCCCGCCACCGCCGCCGCCCGCGGTGGTGCCGCCAGGACCTCCCGGACCTCCCGGACCGCCCGGACCGCCCGGACCTCCGCCGCCGCCGACGATCGTGACGGTCACGGTCCCCGGCGCCGTGAAGGGCTGCAAGGTTCCAAGGCTCCTCGGCACGAGCCTGGCGGTGGCGAAGGCCAGGATCAGCAAGGCGGCCTGCCCACGGCTGACGATCACGAGGCCCGCCCGGCGGACGCCCAAGGGCCTGAAGCTCGTCGTCACGAAGGTGAGCCCGAAGGCCGGCACCACGATCTCGGGCGCGCGAACCCTGCGCATCACGCTCGGGTACAGGAAGCGGTAGCCGTTTCAGACGGCGCTGCGCGGCGGCCGCCCGGCCGCGGCGCAGCGCCCTGACCCGCGACGTCCGTGGCGGCCGGCCGCGGTGCGGCGCCCTGGCCCGCGACGTCCGTGGCGGCCGGCCGCGGTGCGGCGCCCTGGCCCGCGACGTCCGTGGCGGCCGGCCGCGGTGCGGCGCCCTGGCCCGCGACGTCCGTGGCGGCCGGCCGCGGTGCGGCGCCCTGGCCCGCGACGTCCGTGGCGGCCGGCCGCGGTCCGGCGCCCTGACGCGCAACCTCCGGGCGCCGCGTGCGTTCGAGTGGGCATGGCCCCGCGCACGTCGCTCGTCGCCCTGTTGCTCCTCGCGCTGCTGCTCGCGCCGTCCCTGGCGCACGCCGACGCCGTCGTGACCGAGCTCGCGAAGGACACGCCGATCGCGGCCTACGCCGGCGCGGTGGCGTGGTCGTCCTACGACGCGGCCTCCGCGCGCTACCGCCTCGAGATCCGCCGCGGCGGGGTGACCGCGACCGCACGGATGCCGAGCGCGCGGCGCGCGTTCGACGTCAGCCTCGGGCCGGACTCGCGCGGGCGCACCGTCGCCCTGTACACGCGCTGCCGCGTGGCGGCGCGCGGTCGCACGCCGGAGCGCGCCTGCGACGTCTACCGCTACGACCTGCGGACGCGCAGCGAGCACCGGCTGCGTTCGGTCTCCGCGCCGGCGCTCGACGAGGCCTGGCCCGCGCAGTGGCGTGGGCGGATCGCGTTCGCCCGCCGCGCCCGCACGCGCGTCGTGAGCGGCTTCGACCACCGTCCGGCGAGGGGCGGGCGCGGCCCGGTCTTGGACTGCGACATCCCGTACGTCAAGACCGTGGGATCGCCCGCGCCGAGCCGGCGACCTGGATCGCTCGCAGTGCGGCGCGACGGCGGGCATCGCGATCCGCGGCACGCAGATCGTCCACGTCGCGGGCGTGAGCCTCGGCGGCGCCGGCTCGGAGTCGCAGGTGCGCCTGCTGCGCGCGAGCGGCGGCGCCGCGCGGATCCTCGCCCGTGCCGGCGGCGGCGAGGGCGGCTTCAGCCCGTTCACGTCGCCGAACCTGTCGGCGTCGGCGGTGTGGCTCACGCGCACCGGCCGTCGCCAGGGGGTCGTCCAGGGCTTCCTGCGCATCGACGTGCGGTCGCGGCGCCTTGAGACCGTGCCGGCGAACCTCAACCTCGCGGGGCGCGTCGCGCGCGACGAGCGCGGTCGCTTCTGGTACGTCCAGGGACCCGAGCCGGAGGTCGACGCGTTCGGCGAGCCACCCTTCTGCCGCTCCACGCTCCAGCCATGCGTGCTCGTCCGCGCGTCGGCGAGCCCGCTCTCCACGACGGAGCGCACGCTGCTCCCGCGCCTGACCATCGACACCCGCGGCGACCAGTTCATCATCGCCTCCGCGGCCGATCCGCTGCGGCTGTCGGGCACGCTCGAGCGCACGATCGTCCGCGGAAGTGCGGTCGCGAGGCGCGAGCCGGTGCTGGGCGTGGCGCTCGAGATCGTCCGCGCCGCCGACGAGAACTCACCCGGGCCGTTCACGCCAACCGGCCTCGCGACGACGACGGGTGCTGACGGGCGGTGGTCGATCACTGGGGGCCAGCCGCCGCCGCTGATCGCGCTGGCCGCCTACGCACCCGCGTTGAAGGGCGCGAGCGCCGTCGTCGGCATCCGCTCGGACGCGCGGGTCTCGCTCACCGCGAGCGGCCGCGCGCTGACGGGCAGCGTCGCGCCGGCGCAGCCGGGCCGCGCGGTGGAGGTCCAGCGGCTCAGCGTCGACGCGCGCGGCCGGCTTCCCGACGGGCGGCAGGTGTGCGGCCTCCCGGTCTCCGCCGCCACCTGCGCCGACGAGGCCTGGACGACCGTGGCGCAACCGCCGCTGGACGCGGCCGGCACGGCCTTCGCCGTCACGGTGGCGGCGCCGGGCACCTACCGCGCGCGGTTGGGGTTCGAGGTCGATCCGCGCGGCAGGCCGACGGCCTACGGGGGCGTCAGCGACGCCGTCGCAGTGCCCTGACCCGCCCGCGGCCGGCGGCGGGCGAGCATCTGGAGCCGGCGACGCCGTAGCCTGACCGCCCGCCGGCAGGCGGTGGCCGGGTGCCTGACGGCCGCGACGCCGTAGCCTGACGGCCCGTCGGCAGGCGGTGGCCGGGTGCCTGACGGCCGCGACGCCGTAGCCTGACCGCCCGCCGGCAGGCGGTGGCCGCGTGCCTGACGGCCGCGACGCCGTAGCCTCGGGCGCGTGACCGACGGCATCCTCCTCATCGACAAGCCCGCTGGCAAGACCTCGCACGACGTCGTTGCGGCCGTCCGGCGCGAGCATCGCGGGCGGCGGGTCGGGCACGCCGGCACGCTCGACCCCTTCGCAACGGGCCTGCTCCTCGTCCTCGTCGGGCGGGCGACGCGCGTCCAGCGCTACCTCATGGCGCTGCCGAAGTCCTACGAGACGGTCGCGCGGCTCGGCGCGACGTCGACGACCGGCGACACCGAGGGCGAGATCGTGCAGACCGGGGTGCTGCCGCCCGACCCGCCGGTCCTGCCGGCCGGCGAGCTCATGCAGCGCCCGCCGGCATACAGCGCCGTGAAGGTCGACGGCAAGCGCGCCTACGAGCGCGCGCGGGCCGGGGAGGACGTCGTGCTCGACGAGCGCCCGGTCACGGTCTACCGCTTCGAGCAGCTCTGGCGCGAGGGCGACCGGGCCGCGTTTGAGATCGAGTGCTCGGCCGGCACGTACGTGCGGACGCTGATCTCCGATCTCGGCGACGCCTACTGCACCGAGCTGCGCCGCACCGCGATCGGGCCGTTCTCCGTCGCCGACGCCGACCCCGCGCGGCTCGTCTCGCTGGCGGACGCGCTGAGCTTCATGCCGTCGCTGGTGCTGACGGGCGAGGAGGCGCAGCGCGCCGCGCACGGCGTGGCGGTTGCCTGCGCGGGGGTGGTCGTCGGGGTGCGCGCCACGAGCATCGGCGCCACCGGGGAGGAGGGGCGCGAGGACGGCGGGCCGGTCCTGCTGCTCGACGCAGACGGGCCGATCGCCGTCGCCGAGCCGAGAGACGGCGCCCTGAAGCCCGTCGTAGGCTTCCGCGCGTGAGGATCACGCCCCTGCCCGACGTGCAGCCGCGCCCGCGGCGCGTCGCCGTCGGGACGTTCGACGGCGTGCACCTCGGTCATCGCGCGGTCATCGCGGGCTCGGACACGGTCCTGACGTTCGAGCCGCATCCGGTCTCGGTCATCCATCCGGAGGCGGCGCCGCGCCTGCTCACCGACCTGCGCCGCAAGGCCGAGCTCGTCGGGTCGCTCGGCGTCGAAGAGCTCGTCGTGATCCGCTTCGATCGCGAGTTCGCCGCTCAGAGCGCGCGCGAGTTCCTCGACGAGGTGCTGGTCGGCGCGCTCGGCGCGACCCGCGTGTCGGTGGGCGAGAACTTCCGCTTCGGCCACAAGGCGCAGGGCGACACGGATCTCCTGCGCGCCGATCCGCGGTTCGAGACGCGAATCGCCGAGCTGGTCGAGGTCGACAACGAGGTCGTCTCCTCGAGCCACATCCGCGGGCTCGTGCTCGGCGGCGCGGTCGAGTACGCGGGACACCTGCTCGGCGATCGGTTCACGTTGAGCGGCGAGATCGTGCACGGCGACAAGCGCGGTCGCGAGCTCGGCTACCCGACGGCGAACCTCATCCCCGACGCCGCGTTCGTCACGCCAGGCCACGGCGTGTACGCCGCGGTCGCCACCGTCGGCGACGTGGTCCGGCCCGCAGCGGTGAGCATCGGCGTGCGCCCGACGTTCGTCACCGGGCGCGGCGAGCTCATCGAGGCCTTCCTTCTGGACTTCGACGCGGACATCTACGGCGAGACGCTCGAGCTCGCGTTCGTCAAGCGTTTGCGGGGCGAGAAGCGCTTCGAATCCGTCGACGCACTGATCGATCAGATGGCCCTCGACGTGCGGTCCGCCCGAGCCATCTGCGCGTGACCTCGCTACAGTAGCCCGTCGCTATGGCATTGACACAAGAACGCAAGCAGGAGCTCGTCACGCAGTTCGGCGACAACGACCACGACACCGGGAGCACCCGTGTGCAGGTCGCGTTGCTCACCGAGCGCATCAACCAGCTCACCGAGCATCTGCGCTCGAACCAGAAGGACCACCACTCGCGCCGCGGCCTGCTGATGCTCGTCGGCCGCCGCCGCCGCCTCTTGAACTACTTCCAGAAGCACGACCTCGAGGGCTACCGCGCGCTCATCAAGGAGCTGGGGCTGCGCCGGTGAGCATCATCGCGCCGGGCACCGACGCCCCGGAGTTCACGCTGAAGACCGAGGACGGCGAGGAGTTCACCCGCGACGACCTCGCCGGCAAGACGACCGTCCTCGTCTTCTACCCCTTCGCCTTCAGCTCGGTCTGCACCGACCAGTTTCAGATCTACCAGGAGGTCCTCGGGGACTTCGAGGCGCAGGGCGCGACGCTCTACGGCGTCTCGACGGACGCATCGGACAGCCAGCGCGCGTTTCGCGAGTCGCTCGGCGTCACGATCGGCATGCTCTCGGACTTCGAGCCGAAGGGCGCGACCGCGAAGGCGTTCGGCGCCTTCTTCGCGCCGGGCGGCATGACGACGCGTGCGCTGGTGATCGTCGGTCCCGACCAGACCGTCCAGTGGTCGTGGATCGGCGAGCACCCCGGCATCCTGCCCGGCGCGAACCTCATCTTCGACGGCCTCGCCGCCGATCCGGCCTGACCAGCGGCCCACGGCCCGTTCCGATGTCGCATAGTGAGCGGATATCGCTCACTTCTCGACATTCGGGCCGCAGGCCCGCGACACGGGTTGACCAACTGGACTAACCGCCGTACGCTGAAGGGATGCCCGACGAGGTGACGATCCACGAGGCGAAGACGCACTTGTCGCGACTCGTTCAGCGCGCGCACGCTGGTGAAGAGATCGTCATCCGCCGGGGCAAGGTGCCGATGGCCAAGCTCGTCCGCTATGACGCGCCGCCCGTTCCTCGCGTCCCCGGCCGGCTGCGCGGGCAGATCGAGATGGCACCCGACTTCGACGAGCTGGATGACGAGATGGGCGATCTCTTCGGCGCCGGCCGGTGACCGGCGCGCTCGCGGACACGCATGCGCTGCTGTGGTGGCTCTCGGATGATCCGCGGTTGTCAGAGCCGGTCCGAGCGCTGATCGGGGAGGGCGAGGTGCCCGTCCACTTCAGCGCCGCAAGCGTGTGGGAGGCGGAGATCAAAGCCGCGATCCGCAAGCTCGTCGTGCCCGACGATCTTGTCGAGGCACTTGAGGAAGATCGCTTCGTCGAGTTGCCGATCGCCGCCCGTCATGCCCGTGAGGCGGCACGGCTTCCGCCGCTGCATCGCGATCCGTTCGACCGCATGCTCGTCGCGCAGGCTCGAATCGAAGGGCTGTCCGTGATCACTGCCGATCCCAAGATCGCCGAGTACGGCGCGGAGGTGTTCTGGTGATGTCTGACGAGCGATCGGACGAGCGCTGGGCCTGCCAGACCTGCGCGTGGGTCTACGACCCGGCCGAGGGCTTCTACGACCGCGAGTCGGGCGTGCAGTACGAGCCGTACACGCCGTGGGAGTCGCTGCCGGAGGACGTCATCTGCCCGGACTGCGGCTCGTTCAAGGCGAACTTCCGCAAGCTGGGGCCCGACGAGGCGCCGCCTGCGTAGATCCCGCGGCGTCGCGTCACGTCATGTGCACGACGCCGGTGAGCTCCTCCGCGCGTAGGCGCTCCGCGCCGCCGTCGAGGGTCGTCCGCACCCAGCAGGTGACGTCAAGTGCGGGTCCGCTCCGTGGCGTGCCCGACGACCTCGACCGGACCCAGACGGTCTCGGGCGATCCCGGCCGCGCGACGACCTGCTCGACCACGATCCGCAAGTCGGGATAGATCCGCGCCAAGCGGGGCATCGTCCTGAGGTACATACGTCGCCCGTAGACGCGCCCGTTGACGACGGTCAGCTCGTAGTCGTCGCTCAGCGCGCTCGCGACGGCGGGCCAGTCGCGGTCGTTGAGGGCAGCGGTGACGCGATCGACGACGTCCACGACGGTCGGCTCGGCGTCGCCGGGTGGGCCGACCGCGGGGTCGAGCAGCGATTCGTAGAGGGCGTGCACCCGACGGGGCAGCCAGCGCGTGGCGAAGACGTAGATGAAGAGCGCGTACAGCGAGACACCGACGAGCACCCCGAGGACGGTCCCGGCCGCGCCGCCGACGGCAACTCGGATCGCAGAGATCACAAGGCCGATCACGATGCCCATGGCGACGTACACGGCGATGGACCGCTTCCGGTGTGGCATGTCCTGCGCACTGTACGCCGGCGCCCGCCGGTGCGCACGCCGTCAGAGCAGCTCGCGGATGCGCTCGGCGCGGTAGTCGAAGATCGCCTCTACGTCGGCGGCGACGAACAGGCGCCGGGCGAGCTCGCCGAGCGGGCCGAGGGGGAGGGCGTAGCGGACGGTGTCGCGCATGAGCGTGTCGCCGGGGGCATCCGGGTGCGGCTCGAACGTGTGGGTGTGGTGCCACAGCGCGTACGGCCCGCGCACCTGCTCGTCGACGAAGCGGTGCGGCGGATCCCACTCGCGGATCGCCGTCAGCCAGCCGACCGGGACGCCGCGCACGCGCAGCCGGTAGCGGATGAGCGCGCCGGTCCCCATGACGATCGCGTCCGGGTCCTGGACGCTGAACCGCAACAGCGGCGGCGTGATCGCCTCGAGGTTGCGCGCGTCGCCGAAGAACTCGAAGACGTCGGCGGGCGCGCCGGGCAGCCGCTGCTCGCGTCGCAAGGTGTGCACGTTGAAGCTCATGGCACTGGTTACGCTGACGACACCATGGAAGATCTGCGCAGCGCACCGCCGCCGCCGCTGCGAGACGACGACCACGTCCGCGGTGACCCGGACGCGTCCCTCGTCATCTTCTACGCGGACTTCACGTGCCCGCGCTGCGCGCTCGCGCACGAGCGTCTCACCGCCGCCGGCGCGCACGTCGCCTTCCGGCACATGGCGCTGCGCTCGAAGGACGAGCGCGCGCTGCCGGCCGCCTGCGCTGCGGAGGCCGCCGCGGCGCAGGGCGCGTTCTGGCCGTTCGCGGATGCGATGTACGCCGACCGGGGGCGCCTCGAGGACCCGCACCTGTGGGATCGCGCCCGCGCGCTGCAGCTCGACGTCGAGCGCTTCGACGCCGATCGGCGCAGCCCGCTCGTAGCCGCTCGCGTCCAGCGCGACACCCGCGCCGCGCTCGCGGCCGGCGCGACGACGACGCCGATGCTGTTCGCGGCGGGCAGCGTTCGCGCCGGGGTGCCCGACGGGGACTACCTCACGGGGCTGGGCTACCATGACGGGGTTCGGATACAGAAGACAAGCTAGATGCAGGCCGGCCGACCGACGGGCCCGCCCGAGGAAAAGGAAAACTTCATATGAGCACTGCCGAGACCCGTGTCTCCGTTGAGATCGCTGGATCAGAGATCTCCTTCGAGACCGGCAAGATGGCCAAGCAGGCCTCCGGCGCAGTCGTCGTCCGCCAGGGCGACACCGTGGTTCTGAGTACAGCGACCGCGGGCAACCTCCGCGACGTCGACTTCCTCCCGCTGACGGTGGATGTCGAGGAGCGCATGTACGCCGCGGGCAAGATCCCGGGCTCCTTCTTCAAGCGCGAGGGCCGCAGCGGCGACAAGGGCACGCTCACCGCTCGCATGATCGATCGTCCGCTGCGCCCGCTGTTCCCCAAGGGCTGGCGCCGTGAGACGCAGCTCGTGACGCTGACGCTGTCGGTCGATCACACCCACCCGTACGACATCCTCGCGATGAACGGCGCGTCCGCCGCGCTGATGGTGTCCGACATCCCGTTCCCGACGCCCGTCGGCGCGGTGCGGATCGGCAAGGTCGATGGCAACTTCGTCATCAACCCCAACGAGGAGGATCTGCTCTCCAACTCCGACCTCGACCTCATCGTCGCCGGTACCGACGAGGCCATCCTCATGGTCGAGGCCGGCTGCAACGAGATCCCCGAGGCCGAGATCCTCGACGCGCTCGACATCGCGCACGGCGAGATCAAGAAGCTCTGCGCGCTGCAGCGCGAGCTGGCCGAGAAGTGCGGCAAGGCGAAGATGGAGATCGAGGTCCCGGTCGTCGACGAGGGCCTGCTCGACGCGGTGCGCGAGTCGCACGGCGCCGCGCTCGACGATGCCACCCAGATCTTCGACAAGCTCGAGCGCCAGAACGAGTGCGAGCGCGTCATGAGCGAGGCCGTCGCGGCCCACTCCGGCGAGCCCGAGGAGGCTGAGTACTCAGAGCGCAAGGCCGCCGCGCAGATGGCGGTCGACAAGCTCGAGAAGTCGATCATCCGCCAGCGCATCGCGATCCACAAGAAGCGCCCGGACGGTCGCGGCGAGGACGAGATCCGGCCGATCTCGATCGAGTGCGGCCTGCTGCCGCGCGCCCACGGCTCGGCGCTCTTCACGCGTGGCCAGACGCAGGCGCTGTCGGTTGCCGCGCTCGGCACGCTGAAGGAGGAGATGCGTCTCGACACGCTCGGCCTCGAGACGAAGAAGTTCTACTTCCACCACTACAACTTCCCGCCGTTCTCGGTCGGGGAGGCGGGCTTCATGCGCGGTCCGAAGCGCCGCGACATCGGCCACGGGGCGCTCGCCGAGCGCGCGCTCGTCGCCGTCGTCCCCTCGATCGAGGACTTCCCGTACACGGTTCGCGTCGTGTCGGACATCCTCGAGTCCAACGGCTCGTCGTCGATGGCGTCGGTCTGCGGGTCGTCGCTCTCGCTGATGGACGCGGGCGTGCCGCTCAAGCGGCCGGTCGCGGGCATCGCGATGGGGCTCATCAAGGAGGGCGACGACTACGTCGTGCTCACCGACATCGCCGGCGTCGAGGACCACCTCGGCGACATGGACTTCAAGGTCGCCGGCACCTCGGAGGGCATCACCGCCCTGCAGATGGA
Organism: uncultured Actinomycetes bacterium; assembly: GCA_963806515.1. GTDB lineage: Bacteria > Actinomycetota > Thermoleophilia > Solirubrobacterales > Solirubrobacteraceae > CADCVQ01. The sequence goes on along the minus strand of CAWDYO010000029.1, from coordinate 121,017 downwards.
CATCAAGATCACGGGCGTGACGTTCGACATCCTGCGCGACGCGCTCGCCAAGGCGCTCGCCGCGCGGACGTTCATCCTCGGCGAGATGGCGAAGGTCATCTCCGAGCCGCGCGCGGAGCTCTCCGAGCACGCGCCGCGGATCCTCACCGTCCAGATCGACACGGACAAGATCGGCCTGCTCATCGGCAAGGGCGGCGAGACGATTCGCGGCCTGGCCGACGAGTTCGAGTCGCAGATCGACGTCAACGACGATGGCCAGGTCCTGATCTACTCGGCCAACGGCACGCTCGGCGAGGCACTCGCCGCGCGGATCGCGTCGATGACCAAGGAGGTCGAGGTCGGCGACGAGTTCCCGGCCGCGAAGGTCGTCAAGACGACGACGTTCGGCGCGTTCGTCGAGCTCGCCAAGGGCACCGACGGCCTGCTGCACATCTCCAACGTCTCGCCCGGCCAGCGGGTCGACACGGTAGAGGACGTCCTCAACAAGGGCGACGAGATCCACGTCCGCGTCTACGAGGTCGACCGCGAGCGCGGCCGGATCGGGCTGCGCCTGGCGCAGGACCCCGACGTCCTCGGCAAGACCAAGGACGAGCTCGTGGCCGCCGGTGCCTCCAGCGGCGGCGGACGGCCCCCGCGCAGCGGCGGCGGCGAGCGCAACGGCGCGCGGTGGCGGCGGCGGACGCGACCGCGGCGGCGACCGCGGCCCGCGGCGCGGCTCCGGCCGCCCGCGTCACGGCGAGGGCTGAGGCCCTGCCGGACCATCAGCTGACGGTCCTGGACTCGGGCGTCCGGGTCGTGACGGAGGCCATGCCTACCGTCCGATCCGTGACCCTCGGGTTCTGGATCGCCACCGGCTCGGCGGCGGAGACCGTCGCCGAGGCCGGGCTGTCGCACCTCGTCGAGCACATGCTCTTCCGGGGCAGCGACCGCTACGGCTCGCTGGAGATCGACCAGATCTTCGACACGATGGGCGCCGAACTGAACGCTGGCACGGGCAAGGAGTCGACCTCGGTCTACGCGCGGGTGCTCGACGATCACCTGCCGAAGGCGTTCGACGTCGTCGCGGACATGGTCTGGCGCCCGCGCTTCGGCGACGAGGATCTCGCCAACGAGCAGGAGATCGTGCTCGAGGAGATCGCGATGTACGAGGACGACCCGCAGGACCGGGTCTTCGACGTCCTCGGCGAGGCGGTCTTCGGAGATCACCCGCTCGGTCGGCCGATCATCGGCCGCGCCGAGGTCGTGTCGGGAACGACGCCCGCCGGGCTCGCGAGCTTCCACGAGTCGCACTACGTCGCTGGGGACATCGTGATCGCGGCGGCGGGATCGCTCACGCACGAGGCGGTCGTGGAGCTCGCGCGTGCGATTTCCATGCCGGCGCGGGCGCCGCGTCCGGTGCCGCCGCCGGTCCCCGCGCAGCTCGAGCCGCGAGTGCGGTTCCTGCGCAAGGAGACCGAGCAGTACCACCTGACGGTCGGCGCGCCCGGCCTGGCGCGCGACGACGAGCGGCGCTTCGCGCTGCGCGTCCTCGACAACGTCCTCGGCGCGACGTCGTCCTCGCGGCTGTTTCAGGAGGTGCGCGAGCGGCGAGGGCTCGCGTACAACGTCTTCTCGTTTCAGTCGCTGTTCGCCCACACGGGGCAGATCGGCATCTATCTCGGCACCCGGCCCGACAACGTCGAGGCAGCCCTGCAGGTCGTGGCAGACGAGCTCGAGCAGGTGCGCCGCGACGGCTTCACGGCCGACGAGCTCGAGCGCGCGAAGCAGAACGTCAAGGGCCGCATGGTCCTGTCGCTCGAGTCGACGGCGGCGCGGATGAACCGGCTCGGCAGCGCCGTGCTCAGCGGCCTTCCGCTCTTGACGCTCGACGAGGCCGTCGACCGCATCGAGTCCGTGACGCTCGACGATCTCGCCGCGCTCACCGACGACCTGCTGGCGCCCGAACGCTTGAGCGCCGCCGGCATCGGCACCGACGAGGACGTCTTTCTGGCCGCGATCGAGCCGCTCGTGTCGATGGCGGCGACGAGGGTCTCCGCGTGAGCCTGCGCGTCGCGGTGGCGGGGGCGGCCGGGCGGATGGGTCAGGCGGTGTGCGCTGCGGTCGAGGGCGCCGAGGACCTGGAGCTGACGGGTCGCGCCGACCCGGCGCTCGGCACGTCGCTTGCGGACGTCCTCGCCGACGCCGACGTCGTCGTCGACTTCACGCGTCCGGACACGGCTTTGGCGAACGCGCTCGAGTGCGTCGCGGCCGGGGTGCACGTCGTGATCGGGACGTCGGGCTTCGACATCGAGCCGCTCTATGAGGCGCGCGGGGCCAACGTGTTCTTCGGGCCGAACTTCGCGATCGGCGCCGTCTTGATGATGCGCTTCGCCGCGGAGGCGTCGCGGCACATGGCGAAGGCCGAGATCGTCGAGCTGCACCACGACGGCAAGCTCGACAAGCCCTCGGGCACGGCGGCGCGAACGGCGGAGCTCATGGAGGGCGAGGTGCCGATCCACTCGATCCGGCTGCCGGGCCTCGTCGCCCATCAGGAGGTCATCCTCGGCGACCTCGGCCAGACGCTGACGATCCGTCACGACTCGATCGACCGCGCGTCCTTCATGCCCGGAGTCCTGCTCGCCGTGCGGCGCGTGCCCGACCTCACCGAGTCCCCGGTGATCGGGCTCGAGCATCTGCTGTTCTGAGGATGCTTAACTCCGCGGAACCTCCCGGTTGCTCTTGCCGGCGCCGGCGACCGTGGTGCGCAACGGGTGCGGAGGGGTGCCCGCTGCGATCCTCGACGGCGATGACCGGACGCCGCGGATGACCGAAGGGGTGACGGTCGCCGTCACCGACCACGCCGCCGAGCGGTTCCGCCAGCGCGTGGGGTCGCGCCGCGGCGGCTTCGACGTCAAGCCGGAGATCGCCGGGCGCGTCAGCGAGGCCTGGGGGGCCGGGCGCGTGAGCGAGACGCCGCCGCCAGGCGCCAGCGAGACGGCGCCGCGCGGCTCGGTCTACATCCGCGATCTCGTCGACCGCAACGTCATCTTCGTCTGCCGCCACGACCGCGCCGGCCGCGAGCTGCTCGTCATCACGCTGTGGGAGGACGAGCGCTTCGGCGCTCCGCGCGTCGCTCACCGCTTCACCGACGCGCTGAAGGACGACGACCGCGCGCTCGTCGACCCCGGCAAGCGCTGGCGCGAGCGCCGCGACGGCACGGGCTAGGCCGCGCGGCCGGTTGCGGCTGGCTCAGGCGCCGGTGGGAGCGGGGCCGTCGCCCGTCAGCCGGTCGATCACCACGAACAGCGCCTGCTGCTGAGCACGGCTCTCAGCACCGAGATCCTGCATCGCGGCCACCATCTCGCGAGCGACTCGCTCGCCACGCTCGCTCATCTGTCGCAACTCGATGCCGACATCCTGCATCGCGCGGCCCAGCTCAGCGAGCGCGACCTTGTTGTCGCCCATGAGCTCGTTGCTTCGCTCATGGAGCACGTTTCCGCGCGCCAGGAGCTCGCTCCCACGCGCCAGGTAGTCGGTACCGATCTCAAGGTGCTTGTCGAAGCGCCGTAGGAAGTCGTCCTCGGTCATGGCGAGATTCTCGCATCCGACCTGACGCGTTCCAACCCGCGTCCGCAACAAGTGACGCACGTCTCTGCATCAAGACTGCGCAGGGGCGCTGGCCCAGCGGTGGACGGAGGCGCTGGTGACACCGAATGCACAACGTGCATAGAGTCCCGGTCGTGGAGCCGTCCAGCGAGGTACTCCGATGCTCGTTACCAGGCCTCCCGCCCCCTCGCGGTCAATCTGTTCGTTGGGCAGCCTGACGCCGTCACGCGCCGGATGAGCGGGTGCTACACGTGCGTCATCGACGCCTCCGGTGCGTCGGCCGCTGTGTCCCCACCCGCCCGTGCGGATGACCTCCCCCCGGCGGCTGGTCGCAGGCGAGTCGAGCAACCAACAGGCCGGCGCCGACGGAACCGGTGCACGGCCGGGGTCGTCCTGGCGGCCGCGCTCGTCGCGCCCGCACCCGCCGGCGCTCAAGCACTGCCGAGCTGTCCCGATGACGCTGACGCGCTGCTCACATATGGCCCGTACTACGCACACCCAGGCGAGGGGTTTGGCATCGACATCATCGAGGCAGGGGGTAACGACCGCGTCGCCCGCGTGTTCGTGACCATCCTCTCACCCTCACCGGCGCCGCCAGCGACCGTGCCACTTGAGGGAGATGGCGCGCGCGCCGTCCTGCGCGCTCCGACCGAAGGTTCTGCGTTCGCCTTGAACTTCGATTGGACCCAGGATGAAGGGACGCCGGCCGCATGCCACGGTCACGACGAGTACGAGATCCCTTTGATCCCACGCGGGCTGACGATCGGGGACCCGGACGCCGCACGTCTCTCAGGCCGCTACCGCGTGAGCTTCGTACCGCTAGGCGGCGAGCGACGGCCACCGTCGGTGTCCTGGACGTTCGCGCCCTCATGTGACTACTTCGCGTGCGGTGCAGCGTGGCGATCATCCAGCGGTCTTCGTGGGTCGTTCTCCCTTCGCCGAGACGGGACGTACCTGCGTGAGGCGCGCCTCGCTGGTCGGACTGGCTACTGCATCGAGCGCACAAACGGTCGGGTGACGCGGAGAATCGCTCCGGCTTATCGAGCAACGATCCGCGCGACTATCCGACCGTCAGCTATTCGATCAGGCACGACGGATTTGGGCACGGTCTTGCGCTTCAAGGGGCTGCTCACAACTCGCTACGTGCCGCTGCCGGCTGCCCGCGCGCTCGGCTGCGGTAGTCGTCAAACCGAGGAAGGCATCAGGGGTCAGAGACCCTAGTGTGTGATGCATTCATCCGTCAGTAGGCGGGAACGGGCGGAGCCGTCGCCCACGGCGATGTCTCTCCCCACCGGCGGCCACCCGGTCCTCCCTGGCGGACACGCGAGGCGGGGCGAGACGGCCAGACTCGCCCTACGGGCCTCCCCTGACCGCCTCGCCCCGCCTCACCTTGCACCAGCGCCCTCCCTGCGGACTACGATCGGTCGTTCCGTTGCGACGTTCGCTGGAATTCCCACCTGGGTCATTTGGCACCGTATTCGTTTGACGCGACCCATTTGGCTCCATGTCGGACCTCGACCCATGTCGCCGGGGTCATCCGACCCCCGGTTGAGCTGAACGACGAAATAGCGCGATCAGACGCCGGGCGCCAGCCTGCGCTCATCGGGCTCCGGCTTCGTTAGAGCGCGATCGGCGGTGCGGTCGCCGGGTGTGGAGGCGTTGCACACGTGTCATCTGACCCACTCCCTGTGCCGCCCGATGTCGCATCTACGAGCAATCCGGCTGTGAGGCCCCGCACACGACGTCGCGGCCTGAACGGTGTTCACACGACTGTCACGCGGTGAGGTCAACTCCGCACGCCACCACCGGCGCCCACCGCGCCGTCTCGCCAAGGACCCGAGACATGACCGACTTCGACACAGAGATCACCTCCCTGAGCCCGCAGCGCCATCGCGTCGCTGTGACGCAGCTCGTCAACGCCGAGCGCCGCAAGCACGGCCTCAAGCCGCTGCTGCCGTCGCGCCAGCTCGTCGCCTCCGCCCGCGTCTGGGCGTTCGTGCAGAAGCGCAACGACGGCGCCCTCAGCCACGGCAACTTCGCCCGCCGCGCGCTGCGCTTCCCGTTCGTCGTCAACGGCAGGCCGAAGCGACGGCGCAGCGTGGGAGAGAACCTCGCGTTCGGCACCGGCCCGCTCTCGACGCCGCGGGAGATCGTCAAGGACTGGATGCGGTCGCCGGGCCACCGGGCGAACATCCTCAAGCCGTGGCAGTTCGGCGCGGTCTGGTCGTCGCGGACCAGCGGCGACGGCGTGACGGTCGTCCAGCACTTCGGCCGCAACAACAGGTAGGCGACGATCAGCCCGCGACGAGCTCGCGCAGGCGCGTGTAGCGCCGGCGCGCATCCGTGCGCCGCACCGCGAAGGCCAGCGCGGCCGGCTCGCCGACGACGACGCACACCTCCTGCGCGCGCGTCACGGCGGTGTAGACGAGGTTGCGGGTCAGCATGATCCGGTGGCCCGCGAAGATCGGCACGACGATCGCGCGGGCCTGCGAGCCCTGCGCCTTGTGGACGCTCGCCGCGTAGGCGAGGCGCAGCGTGTCGAGCGCGTCGACCGGTAGCGACAGGCGGCGGCCGTCCTCGCCGGCGAAGTGCACGCGGTCGCGCTCTGCGTCGTAGTGGACGAGCACGCCGCGCTCGCCGTTGAAGAGGTCGTGCTCGTAGGAGTTGCGCGTCTGCATGACCTTGTCGCCGACGCGCAGCGGCGTGCCCTCGATCCGCTCGCCGTCCGGGTTCAGCCGCGCGCGCAGCTCGTCGTTCAGCGCGTCGATCCCGACCGGCCCCTTGTGCATCGGCGCGAGCACCTGGACGTCGGCGGCCGGGTCGATGCCGTAGTGCGCGGGCAGCCGGGTCGCCGCGAGCTCGCAGACCTCGTCGAAGATCGCCCGCCCGCCCTCGCGCTGCACGACGAAGAAGTCGCGCACGTCGTCCGGGCGCGGGATCGCGTCGGGCAGCTCGCCCTCGTTGATCGCATGCGCCGCGCGCACGATCATCGAGCGCGCGGCCTGGCGGAAGATCTCCGTCAACCGCACCGCGGGCACGGCGCCAGCGTCGAGCAGGTCCTCGAGCACGCGGCCCGGCCCGACCGGCGCGAGCTGGTCGACGTCGCCGACGAGCACGACGTGCGTGCGCGGGCCGACCGCCCCGAGCAGCGCCTCGGCGAGGTACACCGACAGCATCGAGGCCTCGTCGACGATGAGCACGTCGCAGCCCTCGATCGGGTCGTCGGCGTCGCGGCCGAAGCCCTCGCCGGGGATCCACTCGAGCAGGCGGTGGATCGTCGTCGCGTCGGCACCGGTCAGCTCGCTGAGGCGGCGCGCGGCCTTGCCCGTCGGCGCGCACAGCCGCGCCGTGCCGGTGCGCGCCTTGACGAGCTCGACGAGCGCGCGCATCGTCGCGCTCTTGCCCGTGCCGGGACCGCCGGTGAGGATCGACAGCCGGTGCTCGAGCGCCTGCTTGACGCCGCGCCACTGGTCGTCGGAGGGGATGAACTTGCCGGTCTCCGGGCGCTGCACCCGCTTGAAGCGCAGCGCCGGCTCGGAGTCAAGCAGCGCCCGGACGTGGCGCGCGAGGCGCTCCTCGATCGCGTGTAGCCGAGCGTCGGCGACGCACCCGTCCACCACGACGACCTTCCCGCGCCCGTCCAGCTCGTCGATCGCCAGGTCGATGTGGCCGCCGCCGAGCAGCCGCCCGGCTCGCTCCTCGAGTTCGGCCCGGGGGAGATGGCAATGGCCTTCGGTCTCGGCGAGGTGCAGCGCGTGCAGAACGCCGGCGGCCAGCCGGTCGGGGGCGTCGAGCGGCGTGTCGAGCGCGCGGGCGAGTGCGTCGGCGGTCGCGAAGCCGATCCCGTCGAGCTCGCAGATCGCGTAGGGCTCGCGCTGCAGGCGGTCGATCGAGCCGGCGCCGAAGTGGCGCGCGATCCGCCCCGCCGACGCGGCGTCGACCCCGTGCGTGTCGAGGAACAGCCGCAGCTCGCGCAGCTCGCGCTGGTCGCGCCACGAGGCGACCGCCGCGCCGAGGCGCCGCGGGCCGATGCCGGGGACCGTGCGCAGGATGGCCTCCGGGTCGCGGTCGATGGCCGCGAGCACCTCGTCGGCGCCGAAGCGCTCGACGAGGCGGAACGCCGCGACCGGCCCGACGTGCTTGATGCTCTCGAGGTACGCGCGCACCGCGTGCTTGCCGACGGGCTCCTGGACGCGCACGCGCGCGACGTGAAACTGCCAGCCGTGGCGCTCGTGGCGCCGCCAGCCGCCGCCCACGCCGATCGTCTCGCCTTCGTGGACGTGCCCCAGCGCGCCGACGAGGACGACCTCCTCACCGTCGTCGCAGACGCCGTCGAGGACGGCGAAGTCGCCGTCCGGCGCCGACCAGCGCACGCCCGTGACCTCCGCGGTCAGCTCGACCGCGGACACGTCGCGAGGAGCCAGCTCCTGCTCGAGGTCTGCCACGCGGCCAGTCTGGCAGGCGCGTCAGAGGGCTTCTCGGAACTGCGCAGAGTTGACACGGACGTGCGCGAGGGCTGGGAGGGTGTGCAGCGCGGTGTCGAGGCTCGGTCGGCATGTCGCGCGATCGACCGGCGCGTCGGCGTCCAGCTGGCGCGTCTGCGACGTGCCCCGCAGCCGGTCGCGCAGGCGCGGACCGTCTGACTCCCGACTCGGTGACCGGGACCCGGCTGCGATACTGGCTGTCGCATGCCGGGTCTCGGAGCCATCATCACCGCCATCGTGACCCCGTTCGCCGACGACGGGGCCGTCGACGAGCAGGCGTTCGTCAGCCTCATGGGGCACCTGCGCGCCAGCGGCTCGGATGGGTTCGTCGTCTGCGGGACCACGGGCGAGGCCTCGACGCTGACCGACGAGGAGCATCTCGGCGTCATCGAGCTTGCGGTCGCCGAAAAGCCCGATGGCGCCACGATCACCGCGGGCGTCGGCTCGAACGACACGCGCCACGCGGTCAAGCTGACGAGCCGCGCGTGCGAGCTGGGCGTCGACGCGCTGCTGTCGGTCAACCCGTACTACAACCGTCCCAACCGGCGGGGCATCGTCGCGCACTACGCGGAGGTCACCCGCGCGGCCGACCGGCCGATCGTCCTCTACAACATCCCGCAGCGCACGGGCTCGGACATGCCCAACGACCTGCTTGCGGAGCTCGCCCAGCTCGACCACATCGACGCGGTCAAGCAGGCGAACAACGACAACCTCGCGCCGGTCGACGGCCTCGACCTGTACGCGGGCAACGATGAGATCCTCGCCAGGGTCCTCGATCTCGGCGGCCCCGGCGGCATCCTGACGGCGAGCCACATCGTCGGCCCGGAGATGCGCCGGATGGTCGACGAGCCCGACGAGCGCGCGGCGATCCACAACAGCCTCCTCCCGGTCTTCGAGGCGCTGGCCGTGGCACCCGCCGCGGTTTCGAACAAGGCCGCGTTGAACCTCCTCGGACACGGCGTAGGGAAGCCACGGCTGCCTTACGTCGAGGCCGACGAGCACGAGACGGCGACGATCCGCGCGATGCTCCAAGATCGCGGATTGCTCGTCGGAGCCACAGCTTGACCGGCCCGCTCCGCGTCCTTCCCCTCGGCGGGCTCGGGGAGATCGGCAAGAACATGACCGTCGTCGAGTTCGACGACCGGATCGTCCTCGTCGACGCCGGACTGCGCTTCCCGACCGCGGAGATGATGGGCATCGACCTCGTCCTGCCCGACTTCGCCTACCTGCGCGGCCGCGTCTCGGACATCGAGGCGATCGTCATCACGCACGGCCACGAGGATCACCTCGGCTGCCTGCCGTTCCTGCTGCGCGAGCTCGGCGTCGAGGACGCGCCGCCGGTCTACGGCGGCGCGCTGACGATGGCGATGGCGCGTTCCAAGCTCGACGAGCACAAGCTCAGCCGCGACGTCGAGGTCATCGACGTCAAGGACGGCGAGGTCATCGAAGCCGGCCCGTTCGACGTCGAGCTCATCCACATGACGCACTCGATCCCGGACGCGAGCGCCGTCGCGCTGACGACCGACCTCGGGACGATCCTCGTCACGGGCGACTACAAGTTCGACCAGACGCCGGTCGACGGCAAGCCGGCCGACGTCACGCGCCTCGCCGAGCTCGGCCGCGAGGGGTTGCTGCTGCTCTGCGGCGACTCGACGAACGGCGACCGCCCCGGCTTCGCGCCGTCGGAGAAGGTCGCCGGGCCGAACCTGCTCAACGTCTTCAGCCGCGCCAAGGGCCGCATCGTCGTGACGTCGTTCGCGTCGAACATCCACCGCGTGCAGCAGTGCGTCGACGCCGCCGCGGCGCTCGGGCGCAAGGTCTGCCTCGTCGGGCGCTCGATGCGCAAGAACACGAACATCGGCCGCTCGCTCGGGCACATCAAGCTGCCCGACGGGATCATCATCGGCCCGCGCGAGCTGACGCAGTTTCCCGACGAGAAGATCGTGATCATCTCGACGGGCTCCCAGGGCGAGCCGCTGAGCGCGCTGCGGCGGATGGCGCACCGCGACCACCCGCAGGTCGAGCTGCACGCCGGCGATACGGTCGTCTTCTCGGCGACGCCGATCCCCGGCAACGAGCGCGCCGTCAACGAGACGATCGACCGCCTCTACCACATCGGCTGCGACGTCATCACGACGAAGGACGCCCCGATCCACGCCTCCGGCCACGGCTATCAGGAGGAGATCAAGCTCATGCTCAACCTGACCCGGCCGAAGTACGTCATGCCGTTCCACGGCGACTTCAAGCGCATCCACCTGCACGCGCAGCTCGCCGAGTCCGTCGGGATCGCGCCGGAGAACATCTTCAAGGGCGAGAACGGCCTGCCGCTCGAGCTCGACGGCAAGGGCGCGAAGTGGGGCTCCAAGGAGCAGTCGGGGATGATCTTCGTCGACGGCGTGGACATCGGGGACGTCACCGACGTCGCGCTGCGCGACCGCCGGATGCTCTCCGCCGACGGCATCTTCGTCGTCGTCGCGACGATCTCCGAGCAGGACGGCTCGTCGGTCGCCGAGCCGGAGGTCATCTTCCGCGGGGTCCCCTTCGTCGACGAGGCCGACAAGCTCGTCGATCAGATGCGCGACACCGTCGACCGCTCGCTCGAGCGCGCCGCGAAGGACGACATCCGCGAGATCGACCTGCTTCAGCAGATCCTCCACGACGACCTCGCCGCATTCGTCTACGACAAGCTCAAGCGCCGCCCGATGGTGCTGCCGGTGGTCGTCGAGGTCTGACGGGCTGGCGCGCCGCGTCGCGCGCTGTCGCATGGCGAGCATCGACGGCTTTCCGCAGGCCCCGGCGCTTCAGACGCAGCGCCTGACGCTCGAGCCGCTGTGGCTCGACCACGCCGAGGAGATGGCGCCGCTGCTGGCCGACCCCCGGCTGCACGAGTTCACGGGCGGCGAGCCGCCGACGCTCGAGTACCTGCGCGAGAGCTACCGGACGCGGCTGAGCGCCGGCACCGCCGGCGGCCGGCGCTGGTGCAACTGGGTGCTGCGCCACCGCGAGTCGGGGGTCGTCGTCGGCGGCGTCCAGGCGGAGGTCACGCAGGGTGACGACGGCTTTGTCGGCGAGATCGCCTGGATCGTCGGGTACGAGCACCAGCGCCGCGGCTACGCCCGCGAGGCGGCCGAGGCGATGCTCGCGTGGCTGCGCGCGGTCGGCGTCGCGCACGTGATCGGCGACATCCACGAGCGCAACGCGCCGTCGAACGAGCTCGCGCGGGCCATGGGCCTGGCGCCGACGAACGAGCCGGCCGAGCACGACGGCGACGTTCGCTGGCGCGGCTGAATCGTCGCGCGGTGCCACAGGCCATGCCACGCTTGGGGCATGGCTCGGGCACGCGTGAGCACGACGGTCGACGATGAGCTCTTGGCCAGCGCGCGACGACTGCGCGCCGGGATCACGGATGCAGCGCTCCTCGACGAGGCGCTCGCAGCGCTGGTTGCGCGACACCGCGCCAGCGAGATCGACGCCGCCTACGCGGCGTATGACGACCAGCCGCTCGACGAACCCGATGCCTGGGGTGACTTGGCGGCGTTTCGGTCCGCGGCGTCGGGGTTGTGAGCTCGCTCCCCGCGCGGGGAGAGGTCTGGTCGGCCGTCAACCTCGACTCGGTCGAGAGCGTGTCGGTCGGCACTCTCGTCGAGCGGCTCGGCCGGCTCGGCCACGACCGGATGGTCGACGTGTGCGCTGCGCTCGACGTCGCCGTGGACTGCGGTCGCTGAGCCTCAGCTCGAGCTGACGGGCTCGGTCTGGCTCTGCATCGCCGCTTCGCTGCGCTCGGTCGCCGACAGCGGGAGCGTGACCTCAAAGCGCGTGCCGCACTTGCTGCGGCCCGCGCCGTTGGTCGTCGGCGACTGGAAGGTCACGCTTCCGCCGTGCGACTCGGCGACGGCATGGACGATCGACAGGCCGAGGCCCGACGAGCCGCCGCGGTCGCCGGCGCCGCGGACGAAGCGCTCGAAGACGCGCCCGCGCAGGTCCTCGGGGATGCCGGGCCCGTCGTCTTCGACCGTGAGGCGGACCTTGCCGTCGACGCGCTCGACCGTCGCGCGGACCTGGGTCCCGCGCGGGGTGTGGCGGATGGCGTTCTCCATGAGGTTCAGCGTCAGGCGGTGCAGCTCGTCGCGCGCGCCGTCGACGATCGCGCGGTCCGCGTCGATCGAGAGCTCGTGGCCGTCGGCGATGACGCCGAGCTCGGCCGCCGCCTCTACGACGACCTGCCCGACGTCGGTCGGGGTGTGCGGGGCCTGGCGCGCGGCGTCGTGGCGGGCGAGCAACAGGAGGTCGGCGACGAGCCGGCGCATGCGCCGCGACGAGCGCAGCGCGGAATGCGCCGCGTCCTGCTGGTCGCCGTCGAGGCTGTCGGCGAGCAGCTCGAGGTTCGCGAGCACGCTCGTCAGCGGCGTGCGCAGCTCGTGCGACGCGTCGGCGACGAACTCGCGCTGGCGCGCGAGCGCGCCCTCGGTCTCCGCACGCGACGCGTCGAGCGCGTGGAGCATGTCGTCGAGCGTGCGCGCGAGCTCGGCGACCTCGTCGTCGGCCTCGATGTCCGGCAACCGCTGGCCGGGGTCGCGCGTGCGCTCGATCTTGCGCGCGGTCGCCGTCAGCGCGGCGATCGGCATCATCGCGCGGCGCGCGACCGTCAGGCCCGCCAGCAGCGCGAGCCCGGCGCCGCCGAGCACGCCGATGATGAGAAACAGCCGCAGCCGCCCGACGGTCTCCTCGACGGGCTTCATCGGCCGCGCGTACTGGACGTAGAAGCTCTTGAGGAGTCCGAGGTCCGAGAGGCGCCGCGGCAGCGCGCGCGTCTCCACGCGGTAGCCGTCGATCTGGCTGGAGCCGATGCGCGGCGGCCCGAAGTCGTGGCGGGCGCGCGTCGTGTTGAGCTCGACGCCCTGCGCGGTGACGATGCGGATGATCGCGCCCGTGCCCGGCGTGAACTCGTCGAGTGCCGGATGCAGCCCGCTGAGGATGATCCGGCCGGTGCGGTCGTCCGGCTCGACGCCGGTGTAGGTCACGGTCTCGGCGAACACGCGCGCCGCTCGATCGACCTCCTGCTCGAAGTCGCCGTGCAGGCGGATCGACGTGAGGCCGCCGACGGCGCCGGCGAAGCCGCAGAGGATGACGAGCGTCAGGAGGGCGGAGCCGCCGGCGAGCCGCCAGCGGATCGGCACCTGCCTAGGCGCGGAGAACGTAGCCTGCGCCGCGGATTGTATGGAGGAGCCGAGGCTCATCGCCCGCTTCCAGCTTCCGTCTGAGGTTGGACACGAAGACTTCGATGGTGTTCGTCGTGGCAAAAGGGTCGTACCCCCAGACCTCCTCGAGGAGGCGCTGGCGCGGGACGACGATGCGCTCGTTGCGCATGAGGTACTCCAGCAGCTCGAACTCGCGCTGGGTGAGGTCGATCGGGCGCTGCTCGCGGCGCACCTCGTGGGTGTCGGGGTTCAGCTGCAGGTCCCCGACGACGAGCGACGCGCTGCCGCGGGGCGGCCTGCGTCGCAGGAGCGCGCGCAGGCGGGCGAGCAGCTCCTGGCGCTCGAACGGCTTGACGAGGTAGTCGTCGGCGCCGGCGTCCAGGCCCTCGACGCGCGACTCGACCGCGTCGCGCGCGGTGAGCATGAGGATCGGCACGTCGCCGTCCGAGCGCAGCAGCCGGGCGACCTCGATGCCGTCGAGCTTCGGCAGCCCGAGGTCGAGGATGACGAGGTCAGGGGTGAACTCGCGGGCGTCGCCGATCGCCGACTCGCCGTCGTAGCTCGCGCGCGCCTCGTAGCCCTCCATCCGCAGCGATCGCAGCAGGACTTGAGCGATCTCGTGATCGTCCTCGACGACGAGCACGCGTGGGGGGCGGTCCAGCATGACTCCTGGAGGTTAGGGCGAACCCTCAACCTCGGCTTAACCGGCGGGGTCGTGTCGGTCATGTCGGCTCTGGCCCGACAAGACCGACACGCCGCGGCGATCAGGGGTCGACGCGGTAGATCCGGCCGGGGCGCTGGACGTCGGCCCAGCCCATCGGCACCGCGGCGCGGGCGCGATGCAGGCCGCCGGCGCTGCGGTTCGTGCCGATGACGTCGTCGAACGTGCTCGTGGCGCCGGTCGCGAGGTCGACGATGACGACCTGCGCCGTGCCCTTCGCCTTGTTCAGCGACGAGACGAGCAGGTGCGTCTCGTCGAGCGTCAGGGCGATGCCGGCGGGATCGCCCAGGCGGATGCCGCCGGCGACGGTCGTCACCTTCGAGCCGGCGATCCGCAGTGCGCGCCCGCCGAGGCCGTGGTCGGTGACGAAGATCGCGCCGGTCTTCGCGATCGCGACGCCGTCGGGACCGCGCAGCGCCCCGCCCTTGACGACGACGGCCGGGCGCGCGGTGCCGAGCGTGCGGATCCGCAGGACGGCGGGCTTGCCGTCGCGAGCCCTGCCGGAGTAGACGACGTAGTCCTTGCCGGCGCGCGTCTGGATCTCGAGGCCGCGCGGCGAGGTGCCGGCGGTGCCGCGGAGCACGTGCGGCTTGCCGCCGCTGACGGGCCCGAGGAAGATCCCGGGGCGCTCGCCGCGCGTCGTGTAGTAGATGACCTTGCCCGCCGGATCGGGGCTGGCGTCCAGGGCGGTGCTCTGTGCACCGAGCTGGGCGACGAGCTGCACCTTCGGCCGCTCGTTGTGGCTGCTCGCCTGTGCTGCGGTCATCGAGACGAGCGCGAGGCCTGCCGCGATCGTCGCGGCCTTCGGGGGGATGGTCATGTGCGTGGTCCTTTGGATCGAATGCGGCCCCTGTCCCGGGGCTCGCACGCGACACTAGATCCGGTGCGTCAGGCCGCCATCGGCCAAGTGGCCTATTCGCTGCCGGCGGGCCCGGGCACGGAGCCGGGCGGGCCGGGCGGGCTGGGCGGCGGCGACGGCGCGTTGGTCGACGGGACGGTCATCGGGGCGAACGGCGGCGGCGGCGGTCCCTGCCCGGCCGCGCGTCCCCCGAAGACGCCCGCCTGCTCCTGCTGTGCCAGCATGAGCAGGGCCTGGCGACCGATCGGATGCGACTGCGCGCTCTGCTCGTACAGGCGCTTGGCCGCGTCGAGCTTGTCCTGCCACGGCCTTCCGAGCGACGCCGCCTGAGCAGCCCACAGCGCGTAGCTCAGGCCCGTCGAATACAGCATGTAGCCGTCGGGCTTGCCGTCGGTCCTGGCGATCGCCTCCGCAAACAGCGCGTCGGCGCGGTCGAGGTCGCGGTGCGGCGCCGGCAGGGAGTAGAAGCCGGCGAGGTAGCGCCGGATGATCGCCTGGTTCAGCGATCCGCGGGCCAGCTTCTCGGCGCGCGTGAAGTACGTCAGCGCCTGGGAGTAGTTCGCGTCGAGCTGGCATTCCTCACCGAGCGTCAGGTAGTCGTTGAACGACAGCGACGGCGCCGCGCGGACAGCCAGGCTCTGGGCCATCGCGAGATACAAGCCGCGCTTCTGGTTGAGCGCGGTGCTCAGCGCGTCGAACAGGATCGGATCGCCCTGCGGCAGCTTCGCGAACGCCTCGCGCAGTTCGACGAGCTTGATCATGAGGTCCCGGATCTCGTTCGTGCGCGTGCGTGCGACGTCCTGGCGGTGGCGCAGCGATGCCACCACGATCCCGGCGACGGCACAGGTCGCGCCGGTGACGCCCGTGATCACGTCGACGCCGACGGCCATCTCAGAGCGCCTTCTCGCCGAAGAACGTCGCGACGGGGTTCGCATTGAAGTTCTCGATCGGTGCGTAGCCGGCGCGCTCGTACATGCGTCGCGCGCGGGCCTGCTTCGGGCCGGTGTCCAGCCGCGCGATCGCGTAGCCGAGTTCTCGGGCGCGGTCTTCGAGCTCGTCGAGCAGGGCACGCGCGACGCCGCGCCCGCGAGCCTCGGCCACGACGAACATCTTCTTGATCTCGCACGCGCCGTCGGGCAGGCGCTTCACGCCGCCGCAGCACACCGGCACGCCGTCCTCGATGCCGACGACGAACGCCCCGTGCGGAGCGCTGAGCTCGGCCGGGCCGGCCTTCGGCATGTCGGCGCCGTCGAGCTCGAGGCCGTCGTACATCGCCGCGATCTCGTCGCGCATGCCCTGCGCGAGCGTGGCCGCCGGCTCCTCGTTCATCGCGCAGGTCCGGAACTCGAGCATCGCGGCGTGAGCTTCGCGCATCGGCGCTGCGGGCGCATCCCCGCGGGCAGCATCAGGACCCGGCGGCGACCGGCTCCTTTGCCTGCCCGGTCGCGGGCGCCGGTGCCTCGGGCTTGCCGCTGCCGCGAAGCCGCGACAACCGGCTGAGGGCGTCGAACCAGAACGGCGCGCCGAGCGAGACCGCGAGGATCGTGATGAGCCAGCCCCCGAGCAGGTACAGCCAGCCCTTGAGGCTGGCGAGGCTGACGTGTCGCGGATCGGACTCGTCGCCCTGTGCCCAGCCGAGCGGGACGCCGAGCTTCGCCACGGAGTTGGCGTCGTTCACGGCGTTCGTCAGGCGCTGCCGGGCGTTTGCCCCCGCAGCGCTCTCCTTGGCCGCCTGAGCGACGAGCGTCGCGCGCAGCGCGTCGTCGTGCCACAGCCGCTCGCCGATCGTCAGCGCGTTGGCGTTCATGGCCACGGTCACGACGACGGCGAAGATCAGGATGAAGAGCTGGGTCTTTCGCTTGTACCAGCCCGACACGCGTCCCATCGTGTCGTCGAACCACGTCTCGAGGTTGCGGCGAAACGCGTCGATGTCACCGCGCGCGTCGTCGAGCAGCGCGAGCAGCTGATGCTTGACGCCGCTCGGGATGTCGAGTTGCGCGATCGCGTCGCGCGTCTGCTTGACGAGATCGTGCCCGGGGACCGGCCGGCCGCTGGGATCCGTCGCCGCGACGGCGGGGGCGACCGTGTCCAGCAGCGCCAGCGCGAAGGACCGCGGGGCGATGTACGACGGCAGGCGCACGTCCGTCACGGATCGCTGGACCGCGGCGGCGTGCTCCCTGTCCTCTTTGCTCGCGTCCTCCGGGATCGCCGGCGAGCGGAGCGTCGTCCGGCCGAAGCGCGTGCCGTCGCGGTACAGGGCGCGGATCAGGGGATGCGCGTAGAGGCGGTAGACGAGGTCGTCGCCCGGCTTGTCGGTCGCGCTGGCGTCGGCGACGGACCCCTTCGGAGCCGGTGACGTGTCCTTGAGCATGGCTTCGAGCCCGCGCCGCAGGGTCTTCGCGCGCGTCGCGAAGACGCTCGCCAGCAGCTCCTGTCCGGCCGAGGCGACGAGGCTGAGCACCAGGAAGACGAACGACAACCCGATCGCCACGTCCAGTGCGGGAATGCCCGAGACGTCCATCGCCAGCCTCCAGTCGGATCCGGGCCGAGCCTAACCGCGAGCGCCGCGGTCGTGCAAGCGGCCGTTCCGTCTGGCAGGACCCCGCGGGGTCGGCGTCGAAACCCGCTCGTGCCAACCATGGCCGCTGCCCGCAAGCCCGCATCCACGCCGCTCGAAGTCCAAGCCCAAGCCGCGCGCCCGCGCGCGCCGCTCGTCGATCGACGCGATGCGCGTGCCGCTGCTCGAGCAGCGCCACCTCGACCTGATCGGCCTCGGGCTCGTCGCGATCGGGATCTTCCTCGCGTTCCCCGTCTACTTCGGCTGGGACGGCGGCGCCGCCGGGCCACGCCGCGACGGACGGCCTCGCCTATCTCGTCGGGGAGGTCGCGCTCGGCGTGCCGGTCGCGGTCGTGCTCGGCCGGCGCGCTGTTCGTGCTGCGCCCGGTGCTGCCGGCCGTGCGGCCGTTTCGTGCCGGGGCGCTGTGCCTGTTCATGGCGCTGACGCTCGCGCTCGCGGCGGGTACGTTCGGCATCGGCCCGCCCGGCACGCGCGACGGCTACTGGAACGCGCCCTTCTTCGAGGCGCGCGGCGGGATCGTCGGCGACGCGCTGCTGTACGCGTCGCGACGGCGGTCTCGACGATCGGCGCGCACATCCTCGCGGTCTTCCTCTTCGTCGCCGCCGTGCTGCTGCTGACGGGCGCGTCGGTCGCCGGGCGTGCTGCGCGCGACCGGCTCGGGCCTCGCCGACACGACGCGCGCGCTCGGCCGGGCCGTGCCGGCGCGCCGGCCGCGCCGGTGACCGCCCTCGCCCGCGCGCGCGACGCCAGCATCGGCCGCAGCGCGCGGCGATCGCAAGCCGCGCGCCGGAGCGCCGCGCGATGCCCGGCGCCGACGAGCCCGCCTTCGTCGCGCGCGCCCGTGCTCCCGCCGGAGCCGCGCGACCGCGAGTTCGTCATCACGGCGACGCACGTCGAGGCGCCGTCGCTCGACGGCGCGACGCGCTACCCCGACATCTACGGCGAGCCGCTGCCGGCGACGACGGCGACCCGCAGCTCGAGCTGCCGATCGAGGCCCGAGCCGTCGCCGCGCGCGCCGCTCGGCACGGCCGGCGACGACGAGGCCGCCGAGTCACGCGCGTGCAGCCGCGCCGCCCGCGCCGCCGAGCGAGCTCACGCCGCAGGGCCGCCTGCGCGGCTCGGTCACCGACGACCCCGAGTTCGCACTGGCAGCTGCCGAGCGTCGCGCTGCTCAAGCGCTCGACCGCCGAGCAGACACGCCCCGACACCGCCGGCCAGGAGAAGACCGCCGCGCGCCTGATCGAGGCGCTCGGGCACTTCGGCGTCGAGGCGAAGGTCGTCGGCACGATCGCCGGCCCGCACATCACGCGCTTCGAGCTGCGCCTCGCGCCCGGCATCAAGATGAGCAAGGTCGCCCAGCTCAAGGACGACCTCGCGTACGCGCTCGCCGCGACCGACATCCGCATCCTCGCGCCGATCCCCGGCAAGACCGCGGTCGGCGTCGAGGTCCCCAACGCGCGCCGCCGGATCGTCCAGCTCGGCGACGTGCTCCAGAACGCGCCCGCCGGCTGGTCGCCGCTGACGATCTGGCTCGGCAAGGACGTCGCCGGCAAGGCGATCGGCGCGGACCTCGCGAAGATGCCGCACCTGCTCGTCGCGGGCACGACCGGCGCCGGCAAGTCGGCGTGCGTCAACGCGATGCTGTCGTCGCTGCTGCTGCGCGCGACGCCGCACGAGCTGCGGCTCGTGCTGATCGACCCCAAGCAGGTCGAGCTCAACCACTACGAGTCGATCCCGCACCTGCTGACGCCGGTCATCACGAGCCCGCGGATGGCCGCCAACGCGCTGCAGAACCTCGTCCGCGAGATGGAGCAGCGCTACTCGATCATGTCGCTGGCCAAGACGCGCTCGCTGATCGAGCTCAACCGCTCGCGCGAGAAGCGCGGCGACGCGGCGCTGCCGTACATCCTCTGCGTCATCGACGAGCTCGCCGACCTCATGATGGTCGCGCCGGCCGACGTCGAGGACTCGATCATCCGCCTCGCGCAGAAGGCGCGCGCGGTCGGCATCCACCTCGTGCTCGCGACGCAGTCCCCGCGCGTGGACGTCATCACCGGCATGATCAAGGCGAACGTCCCGTCGCGGATCGCGTTCAGCGTGTCGTCGCAGACCGACTCGCGCGTGATCCTCGACTCAAACGGCGCCGAGTCGCTGCTCGGCCAGGGCGACATGCTGTTCTCGCCGGTCGGCACGTCGCGGCTGCAGCGCATCCAGGGCGCGTACATCGACGAGCCGCAGATCGAGGCGCTGACGACGTTCTGGCGCCGCCAGGGCGAGCCCGAGCTGCGCGAGGACCTGCTCGAGGAGGTCGAGGCCGAGGACGTGGCCGACCGAGCGGCGCGGCGGCGAGGACGGCTTCAGCCCCGACGAGGACCCGCTGCTGGAGGACGCGATCCGGCTCGTCGTCGAGATGGGCACCGCGTCGACGTCGATGCTCCAGCGCCGCCTGCGCCTCGGCTACACGCGCGCGGGCCGGCTGATCGACATGCTCGAGCGCCGCAACGTCATCTCCGGCTACGAGGGCTCCAAGCCGCGCCAGGTGATCGTCGGCGCGGGCGACGTCGAGCGCTTCATCGCCAACCTGCGCGAGCGCGGCGCCGGCACCGGCGGAGCGCGTCGTCGTCGAGGCGCTGCTGGAGCCCGCCGAGGCCGAGTCCGGTCCACGAGTAGCCTCGGACGCCGATGCCGGACATCGGAGCCACGCTGCGCGAAGCGCGCATGCGCGCGAGGATCGACATCTCCGAGGTCGAGGCGGAGACGAAGATCCGCGCGAAGTACCTGCGCGCGCTGGAGAACGAGGAATGGGACCTGCTCCCGGGCCCGACGTACGTCAAGAGCTTCCTGCGCACGTACGCCGAGTCGCTGGACCTCGACGCCAAGCTGCTCGTCGACGAGTACAAGCTGCGCCACGAGCGCCTGTGGAGGTCGAGCTGCAGCCGATCAACGCCGCGGCGCCCGGGCGCGAGCGCCGCCGCCAGGGGCCGGTCGTGCCGCGCTGGGTCGTGCTCGTGGTGATCTTCGTCGGGCTGATCGTCGCGCTCGGCCTGCTCGGCGGCGACGATCCGAGCCGCCGCCCGCCGCGCACGACGCCGCCCGCAGACGCACGACGACCCCGCGCCCAGCCGCCAACCCGCCGCCGCCCCCGCCGCCGCGCAGCGCGCGCCGCTGCGGATCATCGCGACGGGCGAGGTCAACGTCTGCCTGAAGGCCGGCGACCGCACGCTCGTCGACTCCGAGACGCTGCACGCCGGCGAGCGCACGGACATCTTCCGCTCGCGCCGCCTGCGCCTGACGCTCGGCAACGACGGCGTGCGGCTGATCGTCAACGGCCGCTCGCGCGCGGTCGCGCCGTCGGCCGAACCCGATCGGCCTCGAGATCACGCCGCGCGGCGGCCGCCGCCGCTGTCGGCGGCCAAGCGCCCCGTCTGCAGCCCGTGAGCGTCCGCGCCGGGATCGTCGTCACCGGCACCGAGGTGCTGACGGGGCGCGTCTCGGATCGCAACGGGCCGTGGCTGTCGGACCAGCTGCTGGAGCTCGGCGCCGACACCGCGGCGATCGTCGTCGTCGGCGACCGGCCGGAGGAGATCCTGCGCGCGCTGCGCTTCCTCGCGGGCGAGGGCTGCGCGCTGATCGTGACGAGCGGCGGGCTCGGGCCGACGGCCGACGACCTGACGGCCGAGGTCGTCGGGCGCTTCCAGGGTCGCGAGATGGTGCTCGACGAGGCGCTCGAAGGGCGGATCGCGGAGATCCTGCGGCCGCTGATGGCGCGCTGGCCGGACCTCGATCCGGAGGCCGTGCTGCTGTCCAACCGCAAGCAGGCGGTGATCCCGTCGGGGGCGGTCGATCCTCGAGCCGGTCGGGACGGCGCCGGGCCTCGTCGTGACGCCCGCTTGCCGGGGCGGCGCCGACGGTGGTCGTGCTGCCGGGCCCGCCGCGCGAGCTGCAGCCGATGTGGGCGACGGCGCTGGACGTCGCCGAGGTGCAGGCGGCGCTGGCGGGCGCGGTCGCGTACCGGCGCGCGATGCTGCGGCTGTTCGGGATGCCCGGAGTCGGAGATCGCGGCGACCCTGCGCGCCGCGGTCGATCGCGGGCATCGAGCTCGACCGGCTCGAGGTCACGACGTGCCTGCGGCGCGGCGAGGTCGAGGTCGTCACGCGCTATGAGCCGTCGAGGATGCCTCGGTCTACGAGGCGCTCGCGGCGCTCGTGCGCGAGCGCCATGCCGACACGCTGTTCTCCGACGACGGCACGACCGTCGACCGGCAGGTCTTCGCGCTGCTGTGCGACGCGGGGGAGACGATCGCGGTCGCGGAGTCGTGCACGGGCGGGCTGCTCGCCGCGCGGCTGACCGAGCTGCCGGGGTCGTCGGCGGTCATGCGCGGCGGGCTCGTCGTGTACTCGAACGAGGCGAAGGTCGCGCTGGCGGGGGTTGACGCGCGTCGCTCATCGCGGCGTGGGCGCGGTCTCGGCGGAGGTCGCGGTCGCGCTGGCCGACGGCGCGCGCGCCGCGCTGGACGCCGACGTGGGGGTGGGGGTGACCGGCGTCGCCGGGCCCGGCGGCGGCAGCGAGGAGAAGCCGGTCGGGCTCGTGTGGCTGTCGGTCTCGCATCGCGACGGCCGGCGGCTGACGCGCAGCGTGAACGCTGCCCGGCGGCCGCGCCGACATCCGCGACCGCTCGACGACGGTCGCGATGCACCTCGTGCGGCGGCTGCTGCTGGGCGACGGCGACGTCCGGTCCCGGCGATCGTGAGCGCGCGGCTGCGGCTGTTCGTCGCGCTCGACCTGCCGGCGACGGTGCGCGCGGCGCTCGCGGAGTGGTGCGCGCGCGTGGCGCCGCCGGGCGTGCGGCTCGTGCCCGAGGAGAACCTGCACGTGACGCTCGCGTTCCTCGGCTCGCGTTCGGCCGGACGAGGCGGCGGCGGTCGGCGAGCGCTGCTCGAGCCG
The DNA here is from genome assembly GCA_963806515.1 of uncultured Actinomycetes bacterium. Taxonomy (GTDB): domain Bacteria; phylum Actinomycetota; class Thermoleophilia; order Solirubrobacterales; family Solirubrobacteraceae; genus CADCVQ01. Next base: position 98,647 of record CAWDYO010000029.1, on the reverse strand, counting down.
CTGGTCGGCACGCGGCGGTCGGGCCGCTGTGTGACGGCGGGGCGCTGTGGCTGCCGCCGCGCCGGCCCGGCGTGCTGACGGTCGCGCTCGCCGGCGGCGAGGGGCTCGTCGGCGCTGCAGGCCGCGCTCGTTGCGGCGCTCGACGGCGCGATCGGCTTCGAGCCCGAGCGGCGCGCGTTTCGGCCGCACGTGACCGTCGGGCGCGTCCCGCGCGACGCGCGCGTGAGCGCGAAGGCGTTCGCGGTGCCGCGCGCCGCCGCTGACCTTCGAGCCGCTGGCGCTGACGCTGTACCGCTCGCACAGCGGCCGGGCGGCGCGCGCTACGAGGCGCTCGAGCGGGTCGGGCTGCCCTCCTGAGCCGGCGCGGCTTCCGCCTGATCGCGGGCCCTCGCCGGCGTGGCGGGGGCGAACAGGCGTTCTGTCCGAGCCATGACGCAGACTCTGCGCAATGTTGTGACGAACGGGTGTTGAGTCGTTGCAGGGGCCGTTCTAGCCTGCGATTCCGTCCGATCCGGCCCGTACCGTGTGCTGTTCTTCCGAGCGCAGAAAGGCTTCTGAGTACCCATGGCTCTCACCGACACCGAGAAGGCCGCCGACAAGGCCGCGAAGGCCCGTAACGAAGCCCTCCGGGGTGCGCTCACGCAGATCGAGCGCGAGTTCGGCAAGGGCACCGTCATGCGCATGGGCGACCCCGGCGCGCAGGTCAAGGTCAACGCGATCCCGACCGGCGCCCTGTCGCTCGATCTCGCGCTCGGGATCGGCGGCATGCCGCGCGGGCGGATCGTCGAGGTCTTCGGCCCGGAGTCCTCGGGCAAGACGACGCTCGTCTACCACGTCCTCGCCGAGGCCCAGCGGCTCGGCGGCGTCTGCGCGTTCATCGACGCCGAGCACGCGATGGACCCGCTGTACGCGCAGAGGATCGGCGTCGACATCGACGAGCTGCTCGTCTCGCAGCCCGACCACGGCGAGCAGGCGCTCGAGGTCTGCGACATGCTCGTGCGCTCCGGCGCCGTCGACGTCGTCGCGCTGGACTCCGTCGCCGCGCTGACGCCGCGCGCCGAGCTCGAGGGCCAGATGGGCGACCAGACCGTCGGCCTGCAGGCGCGGATGATGAGCCAGGCGATGCGCAAGCTCGCCGGCAACCTCAACCGCACGCAGACGCTGTGCCTGTTCACGAACCAGATCCGCGAGAAGATCGGCGTGATGTTCGGCTCGCCGGAGACGCAGCCGGGCGGGCGCGCGCTGAAGTTCTACGCCTCGCAGCGGCTGGACATCCGCCGCATCGAGACGCTCAAGGACGGCACCGAGGCGGTCGGCAACCGCGTCCGCGTGAAGGTCGTCAAGAACAAGGTCGCCGCGCCGTTCCGCCAAGCCGAGTTCGACATCGAGTTCGGCAAGGGGATCTCGACGTCGGGCTGCCTGCTGGACCTCGGGATCGAGCACAACATCGTCTCGAAGTCGGGCTCGTTCTTCTCCTACGGCGACGAGCGCCTCGGCCAGGGTCGCGCGAACGCCAAGGGCTACCTCGACGAGCACCAGGAGATCGCTCGCGAGATCGAGGCGAAGGTCTACGCGGCGCTCGGCATCGGCCAGGACCTCGTGACGCCGATCGAGCATGACGACAACGTTCCGGTGGCCGCGGTGGCAGGCGTCATCGAAGCCGCGTAGGTCCGGGTCGGGTGCATCCGACGTGACCTCCTGGGCCTGCGCCAGCCACGATGGGTGCCGTCGCGGCCCGGTGGCGACGGCCTGGAAGGGTCTTCGGCGGTGACCTCCCCGACGGAGGCGAGTGGTGGCCTCGCGCGCGCGCCGCGAGGCGACGGTCCGGGCGAGCGGACCACGCCACCCTCGCCGCCCGGCGACGGTTCAGAACGGCCCAGCCCCGAGGCGCGGCTGCAGCGCGCGCTCGACGCCGCGTATCGCCACCTCGGCAAGCGCGACCGCACGGAGGCCGAGGTGCGCCGGCACCTCGCCGCGCGGGAGATCGACGAGGCGTCGATCGACGGAGCGGTCGAGGCGCTGGTCCGTCAGGGCTACCTCGACGACGCGCGCTACGCGCGCACGTTCGCCGAGGACCGCCGGGCACTCGACGACTGGGGGCCCGAGCGGATCGAGCGCAGGCTGCTCGCGCTCGGCGTGGCGCCCGAGCTCATCGCGAGCGCGCTGGCAGAGCGCGACGGCGCGGACGAGCTCCACGCCGCCGTCGCGCTGCTGCGCCGCCGCTTCCGCGAGATCCCGGCAACCGATCGCGAACGCGAGCGCGCGCTGGGGCTGCTGGCGCGCAAGGGCTACGACCTCGAGCTCGCCTACGACGCCGTGCGCGCGTTCAGCGCGCGTAGTCGTCGGCCGGTACCAGGCGTCCGGCGGGGGTGGCCACGCGAGCGCGCTCGAGCCGCGCGGGACTCGCCGGGACCGGCGCCGCGCGCCCGGCGGGGCGGCGGTGTCGCGCGGCCCGCACGAGTCGCGGCGACGGTGACCCTAGGCACGATGCGGCGACGGTAGTCGCGGCACGCGGTCATGCGGCGTTGCGGTGACCCGCCAGGCACCATGGCGGGATGGATCGTGATGCAGACGCGCTCTTTGGCCTGCCGCGCGACGAGTTCATCGCGCGGCGCGGGGAGCTCGCCAAGGCGCTGCGCAAGGAGGGCCGGCGTGAGGAGGCCGCGGCAGGTCGCGGCGCTGCGCAAGCCGTCGGTCGCGGCGTGGGCGGTCAACCAGCTCGTCCGCACCCAGCGCTCGTCGGTGCAGGAGCTGTTCGATGCGGGCGACGCGCTGCGCGACGCGCAGTCGGACCTGCTCGCCGGGCAAGGCGACGGGCGGACGCTGCGCGCCGCCGGCGAGCGCGAGCGGGCGGCCGTCGAGGATCTCGTCGAGCGCGCCCGCGGGCTGCTGAGCTCGGCGGGCGATGAGCTGAGCCCGGCCGTGATCGAGCGCGTCGCCGACACGCTGCACGCGGCCGCGCTCGACGAGGACGGCTCGCGATCAGGTGCGCGACGGCCGGTTCGAGCGCGAGCTGCGCCACGCCGGACTCGGGCTCGGCCTCGGCGAGAGCGGGCTGTTCGCGCCGGAGCCGCGTCGCCCGCGGGCGCGGCCGGCGCGGGCGCGCGTCGAGCAGGCCGCCGAGCGGGAGGCGCCGGACGCCTCCGGAAGCCGCCGGCGCGGGCAGCGCGAGCGAGGCCGCCGCCGCAACGCGCGCCGCGGCGAAGCCGAAGCGCGAGCCGGCCGACGACGAGGCGTGGCGGAAGGCGTCGGGCGGGAGGGCGGCGAGCGGCGCGACGGCGAAGCGTGCGCAAGGCGGCGCGCTGAGCTCGACGAAGCCTCGCCGAGACGGCAGGCGCGAACGCGAGCGCGCGGAGAAGGAGCGCGCAGCCGCCGAGCGAGCCGCCGCGGAACAGGAGGCGCCGCGAGCGCGCGCGCGGCGGTGAAGGCCGCGCGCGCGGCGGAGGTCGCGACGAAGCGGCGTGCCGATGTCGCGGCGCGCGCGCTCGCCGCGGCCGAGGCGGTCGCGCGACGAGGCCGCTCAAGCGCTGAGCGCAGCCGAGGCCGCGCTCGACGCCGCGCGCGAGAACGCATCCAGCACGGCGGCCGCGCACACGCGGGCACACGCCGAGCGCGAGGACGCCGAACTCCGGCGCAGAGGCTGACGCCCTCGCGCCGGTTGTGCCGCTCCCGCCACCCTCGAGCACCGGCGCAGACGCTGACGCCCTCGCGCCGGTTGTGCCGCTCCCGCCACCCTCCTATCATCAACCGCAGTCAGACCGAGCCCGCGAGGGCGCATCACCGCAGCATCCAACGCTTTTCTGAAACAGGCAGCTTTCCGACGACGACCCCACCGAGCACCACCCGCCCAAACCCCTCCCAACCGACCACCACTGACCCGTCTTCGTGAAGCACGGCGGTTGGCGCCGCCTGCACGCCGGCCCCTCGCAGCACTCGTTCTGACTCCCTGAATCTCGACGCTGGACCGCGCGACCGGATTCCCATCCTGCGGCGCGGGGAGAGGAACGACAATGGAGCTGATCGTGCCGGCAGCGATCCTCGCGGTGGCGATCCTGGCCGCTGCGCTCCTGTCGCACCGTCGCCATCCGGCACCCCCGTCGGCGCCGATCCCACCGATCGCGAGGAGCTCGTCCGCCTCGAGGAGCGCCTCAACGCGCGCGCCGACGACGTCGACCGCCGGATGCGCGAGCTCGACGACCAGACGCGAGCGCTGGAGGCCGAGCGTGAGCAGCTCTCCCGCCGCCGGCGCGAGCACGAGCAGGCGCTGGAGCAGATCTCCGGCATCAGCGCGGGTCAGGCGAAGGATCGCCTCATGCGCGAGATCACCGATCAGGTGCGCCACGAGAGCGCGCGCGAGATCCGCCAGATCGAGGAGCAGACCAAGCGCGACGCCGAACGGCGCGTGCGCTCGATCCTGTCCGTCGCGATGCAGCGCCTCGCCGCGCGTCACGCCGCCGAGACGACGGTCTGCGTCGTCCAGCTGCCGTCCGACGACATGAAGGGCCGCATCATCGGCCGCGAGGGCCGCAACATCCGCGCGATCGAGAACCTCACCGGCGTCGACCTCATCATCGACGACACGCCGAGCGCCGTCGTGCTCTCGGCCTTCGACGGCGTGCGCCGCGAGATCGCGCGCATGACGCTCGAGAAGCTGCTCGCCGACGGCCGCATCCACCCGGCGCGGATCGAGGAGACCTACTACCAGGCGAAGTCCGAGCTCGAGGCGCACCTCCAGCAGGCCGGCGAGGACGCCGCCTTCGAGTCGGGCGTGCAGGGCCTCGACGTCGAGATCATCCGCACGCTCGGGCGGCTGAAGTTCCGCACGAGCTACGGCCAGAACGTCCTCGCGCACTCCGTCGAGTGCGCGCAGCTCGCGGCGATGATGGCCGACGAGCTCGGCGCCAGCCGCAAGACCGCGGCGCGCGCCGCGCTCCTGCACGACATCGGCAAGGCCGTCTCGCACGAGGTCGAGGGGCCGCACGCGCTCGTCGGCGGCGACATGGCGCGCCGTCACGGCGAGACCGAGGCCGTCGCGCACGCGATGGAAGCGCACCACAACGAGGTCGAGCCGCAGACCGTCGAGGCCGTCATCGTCCAGGCGGCCGACGCGCTGTCGGGCGCGCGACCCGGCGCGCGCGGCGAGTCGCTGGAGTCCTACGTCAAGCGCCTGCGCGAACTCGAGCACATCGCCCAGCGCCACGAGGGCGTCGAGAAGGTCTACGCGATGCAGGCCGGGCGCGAGATCCGCGTCATCGTCGCGCCGCTGACGATCGGCGACGACGAGGCGATGCTCCTGTCGCGCGAGATCGCCCGCGAGATCGAGCGCGAGCTCGAGTACCCGGGCCAGATCAAGGTGACGGTCATCCGCGAGTCGCGCGCGGTCGAGTTCGCGAAGTGAGCCTGCTGGCGGGGTTGCGGCGAGCGCTCGGCCGCTAGCCCGCGTTCACGGCGCAGCGCGCGGCGCCCTTGCGCTCGAGGTACTCGCCGATCTGGCCGGCGACGCGGTTGAGCATCTCGAGCAGGAGCGGGTCGGGCGGGCGGACCTCGCGGCTGAGGAACTCGATGACGGCGACGACCCCGTCCTGACCGCGGATCGGCAGCAGGTAGCAGCTGCGCAGGCCGTCCTGGCGCGCCTCGTCCGCCCGGCGCGAGTGCGGCTCGGCGGTGACGTCGGCGACCCAGCGCGCCTGACGCCGCCTCCCAGACCCGGCCGGGCAAGCCATCGCCGGGATCGAGCCGCAGCTGGCGGCTCGTCGTCTCAAACGACGCGCCGTCGAGCGCGGGCGTGTGCCAGAACGCGGCGCAGCGCAGGTGCAGTGTGCCGTGACGGCGCGCCGGCATCCACACGGATCCCGACGGCCCAGCCCAACCCCTCGCCGACGACGCGCAGCACGGCCGGCAGCGTCTCGTCGACGGTCCCGAACTGCGCGAGCACGCGCGTCGCCTGGTGGACGGTCTGCAGGTAGCGCTCGCGGAGCTTGCGTGCGCTCGCGTTGCGGGCGATCGAGGAGATGCCCACGAGCGTGCCCGACCCGTTGCGAATCGGCGACACGGCGATCGAGACGTCGAGGCGCTCCGCGTCGATTCCGACGCGAATCGTGTCGATCTGCCCGACGCTCTCGCCGGCGCGCACGCGGTGCGCGATCGAGGCGGCCTCCTCGGCGCGGTCGGCCGGAACGAGCATCGTCGCGGACATCCCGAGGACCATCTCGGCGCTGTAGCCGTAGAGCTGCTCCGCGCCCTGGTTCCAGCTGACGATCGTCCCGTCGAGGGTCTCGCCGATGATCGCGTCGTCGGCGCACTCGACGATCGCGGCGAGGTGGTCGCGACGCGCCAGCGTGCTCGTTCGACCGGGGCCGGCAAACAGCTCGAGCAGGCGAGGCTCGGCGCGGACCATCGTCTGGAGGTTGCGCAGGACCCGCTCGTCGTCGGCGTACGCGATCTCCGGATGCGCCTCGACCCAGTCATGGCAGGCATCGATGTAGGCCAGCAGGAGGACGAGCCGTGAGTAGTCGCTCGGCCCGAGCAGGCTGCGCAACTCTGCGAGGCACGGCCCGGCGACGTCGTCGCGCATGAAGGCGTGGGCTGCGAGCGTGACGATGCGCGCCTGTTCGTAGGAGCCGTCCTGCGGCCAGCGTCCGAGCGGTGCGCCGCTGCCGATGATGTGTGCCGCGCTGGCGGGGTCGTCGCCGAGGACGGGCTCGAGCAGGTCGAGGATCTCGCCCGCGCCGACGCCGAGCGCGTGCAGCTCGCAGGTGTGGATCACGACGCAGTAGGAGCACGAGCGCAGCCGCGAGAGGTAGGCGAACAGGCGCTCCTTGAAGGTCGCGGGGAGCGGGTTGTCGAGGTAGGACGCCACGGTCTGGCGCCAGAGGGCGTCGAGCACGTCGGGCACGGCGATGGCGGGCGCGAAGAACGACGGGAAGAACCCGTAGCGCCCTTCGATCTCCGCCGTGATGAGTTCGCTCGTGTGCATGTCGGGCCGTGCTGCGCGTGGCATCGGCGCGCCGGCGGGCCCCTCGCAAGCCCAACTCGCGCCAACCCGCCATCCGTCCGGATGGTGCCACCGCTACCGTTCGTCCGGCGATGAAGCGCTACCACGTGACGACGTTCGGCTGCCAGATGAACGAGCACGACTCCGAGCGGATGAAGGGCATGCTCGAGTCGCTCGGCTATGACGAGGCGCCCGACCCGTCGGAGGCCGATCTCATCCTCTTCAACACGTGCTCGATCCGCGAGAAGGCCGACAGCCGCTTCCTCGCGCACCTCGGGCACGCCAAGCGGTTGAAGGCCGAGGACCCGCGGCGCATCGTCGGCGTCGGTGGCTGCTGGGCGCAGTCGGTCAAGGACGAGGTCTTTGCGAGGTTCCCGTTCGTCGACGTGGCGTTCGGGCCGGGGCAGGTCCACAAGCTCGCGGAGTTCTTGACCTCGGACTCGCTGACCGCCCAGGGCTTCTTCGAGTTCGAGGGCTTCACCGGGCACTTGCCCGACAAACGGGCGCGGGAGTTCCAGGCGTGGGTGCAGATCTCCGTCGGCTGCAACATGGCGTGCTCGTACTGCATCGTCCCGTCGACCCGCGGCCGCGAGGTCTCGCGGCCCCTTGGTGAGCTCGTCGCGGAGGTGCGCCGTCTGGCAGCTGACGGCGTGCGCGAGGTCACGCTGCTGGGGCAGAACGTCAACTCCTACGGACGCGACCTGCGGGGCGGGCGGGGACGGGTCGTGACGTTCGCGGGCTTGCTCGCGGACCTCGACGCCATCGACGGCATCGAGCGCATTCGCTATACGAGCCCGCATCCGAAGGACATGCGCGAGGACGTCATCCGCGCGCACGCCGAGCTTGCGTCCGTGTGCGAGCACATCCACCTGCCGCTGCAGGCGGGGTCGACGCGCGTCCTGAAGGCCATGCGCCGCACGTACACGCGCGAGCGCTACCTCGATCGCGTCGCGCTCATCCGCGAGCACGTCCCGGACGCCGCGATCACGACGGACATCATCGTCGGGTTCCCCGGCGAGACTGAGGAGGACTTCGCGCAGACGCTGTCGCTGTGCGAGGAGGTCGGCTACGACGGCGCGTTCACGTTCGTGTTCTCGCCGCGCCGCGGGACGGAGGCCGGCGCGTTCACCGATGGCCTCGTGGCGCACGAGGTGAAGGTCGAGCGCATGCAGCGGCTCGTCGAGGTCGTCCAGCGACGCGCGACCGAGCGCGCGCAGCGCTTCGTCGGCCGCGAGCTCGACGTGCTCGTCGAGGGTGCGTCGCGCACCGACCCGTCGCGACTGCGCGGTCGCTCACGGCACAACAAGGCCGTGAACTTCAGTGGGTTGGCGTCGCCCGGTGAGATCGTGCCGGTCCGGATCACCGGGGCGTCGAGCCAGACGCTCACCGGCGAGCTGTCGCTGCTCGGCGCAGCGTCCGTGCGCTAAGAGTCCGAACCCGTGCCCCTGACCGGGGTCGGCCTCCTGGTCCGTTCGTCGCCTACGCGGTCTTGGCGAATACCCAGCCAATACAGCGGACTTCGCGACAAGACCGCGGCATCGCGCTCTCGTGGCGGTCGTGCCCGCCTTGTGCTCGCGCCAGCGTCCGGCTCGCGCCCGTCCGGTTCGCGCCAGCGTCCGGCTCGCGTCCGTCCGGTTCGCGCCAGCGTCCGGCTCGCGTCCGTCCGGTTCGCGCCAGCGTCCGGCTCGCGTCCGTCCGGTTCGCGCCAGCGTCCGGCTCGCGTCCGTCCGGCTCGCGCCAGCGTCCGGCTCGCGTCCGTCCGGCTCGCGCCAGCGTCCGGCTCCGCGCCCGTCCGGCTCGCGCCAGCGTCCGGCTCGCGCCCGTCCGGCTCGCGCCCGTCCGGTTCGCGCCCGCGCCCGCCGTCCACGCTCGTGGGCGGCGCTCAGGCCGGGGTTCGCCACCGCCCTTGCTCCTGCCGCGCCCGCCGTGCAGCGCTTCGCAGATGGGCCGGCGCGACCTCAGACGTGTGCGGCGCGGACCGTCACCCAGGAGTCGCGCGTGATCCTCAGGATCACGAGCGTGATGCCGAGGCCGATGAGGGGGTCGGCGATCGGCACGCCGGCCGCGACGGCGAGCGCGCTCGCGACCACCGCAAGGCTGACGTAGGCGTCCGCGCGCGCGTGCGCTCCGTCGGCCACGAGCGCGGGGCTGTCGAGGCGCCTGCCCGCGCGCGTGCGGATGATCGCCGCCCACCAGTTGCCGGCGAAGCCGACGATCCCGGCGAGCGCGAGGGCGGTGAGGTGGGTCGGCTCGTGCGGGTCGATGAGCCGATCGATGGCCTCGTAGCCGGCGACGCACGCGCTGACGAAGATCGCGAGCACGACCGCGAGGCCGGCGATGCGCTCGGCGCGAGCGCTCCGCAGCGCGAAGGCGATCGCCAGCGGGATCGCCGTCGCGGCATCGCCGAAGTTGTGAATGAGGTCGGCGAGCAGGGCCACGCTGCCGGACGCGACGAACACGACGAGCTGCGCGACGGCGGTCGCGCCGAGGACGAGCAGCGCGAGCCCCACGGCACGCAGGCCCTCGCGCGAGCGCTTGATCGATTCGTCAACGAGGCCGTGGCTGTGCCCATGCCCATGCCCATGCCCATGGCCGTGATCGTGTGCGCGGCCGTGGTCGTGTTCGTGGCCCTCGTCGTAGTCGTGTGGGTGGTCGTGGTCGCGCCCTCGGGCCTCGCCGTCGTCGTGGCCTTCGCGGTGGTCGTGAGCTCCGGCGCCCGACGCACTCGCATCGCCGATGAGCTCGCCGTCGCCGTGCTCCGGATCGCCGGGCGGTGCCGAGGGATCGGCCATCTCAGGCGCGCTCTCGCTCGAGGCGCTCGAGGCGCGCCTCCAGCCGCCGGACCTCCGCGACGAGGTCGCCCTCGCTCGGCTTGTGCACGATCTCGAGCTTGATGGCGTCCGGGTCGTGGAAGAACACCGCGTAGTAGCCGGGCGTGTAGTCGTACTCGCACGGGCCGCTCTCGATGACGGCGCCCTGCTCGCGCAACCACGCGGCCCGTTCGTCCACCGTCGCCCGCGAGGCGGCGCTGAACGCGAGGTGGTGCAGGCCGATCGCGTAGCGGTCGTACGGGACGGGGTGCGCGTCCGACTGCGCCTCGCGCAGGCTCACCGACTCCGTGCCGCCGACGCGCCCGAGGTAGAGCACCTGCTCGCCGCGCTCGCCGACGATCTCGCTCACGCGCACGTAGCCGAGCGGCCTGAGCAGCCCGCGGTAGAACTCGACGCTGCGCGGGAGCGACGTCACCACGAGGTCGAGGTGGTCGATCGCGCTCACGCGAATCGATCCTAGTCCCACCAGACGATCGGCCGGACGTCATGCGACCGCTGCCGCCGCACGCGCGCGCAGGAGGAAGCCGATCCAGCTGCGAAACGGGCTCCAGCGCTCGGCGATGGACTCCAGCGCGTCCACGTCGCCGGCGTCGGTGTCGTACGCCGCGGCCATCGCGGCGTGAAGCCTGCGCTCGCTGCGGGCGAAGTGGTCCGGCTCGCCGGCGCCGCGGATGAGCACGAGCTCTGCGCCGAACGGGCCGATCCCCGGCAGCGCCCGCAGGTCGGCGAGGGCTTGCTCCGGCCCGGCCGCGCGCAGGCGCGCCGCGTCCAGCCGGCCATCCAGCGCCGCGGTGGCGACCGCGTGCAGGCGATCGACCTTGACCCGCGGGAGGCCGGGGATCGACGTCATGGCGAGCAGCCGTTGCGGCGCCGGGAACGTCGTCAGCGTCAGGTCGTCGATCTCGACGACGTGGCCCTGATCGTCGCAGAGCCGGCGACGGATTCGCGCGGCCTGGCTCATCTGGATGCGCTGGCTGAGCACCGCCCAGCAGGCGGCCTCGTACGGCGAGGCGAAGCAGACCGGTCGCAGGCCGCGGAACTCTCGGATGAGCTCGTTGGCGATCGGGTCCTCGCCGACGACGTCGGGCAGCGACATCGCGTCGATGTCGAGCGACAGCATGCGCTCGACCTGACGGCGGACCGCGTCGGGATCGGTCGCGCCCACGACGGACGCCACGACTCGGCCCGCCGAGCTCTGGTGCGCTCGAACCGCGACCGGGCTCCAGTCGTCCTCGGCGCAGAACGCGATGCGCAGGACATCCCGATCGGCCGGGTGGTCCGGCGACAGCGGCGCGAAGCCGTGGAGGAAGCGAATGGCCTCGGCGAGCGAGAAGTCTCCTCGCGGGGTCAGGACGAAGCGGGTGGTCGACATGGTTGCTCCTTGGGTCGTGGCGATCGGTCCCGCGTCCGACCGCTATGAGAACATACGTTCGTGCGATGGGAGAACCTAACAACCGCAGCGGACGACGCGACCCGGCTGCCCGGGCACCGCGATCCGGCGACGATCCGTCGCTTCGACGCGCCGGAGGCACTCGACATGCGCTTCTACGAGATCAACGCGAAGTCGGCGATCAACCGCGTCCCGAACGCGTCGCAGATGCCGTTTCGCTGGACGATCAACCCGTACAGGGGCTGCTCGCATGCGTGCCTGTACTGCTTCGCCCGCCCCACGCACAAGTACCTCGACTTCGACGCGGGCCGGGACTTCGAGCGCGAGATCGTCGTGAAGGTCAACGCGCCCGAGGTCGTGCGGGCCGAGTTGCGACGCCCGTCGTGGAAGGGCGAGCACGTCGCGATGGGGACGAACACCGACCCGTACCAGTGGGTCGAGTCGCGCTACAAGCTCATGCCGGGGATCTGGGAGGCGTTCCGGGATGCGCGCAACCCGTGCTCGATCCTCACGAAGTCGCCGCTGCTGCTGCGCGACATCGAGATCATGAGGGAGATCGCGGCGGTCACGGAGATCCACGCGAACCTCTCGATCCCGACGCTCGACGCGAAGGCCTGGCGGGCGACCGAGCCGCACACGCCGCATCCGCGCGCGCGTCTCGAGGCGGTGGCGGAGCTCAACCGGGCGGGGATACCGACGGGTGTCCTGATCGCGCCGCTCATGCCCGGGATCAACGACGCGCCCGAGCAGGTCGAGCCGCTGCTCGAGGCCGCCGCGGCGGCCGGCGCGACAGGCATCGGCGGGATCGCGCTGCACCTGCGCGGCGACGTGCGCAAGCTCTTCTTCGACTGGCTGCGCGCTCATCGACCCGAGCTCGTGCCGCTCTACGAGCGCCTCTACGCGCGCGGCGCCTACGCCCCGGTCGCGGAGCGCCGGCGCCTGGCCGCGATGCTGCGGAGGCCGGGGATCGCGCCGCCGAGCCGCTTCGACGCCGTGGAGGCGGTGCCCGCGCCGCTCCGCGCGGAGGCCCGCGTGCCCACAGCGGAGCAGACGACGTTGTTCTGATGGCGCGCGCGGGCGGAAGCGTCAACCCCGTCGTCCCTCACGCTCGCGCGGCTCGGCGCGGACTCCGCCACGCACGGCACACCGGGCCCGCCAGGGCGGCGCCGGATCGGCCGCGGTCAGCGCTTGTCGAGCTGGCCGGCTTCGAACTGCGCGGCGATCTCGGCGCCGCCGGCTTTGCGCGTCACGGCCGCAGACAGCTCGGGCGCGATGCCGCTGATGGTCGCGCCGAGCTTGAGCGCGACCGGCGCGACGTCGATCTCGCCCTTGTTGCGCTCGATGGCCCGCAGCGTGGCCTTCGCGACATGCTCCGGGGACTTCGTGCCGGTGCCGCGCGGGAGCTTGACGTTGGCGTCCTCGAACATCCCGGCGTCGCGGATGAAGCCGGGGAAGATCGCTGACACGCCAACGCCGGTGCCGTGGAGGTCGGCGCGCAGGGCGCCTGCGAACCCGCGCAAACCGAACTTCGTGGCGGCGTAGATGGCGGTGCCGCCCGCCGGCGCCTTGCCCGACAGCGAGGACATCAGGACGATGTGCCCGGAGCCGCGCTGCACCATTGCGGGCACGAGGGCGTGCGCGAGCATGATCGGCGCGCGCAGGTTGACCGCCAGCGCGCGGTCGATCTGCTCCTCGGTGAAGGACTGCAAGCGGCCGGACGCCGGAAGGCCGGCGTTCGCCACGAGGATGTCGACGTCCGCGTGCGCCGCGGCCAGCGCGCGCACGGAGTCCGCGTCGGACAGGTCGGCAGCCGCCACCGTGGCGCCGAGCTCGCTCGCGAGCCCCTCGAGCACGTCGGCGCGCCGCCCGGAGAGGATCAGCGTCGCGCCCGCGCTGGCCAGGCAGCGGGCTATCGCCTGGCCGAGGCCGCCCGTCGCGCCCGTCAACAGGACGCTGCGTCCGGCGACCTTCAACGCGCCGAGTGGTCGCGGAGCGGGCGATCGGCGTTCGTGCGCGAGGTCGCGAGGGTGTGGCGTTCGGCGTTCATGGCGCGAAGACTGCCACGGTTGCCGTGAAGCCGTGCAGGAAGCTCTCGCCGCCGACCGGCCCGATCTCACCCGCGGCAAAGAACCCGGCCGTCGGGATCGCGCCCAGCTCGGCGGTCAGCGCCGTCGCATCGTGGTCGGCGACGCCGAACATCCCGCGCCCGCGGCCGTTGCACGTGAAGATCAGCGCGCCCGCCGGGTCGTCCGAGCCCAGCGCCTTGCGACGCAGGCCGAGCGCGTCGTGCAGGTCGCGGTCGGCGGAGACCGCATCGCGCGCGTGCACGCGCACGATCTGCCCCGGAGCGATCGGCGCGCCGACGGCGACGGTGCCCGTCTCCGGGTCGCCGCCGAGCAGGCTGCGCACGAGGAAGTCGCCGTGCACGTAGTCGGGCTGCCCGCTGTCGACGACGATGCCGAGCAGCATGCCCTCGGCGAGGATGCGCCGCTCGTCGTCGTCGAGGTCCTCGACGACCGACCGCAGCGCCGCGAGCGCCGGGCGCCCGGCGAGCTCGTGGATGATCCTGCCCTCGCCGGCCGTGATCGTGAGCTCGGGCCCGATCGGCGTCGCGCCCTGCGAGACGCACGGCAACAGCTCGATGCCGTCGAAGCGCAGTCCGACGGCGCCGCCGCCCACGACCTCCTCGCCGAGGAACAGCGACGCCTCGCCGCGCAGCGTCCGCGCGCTCGACACGCCGCCGAGCACGGGCACGCCGGGCGAGCGCTCGTGCAGCTCGCCGAGCACCGCGTCGGTCGGAAACGAGTAGGGGTCGGGCAGCAGGATGACCCCGCCGGCACCCGACAGGTCCGGCATGCCGCGAATCGAGAAGCCGTCCTCGACCTCGTGAACGTCGGCGTGAAACGTCGAGACCGCGCCGTCGTCGAACGACGCCGTCCACACCGTCACCGCGGTGCCGCCCTCGATCTCGCGGCCCGCGCCGACGATCCCGCCCGCGCCGCAGCCGATGAGGACGCCGGGGGAGAGCACGTCGTGGACACCTTCGATCGTGGCGAGCGGCGCCGCGAGGTGTGCGCCCGACGCGAACACCACGGCGAGATCGACGCTGGCGCCCTGCATCCGCGACGCGGCATCAGCGGCTGCCTCGACGGCCCCCGCACGAGGATCTGCGGAGGTCGACAAGCCGCACGCGATGCGCACTGTCATGGAGCGTTGACCATAGCGCGCCCGGATGGCGCCCGGTACGTACCGTTCTACCTCCCGAACGGGTCCGGCGGCTCCTGTGCGGCAGTTCGCCGGCGCGCGCGGCGGATGGACGTCGCGACGATGAGCCCGGTCCCCGCGATCGCCATGATCCCGCCCACGGCGAACGCCCCGACGATGGCCGAGACGATCCGCCCGGCGATGCTCTCCCCGATCGCCAGCTCGAAGCCGCTCGCGCTCGAGCCCTCCGTGCGGACGACGTACGGCCCGGCGTGCGGTGGCGTGACGGTCGCGACCGCCGTGCCCGTCTCGCCGAAGGTGTAGGTCAGGCTGTTGGTGTACGACGCGACCGGAATGCGCGCTTCGCTGCCCGCGTCGGTCACGCGAACGGAGACGGCGGGCGTGATCTCGTCGACCCCCGGACCCTCGACGTAGAGCACGACCTTCTCCGCGTCGAGGTTCAGCGTGCGGGAGCCGGGGATCGGGACGCGCTCGAAGTCCTCGACCGTGTCGCTGATGCCGATCACCCCCATGACGCCCCAGAGGATGGCGCCGACGACGGAGAGCGCGATGAGTCCGCCGCCGATCCAGTAGCCGGCCTTGGTCGTCACGCCCGCGATCCTCGCCGACGGACGGCCGGGCCGTCAACCCGCCGCATACTGAAGGCCATGCCCGCCCGCGTCATCGCGCTCTTCGGTCCCACGGGCGTCGGGAAGACCGACGTCGCGATCGCCCTCGCTGATCGCCTGCGCGCGCGGGGCGAGCGGCCGGTGGCCGTCTCCGCGGACGCGCTTCAGGTCTACGCGGGCCTCGAGATCCTGACGGGCATCCCGACCCCCGCCCAGCTCGAGCGCCTGGAGCACCGGCTCATCTCGTTTCTGCCGGTGGCTCAGCGCTTCAGCGTCGCCGAGTACGCCGAGCGAGCCCACGCGGAGATCGACGGCCTGATCGCGGAGGGCGCGACCCCGATCGTCGTCGGCGGGACCGGCTTGTACCTGCGGGCGGCGGTCGCGAAGCTTGCCCTGCGCCCGCCCCCGTCCGAAGGCATCCGCGAGCGCTGGGAGTCCGCGCTTGCCGAGCAGGGACCCGAAGAGCTGCACGCCCACCTCGCGCGCGAGGCGCCGTGGGCCGCGGCGACGATCGACCCGCGCGACCGCCACCGCATCATCCGCTCGCTCGAGCTGCTCGACCAGGGCGCGCTCGTCGAGCCGCAAGGGCCCAACCGCCTGTGGACCGACGACACCCGCCACCCCACCCGGCTCGTCGGCCTCACCCGCGACCGCGACGAGCTCTACGCGCGCATCGAGCGGCGGGTCGACGCGATGGTGGCGGCCGGCGCCGCCGGCGAGGTCGCGCGCGCCGATGCCGCGGGCGCGTCGCCGACTGCCCGCGTCGCGCTCGGCTTCGCGGACCTGCTGAATGGCGACGTCGATGCGATGAAGCTCCGCACGCGCCACTACGCCCGCCGCCAGCTCACCTGGATGCGCAAGCTGCCGGGCGTGCAGCTCGTCGACATCGGCGGGCGAACGCCGGAGGATGTCGCGGCAGTCATAGACTCCGCGCCCGCATGACCCCGATCGCATTCGAGAAGTGGCAGGCGCTCGGCAACGACTACCTCATCTTCGAGGAGCGGGCGCTGCCGTTCGCGCTCACACCCCCTCGCATCGAGCGACTCTGCGACCCGCACACCGGCGTCGGCTCTGACGGGATCCTCCTGCTCAGCGAGCCGAGCGAGGCCGGCTACGTGGCGCGGCTGCGGATCTTCAACCCCGACGGCTCGGAGGCCGAGCTCTCGGGCAACGGGGCGCGCGAGGCGGTCATGTACCTGCGCCGCGCCGGCTGGACGGACTCCGACCGCTTCTCGATCCAGACCGCTGCCGGCGAGATCCGCCCGCACATCACCGGTGAGACGACGTGCACGCTCGACATGGGCCGCGCGCGGATCAGCTCGGACGACTTCCCGTCGGGCGACGCCGACGGTGCGGGCACGCTGACCGCGCAGGGCCGGGAGTGGCGCTTTCAGCACGTCCAGGTCGGCAACCCGCAGTGCGCGATCCACGTCCCCGGTGGCCCGCAGGAGGTCGACGCGCTCGACCTGCCCGCGATCGGCGACGCGATCATGGCTCATGAGCTGTTTCCCAACCGCACGAACGTCAGCTGGTTCGCCGAGCTCGAGCCCGGCGTCATCCGCGCGCGGATCTTCGAGCGCGGCGTGGGGGAGACGATGTCCTCCGGCACCGGCGCGAGCGGCGCCGCCGTCGCCTACGCCCTGCGCGGCGGCGACTCGCCGGTGACCGTCCGGCTGGACGGCGGCGACCTGCGGGTCGAGGTCGAGGAGGACCTCCACTACACCTTGAGCGGCTGGGCGGTTCCCGTGTACCGGGGCGAGCTCGCCGACGACTTCATCGAACGACTGGAGAGCCTGTGAAGCCCAGCCGCCGTCTGGACCGCATCCCGCCGTATCTCTTCGCGGAGCTCGAGCGCAAGATCGCAGCGAAGAAGGCGCAGGGCGTCGACGTCATCTCGCTCGGCATCGGCGATCCCGACCGCCCGACGCCCGCCGTCATCGTCGAGGCGATGGCCGAGGCGATCACCGAGCCCGAAACGCACCGCTATCCATCCAACCGCGGCCGCGCGGACTTTCGCCAGGCGGTCTCGGACTTCTACATGCGCCGCTTCGACGTCGAGCTCGATCCCGCCACGGAGATCATGCCGGCGATCGGCGCCAAGGAGTGCATCTTCAACCTCAACCTCTGCTTCCTCGACCCCGGCGACGCGGCGCTGAGCGCCGACCCCGGCTACCCCGTCTACACGGGCGGGCCGATCATCGCCGGCGCCGACCCCGTGCTCATGCCGCTGACGGCGACCAACCACTTCACGCCCGACCTCTCCGCCGTCAGCGCCGACGACAAGGCCCGCGCGAAGCTCATGTTCTTCAACTATCCGAACAACCCCACGGGCGCGACCGTGCGGCCGGGCTTCTACGACGAGGTCGTCGAGTTCTGCGCCGGCACGGACATCCTCGCCGTGTCGGACAACGCGTACTCCGAGACGACCTACGACAACTACCGCGCCCCGTCGTTCCTCGCGACCCCCGGCGCCAAGGACGTCGGCGTCGAGGTCTTCTCGTGGTCCAAGGGCTACAACATGACCGGCTGGCGCTGCGCGGCGATCGTCGGCAACGCCGAGGCGATCGACCACTACTGGCGGCTGAAGACGAACATCGACTCGGGCCTCTTCGAAGCCGTCCAGCTCGCCGGGATCGCGGCGCTGAGCCCCGACGCCGACGGCGACAAGCGCGAGATGAACGCCCTCTACACCCGCCGGCGCGACCTCGTCGTCGACGCGCTGCGCGCGATCGGCGTCGACGTCACGCCGCCGAAGGCGACGATCTACGTCTGGGCGCCCGTGCCCGCGGGCTTCGGCAGCTCGGCCGAGTACTGCGAGCACGTCCTCGAGGAGGCCGGCGTCGTCATCTCGCCGGGCGGTGCGTACGGCCCCAACGGCGAGGGCTTCTTCCGCATCTCGCTGACGACGCCCGACGATCGCCTGGTCGAAGCCGTCGAGCGGCTCGGCCGGCTGGCGAGCGCCTAGAAGCGGCGTGCGGTACTGCGGCATCGACGTCTCGGGGACCCGCGGCCACCAGCAGCTCTGCACGCTGCACGAGCGCCGTGGCGCCGAGGGCGTCGAGCTCGTTGCGACGTTCTACGCGCCCGGTGACGTCGCGGCCGTCGCGCGGACGGTCCTCGGCTTCGGCGGCGAGGCCGTGGCCGCCGTCGACGCGCCGTCCGGGCATCGCCTCGACCTGCTCGGGCCGGGCCAGCCGCTGCGCGCCGAGCTCGGCGTGCCGGACGGGCGCTTCGAGCGCCACCGCGTCTGCGACGCGCTGCTGTTTCGCCGCCGGCTGCCGCTGTACCCCGTGCCGTCGGCCAACCAGGCGCTCGCGGGGTGGGAGCGCTGGATCGGCCTCGGCTTCGAGCTCTTCGCGGAGCTGAGCCCGCTCGGGCTCTTCACGCCGGAGGCGGGCGGCGCGGTACAGGGGCGCATCGGCCCCGGTGCGCTGCGCTACGGGCGGTTGTGCGAGACCTATCCCGACGCCGTGTTCTGCTCGATGATCGGCCATCGCCCGTCGCCGAAGCGCACGCCGTGGGGCCTGCAGGAGCGCATCAACGCGCTGAAGGCGCGCGGCGTCGTCGACGCCGACGGCGGTCTGTGGCATCGCACCCTCGACGAGCTCGACGCGTGCGCGGCCGCATACGCCGCCTACGTCCTGGCCAACGGCGGCGGCTCGTGGGTCGGCGATCCGCGCGAGGGCGTCATCGTCCTGCCCGTCGACGAGCTGCTGCCGCGCTACGACCCGCTGCCGCCGCCGGCGAGGGCCTCGCTCGCGTGATTCGCCGACGCCGCTACGCTGCGACGATCGGCCCGTCGAGCGCAACACGACGCGGGGTGGGCAGGGCGCGCATGTCACCGGGCGCTTCCGGGCTGCGCCTGCTCCTGCTCGCCGTGGCGCTCGCGGGCCTGGCGTCCGCGTCCGCTGCCGCGGCGGACGAGCGCGACCCGGGCGCGCAGGCCGCCAGAAGCCTGCCCTGCTTCGGCGCCGCCTCGCGCGACCCCGAGAACCCGTGCGTCAACAAGAAGCTGAACCTCACGTCGATCCCGACCCCCTACAACGCGCCGCTCGAGCCCAGCGCGCCGTGTACGCCGATCGCGCGCGTCACCCCGACGGCGTGCGCCTTCGGGCCGCGCGCGAGCCGCTCCACCTCGTCGATCGCGCTCATCGGCGACAGCCACGCCGCGGCGTGGCGCGCGGCGGCGGCCGTGGTCGCCGACGCCAAGCGCTGGCACGGCATCTCGATCACGCGCAACAACTGCCCCTACACGTTCGCGACGACGCCGGGCAAGGGCCGCTGCCACGGCTGGGCGGGCAGCGTGCGGCGCTGGCTGAAGGCCCACCCCGAGGTCAAGCAGGTCGTCGTCGGGGCGAACTCCGGGTCGGGGGTCGTCGCCGCGGGCGGGCACACGCTGCGCACGACGAAGATCAACGGCTACATCGCCGCCTGGAAGGCCATGCCGCAGTCCGTGCGTCACATCTTCGTCGTGCGCGACCCGCCGCACAGCACGAACGACACCGCCGACTGCGTGTCGCGCGCGATCGCCAAGCGACGCAACCCGGCACTGCGCTGCGCGCGCAAGCGCGACGCCGCGCTGGCGATCGACGAGGCGGCGGTCGCCGCCGAGCGGACGGACTCCAAGCGCGTCGAGCTCATCGACCTGTCGGACTTCATGTGCGACGAGAGGTTCTGCTTTCCGGTCGTCGGCGGCGCGCTCGTCATCAAGGACATCGGTCACCTGACGCGGACGTTCTCGCGGTCGCTCGGCCCGTTCCTCGGTCGTGCGATCTCCCGGTTGCAGGCCGTTCCGCAACCCGACCGGAGCCCCGTGCGGCCGGACTAGACTCAGGTGGGCATGCAGCGCACGCGACAAGGACGAGCAGGCACGGACAAGACGGTCGACGAGGCAGCCAGCGGGCGCCCGAAGCAGCGGGCGTTCTGCGTCGCCGCGCTCCCGGCGGGCGACGACCTCTCCGAGCTGCGCGAGCTGCTGCGGACCGCAGGCGTGGCCGTCGTCGGGCAGATGGTCCAGCACCTCGAGCAGCCGCACCCGAACACGTATCTCGGCCCCGGCAAGCTCATCGAGGTCAAGGCGGCCGCCAAGGAGGCCGACGCGAACGTCGTCGTCTGCGACGACGAGCTGAGCCCGCGCCAGGAGCGCAACCTCGAGGAGGAGCTCGGGATGCCGGTCGTCGACCGCACCTCGGTGATTCTCGACATCTTCGCCGGACACGCCCACAGCGCTGAGGGCAAGCTCCAGGTCGAGCTCGCGCAGCTCGAGTACAACATGGCCCGCATGCGCGGGCTGTGGACGCACCTCGAGCGCCTCGGGGCGAGCGCGGGCACCCCCGGCATCGGCGCCCGTGGACCCGGCGAGTCGCAGATCGAGACCGACCGCCGCCTCGCGCGCAACCGCATCACCGCGCTGCGCCGCCGCCTGAAGGGCGTGAGCGCCTCGCGCGCGACGATGCGCGCCGAGCGCGACCGCGCGCACCTCCCGCAGGTCGCTTTGGCGGGCTACACGAACGCCGGCAAGTCGACGCTGCTGAACCGGCTGACCGGCGCCGAGGTCGGCGTCCGCGACCGCCTCTTCCACACGCTCGACCCGACGACGCGCGAGCTGCGCATCCACGGCCGCCCGTACCTGCTGACGGACACCGTCGGGTTCATCCGCAAGCTGCCCCACCAGGTCGTCGACGCGTTCGCCGCGACGCTGCACGAGACGCGCGAGGCGGACCTCATCCTGCACGTGATCGATGCGTCCGCCCCCGAGGCGGAGCTCGCGGAGATGCTGCGCGCCGTCGACGAGGTGCTCGAGAACGTCGGCGCCGGTGACCGCCCGCGGCTGCTCGTGCTCAACAAGTCCGACGAGCTCGACGACGACCGGCGCACCGAGCTCGCGTTCACGCACCCCGACGGGATGCTGGTCTCGGCCGCGACGGGGGAGGGCATCGAGGAGCTCGGGGACCGCATCGAGGAGGAGTTCCGCCGCTCGCTGCGCTCGGTCGACCTGCTGCTGCCCTATTCCGACGGCGCGCGTCTCGCCGAACTGCACGACGTCGCGGGCGACCTCGAGCGCACCGACACCCCGGAGGGCGTGCGCATCCACGCCCGCCTGCCGGCCACGCTGGCCGAGCGCTACGCGCGCTTCTCGGTCAACGGCACGCCGGCGTGACGGGAGGGGTGGATCCATCTGCAGTCCGCAGCGGGCTGCAGACGACTCCACCCCCCGGCGTGTTGCACGTCCGTCGCCTGGATCCGGCGGCGCGCCTGCCCGTCCGCGCGCACAGAGACGACGCCGGCTACGACCTGCACGCCCTGCACGCCGCGCGCCTCGAGCCCGGCGCGCGCGCGAAGGTCCGCACCGGCATCGCGATCGAGCTGCCCGCCGGCCATGCGGGCCTCGTGCTGCCGAGAAGCGGGCTCGCCGCGCGCCACGGGATCGCGCTCGTCAACGCGCCCGGCCTCATCGACGCCGGCTACCGCGGCGAGCTGCAGGTCCTGCTGCTGAACACCGACCGCGCCGAGGTCTTCGAGATCGCGGCGGGTGACCGGATCGCGCAGCTCGTGATCGTCGCCGTTGCCACGCCGGACGTCCTGGAGGTCGACGAGCTCGCCGCCACGAGGCGCGGCGAGGGCGGGTTCGGGTCGACCGGCACGTAACGCCGACCGCCGAGCCATCGCGCGCCAAGAAGCCACCACCGGC
The DNA here is from genome assembly GCA_963806515.1 of uncultured Actinomycetes bacterium. Taxonomy (GTDB): domain Bacteria; phylum Actinomycetota; class Thermoleophilia; order Solirubrobacterales; family Solirubrobacteraceae; genus CADCVQ01. The sequence continues at coordinate 76,908 of CAWDYO010000029.1, read as the reverse complement.
GGGCAGACGGGCGGCGTGGTGTGATACTCGCCGCGGACCGACCGTCGCGCGGGTCCGTAGGGGAGCCTCTGCGCGAGCGGGACGGCGGTGCGTCGATTGCCGACCACGACGAGAGGAGCAGCATGAGCGACAAGCTCATTCCCGACGGCACGTACACGGTGAGGGGTCCCGGCGGCCTGCTGACGATGTCCCGTGACTTTCCCGGCGTGGCGGTGCTGCCGCCCCAAGCGCGGCCGCAGGACCAGCAGTGGACGGTCGCCTGTGACGCGGACGCATACACGCTGCTCAGCGAGAGCGTCGGCCTGTATCTCGGAAGCGACGTCGATCCCAACGAGCCGCAGATGGTCGTCAAGGGCACGGAGGCTCCGTTCGGCTGGAAGCTCTCCGAAGGCGTCGACGACGACGAGAAGACGCACATCCTGACCTCCGCCGCCTCCAGCGACGGTCTGAGGCTGGGCATGAGCCTCCTGCGCATCTTCCCGCCCTTGGTCGCCATCCTCCCGCCGAACGACTTCCGCGACGTCGAGTGGGCGTTCGACCCCGTGTAGGTCGCTGAGCGATCCGGTCAGATCACGCCGAAGAGCCACGCGCCCGGCCGACTCGCCGCGGGGTCCACGCAGAACGCGCGGATCGCCGCGACGAGCTCGGTCACGTCGACGCCGGCGCTGCCGTCGACGTCGAGAGTCGAAGGCGTCGTCGTCGCCGACGGCGCTCGCCCACGCGAGGAACTCCGCCTCGCTGATGGCGCCGCGCGAGTCGCGGGCGCCCAGTCGGTGACCGCCACGAGGTAGCCCGCCGCCAGCCAGCGCTCGACCCGCCCGCGCTCGAGCCGCGTGAACCCCGTCTGCGACCTGCCCGAGTCAACGGAGGGTCGAGAGTAGAGGACGGCACCGCGCGGCCGATGCGCGGTGCCGTCCATCCTGGACGTCCCGGCTAGCTCGTGAACCCGAAGTTCTTCAGGTAGTCCGCCGCGACCTTCGCCTGCTCCTGCTTGTCGAGGTCGACGCGGGCGTTGAGCTCCTGCATGATCTCCGCGGTCATGTACTTCTGCACGTCCGTGATGACCTTCTGACCTTCGGCACCGAGCTTCTTCGCCGCCTCGTCACGGATCGTGAAGCTGATGTTGTACGGCGGGAAGACCTTCTTGTCGTCCTCGAGCACGACGTACTTGTCCGACGAGAGCGGACCGTCGGTCGTGAACACGAACGCGATGTCCGCGTCGCCGTTGTCGAGGATCTGGAACTTGTTCTCGCCCGGTAGGAACCGCTTGAACTTGAAGCCGTACGCCCGCTCGACGCCCAGCAGGCAGTCGATGCGCTGGCGGCACGCGGGGAAGCCGTTGACGACCATGTCCTGCGTCTTGCCTTCGAGGTCGGAGATCTTCGTCGGGTTGCCGAGCTCGGCGGCCTTCGCCTTCGTGATCCCCATCCGGTAGGTGTTCTCGAACGGGGTCGTCGCCAGCGATGTGATCCCGACCTTCGCGTACGCCGCCTTGGACTGCTCGTAGGCCTGCGCCGGATCCTTCGGGACGTCGGCGACCTTGACCTTGAAGAATGCCGTCAGCGACGTGCCGGTGTACTCCGGGTAGGCGTCGACCTCGCCCTCGCGCAGCGCCTTGTAGGCGACGAGCTCCGGACCGAGATCGAGCTCCTTCTTGACGTTGTAGCCCGCGGCCTTCAGCGCCTGGTAGTAGATCTCGCCCAGGATGTACTGCTCGGTGAAGTTCTTGGAGCCGACCGAGAGCGAGACGCTCGAGGCTCCCTCGACGGGCTCGATCTTGTTGGCGGCCTTCTCGGCGTCCGGGATGTCCCCGGTCTCCGCGGGTGCGGTGGACTGCGCGGCAGGCGTCGACGTGTCGCCGCCCTCGTCTTCGTCGCCGCATGCGGCGATGCCGACGCCGAGGACGAGGACGGCGAGTAGGGCGAACAGGGTGCGGAAGCGGGTCACGGAAGCTGCACTCTCCTTGTGGGTATGGGCCAGAGTCGGTGGCGACGGTCGCCGCGCGCGGCGATCTTCAACCCCTTGGGCGTGACGAGCCGCTGGGCGAGGGCAAACCCCGCGTCGGTCGTCAGTGTGAGGAATGCGACGGCGATGGCGGCGGCGATCTGGCCCTCGGTGCCGTACACCTCCGGCGAGAAGATCGGCGTGCCGAGCGAGTCCATGCCGGCGCTCGGGGCGATGATCGCCGTCGCGAGCACGGTCACGACCGAGATGCGGATGCCGCCGAAGATCGTCGGCAGCGCGAGCGGCAGCTCGACCTGGCGCACGATCTGGAGCCCGCTGAGGCCCTGACCGCGCGCGGCGTCGACGAGCTCGGGATCGACCTGGCGCATCCCGACGTACGTGTTCGTGAGGATCGGCGGGATCGCGAGCAGCAGCAGCGCGAACGCGATGTTGCGAAAGCCGGTGCCGAGGAACGCGACGCAGAAGGCGATGATCGCCAGTGCCGGAACCGCGCGGCCGACGTTCGCAACGCCGACTGCCAGGAGCTCGGCTCGGCCGAGGTGGCCAAGCCACAGCCCGATCGGGACGGTGATGGCGATCGCGATGACGATGGCGAGGAACGAGACGGCGAAGTGGTTGCCCGCGAGGTGGCCCATCTCCGCCAAGCCCCCGACTTGTACCGTGCCAGCCCCGGACTCGCGCGCCTCGAAGATGAAGCCGATGGCATCGCCGAACGTCGTGAGGATCGACGCGAGCGGCGTCATCGACGGCACCGCCCGCCGCCACGGCGTCAGCGAGCGCTGGATCATGAGCACGACGAAGTCCAGCGTGGCCGCCAGCAGCGTCAGCAGCAGGCCGCAGAAGAGCACGTTGCCGCGGAACTCGATGTCCTGGTCGATGTTGCGCCCCAGTCCCCCGGCGCCCGCGAGGAAGGCGAACGCGGCGAGGCCCACGGTCGTCGCGGCGGCGATCCGCAGCCCGGCGAGGATCTCCGGCAACGCCAGCGGCAGCTCGACGCGAAACAACAGCTGGCGGCTCGTGAGCCCCATGCCGCGCGCGGCGTCGATGGCGTGCGACGGGACGCCGTTCAGCCCGGTGATGACGTTGCGGAAGATGATCACGAGGGTGTACGCGGTCAGCGCGGTGATCGCGGTGTCGTTGCCACGGCCGGTGATCGGGAGCAGCAGCAGGAACGACGAGATGCTCGGGATGGTGTAGATCGCGCTCGTGATGCCGGTGACGGGCGGGATGAGCCAGCGCTGGCGGTGGGCGAGCAAGCCGATGCTCAGCGCGATCGCGAAGCCGAGCGCGAGCGGGATGAGCGTGAGGTAGACGTGCTCGAGCAGCGGCGTCCAGTAGCGGTCGACGTGATCGAGCACCCAGCTCGCGCAGATGCCGTTGTTGCTCGGACAGCCCGACTCGCCGGCCCGGTCGCGGAGAAAGCCGCCCTGGGCGAAGATGAAGTCGGACAGGCTCACGGGTCGTCGGGGTCCTCTTGGGGTGCTGCCGGCTCGGCGGCGACTGCGGGGCCCTCGGCGCTCGCGGCTTCGGCGGCGGCCGCACGCGCGGCTGGCCCGGCCACTTCGTCACGGGCATGGCCGATCGCATGCGAGATCGCCTGGATCGAGAGCGCGCCGACGACGTGCCCGCGGGCATCGACCACCGGGCCGTACATCGACTCGCGCGCCAGCAGGTCCGACAGCGCGTCGCGCAGGATGTCGTCGAGCTCGACGACCGGCTCGGCGGGCGACCGCAGCTCGGGCCGGACGCGCTCGCCCGTCAGGCCGCGCTCGGACAGCCAGCCGAGCGGGCGCTGCTCGTCGTCGACGAGCAGCGCGATGTCGAGGTCGGCGTCGCCGAGGCGCACGCGCACCTCGGTCACCGACTCGCCGGCGCGGCAGGTCGCGACCGTCCACAGATCGATGTCGCGCACGCGCTGCAGCGCCAGGCGCTTGAGCGCGCGGTCGGCACCGACGAAGTCCTCCACGAACGGGTTGGCCGGCGCCGTGAGCAGCTCAGCCGGCGGCGCGTACTGCGCGAGCTTGCCGCCGACCTGCAGGACGGCGATCCGGTCGCCCATCTTGATCGCCTCGTCGATGTCGTGCGTGACGAACACGATCGTCTTGCGCAGCTCCGCCTGGAGGCGCAGGAACTCGTTCTGCAGCCGCTCGCGATTGATCGGGTCGATCGCGCCGAAGGGCTCGTCCATGAGCATGACCGGGGGGTCGACGGCGAGCGCCCGCGCGACGCCGACGCGCTGGCGCTGGCCGCCCGAGAGCTGCGACGGATAGCGGTCGCGCACCTCGTGCGGGTCGAGGCCGATGAGCTCGAGCAGCTCGTCGACACGCGAGCTGATCCGCTTGCGGTGCCAGCCGAGCAGCGCCGGCACCGTCGCGATGTTCTCGGCGATCGTGCGGTGAGGGAACAGTCCGATCTGCTGGATGACGTAGCCGATGTTGCGGCGCAGGTCCTCGGGCTTTCGCTCCTTGACGCTTCGCCCGCCGAGCAGGATGTCGCCGGAGGTGATGTCGATCATGCGGTTGACCATCCGCATGGCGGTCGTCTTGCCGCAGCCCGACGGCCCCACGAGCACGCAGATCTCTCCGGCGGGAACCTCCAGCGACAGGCCGTCGACCGCAGGCGAGGACGTGCCTGGATAGCGCTTCGTGACGTCGCGAAACTCAAGTGGCTCCGCCGACGAGCGAACGGACTGCGCCTGCACGGAGGCGATCCTACCCGCCAGTCCGGGCGACAGCGCCCAAACTCACCAGCTCTGCAGCTTCCAGATCTCGGGCAGCCGGGTGGCGTTGTCGGCCTCGACGTCCGCGAACAGCGCCACGGCGCGCTTGAGGTGGGTCATCGCCGCCTCCTCGTCGCCGGCGGCGTGGGCGATGTCGGCGAGGTTGTTCTCGAGCGCCGCCTCGCGGTGACGGTCGCCGGCCGCGACGCACAGCGCGAGCGCGCGAACGGTCAGCTCGCGCGCCTCGTCGAGGTCGCCGGCGTCGCGGCGAACGAGCGCGAGGTTGTTGAGCGCGGCCGCCTGCGCCGGCTCGTCGCGTAGGACGATCGCGAGCGCCAGGCTGCGCTCGACGTGCGCCGCCGCGCCGGCGTGGTCGCCGCGGCCGCGCGCCAGGACGCCGAGGACGTTGTGCGCCTGCGCCTGGCCGCGGGCGTCGGAGGCCTCGCGGGCGAGCGCGAGCGCCTCTTGCGCGAGCTCCGCGGCGTCGTCGCGGTGCCCGGCCTGCTGGAGCGTGTGCGCGAGGTCGGTCTGGATGCGGACGCGCAGCGCGGTCGCTCCGGGCTCCGCCGCGTCGAGCGCCGCGTCGAAGCAGGCCTCGGCCCGCGACCACTCTCCGCGACGGTGGTGCACGTCGCCGAGCTTGTGCTCGACCGCCGCGCGCCGCGCCCCCTCGGTGAGCGCGGCGGCCGTCCCGAACGCGCTGACGGCGCCGGCGTAGTCGCCGGTTAGCGTGCGCAGGTCGCCGATGCGCTCGTGCGCGGCGGCGACGTCGGGGTCGCCGAGCGCGATCGCCATGTCGAGGTGCCCGAGCGCGTCGGCGTGGGCGTGCAGGGCGGCGGCCTGCTCGGCGGCGTCGCGGTAGGCGGCCGCCGCCGCCGCGTCGTCGCCGGCGAGGCGCAGGTGGTTCGCGACGAGCGCGGCGCGCTGCCCGGCTCCGCGTGCCAGCGCCGTCGCGATCCGACGGTGCAACAGCCGGGTGCGGGCCTGGCTGGTCCCCGCGTACACGAGCTCGCGGAGCTGTCGATGCGAGAAGTCGTAGTGGGCCCCGTCGAGCTCGCGGACGATGCCGGCGGCGAGCAGCTCCTCGAGCGCGCCGACCAGCTCCTCGTCGCCGCGTCCGCTGGCCTCGCGCACGGTGTCGAGCTCGAACGAGCGGCCGATCGCCGCGGCGGCCCCCAGCACCTGGCGCGCGACGGCCCCGAGGCTCGCCAGGCGGACCCCGAGCACGCTGCCCGGGTCGGCGGGCGCGGCCCCCGAGTCGCCGCCGAGCGGGCGCGCGGCGAGGACCCCGGCGAGAAACAGCGGTAGGCCCTCGGTCTCGACGTGCACCCGCCGTTCGAGCTCGGGATCCGGCGTGCCGGTGGCTGCCCGCATCAGCGCGCTGACGTCGTCGAGCGTCAGCCGCGCCGGGCTGACGATCGCGGCGCGCCCTTGCCGGACGGCGTCGGCGACGACGCGCCGCAGGCGGTGGCCGGGCGCGACCGCCTCGCTGCGCCAGCTCACGACGAGCAGCAGCCGGCGCCCGGCGAGGCGGCGGCCGAGGTAGGCGATCGCGTCGATCGTCGCCTCGTCGGCGCCGTGGACGTCGTCGAGGAACACGATCCCCGGCGCCGGGCCGTCGCAGGCGGCGGTGAGAACGGCGGCCACCGCTTCGAGCAGCCGGATGCGCGCGCCGGGTCCGTCGAGCGGCAGCGGCGCGGCCATGTCGGAGCGCAACCCGGCGAGCTCCGGCAGCAGCAGCGCGGCATCGACGAGCCGCTGCGACGCGACCGCGTCCGACCACCCGTCGCCGCCGTGCTGCAGCGCGTCGCGCAGCAGCTCGACGACCGGGCCGTAGGGGAGGCCGGCCTCGTCGCCATGGCAGCGTGCGGCGAGCACGACGGCGCCGGCCGCGCGGGCGCGCCGCGCGAGCTCGTCGAAGAGCCGCGTCTTGCCGATCCCGGCCTCGCCTTCGATGACGACGAGCTGCCCGCCGCCAGCGGCAGCAGCGTGCGCCGCGGTGAGCGCGGCGAGCTCGCGGTCGCGGCCCGGGAGGGGCGGTTCGCTCGGTGCGGTGCCGGCCTGCCTGGCCCGCGGCCTCGCGTGCTCCGGCGCCACGGGCGGGGCCGCGACAGGCGGTGCGAGGCGGCCGTCGTTGACCTGCTCGTAGAGGTCTGCGGTCTCCTGCAGCGGCGACACCCCGAGCTCGCGGCTGAGCGTTCGCACGCAGTCGCGGTACTGCTCGAGCGCCGCGGCCCGGTCGCCGTTGAGCGCGTGCAGGCGGATGAGCTGGCGGTGCGCCGGCTCGTGCAGCGGATCCAGCACGAGCCAGCGGCGCGCGTACCCGAGCGCTCGCGCATGCTCGCCGCCCGCCGCGAGCGCACCCACCAGGCGCCGCAGCGCGGAGCTCAGCTCGCGGCTCAGCAGATCGGCTTGGGCGCTGTGCCAGTCGTCGAACTCGACGCTGTCGCGCAGCGCGAAGCCCTCGAGGAAGGCGCCGGAGAAGAGCTCCACGCCGGCCGCGAGGTCGTCGGCCGAGGCATCGGGGAGGGCCAGTGCCCGGAAGCGGTCGACGTCGACGTCGAGGCCTGGTCCTCGTCGCAGCGCGACCCCGTCGCCGGCGGTCTGCACGTGGTCCTCGCCGACCGCGCCGCGCACCGTCGACAGCGTGCGCCGCAGCGCCCCGCGAGCCTGGCTCGCGTCGCGCAGCGGCCACAGCAGGTCGCACAGCAGCTCGCGCGAGCACGGGCGATCGGTGAGCGCGAGGTGCGCGGTCAGCGCCAGTGCCTTGCGCGTGTCGAGCGCGACGGGTTTGCCGTCGCGCGTGATCGACGGCACGCCGAGCAGCGTGATCTGCACGGGCATCCGCGCCACCGTAACGATTCCCGGACGCCGGGCCGCCAGGCTCGCCGGGGTGCGCATCGAAGCGAGAGAGCCGGTCGGATGAGCGGGGCCGTAACGCGACGCGGTTGTCCGCCCCGGGTGGGCGGGCTAGTGTCGCCGTGTGAGGACGGAGCCTCGTCGACCCCGGCTCGCTCGCCGTGGTTGGCGCGATGAGCGTGCGGGCGGCTCTCCCGCTCGCCGACGTTGGCGCGATGAGCGCGCGGGCGGCCCGGCTCGCCGTGGTTGGCGCGATGAGCGCGCGGGCGGCGCTCCGGCTCGCCTGGTTGGCGCGATGAGCGCGCAGGCGGCGCTCCGGCTCGCCGTGTCCGCGGCGAACCTCGCGCCGCGCGCGCCCGAGGCCCGCGGATGAGCCCGGCCGTTGTGCGGCGGCTCGCCCGGGGGCTTGCCGCACTCGCGGTGGTGGCGGAGGTCGGCGGCTACGCCGTCGCCACCGACGCCAACGGCTTCTCGCTCGTCGATCTGGCGTGGGTGGCGGTCGCGCCCGTGTTCGCGATCGTCGGCGTGCTCGTGGCATCGCGCCATCCGCGCAACGCGATCGGCTGGATCCTCGTCGGTGTGGCGCTCTGCAGCGGGCTGGCCAGCGCGTGCGGCGCCGTCGTCGAGCAGCGCGTGCAGGCCGGAGGCGATCCGGGGGCGCTCGCCGGCGCAGTGGCCGTGGGCGTCGAGTACTCGTTCATCGGGGTCGCGATGCTGCCCGCGACGTTCCTGCTGCTGCTGTTTCCCAACGGGCACCTGCCGTCGCCGCGCTGGCGCAAGATCGCGTGGTGCGGGGCGGTCGGCATGCTCGGACTGCTCGTCACGGGCTCGATCACCGAGCCGCTCAGCGACTACCCGACCGTGCGCAACCCGTTTGCGGTCGAGGGCGACCTCTTCCCGGCGCTGATGGTCGCGAGCATCGTCGCGATGTACGTCGGCGTCTTCGGCGCGGTGGCCTCCGTGGTGGTGCGCTTCCGCCGCGGCGGGCCGGTCGAGCGCCAGCAGATCAAGTGGCTTGCGACCGCCGGCGCGATCCTGGCCGTCGTCCTGCCGATCGACGGAGCGCTGCAGAGCGTCACAGGCGACGCGGCGTTCATCGCGTCGCAGCTCGCGCTGCTCGGACTCCCGGCGGCCGTCGGGATCGCGATCCTGCGCTACCGCCTGTACGACATCGACGTCGTCATCAACCGCACGCTCGTCTACGGCGCGCTCACGGCGACGCTGGCCGGCGCCTACCTCGGCAGCGTGCTCGTGTTGCAGCTCGCACTCCAGCCGCTGACGGCGAGCTCGAACCTCGCCATAGCCGGGTCGACCCTCGCCGTCGCGGCGCTGTTCCAGCCGGCCCGCCGGCGCATCCAGGCGATCGTCGACCGCCGCTTCTACCGCCGCAAGTACGACGCCGCGCGCACGATCGAGCGCTTCGGCACGACGCTGCGCGGCGGTGTCGAGCTCGACGTGCTCAGCGAGGAGCTGCGGGCGGTCGTGGCCGAGACGATGGCGCCCGCGCACGTGAGCCTCTGGCTGCGCCCACCGCGGGAGCGCGCATGAGTCCCCGCGCCGCGCGGCGGCTGGCTCGGATCCTCGCCGCGCTCGGGCTGCTCGCCTGGGTCGCGGGCTGGCTGCTGGGTGCGCCGGGCCGCAGGGGCACGGGACCGACGGGCGCCGAGGACCTCGTGCTGCTCGCCGTCCTCGTCGCCTGCGGCGTGCTCGGTGCGATGATCGCGACCCGCGAGCCAGCCAACCCGATCGGCTGGATCTTCTGCGTCGCCGCGCTCGGCTCGGGCGTCGCGGGACTGGCCGGCGTCAGCAGATCAAGTGGCTGGCGTGGGCATGCGCGATCGCGGCCACGGTGCTGCTGCCGACGCCGGCCGGCGTCTACGACCCGATCGGCAAGGAGGCGATGATCGTCGTGCACGTGCTGGCAATCGTCAGCCTGCCGCTCGCGGCCGCTGTCGCGATCCTGCGCCACCGCCTGTACGACATCGACGTCGTCATCAACCGAACGCTCGTCTACACCGCGCTGACGGCGACGCTGGCGGCCGCTTACCTCGGCAGCGTGCTGCTGCTGGGGGCCGCGCTGGCGCCGCTGACGGCGAGCTCGAACCTCGCCGCCGCCGGTTCCACGCTTGCCGTCGCCGCGCTGTTTCGGCCCGCTCGTCACCGCGTCCAGGCGATCGTCGACAGGCGCTTCTACCGCAGCAAGTACGACGCCGCGCGCACGATCGAGCGGTTCGGCACCCGGTCGCGCGACGACGTGTCGCTCGAGATGCTCAGCGCCGATCTGCGCGCGGTCGTCGCCGAGACGATGGCGCCGGCGCACGTCACGCTCTGGTTGCGCGGCCCGAAGACCGAGACGGAGTCCGCATGACCGCCTTGACGAGGTCCCTGCTCGCCAGGCTGTCGCGGCGCCGAGCACCGACGGCGCAGGCGCAGGCGTCGCAGCCGCAGCCGGTCGCGCTACCGGAGCAGGCGCCGGTCGAGATCGCGCACGACGACCCGCTGCTCGCGTACGTCGAGGCCGCGGGGGAGGCCGTCGACGTCGATGCGCTCGACCTCGACTCCCCGGCGCTGCGCGAGCTCAAGGCGGCCGGCGTGCGGCTCGCCGTCCCGCTCGTCAGCCAGGGCGAGCTCATCGGCGTGCTGAGCCTCGGGCCGCGGCTCTCCGAGCAGGACTACTCCTCCGACGACCGCAAGCTGCTGCACAGCCTCGCCGGCCTCACCGCGCCGGCGTTGCGGGTCGGCCAGCTCGTGCGCGAGCAGCAGGCCGCGGCGGCGACGCGCCAGCGCTACGAGCAGGAGCTCGAGATCGCGCGGCTCATCCAGCAGAACTTCCTGCCCAAGGAGCTTCCCGACCTCGACGGCTGGGACATCGCCGCCTACTACCGCCCCGCCCGCGAGGTCGGCGGCGACTTCTACGACGTCATCCCGCTACCCGACGGGCGCATCGGCTTCGTGGTCGGCGACGTCACCGACAAGGGCGTCCCGGCGGCGCTGGTCATGTCGGCAACCCGCACGATCCTGCGGGCGACCGCGACGCGGCTGATCGAGCCGGGCGCGGTACTCGGCTACGTCAACGACCACCTCTGCCCGGACATGCCCGAGCGGATGTTCGTCACGTGCCTCTACGGCGTGCTCGAGCCGGCGACGGGCCTGTTGCGCTTCGCCAACGCGGGCCATGACGTGCCGTACGTCAAGACGGCCAGCGGGGTCGTCGAGCTGCGCGCCCGCGGGATGCCGCTGGGCCTGCTTGCGGGGATGTCCTACGAGGAGAAGGAGATGGTCCTCGCGCACGGCGACGGCGTGCTCATGCACTCCGACGGGATCGTCGAGGCCCACACGCCCGAGCGCGAGATGTACGGCTTCCCGCGCCTGAAGGAGACCGTGGGCCGCGAGCCCGGTGGCCAGCGGCTGATCGAACTCGTGCTCGCCGACCTCGACGCGTTCATCGGCCCCGACGGCGAGCAGGAGGACGACATCACGATGCTGACGCTGGTCCGTGTTCCCGTTCGCGGCGCGGCGCCCGCGCCTGCGGCCGACGACGAACGGGTCCTCGACCGCTTCGAGCTGCCGAGCCGCCCCGGCAACGAGCGCTTGGCGATCGAGCGGGTGGAGCTCGCTGTCGCCGGGCTGGGGCTCGGCCCGCGCCGGCTGGAGCGCCTGAAGACCGCGGTCGGCGAGGCGACGATGAACGCGATCGAGCACGGCAACGAGAACGTGTCCGAGCGGCCCGTTGGCGTGTGCGTGCTGTCGTCGGCGGAGCGGTTGCGCGTCCGCATCAGCGATCTCAGCGACGGCGGGGTGCAAGCGGACGCCGAAGCCCCTGACCTGGAGGCGAAGCTCGAGGGCCGCCAGTCCCCGCGCGGCTGGGGACTGTTCCTCATCGAGCGCATGGTGGACGAGACGCGGGCCGAGACCGGAGCCGACGGGCACACGCTCGAGCTCGTCCTGAACCTGAAAGGAGCAGCGGATGGCGACGCCTGACCTGCAGGTGATCGTGCGCGACCGCGGCGGAACGGCGGTGCTCGAGCTGCACGGCGACATCGACCGCGGCGCCGACGAGCGCCTCGGCCGGGCCTGGGACGAGGCGACGCGCGGCGGGGTGCGCTGCGTCGTCGTGAACTTCGAGGACGTCGGCTACATCAACAGCACCGGCATCGCGCTCATCGTCGGGCTGCTCGCTCAGGCCCGCGCGCAAGGCGTGCGCATGGGCGCCTGCGGGCTGTCGGAGCACTACCGCGAGATCTTCGAGATCACGCGCCTGGCGGACTTCATGACGATCGCCGGCAGCGAGGACGACGCCGTGCGCCCCGCGGAGCCCGACCGGCGATGAGCGACCCGCAGACGGTGGCGGACGTGCGGGAGGTCGCCGCCGGGGTGTGCGTCATCGACATCCGCGGCGACGTCACGGCCGCCAGCGAGGAGGTGCTCGTCGCGGCATACGCCGACGCCGGCGAGCGCGGCGCCACGGCGGTGATCTTGAGTTTCACCGGCCTCGGATACATGAACTCCGGCGGCATCGGGCTGCTCGTCATGCTGCTCGTCCGCGCGCGCCGACACGGCCAGCGCGTCCTGGCGTTCGGCCTGTCGGAGCACTACCGCCAGATCTTCGAGCTCACGCGTCTCGACGAGGCGATCGGGATCTTCGACAGCGAGGCGGCGGCGCTCACCGCCGCACTCGCCGGGGACTGAGCTGGCCGCCGCCGGGCTCGCTGCCGGGCTCGCCTGGTCAGAGCCCGCTCGACCGGCGTGAGAACCTTCTCGAGTCACGTCCGCTGAGACGGCAGCGCCTGTTGCACCTGCAGCCGGCGCGTAGTTGCGAGACGGTCGTGCGGTTGAACGTCGTCGCGCGGCTGGGTTAGCCGATCTCGACCGAGGCGCGGGGATGGCGTGCGATCGCGAGCGAGGGCCGCGTGATCCGCACTCCGCGCAGTGCCGCTGCGCCGAATGCCAGGCCGACGAGCAGGAACGCGGCGCCGACGGCGATCCCGAAGAGCGAGATCTGCTCGGCCATGTAGCTGGTGTTGAGCGCGGTCGTGAGCGCCGTCTCGGTGACCCAGAGCTGTGCCATGGGGTTGTTCATCGGGCTGCCGTCAGGCATCTTGACCGCGGTGGCCAGGTCGTAGGTCCCCGTGCCGTCCTTGCTGGCAAACGGCGGCAACTGCGCGTAGGTCTTGCCGCCCGTGACGACCAGCGCGTCGATGCGCATGTACTCGGCGAAGCAGCGCGCGCTCGCGCCATCGTCGATCGGCGTGCCGGCGACCGAGCACGTCGGCATGGCGATGCCCTTCAGGCCGGCCTTCTTGGCGTTGGCCGCGATCCGGGCGGGGGTCATGTGCGGTGCACCGGTGACGCCCTCGAGCGCCAGCGCGTTGCGAACGGTGGACTGTCCGTTGAGTCCCTGCCCGATCGCTGTGACGCCGAAGACCGCCAGGACGGCGGCGGCTGTGAGGCCGGCGACGCGGCGCCGGCGGCTGGGTGAAGATGCGTTCTGGATGGCTGCGTTCTGCATGGCGGGCGTCCTCCCTCTGAGAAGTTGCGACTGTGGGAGTAAGACCGCCGAGGTGGGCGATTCTCATCGCCACCGGTCCGTGGGACGGCGGTCCGGCGGCGCGCTCGCACTGAAGTCGAGCGGCTGCGCGAGGCGCACTGCGAGCTGGCCGGCGATGCGTGGAGGCGTCAATCGGTGGCCTGTGACCAGAACACGTCCCAAGCGTGCGCGTCGTACAGGTAGGACATGTGGCTGGTGCACTTGCCGTCGTCGATCTGCCAGACGTGCACGGCTGGCGTCTCGAGCGCGATGTCGTCGCGCTGGGCGCTGTGGGTGACGAGCGCGACGACCGTGCCATCGCCGTTGTCGAGAACGTCCTGCACGGTGACGGTGAACGTCCCGTTCGATCCTTCGCCGAGCTTCTGGAAGAACCCCAGGACCTCGTCGTGGCCGGTGTAGTCGCCCGCGACAGGGTTGCGGCCGGAGATGCGCCACGTGATGTCCTCGGCGAAGATGGCCAGGACCGCCGGCACGTCACCGGCGGCAAAGTTCTCGTACCCGACGCGCAGCAGCTCGGCGTTCGACTGTGAGACGTCAGATTGGGTCATGGCGGGCCTTTCAAGCCGGGAATGCCGACCCTACGTCCGACGGCCGTTGGCGATCAACCCTTGTTTCGCGACGCGACGCCACCGCCCGCCCGCGTCGACTTGTCGCGGCGGGCCGTGCGCGACAACGGCCCTAACGCGATGCGATTCGCGCCGCGCGCCGTGCTGACGCGTGGGCCGCGTCTTCGAGTGCGTCGTCGAGCGGCTCGAGCTCGTCGAGGCCTGTCCCGCGGCGGATGAGCCAGTCGGCGAACCAGGCGTTCTTCGGCAGCAGCGGGCCGTGGAGGTACGTGCCGATGACGCTGCCGCGGCGCACGCCCTCGAAGCCCGTCGAGCCGGTGTTGCCGTGGCCCTTGAGCACGCGGCCGAGGGGCTGCTCGCCCGCGGCGAGGTGGGTGCGGCCGCCGTGGTTCTCGAAGCCGGCGAGCACGCGCGGTGGGCCGCCCTCGTCGAGGCGCACCTCGATCGCGACGTTGCCGATGAGCCGCGACCCGTCCGGCGAGCGGATCGTCTCGAGGTCGACGAGGCCGAGGCCGGGGATCTCGTCGTCACCCAGCTCGTAGCGGTGGCCGAGCAGCTGGAACCCCCCGCACACGCCGAGCACGATCGCGCCGCGCGCCGCCGCCGAGTGCAGCGCCCCGCGCTTGGTCGACACGAGGTCGAACGCGCACAGGCGCTGGTCGCGATCCTGGCCGCCACCGAGGTAGAAGAGGTCGTGCGCGTCCGGGTCCACCGCCTCGCCGAGCCCCGCCGCGGTCACGCGGAAGCCGATCCCCCGCCACGCGCAGCGGCGCTCGAGCACGAGCAGGTTGCCGCGGTCGGCGTAGATGTTCATCAGGTCGGGATACAGCGCGCAGACGCGCAGCTCAGCCACGGAGCATCACCACCGTCGTCCCGACGTGCTCCTCGGTCGGCGGGATGACGCGCGCCGCCCGCGGCCACAGCCCGGCGCGCAGCGCCTCCGCCTCGACGTGCGCGGCATCGACCTTGTCGAGGTGGACGACGTCGTCGGACGTGGACCGATCGCCCGTCGCCGTCACGACCGTCCGCACGCGCTCGATCGCCATCCGGTCGCCGACGTCGCGCAGCGCGACCGGCTGGCTGAAGCAGCTCGAGCCGTCGACGACCGCGAAGTCCGGCTCCGGCAGGGTGCAGTTGGATGCGTCGAACGCATCGAGCTCGCTGGCCATCGCGCACGCGACGAGCCCGTCCGGCGCCACGTGCTTGCGGACGCACCGCAGGAACCCCGCGCGACCAGCCGAGCCCAGCAGCTGGATCGTCTGCATCGGCGCGATGATGAGGCCGAAGCGCCGCTCGCCCAGATCGAACTCGCTCGCGTCGGCGACGACGGTCTCGACATGCAGGTCGCCGGCGCGCTCGCGTAGCGCGGCGAGGAACGCCGGCTCGCGGTCGAGCGCCACGACCTCGTGACCGAGCCGCGCGAGGTCGAGCGTCACCCGGCCGGTCCCCGCCCCGAGATCGAGGATCGGGCCGTCCTCGTCGCGCGCCAGCTCGCGCCAGACCGGCAGGTCCGCCGCGTAGCGACCGCACTCGACGTCGTGCCAGACGACGTCGTTCATCCGAACGACCCCTTCGCTGCGCCACGTGAGACGAGCAGCTCGCGCAGCTCGAGCATGGCGGTGTACGTCGGCAGCGCGACGAGCCTGCCCTCGCCGCCCGCGAGCGCGGCGTCGAGGCCGTCGGCCAGCGGCGGCACGACGTGCAGCCGCTCGCTCGGCACGCCCGCGTACTTCAGCCGCACGGCGAGCTCGGCGGCACGCGTGCCGCTGCACGTCACCCGCCGCACGCGATCGGCGACGAGCTCGAAGTCGGCGTCCCACACCCACGAGACGTCGTGGCCGTCGGCGGTGCGGTCGTTGAGCACCGCGAAGACGTCGTGTTCGCCGGCGTCCAGCGCGAGCGTCCGCAGGACCTCGTTCGCGCCGGCCGGGTTCTTGATCAGCAGGATCGCGAGCTCGCGGCCGCCGATCTGCACGCTCTCGGCCCGGCCGAACGCCGCCTTCGTCGCATGCAGGCCCGCCACGATCGCGTCGATGCCGACCTCGAGCGAAGCGCGAGCGCCGCGGCCGCGAGCGCGTTGTAGACGTTGTAGAGGCCGGGGAGCGGGAGCACGACCAGCGCGGACGAGGCCCCGAGGTGCAGCGTGAAGCTCGCGCCGCGCGTGCCGTCGAGGACGATGTCGGTCGCCCACACGTCGAGGGCGGGCCGGGCCGAGTCCCCGTTCGGGCACGCGTAGCGCCCGAGATGGCCCATGTAGACGGCCTCGTAGACGTACGCCTCGCCGCAGCGGCGGCAGTGCTTGGAGTCCGACGCGTGCCCCATGCCCGCGAGCGCGACGCCGTCGTCCTGCACCCCGAAGTACGTCACGCCGGCGCGGTCGCGTCCGAGGTCGGCGACGAGCGGGTCGTCGGCGTTGAGGACGAGGCGCATGTCCTGCGCCTCGGCGAGCGCGGCCGCCCAGCGGTCGGCGATCGTCTCGAGCTCGCCGTAGCGGTCGAGCTGGTCGCGGAAGAGGTTCGAGAGCAGCAGCGCGCGGGGGCGCAGCTCGGGGACGACCTGGTCGAGCCAGAACTCGTCGACCTCGAACAGCCCGGTGTCGCCGTCGATCGACGACCCGCGCGCGGCCCCGAGCAGCGAGGTGACCACGCCGCCCGCCATGTTCGCGCCGGCGCGGTTGTGGACGAGCCGCGCTCCGTCGCCCTCGAGGATCGCCGCGACCATCGCCGCCGTCGTCGTCTTGCCGTTGGTCGCGGAGATGACCGCGCAGCCCTCGCTCAGGCGGGCCGCGAGCCGCGACATCGCGTGCGGCTCCAGGCGCATGAGCAGCTTGCCGGGCAGGCTCGTGCCGCCGCGGCCGCTGCGGCGCGACAGCGAGCCCGCGGCGCGCGCGACGGCGATCTTCGTCTGGAGCCTCACGCGAGGACGAGGGTCTCGAGGCGCGCGGTGATCGCGACCGGCCGCGGGTCGCTCGCGGCCTCGGCGATCTCGCGCGTCGACGCGCCGGTGAGGACGACCGCCCCGTCGATGCCGGCGGCGTGCGCCGCCCCGAGGTCCGCGTCGACGCGGTCGCCGACCATGAGCGCACGGCCCGGTCCGAGCCGGTCCAGCGCCGTCAGCACGAGCGTCGGCTCGGGCTTGCCGATGGCGTGCACCGTGCGCCCGGACGCCGTCTCGACGGCCGCGATGATCGAGCCCGAGCCCGGCCACAGCCCGTCGGCCGCGGGGAACGTCGCATCGCGATTGGAGCCGAGCAGGTGCGCGCCGCGCAGCGCCGCCTGCGTCGCCTCGCGCAGCTCGGCGTAGTGAAACTCGGGATGGAACGCGACGACGACGACGTCCGCTCGGCTGGCGAACGTCGTGCCGTTGACGATCCGCAGGCCGGCCGCCTCGACGTGGCTTGTGCAACGCGGGCGACCCGATGACGACCGCCGAGCGGCCCGCGAAGCTGCTCGGCGAGCAGGTACTGCAGCGCGCCGCCGACGGTCACGACCTCCTCGAGCGACGCCTGAAAGCCCAGGCGCCAGAGCTTGCGGACGTACTCCTCGGTCGCGAGCTGCGAGTCGTTCGTGACGAACGCGATGTTCTTGCCGGCCGCCGCGCAGCGCCGCGACCGCGTCCACCGCGCCCTCGGTCGGCTCGTCGCCGACCCACACGCAGCCGTCGAGATCGAGCAGGACGTGGTCGTAGCGGGAGACGAGCGGGGTGACGGGCACGCCGGGGAGTTTGACTACCCTTCGATCGCCGTGCGGCGCCTCACCGTCTCGATCGTGATCCTCCTCGCGGTCTCGCCGTCTCCGCGTGCGGCAAGGACGCCGCGCTCGACGAGCCTGCGGCGACGACCGCGGCGACCGCGCCGGCCGACGACGACGACCCCGCAGCGCGCCGCGCGCGACGGCTGCGAGGCGGTCGCCGCGCCCAAGCCGAAGACAGGGGACGCGACGCTGTCGCGCAAGAAGCTCGGCCGCAAGGGCACGTACGTCGCGGTGCTCGACACGAACTGCGGCACGATTCGCATCCAGCTCGCGACGCTGCGCGCGCCGAAGACGACCTCGTCGTTCGCGGGCCTCGCGCGCAGCGGCTTCTACGACGGGCTGACCTTCCATCGCATCGCCAAGCCCGGCGGCAACGACTACGTCATCCAGGGCGGCGACCCGCTGCTCAACGGCAACGGCGGTCCGAGCTACAGCGTCGTCGAGGCGCCGGCGAAGAGGACGCGCTACGTGAAGGGCGTGGTGGCGATGGCGAAGACCTCCGAACGACGCGCCCGGGACCTCGGGCAGCCAGTTCTTCATCGTCACCGCGGACGTCGCGCCGCTGCCGCCCGACTACGCGATCCTCGGCCGAGTCGTCGCGGGCGAGAAGGTCGTGCGCCGGATCGCGCGGCTCGCGACCGACCCCGCGACCGAGATGCCGATCGACCCGGTCGTCATCAAGTCGATCAAGATCGTGAAGCGCTAGAAGAGCGATCCCTGTTCGGGCGGGTCGAGGCAGTCCGGCTCGTCGTGGCGCGCGTCGTTGACGTTGCGGCTCACCGGACGCGCCTGCAAGGCCGGCGGGCCGGTGGGGGAGAGCAGCGCGTGCAGATCGCCGGCCGGCGTCTCGGGATCCATCCAGCGATCCTCGTCGGCAGGCTCGAGGATCACGGGCATGCGGTCGTGCAGGTCGCGGACGGGCCCGGCCGCCGCCGTCGTCACGATCGTGCAGGTGCGCAGCGGCTCGACGTCGTCTGAGCCCCGCGGGCGCCACGACGCCCACAGCCCGGCGAAGGCGAACGGCGCTCCGTCCGAACGCGTGATCCAGTGCGGCGTGCCCGCGGACCACTCATAGAAGCCGTCGGCGAGGATCAGGCAGCGCCGGCGCGCGAACGCGTCTCGGTAGGCGGGGCGCTCGGCGACGGTCTCCGCCCGCGCGTTGATCGTCTTGACGCCGATCTCTCCCGGGTCCGATGCCCAGTACGGCACGAGGCCCCAGCGCAAGAGCGTCCCCTCCGGCTCGGCGTCGCGCGGCCGCACGACGGCGAGCACGTCGTCGCCCGGCGCGACGTTGTAGCGCCGGCGTACCTCGATGCGCTCGGCGATCGGCCAGCGCGCGCGCAGCTGCGCCGGATCAGGCGTCGCGAGCGTGTAGCGCCCGCACACGGTCCTGTCAGCCGCCGCGCGCGGAGCGCGCCTTCGCTTTCGCCTTGGCCTGCTTTCGCCGCCCGACGAGCGCGAGCACACCGAGCGCGGCGACGACGACGAACAGGCCGAGGCCGGTCGTGCCGAGCGCCGAGCCGCCACCGAACGGCAGCAGGACGAGCGTCGCGACGCCGTAGCCGATCGCCATGAGCGCGACGACGATCCCGACGAGGAAGAGCACGCCGCGAACCTTCTGCAGCCGGCTCGCGTTCTGGGGCGGCGAGATGATGCCCATGAGCCGCAGCACGAAGAGCTGGCGGCTGGACGGCGCGGTCTGACCCATCTTCTCGACGGCCGCCTTGAGGTCGTCGGGGCGCCGCTCGGCGAGTGCCAGCGACGCCTCGGCCATGCGCCGCAGCTGCATGCGCTCCTGCGGACGGGCGGCCGCGATCGCCTTGCGGAAGTGCTCGCGCGCCTTGGCCGCGTCGTAGCGCTCGGAGGCCCGTGCGCCGAGGATCGC
This sequence comes from uncultured Actinomycetes bacterium, assembly GCA_963806515.1. Lineage (GTDB taxonomy): Bacteria > Actinomycetota > Thermoleophilia > Solirubrobacterales > Solirubrobacteraceae > CADCVQ01. The sequence continues at coordinate 57,614 of CAWDYO010000029.1, read as the reverse complement.
CTGGGCCGCGGCACGGTGCTTGGTCTCCGACGCGAGCTCCTCGTCGGAGCGCAACTCGAGCGCCGACATCGCGGCAAGCGCGCTCTTCTGCTCGACGCGAACCTGTCGCTGCTTTGCCATGGCCGCCGACAGTGTAGACCTGCGCCTCGTCGGCACGGGCGACGCGCCCGCGCCGTCGCCGGCAAGCCCGCTCGCGAGTCGACAGCGACGGCCGCCGGCGCGTAGTCTCGCGCTCGTGAAACGGTTTGCCGCCTTGCTCGCCGCCCTGCTGTTGGCGCTCGCCCTCCCGGCGCTCGCGACCGCGCAGCTCGGCCCGACGAACGTCCCCGCGCCGCTCACGGAAGCCGGCGAGTCCGATGAGGAGGTCGCCGTCGAGGAGGACCCCGGCCTGTCCACGCTGCAGCTCGTGCTGATCTTCGGCGCTGCCATCGGTGTCGTCGCCGTGATCGGCGTCGTGATCATGCGCGACGCGCGCCATGCCGCGCCCGCTGCCGCGCGGGCGAGCGCCAAGGCCGCCGCCGCCGCGGGCGGCGGCACGCCGAAGACGAAGTCCGCGCGCGAACGCGAGCGCGAGAAGGCGCGCAAGCGCAGCAAGGCGAAGGCCGCGCGCAACCAGCGCAAGCGCAACCGACCGCGCTGAGGCCATCCGGCGCCATTGGCGCGTTGACGTTCGGAGCAAACGGGGTACGCCCGAAGGGAGTCCCGAAACGAGGAGGCCATAAGAATGGCAACTCAGGTGAACCAGAAGTTCACTGTGTCCAACCCCGATCAGGCTTGGGGCGTCGTCTCAGACATCAACAAGCTCGTGGCATGCGTGCCTGGAGCGAAGGTGACGTCCGCGGAGGGCCCCACGAAGGCCAACGCGGAGATCGACGTCAAGATGGGCTCGATGGGCATGAAGTTCTCCGGCCCCGTCGAGATCGTCGAGCAGGACGCCGGCTCCAAGCGCGCCGTCGTTCGCGCGCAGGCCAAGGAGGCCGGCGGCCAGAGCAACGCCGACGGCACCGTCACGATCACGATCGGTGGCGACGGCGGGACGATCGACGGCTCCGCGAACGTGAGCGGCAAGGCCGCCTCGATGGGCGAGGGCACCGTGCAGGCCGTCCTGACCCAGCTCGTGCAGGGCTTCGCGGGCAACCTCGGCAAGGCCTGACCGGGCCTGGCTCCGCCGGCGCGCTGCGCCCGGAGCCGCACCGACCAGCATCGCGCCGGCGCCCGATCTCCTCGGGCGCCGTTCGTGCGTACGCTGCACTAGGAGCGCATCGGCCTGTCCGCCGCGGATGCGCCCGAGCCCGCCGCGAGGTAGCCATGCACCTCGTAGAACGTCAGCCACGGCACGCCGACGGCGTCCGTGATCGGGCCGATCCGCTCGATCGCGAAGCGCTCGAACTGGTCCGCGGACTCCCAGACGTCGGTGATGCGGACCCCGCCCTCGGTGGCCGTGACCCACCGAAACAGGCACCCGCCGGGGGCGCCGGGGGCACCGGGCGCAAGACCCATCGCCTCGCCGACGCGATCGTGGCGCGAGAGCGTCGCATCGACGAAGTCCATGACGACGGCTATCGGCATCTCGTGCTCCTTTCGATCGAGCGTCCACGAACAAGTCAAGCCTGGACCGAGGATGTTGGCAGCGGCCGTCCGGCCCATCCGGAGGATTCGAACCGAGGGGCGGGGGGCCCGCGCGTGCAGGGGAGCGCGGGGCTCGTCCGCGTTGTGCAGCGTAATCCCCGCCCGCGCGGCGTCGCGCGGTATGGTCGCAGGGGTACGGGCCGTTGCCTGGCGGCCCGCTCAGGGTAAGCAGCGCTGACCATGGAACTCGATCTCGACACCCCACCCGCGCCGCTGGCCGCACTGCTCGAGAGCGGGGAGGAGCAGGGCTGTGTCAACCTCTCCGAGCTCGACACGCTCGCGCGCCGCCTGGAGGTCGACGACGAGGACCTGCCGGCCCTGCACGAGGCCTTCGAGGCGCGCGGCATCAGCGTCTCCGACGACTGCGGTCGCGCCCAGGTCCCCGCGACCGACTACGGCAACGGCAGCCTCGCGAGCGCGACGACCGACGCGCTCGGCCTCTTCCTCAACGAGATCCGCCGCCATCCGCTGCTGACCGCGGCCGAGGAGGTCGAGCTTGCGAAGCGCATCGAGCAGGGCGACCCGGCCGCCAAGGAGCGGATGATCAACTCGAACCTCGCGCTCGTCGTGTCGATCGCGAAGAAGTACCCGCAGAACGAGCTGCCGCTGCTCGACCTCATCCAGGAGGGCATCTTCGGGCTCATCCGCGCCGCGGAGAAGTTCGACTGGCGGCGCGGTTTCAAGTTCTCGACGTACGCGACGTACTGGATCCGCCAGGCGATCCAGCGCGGGATCGAGAACAAGGCGCGCACGATCCGCGTGCCGACGAACATCGCCCAGCGCGAGCGCAAGATCCAGCGCGCCAATCGCACCCTCAGCACGCGCCTGGGTCGCGAGCCCACGAACGAGGAGATCGCGACGGAGACCGAGCTGCCGCTCGCGCAGGTCGAGGCGATGGGCGACATCGCGCGCACCGTGACGAGCCTCGACCGCCCCGTCGGCGACGACGGCGAGACCGCGCTCGGCGAGCTGCTTGGCGACGAGCGCGCCGGCCCCGCCGAGGAGGTCGAGGTCGCGCTGCGCGACGAGGCGCTGCGGACCGCGCTCGCCGGGCTTCCCGACGAGGAGCGCAAGGTCGTCCAGCTGCGCTACGGCGTCAACGGCGCCGAGGGGCCGGTCGGCCTGCGCGAGGCCAGCCGCCGCCTCGGGATCACCCAGCCGGAGACCCGCAAGCTCGAGGAGCGCGCCCTCGAGCGCCTCGCCGGGCTGCGCGAGCTCGAAGCTCTACGCGAGGCGGCGTAGGCACACCGCCGCCCCGCGCGCGGGAGGGGACGTACCCCGGCAGGCCCGCCGGGCAAACCGCCTACCCGACGACCGTGACCTTGCCCTTCATCGTCGGGTGAAACTCGCAGTAGTACGTGAAGGTCCCGGGCGTCTCGAACGTCACCGACCCGGTCGCCTTGCCCTTGATCGTGTCGCTGTCGAAGGACGGCGAGCCACCCTCCTCGGTGAGCGTGTGCGGCGCGCTGTCGGCGTTCGTCACCGTGACCCTCGTGCCGGCCTTGACCGTCGCAGGATCGGGGTCATAGAGGAACTCCGCGATTCGGATCGTGTCGGTGCTGGCGGCCGGCGGGGGTGCGGCCGCGTCGTCGTCGCCGCCGCAGCCGGCGAGCATCGCCGCTGCGAGCAGCGAGGCGAGGAGCGTGTGTCGTCTCATGGAGGTGTGATCGTGTCCGGCGCCGCGCCGGATCACTGCGATTCGCCGTCGGGGTGCTCAGCGCGCCTCGCCGGCGAGGTCGCGGTAGGTCCCCGGGACGATCGTCGCCGCGTCGAACACCGTGACCTCGTTCATGACGGTGACGTCGGCCTGGATCGCCGGATTGTAGGCGCTCAGGAAGCCGAGCGTGGTGCTGAGGAGCGAGCCGATGAGGCAGTCCAGACCGAGCAGGCCGCACGTCGTCACGGGCGGGTAGATCCCCACCTGCGCGCTCTTGCCGTCCGCCGCGACGCCGCCGCGGACGTGTGCGCCCCGATCGATGCGGATGATCTCGCGCGTCGGGGTCGCCGCGTCGCCGAGCCACTCACGCTGCGCGTTGAGCGCGTAGACCAGACCCGTGAACGTGCCGCCGCTCGTCGTGTTGTTACCGCGCAGCACGACGCGCCCGGCGCCGATCACGAGGGCCTTCAGCCGCACGTTCCCGGAGACGTCGAGCACGCAGAACTGATCGCCGCGGCGACCGACCCCGGTGGGCGGCCCGGTCGTCCCGACCTTCTCGATGAACACGACGGTCGAGGCGTTCGCCCCCGCCGGGATCGGGCACGCCGGCGGGGTCGCCGAACTGGTGGTGCCAGTGGTCGACGCGACGTACGTGCCGGAGTTGATCGCCTGCTGCCTGAGCTGTTCGATCGTCGCGGCGCTCGTCGCGGTCGTGGACGTCGCCTGTACGAGCTTGCCGCCGGTGACGAGCGTGTTGAACGCCGCCAGGGAGCCCAGGCTGCCCAGCGTCCCGGTGAGGCAGCCATCCAGGGCGCCGCAGCGCACACCGGTGACGCCGCTCGAGGGCGGGGAGGTCACGTGCGCCGGGTCCGCGGCGACGAGCGGGTTCGTCTGCAGCAGCGCCGTGGCGACGTCACCCACCAGACCTCCGGTGAGCACGGTGCCGAGCGTGTTGGAGACCTCGGAGTACATCCGTCCGGTCATGAGCCCGTACTTCGACGACATCGCGGGGGTCTGCTTCGCGCGCACGAGCGCTGCGAGCACGCGACGGTTCGCTCCGACCTTCGCCTCCGAACGGACCCACACGAGCTGGTTGTTGTTCTGGTCGTAGTTCTGGTTGGAGAGCAGCGTGTCGCTCCACACGGTCGGCCCGGCGCTGAGCGGAGCGTCGTCGCAGACGTTGATCTGCCAGGTCGCGCCCGTGTACGCCACGTCGTCGTAGCTCGCGTTGAGGTTGGGCTGGAGCTTGGAGGTGGCCGAGCCGGTGTTCGTCGCGGCGCCGAGCGTCGCTCCGTAGGAGGCGGTGCGGCATGGGCCCGCGGTGCCCGTCGCGCTCGTGTTGCTCGGCGCGGAGGTCGCGGTGGCGGGCCACTGGTAGCGCCCGAGGTTGAACGCGGCGCTCGTCAGCGCGCTGTCGGCGAGGTTGAACGCCCGGTCGCGCGTGCGCTCGGTGTTGGAGTTGCGCGCCTGGGTGTCGACGATGGCCAGCAGCGCCATGCCGATCGGCAGCATGACCATGATGACCATCAGGGCGGTGATGAGCGCCGAGCCGTCCTCACGGCGCAGCGACGCGCGGGTCAGCATGAGATCTCCTTGACGAGTTGGCTGACGAGCCCTGCCCCGGTGCTCGTGATGTTCGCGATCACCGTGCCGCCGGCACCCGCGAGCACCACGCTGCTGCCGGCGTTCCCCTGACCGAGCGAGTTGCCGTCGAGGTCGGTGTAGGTCACCGACAGCGGGCCGACGCCCGAGGCCAGCGTCAGCGTCGGTACGCCGGTGTCGCTGCACGTCGTCGTGAGGTCGTCGTCGTCGATCGGCGCCGCGGTCTCGCTCTGGGAGCGCATGAACGTGCTCGCGCGCAGCACGCTCGTGTCGGTCCTGCCGCCGTTGCCGGCATCGAGCGCGAACGTGAGGCCGACGCTGCGCACGCGACGAGGGCGCGACGGAGTCGTAGCGGAACATCGGGTCCGAACCCCGTGGCGGTCTTCAGCGGCGTGACCATGACACGCGCCGCTGCCGGGGGTCGGGCAGGGCGTGCCAGCCGCTGATCGGCGTCGCGGCGGCGCTGGTCGTGACGCTCGAGCGCCACAGCTGTCGCGAGCTGTCGAGGCAGATCCGCTCGCGCCGGTTGGCGCTCGCGCCGTCGACGACCGTGTAGACGAGGTCGTTCGACAGCGCGACCTGGATCGTCGCGGCCTGGCGCAGGTCGGACGACGATGCGGTCCATCGTGCCGCGGACCTGCTCGTTGGCGTCGGTGATGCGCGTCTGACGCGAGGCGTTCGAGCTGAACGTGTCGAGCGTCGTGAGCGTCGCGATCAGGACGACGATGGAGATCGCCATCGCCGCGAGCAGCTCCACGAGCGTGAAGCCGGCGTCCGAGCGCAGCCTGGAGGGGATGTCGGGGAGGGAGCTCATCGTCAACCCGGGGTGGTGAGAAGGGTCGTCTGGGTCAGCGTGGCCGGCTCGCCGCCGCTCGGCGTCCAGTCGACGCGCACGCGGATGCGGCGCAGGTCGTCGGGGCGGGTGTCGAAGGCGATCTCCTCGCCGCTGCCGCCGGGGCAGAGCTGAACCTGGGCGCCGTTGCCGATGAGCGACGCGAGCCCCGAGCCGAGGCTCGAGACGGAGTCGATGATCGGCGTGCCGGTGCCGATGGCGTTGCAGATCGTGTTGACGAGGCTGCCGCCGGCCGCGAGCGTGACGGGCAGGCCGAGGATGTTCGGCCCGATCGCGAGCCCCGAGCCGGTCGGGGCGCTGCCTGGGCCGCGACGACGAGGTCGGCGCGTCGCAGAAGGTCGTGTCGCCGACGCCGGCGCCGTCGGACGGGCTGTCGATCGAGCACGCCGAGACGGTGACGTTGTAGGTCACGTTGCGTCGGCTGCACCGAGAAGGTCCCGGCGGTCACGGTCGGGGTCTCGGGCAGCGCGCCCGCGATCGCGGCGGCCGCCGCGCTCGTGGTCGTCGACGCGTACGGCACCTGCGCGGCTGCGCTCGATGAGCTCGCGGGCGAGGTTCGTGGCCTGCTCGCGAGCCACCGTGCGGCCCGTGCTCGTGAGGCTGCCCTCGATCATGACGAGCAGCGCGAGCACGCCGATGAGCAGCAGCGTGAGCGCCACCATGACCTCGGCGAGCGTGAAGCCGTCCTCGCTCGACGGCGAGGACGGCGAGCTGACGCGGGTTCTCACGCACAGGCGTCGGTGGAGATCGACGGAGCGGACGCGGAGAGTGCCAGCAGGCTCTTCAGCAGGCACTTCGCCGCGGGCAGCGTCGTCATCCGCGCGTGAGGCCGTCGAACCGGCGACCTTCGGCAGGTGCCGGATGCGCATGACGTCGAGGCGGCGGCTCACGGTCTTGCCGTCCTCGCCGCGCAGCGTCAGGCGCGCATGAGCTCCCGTGGGGAGGTCGACGTAGCGGCAGACGTTCTTGACCTCGCGGCACTTGACGCCGCTGACCTTCGTGCTCGGCGCGACGGCGAACACCGCCGCGTTGCGGATCGCGGAGTACCCGACGAACATCGCGGCGACCTTGCCGCCGGCCCGGAACGTCTGCAGACGCGGCACGCGGTAGCGCATCATCGTCCCCATCCGCTCGCCGAAGCGGACGTCGACGTAGGTGACCTTCGCCGTCGTGGCGGCGCTCGAGGACGAGGTCTTCGGCACGGTGACCTTCGGCGTCTTGGCCTTCGTCGTGGTCTTCGTCTTCGTCTTCGTCTTTGGTCTTCGTGGTCTTCGTCGTCGTGGACTTCGGCGTCTTCGAGGTCGTGGTCGTCGACGTCGACCCGCTCGACGACGGCGCGATCGTCGCGGTGGAGGTCGAGCCATCGGAGTTCTTGATGACGATCGGCACCGACTGGGCCGAGCTCGTCCCGCCCGTCCCCGTGCCCGTCGAGCCCGTCGCGCCGGCGGCCGCCGTCGACGCGGAGCCCGCGGGCGGCGCGAACGGATCCTGCGCCTTGCGCTTGGAGGGCTTCGTGCCCGAGACGCTTCTGTCGGTGCCGTTGAGGAGGTCGTCGGCCTTCTTCGGGAGCGTCTCGGGCGAGGAGGTCGGGGAGGACCTCGGTCGGCGTGTCCGCCGGACGCCGACTTCATGAACAGCAGCGGCGCGGCGATGGCGACCAGGAGGGCGACGAGCGGGATCGGCCACAGGCGCCGCCGGACCACTTCGTCGACGAGGCTGCGCAGCATCATGATCCTCCGGTTGGTGCCGCGGGAGCCGCGACGGTTGCTGGCGGTGGCGCGGCCGCTGCCGCGATGTAGGCGGTGCCGGAGACCGACGCCTTGATGACCGGGGACTCGGGCTTCTCGCGAGCGAAGGACACGCCCTCGATCGTCACGAGCCGGCCGTCGATCTCGAGATCGCCCGACTTGGACTTCACGGTCACGGCCTTGCGAGCGGCCTTCAGGACGCTGACGAGGTCGAAGTACTTGCCGGCGTAGGTGAAGCTGAACGGCAGTGCCGCAATGCCACCCGGGCGGGGCGTGGCGCCGGGCGTCAGGCCGCTTCCAGGCGCTGCCGGGCAGCTCCCGGCTTCAGCGCTGCGAGGCGCAGTTCGGAGTCACGCCCGGTGGCGCGCTTCTGCAGCTGGCGCAGGAGCTCGGGGATCGCGCCGCGAGCCGGGAACCGCCTTGTCCAGGCGCTTGAGCTCGGCGAGCATCCCGTCGTACTGCTTGTATGCCGTCTCGTAGCTCGCGAGCTGGGCCTTGACCTCGGTCAGGCGCGCCTCCTGCGCCGCGACGTTCGTCTTCGACCTCGGCGCTCTCGGCGCGCTTCGGCGACAGCGCCAGGAGCCACAGGGCGGCGAGCAGCACCGCGCCGACCGCCAGCGTGCTGATGATCATCTGCTGATGCGGGGAAGCCGAGCTCGATCATTTCGTGCCTCCTGCGGCGGGCGGGGTCGTGGGTGCCGGCCGCAGCGGCCGGGGGCGTTGCGGCCGGGGGGCGTCGCGGCGACCGGAGCGCCGACCGGGCGTCGCCGGTCTCCGCGGCGATGGCCGCGAGCTCGGGGCTCTGGTCGAAGTACGTCACGAGCGAGAAGCTCGATGCGGTCGGGACGGCCCCGCACTGGCCTTCGGCGTCCTTGCCGCCCGACCTCTCGGTTCGGTCGAAGCCGATCTCGTTGACGCCGCTCGATCGAGTAGAGGCGGTTCATGTACTTCGGGACGTCCTTCTCGCGCTTGCCGCAGCCGACGAGCTCGAGTGCCGGGCCGGGGTACGCGCCGCGCAGCGAGCTGCCGCCGGCGCCGCCTTCGACCGAGGACTGGCTGGAGACCGTGCCCTTCGCCGAGGTCAGCCAGACGTCGCCGGGCGCGACCTTCGCGAGCTGGATGAGCATGTTGTCCCAGTCGAAGCGCGCCTTGGCGACCTTCGTGACCGCCTCGCGGCGCGCGACGGTCGCCTCAGCGAACGTGGCGTACGGCTTGAGGTCGGCGGCCTGCTGCTCCGCTTGGGCGAGCTCGCTGCCGATCGCGACGAGGCGCTCCTTGCCGGAGCTGATCTGGTTGGAGACCATGACCATGTAGACGATCGCCGCCGCGAGGACCGCCGCGACGCCGCAGACGACCTGGGCGACGCGTGCGTTCGGGGCGGCGTCGACCTGGCTTGTTCGAGCTGACGCGCGCCGGGCTGAGGTCCGGACGGTCGTCCGGCGCGGCGAGCGCCAGACCGACCGCGACGTCGAGCCGCTCGGGCGCGACCGCGACCGTCCCGAGGTCCGGCCAGTTGTCGCGACCCGCCGGCAGGACGGGCAGGTTCAGCTCGTCGCGCAGCAGCTCGGCGACGCCGGGCCACGTCGTCATCGCGCCGGTGAGGACGACGCCGCCGATCTGGCGTGCGTCGGGGCGCGCGGAGTAGAAGCCGCGCGAGGACTGGATCTCGGCGATGACGCGGCGCAGGCCCTCGCGGACCTGCAGCGAGACCGCGGACTCGAGCTCGGGCGTGATGGCCGCGGGCGCCCCGTGATGCGGAGCGGCGTTGACGCCGAGCGCGGCGATGTGGGCGCGGGCCTCCTCGTGGCTGATCTGCCGTGCGCTCGGCGAGGCCCTGGGCGATCGCCTCCGAGCCGGCGGAGGCGGCGCGCACGAGCAGTGGCTCGCCGTCCTCGGCGATGACGACGTTCGTCAGCGCGCCGGCCTGCACGTAGAGGATCGCCTGGCCGGCGAGCGGCGGGTGCTCGAGCGCCCGGAGCATCGCCAGACCGGAGAGCTGGATGCACTCGGTCTTCAGATGGGCGCCCGACAGCGCCTTCATGAGGCGGTCGATGCCGTCGACGCGAGCGGCGGCCATGAGGACGCGCTGCTGCGCCGGGCCGTTGCTCACCGGCGCCTTGCCGACGCGGCGGTAGTCGACGACGAGCTGGTCGAGCCCGACCGGCAGCAGGTCGCCGGCGAGATGGCGGACGGCGCCGTCGAGCTCGCGCCCGGCGAGCGACGCCGGCAGCTCGACCATGCGCACCATGAGGCGCGGGTGGGCCAGGCCGACCCGCACGTCGTGCGGGAGCTTGTGTTCGGAGAACAGCGCCCGTAGCTCGACGGCGAGCTCGTCGGCGTTCACCACCTCGCCGTCGACCACGAGGCCGACAGGCAGCGGGTGGACGATGGCGCGGCGTACACGCGCGCGCTCGGTGCCCGACGACTGCAGGACGACGATGGCGTCGGGACCGATGTCGAGGGCGACCGTCGCTGACGATCGCCGCGTTCCGAGTCGGACGGGTCCGCTGGGAAGCAATGATGAGATCCGCACGGGATGCTTGTCGGCGCACCCCCCGGTCGCGGCGACGCGACCTTGAGGCGAATGGACGGATGGTGGACCCTGGGGTCCCCGGGCTCCGTAGCGCCTGCTGGACGGTCTCGACGCGGGGTGCTCGTCGCCACGATCGGTCGAACCTCGCCGATCGGGGGTCGCAAAGCCCGATTCGCGGCCGGTAGCGTTCGCGCCGAAACGCAACGTTGTTGTGCCCATTGCAGAAAGGACGCTCATGAGGCTCGCCGGATGTCGCTGGATGCCGTGTCTCGCGCTGTCGTTGATCGGGATGGCTGCGCTCTTCGCGTCAGCCTCAGCCTCCGCGCCCGCCGCGACGCGCACAGCGGCGGTGAAGGCCTACGTCGTCGACGGCGTGCGGAGCTCGCTGGACCGCTCGGCCGTCGTCGCGACCGGTGCGGCGATCGTCGAGGTCGACCACGCGTCGGTCATCGTCACCGCCGCGCCCTCCGATGTCCGCAAGCTTGCGCAAGCTCGGCCTGTACCGCGTCAGCCGCTACATCGCCCCGAAGGCCTCGAAGTCGAAGGGCAAGGGCGGCCTGCAGGCGCGCGCGGCTGCGTTCCCCGCCGCGGACAGCAACTACCACGACTACGGCGAGGTGACGGCCGAGACGGCCGCCGTCGCCGCCGCGTACCCCGCGCTCGTGAGCCGCATCTCGATCGGCACGACCTACCAGGGCCGCACGATGTGGGCGCTGAAGATCTCCGACAACGTCGCGACCGACGAAGCCGAGCCCGAGGTCCTCATCACGGCCAACCAGCACGCGCGCGAGCACCTCACCGTCGAGATGGCGCTCTACCTGCTCAACGAGCTCACGAGCAAGTACGCGACCGACGCCCGGATCAAGAACGCCGTCGACACGCGCGAGATCTGGATCATCCCGACGATCAACCCCGACGGCGCGGAGTTCGACGTCTCGACGGGCTCCTACGCGATGTGGCGCAAGAACCGCCAGCCGAACAGCGGATCGAGCGCGGTCGGCACCGACCTCAACCGCAACTGGGGCTTCCAGTGGGGCTGCTGCGGCGGCTCGAGCGGGACGTTCTCGTCGGAGACCTACCGCGGCACCGCGCCGTTCTCGGCGCCCGAGACGGCGCGCATCCGCGACTTCGTGCAGTCCCGGGTCGTCGGCGGCGTCCAGCAGATCAAGACCGGCATCGACTTCCACACGTACTCAGAGCTCGTCCTGTGGCCCTACGGCTACACGACCGCCGACACGACGACGACGATGAGCGCCGACGTGCGCAACACGTTCGCGTCGCTGGGGCAGAACATGGCCGGCACGAACGGCTACACCCCCGAGCAGGCGTCCGACCTGTACATCGCCGACGGCGCGATCGACGACTGGCTGTGGGGCGTTCACGGCATCTTCGGCTACACGTTCGAGATGTACCCCGTGAGCTCGAACCCCGGCTTCTACCCGCCCGACGAGGTCATCCCGACCCAGACGTCGCGCAACCGCGAGGCCGTGCTGCGGCTGCTCGAGATCTCCGACTGCCCGTACAAGGCGATCGGCAAGGAGACGCAGTACTGCGGCATCGCGAGCGCGACGCTGTTCTCCGACGACTTCGAGACGAGCAAGGGCTGGACCGTCAGCGCGTCGGACACCGCGACGCTCGGCCGCTGGGAGCGCGGCGACCCGGCGACGACGACCTCGGGCGGCACGAAGCAGCTCGGCACGACCGTCTCGGGCGTCAACGACCTCGTGACCGGCCGCCTCGCGGGCGCGAGCGCGGGCGACTACGACGTCGACGGCGGCCTGACGACGATCACCTCGCCGCAGATCGCCCTGACCGGCGGAACGGCGTACACGCTGACGTTCTCCTACTACCTCGCGCACGGCACGAACAGCTCGACGGCCGACTACCTGCGCGTGAAGGTCGCGGGCTCGACGACGTCGCAGGTCTTCCAGGAGCTCGGCGGCACCGAGAACGACAACGGCGTCTGGGCGACGACGACGGTCGCGATCCCGTCGACGTTCAACGGGCAGACCGTGCGGATCGTGATCGAGGCGGCCGACGCGTCGACCGCGAGCCTCGTCGAGGCCGGCATCGACAACGTGAGCGTCAAGCGCTGATCGCGCACAAAGCGTCCGCGGCCTGCCCCGGCCGCGGTCTCGCCCGCCCGCGCTCGCGGCCTGCCCCGGCCGCGAGCGCGTGTGGCGCGGCTCGGGTCAGGTCTCGGCCCAAACGCGCACGTAGTCGACCTGCATGTTCGTCGTGGCGCTGTTGTAGCCGCCGGCGGGCGCGCCCGCGAAGAACTGCCCGACCTCCGAGCCCAGGACGATGAACTCCGGGCGCTCCGAGATCGGCCCCGGCTGCGTCCATGTCGGGGTGCCGTCGTGGGCGACTGCAGCCAGAAGGCCGACCACATCCCAGGGGTCGTGCTGAACTTCACTCGGGCCTCGAAGAACCCGTACGCCTGCTCGAAGCCCAAGAGCAGCGTCTGCTTCGTCGAGACCTGGCCCGTGACGTGGAGCAGGCCGAGCACCGTCGACGTGTTGACGGTGAGCACAGCCCCGCCGACCGTCGCGGCCACGGTCGGCAGCATGAAGCCGTCGTGGCGCGGCCCGACGCGGTGCGGGCCCCACTTGGCGACGTCCAGCAGCGCGCCGTCGAACTCGTCGGCGAACGTGAGGGCAAGGCGGCCTTCGCCTCGGCTGGCGCCAGCGGCACCGAGCCAGCGGGGTGCGGCGATTAATTCTCACACCGCGCCGAGGGCCTCCGCGACGGCCGGATGGGTGATCTCGCCGCCCGCGACGTTGACGCCGAGGCGCAGGTCGGGGCACGTCTCGATCGCGCGATCGACGCCGAGCTCGGCGAGCTTCAGGACGAACGGCAGCGTCGCGTTGGTCAGCGCGTAGGTCGACGTGACCGGCACGGCGCCCGGCATGTTCGTGACGCAGTAGTGCGTGATGTCGTCGACCTGGAACGTCGGGTCGGAGTGCGTCGTCGGGCGCGAGGTCTCAAAGCAGCCACCCTGGTCGATCGAGACGTCGACGAGGACCGCGCGCGACTTCATGAGGGCGAGCTGCTCGCGCGTGACCACGTGCGGCGCCCGCGCGCCGTGGATGAGCACGGCGCCGATGACGAGGTCGGCCTCCGGCAGCATCTCCTCGATCGCGAGCGTCGACGAGTACACGGTCGAGGCGCGCCCGCCGAAGATGAGGTCGAGCTCGCGCAGCCGCGGGATCGAACGATCGAAGACGAACACGTCCGCCTGCATGCCGATCGCGATGAGCGCGGCGTTGAGCCCGACGACGCCGCCGCCGATGACGAGCACGGTGGCGGCCGCGACGCCGGGCACCCCGCCGAGCAGCACGCCGCGCCCGCCGAGCGGCTTCTCGAGCATGAACGCGCCGGCCTGCGTCGCGATCTTCCCCGCAACCTCGCTCATCGGCGCGAGCAGCGGCAGGCGGCCCGCGGCGTCCTCGACGGTCTCGTAGGCGATGCAGGTCGCGCCCGACGCCTGCAGCCCGGCCGCGAGCTCGGGCGCCGCCGCGAGGTGCAGGTAGGTGAAGAGCGTGTGGTCGGGGCGCAGCAGCGCCACCTCCGCGGCCTGGGGCTCCTTGACCTTCAGCACGAGCGCGGCGCCGCCGAACACCGCGGCCGCGCCCTCGACGATCCGCGCGCCCTGCGCGGCGTAGTGCTCGTCCTCGATCGCGCTGCCGGCGCCGGCGCCGGCCTGTACGAGCACCTCGTGACCGCGCGCGGTCAGCTCGCGGACGCCGGCGGGCGTCAGCGCGACGCGGAACTCGTCAGCCTTGACCTCTGTCGGGACACCGATGATCACGCCGCCATCATCCCGCTGCGCGACCGCGCCCGTCGTCGATTCGTCCGATCCATCAGCTGAGCGCCACTACGGCGCCGGCCGGCCGGAGGATCAGCGGCCACCGCACTACGCTGCGGGGGCGTGCGCAACTTCGCCTCCGACAACTACGCGCCGGCGCACCCCGACGTCCTCGCGGCGATCGCCGAGGCGAACACCGGCCCCGCCAAGCCCTATGGCGCCGATCCCTGGACCGCGCGCGCCGAGGAGCTCCTGCGCGACCACCTCGGCGAGCAGGCCAAATCGTTCCTCGTCCTCAACGGCACGGGCGCGAACGTCCTGTGCTTCCGCGCGCTGTGCCAGCCGTGGGAGTCGGTCGTGTGCACCGCGACGGCGCACGTCAACGTCGACGAGGGCGGCGCACCCGAGCACATCGCCGGCGTCAAGCTCCACGCGCTCCCGACGCCCGACGGCAAGCTCACGCCGGAGCTCGTCGCACCGCTGCTGTGGCGGTCGGGCGACGAGCACGCCGTCCAGCCGCGGGTCGTCTCCGTCACGCAGAGCACCGAGCTCGGCACGCGCTACAGCCCCGACGAGCTCGCCGCGCTGTCGGAGTTCGCGCACGAGCACGGCATGCTGCTGCACGTCGACGGCGCCCGCGTGGCGAACGCCGCCGCGGCGCTCGACCTCCCGCTGCGGGCGATCACGACCGACGCGGGCGTCGACGCGCTGTCCTTCGGCGCCACGAAGAACGGCGTGCTCATCGGCGAGGCCGTCGTGCTGCTGCGTCCCGAGCTCGCCCTTGGCCTGCCGTACCTGCGCAAGCAGACGCTGCAGCTCGCGTCCAAGGCCCGCTACCTCGCGGCGCAGCTCATCGCCATGCTCGATGGCGACCTCTGGCAGCGCAACGCCGCGCACGCCAACGCGATGGCGGCCCGGCTCGCGAGTGCCGTCGCCGACGTGCCGGGCGTCCGGATCACGCAGGCCGTCCAGGCCAACGCCGTGTTCGCCGTCCTCGCCCCCGCCGCAGCGGCGGCCCTGCAGCGCGACTTCCACTTCTACGTCTGGGACGAGCCGAGCGGCGAGGTACGCTGGATGTGCTCGTGGGACACGACGCCCGAAGACGTCGACGCGTTCGTCGCGGCGATCGAGCGGACATGCGCCGCGTCCTCCGAGGCTGGCGCGCGATGACGTGCCCTGGGGGCCATGGTGATCCGTGGAATTCTGGCCCTCCGTATGTAACGTCACACACCGCTTGTGCCGATCATAGGAACATGGGTATCAGCAACCTCATGGAACGCAGCTACCGCATAGGACGAGACGGCATCGCCGTCGTCTGTGACGTGATCGCCGTCCGCGGCGAGATCGATGCGTTCCGCGACGCCCTGGCCTGGCGCCGCGACCAGCTCGCGCGCCTCGAGCACGACGCCGCCGATGACGTCCTCGCCCTGCGCGCCTGGATGACCCTCGACGACATGCTCGCCGCGACGACGGACTTCCGCGAGGAGGTCCCGCTGACGCTCGACCGCGAGCAGGCGCAGATGCTCTGCGAGCTCGCCGCCTCCTACGTCACCGAGCGCGACGTCGAGAGCTACCAGCCCGTCGAGGAGCGCGAGCGGATCGCGATCCTGCGTTCGATGGGCGGTCCGCTGATGGACTGCTGCTGCGAGTTCGCTCTGGCGCAGGACGAGGCGCTCGCGCTGCGCGAGCCGCCGCTGCCCGTCTGACCTCGATTCTCGCGCTCAGCGCCTCCGCGCCAGGCCGCTGAGCGGCGGCCGTGTCTCGCTACCCTCTCGCTGAACGAGGAGGGTCGATGGCAGAGCCGGAACAGGCAGAGCAGGAACAGAAGGAGGACGCGGCGGAGAAGCTGCGCAACGTCGTCGAAGAGGCGATCGAGCGTCAGGCACGCCAGGTCGAGGAGCACATCGAGGCGTTCGGCGCCGAGCACGAGGCGACGCTGTCGATGCGCGGCGAGCTCGCGTACTCCTACTGGCAGACCGGGCGTCACGAGGAGGCGCTCGAGATCGAGGAGGACGTCGTCGAGATCTCCGAACGGACGCTCGGCGCAGACTCGCCCGCGACGCTCCGCGCTCGCGTCAACCTCGCGGCCACCTACTGGTCCGACGGCCGCCACAGCGAGGCGATCGTCATCGAGGAGGAGGTGCTCGCCGCGACCGAGCGGGTGCTCGGCAGCGACCATCCCGACACGCTCACCGCGCGCTCGAACCTCTCGTTCTCCTATTCCTCCGCCGGGCGCATGGACGACGCGATCGAGGTCCTCCGTCAGGTCCTCGCGGATCGCCTGCGGGTCGTCGGCGCCGACGAGGAGCAGACGCAGGAGGCGCGCGCGAACCTCGCCCAGACGCTGTGGTCGGCCGAACGCTTCGACGAGGCGATCGCCGTGGAAGAGGAGGTCGTCAAGGAGTGCGCGCGCATCCACGGCGCAGACGATCCCGAGACGCTGACCGCGCGCCGCGACCTCGCGTCCAGCTACCGGCAGGCGGGTCACGCCGACAAGGCGCGCACCCTGCAGACGATGCTCGTCGCCGACATGGAGCGGATCTTCGGCCTCGATCACCCGGCGACCGAGGCGGCGAAGAAGACCCTCGAGCAGGACTGACGCGGGGCCGGGTCAGCCGGTTCCGCAGAACGACGTGAGGTCGCCGGTGACCGCGACGACGCCGACGAGCTTGCCGTCGTCGTCGACGACGGGCACGCGGCGCCGGTCGGTCAGCAGGGCGAGGTCGCGCCCGGTCGTGGCCGGCGCGTCGAGGCCGATCGTCGGACCGCCGCGATCCGCGACGTCGCCGGCGAGGCTGTCGGGGTCGGCGCCGTCGAGGTCCGCCGGCGTCAGCGATCCGACGTAGCGCCCGTCGTCGACGACGAACGCCTGGCGCCGGCTCGTGCTGGCAGCGAAGTACGCGCGTACGTCGGCGATCGTCGACGTCGCGTCGAGCGCGCTGAGCTTCGCATGGACGACGTCTCGGACCGTCAGCTGGTCGGCTTCGTGGATCTTGATCTTGGACATGGGGACAAGTGTGACGCCGCCGTCATCCGGCGACAATACGGTGGTGTCCGTGGAACCCTTCCTCGCGCTGGCCACCCGGCCCGAACCGCCCGGTCGAACAGCTCGCGCTGTCGCTCGCGGCCGAGTTTCGCGACGTCGACGAGGGCGCGGCGTTCGCGCTGCTCGACGAGCTCGCCGAAGAGGTCGTGCAAGCGCGCCAAGCGCTGTCCGGGCCACGTGCGGGCGTCGAAGCCCTGCGCGAGGTGCTGGGCGTCCGCCACGGCTTCAGCGGCGACGCGCGGCGCTACGACGATCCGCAGAACTCGATGCTCGACGTCGTGCTCGAGCGTCGGCGGGGCCTGCCAATCCTGCTCTCGGTGCTCTACCTCGCAACGGCGCGGCGTGCGGGGATCCCGCTGTGCGGCGTGGGGCTCCCCGGCCACTACGTCGTCGGCGACCTGCGCAGCGAGCCGCCGGTGCTCATCGACCCGTTCGCCGGCGGCGAGCCGGTGAGCGCGCAGTCGCGACGCGACGTACGGGCGTGGGGTCCGCACGAGACCGCGCTGCGGATCCTCAACAACCTCGTCGCGTCCTTCGGCCGGCGCGCGGATCTCACGCGCACGATCCAAGCGGCCGAGCTGCGCCTCGCGCTCCCGCTCGAGCCGTCGCGGATCGAGGCGCTGCGCATCGAGCTCGGCGCGCTGCGCGCCCGGCTGAACTAGTGCAGCGCTCCGCAAGTCCGCTCACCCTCGGATCGGTCGCTGATCACCGCCTGGCGGCGTCCTCGGATCTCGATGTGGCAGAGCCACACCTTCGATCCTGCGTCCTTGCCAGGCGGCGCCAGCAACCGCCCGAGGGCAAACGGACTTACGGAACGCTGCACTAGCCGGGCGCCCTCCGCGTCCTATACCTCGTCGACGTTCCCGGTCCGGCCACGGTCCGGGTCCGACCCGGCACCCGTGCGGCTCGGCGAGTCGGCGTCCGGTCCGCCGTCGCGCGTCGCGTCGGCGTCGTCGCCGCCGTCGCGCGGGACCTGATGCTCGGACTCCTCCGACGCCCAGCCGCCGAGCGAGTCGTCCTTCATCCCGTACTCGTCCGACGGAGGCGAAGTGGGCTCGTCGACCATCTCACGGGGCACCATGCCACCGGGCGCGCCACCCTTGGCGTCCTCGGGCTCCTCGACGCCGCCACGGTAGGTCTGCGGATCTGCCATCTCTCGCTCCGACATGGACCGTTCCTCCTCGTTCGCTTGAATGTCTCTTGGGTCGGGCTACCCGACCCGGCGGCGAGGTATGAGCGTTGCTGAGCGCGCCGGGTAGCGTGTCTCGGCCATGGGCGACGAGGCGACAGCGCGCGAGCGCTGGAACGAGCGCTACGGCGGCGACGGCTTCGAGCCGTTTCCGGACACGCCGGCGCCGTGGCTCGTCGAGCACGCCGAGCTGCTGCGCGACCTGCCGGGCGCGGGGCCTCAACGCCGCGCCCTCGACGTCGCGTGCGGCGACGGCCGCAACGCCCGCTGGCTCGCCGAGCTGGGCTTCGCGGTCGACGCGATCGACGTCTCCGACGTCGCGATCGCCGCGCTGCGCGCTGCAGCCGCCGACCGCGGGCTGCACGTCGACGCCCGCACGGTCGACCTCGAGCGCGACGCGCTGCCAGCCGGCCCGTACGACGCCGTCGTCTGCACGAGCTACCTGCAGCGCGACCTCTTCGCGCCGCTGGGCAGCATGCTCGCTCCGGGCGGCGTCGTCGTGTACGAGACGTTCGCGCGGGCGCACGTCGAAGAGCTCGGCCGGGCGTTCAACCCGGCCTACGTCCTGGACCGCAACGAGCTGCTGCGCGCGTTCTCCGACCTGCACGTGCACCACTACCGCGAGGGCGTCGTCGAGCGCCCGGGCGGGCCGCGCGGGGTCGCCGGCATCGTCGCCCAGCGCCTGCACTAGTGCAGCGTTCCGCAAGTCCGCTCACCCTCGGATCGGTCGCTGATCACCGCCTGGCGGCGTCCTCGGATCTCGATGTGGCAGAGCCACACCTTCGATCCTGCGTCCTTGCCAGGCGGCGCCAGCAACCGCCCGAGGGCAAACGGACTTGCGGAACGCTGCACTAGCCTCCGCCGCATGGCGACCGCCCCGGGCATCTCGCTGACCGTCATCGGCGGCTTTCTCGGCGCGGGCAAGACGACCCTGCTCAATCAAGTCCTGCGCGACGCGGCCGGCCGGCGGCTCGCGGTGCTCGTCAACGACTTCGGCTCGATCAACATCGACGCCGAGCTCGTGGAGTCGCGCGAGGGGGAGATGCTGACGCTCACCAACGGCTGCATCTGCTGTGGCATCGGCGGCGACTTCATCGCGGCGCTCGCGAGCCTGCGCGACGTCGACGATCCGCCCGAGCAGGTCGTCGTCGAGGCCAGCGGCGTCGCGGACCCCGGCCAGATCGCCGTCCTCGGCGACATGCCGGGCTATGTTCGCGACGCGGTCGTCGTGGTCGTCGATGCCGAGAGCGTGCGGTCGCGGGCGCAGGACGAGGCGACAGGCCACGCCGTCCGCGCGCAATTGCGCGCGGCCGACCTGCTCGTCGTCTCGAAGACCGACCTCGTCGACGGTGCGACGCTCGAGGAGCTGCGCGGCTGGCTGCGCGAGATCGTCGGTCCGTCGACGGGCATCGTCGAGGCGGCGTTCGGCGACGTGCCGGTCGACGTCGTCATCGGGGCGCGGGCGACCCCGCGCCGGAGCGCCGGCGCCGACCAGGACCACCATCACCACGATCACGACCACCCCGCCTTCGAGACGTGGAGCTTCCGCGGCGACGCGCCGCTGAGCGGAACCGGGCTCGTCGAGGCGATCGCCGCCTTCCCCGAGGGGATCGTGCGGGCGAAGGGCTTCCTGCACCTCCAGGAGGACCCGGCCAGCCGCTACCTGCTACAGCTCGTCGGCCGGCGCTACACCATCGAGCCGGACCGTCCGTGGGGGGACGAGCCGCCCGGCTCGCAGCTCATCGTGATCGGCGTGCCGGGCGCCGTGGATCCGTCGCGGCTCGACGCAACGTTCACGGGGCTCGGCGAGCCTCGGCCCGGCGCGCCCGCCGGCGGCTGACGATCCAGCCGACCGACGCCGAGAAGGCGACGTGGTCGAGGATCTGCGGCGCGAGCGCCAGGGCGCGGATGCGCGGGTAGCGCCGGCCGACGACGCCGAGGTCGAGGGCGGCGATCGCGAGCCCGGCGGGGATCGACCACGCGACGGTCCGGCGCGCCGGCAGGAGCGCCGCGAGCACGAGCGCCCACCCGAGCGACAGCGCCCCGTGGGCCACGAGCGCGGCAGGCAGCAGCCGCGACATCCGCTCCTCGTCACCCAGCAGCAGCGTCCCGGCGGCCAGCGAGGCCTCGAGCGGGTTGATGGCGTTCATCAGCGCGTGCGTCGTCGACGGCGCGCCGCTCAGCACCGCGGCGACGCAGCCGGCCACGGCGGCATCCTGCGCGACGTCCCTATCGATCACGCCCCGCAAGCTAGAACAAACGTCCAGGTGCAGGCACGACCCCGTGCATGGCGAACGTGCCATCGCTACGATCAACCTTCGTCCGAAGGAGCGGGGGAGTTCTGCATGCAAATCAAGCTGGTATCGCTTGAGGATGGCATCACGTCGTGCGGCTTTCGCAAGATGGCCGCCTTCGTCGCGCGCATCAACGAGGACACGGAGTCCTGTTACGTCTCGACGAACCGCTACCGGAGCATCCGCAACGGCCTGCGCGGAACGCTCGGCAGCGCCGGCTCGCTCGAGCCCGAGGACATCGACCTCGCGGCCCGCGACCTGATCAAGTCCGACCTCGTCGGCTTCTCGTCGATGACGGGCTACTCGGACCTCACGCGCAAGCTCATCAAGCGCGTCAAGGAGCTCGACCCGTCGACGTACGTGATCTGGGGCGGCATCCACCCGATCATCCATCCCGAGGACGCGATCCTCTCCGACGTCGACGCGATCTGCACGGGCGAGGGCGAGTTCGCCTTCCAGGAGCTCTACGAGGCGCTTGAGGCGGGCAAGCGCCCGACGAACATCAAGAACTTCTGGTTCAAGGAAGAGGGCGAGGAGGTCATCCGCAACCACTTCCTGCCGCTCATGTCGACCGACGAGATGGAGAGCCTGCCGTTCCCGCAGTACGGCGAGGGCGAGCTCATCTACCAGGCGGGCGAGGGCTTCATCCCGATGAAGGTCTCCGACTACATCGACAACGACGGCCTGAGCTACACGACGCTGTGGTCGATCGGCTGCCCGTTTCACTGCTCGTACTGCGGCAACACGAAGTTCATCTCCAACGACCCGAAGTACAAGCGCATCCGCCACCCGAGCGCGCGCTACATCGTCGACGAGGTCAAGACCGCGCGCAGCCGCTTCCCGCACCTCAGCCAGGTGTCGTTCCACGACGACAGCTTCATGGCGATCCCGTACCGCCAGATCGAGGAGTTCGCCGAGCTCTGGAAGGCCGAGCTCGACCTCCCGTTCGCCGTCTACGGCGTCATCCCGAACTACGTCAACCGCGACAAGTTCGAGCTGCTGACGTGGGCCGGCATGAACCGCGTCCGGATGGGCATCCAGAGCGGCAGCCGCAACACGCTCGCGTTCTACAAGCGCCCGTCGCCGCCGGAGAAGATCCTCGCCGCCGGGTCGGTCAACGCGTCGTTCTCGCCGAAGTACCACATCCCCCCGGCGTACGACATCATCACCGACAACCCGATCGAGACGGCCCAGGACCTCAAGGACACGCTGCAGCTGCTCTATGACATGGAGCGGCCGTACACGCTGTTCATCTACTCGCTGAAGGTCATCCCGAACACCGAGCTCGAGAAGGCGATGAAGGAGCGCGGCGTCGACATCGAGGAGATCTCGGCGACGTTCATGTCGATCCCGCCGCGGGTCTACAACCTCTTGCTGTACCTGCTGTGCATCTGGCGCCCGCCGCCGTGGCTGTGGAAGCGCCTGCTCAAGCGCGTGCACGCGGTCACGGAGGAGCAGAAGATGTATCCGCGCCTCGGCCACGTCCTGCGGACCGCGTACCTCTCGCGCCGCGCGATCAGCCACCTCGCGAAGATGGACTTCTCGGCGATCCCCGGCCGGTCGGGCTACATCGCCTGGCGGATCGGGCTCATCAGCCTGTGGCGCAAGCGCTTCACGGCGCGCATGCCGCGCCCGGCGCGCCCGGAGCGCGAGATCGCCAAGGACGTCCGCGCCGGCCGCGTCGTGGCCGTCGTGCCGGCTGCCGAGAAGCAGCGCGGCGCGGCGTAGGCCTCTGGCCTCGCCGCTGCGCGCGGTCGGCCTCGTCCTGAGCCGCCGCGCGCGGCGCAGGCAGCCGCGCTCGCGGCCGGCATCCTCGGGCGCGAGCTACTGGGCCGGCGACGGCGAGTCGCCGCAGAGCTTGCCGCGCGACCACGCCGCGTACGCGCGGCTGCTCGAGCGGTCCTGCTCGGCGTCGGTGAGCTTGATCCCGATGCCCGTGCCCTCCGCCTGGTCGATGAGGCCGACGTACTGCTCCTCGACGGAGCTCACGCCGACGAGCTGCGGCGGGGGGTCGGCCTGCCACTTGGCGAGCTGCTCGATCGCGCGGGCATGGACCTTGTCGCGCGTGAAGTACAGCTCGAGCTCGGCCTCGACGGCCTTCGGCGCGACGGACCGCACCCAGCCGCCGGGCCCGGCGGCTGGATCGTTGCGGTCCTGCCACTCCACGCGCTCGGCGCGGATGGCGACGAAGAGCGGCGCGGTCGCGCCCGAGTCCAGCACGGCGCGGATCGTCACGCCGTAGAAGGCCCCGTCGCGTCGCACCGCCAGGTCACCCATGCATGCAGGATACGCCTGGCATCCACCACAGCGGCAAGCGCGTTTTGACGGGGGCCCGGATCTGCGGCACCCTAGCGTCGCCGCGACGCGGCTCCAGCCCGTGACGTGCTCGGGCGCCGCGATGCCGGCGGCGAGCTGCGGGTCGGGGCGGGGCTCGGCGACCTCGAGCGTGAGCGGCAGCTCGCCGGCCCAGACGTCGCGGCCCATGTCCTCGTCGTCGTCGACGGGCGGGCCGGTACGGACCTTCGCCGACGCCTCGTCGAGGGGAAGCGCGAGCACCTGCGTGCCCTTCATCTCCTTGCGGCTCGGGGGGCGCACGTGCTCCCAGCGGCCGGGGACGAGTTGGTCGGTGAACGCTTCGAGCGCGCGCATCCGCTCGTCCTCGGACGTCACGAGCGCGGCGCTGCCGAGGACCGTGACCGAGCGGTAGTTCGCCGAGTGGTGAAACGCCGAGCGGGCGAGCACGATGCCGTCGAGCAGCGTGACGGTCACCGCGCACGGCGTGCCGGCGGCGAGCGTGCGAACCATCCGGCTGGCGGTCGATCCGTGGAGGTAGACGACGTCGCCGACGCGGGCGTGCAGCGTCGGGATGACGTACGGCTGGCCGTCGTAGACGAAGCCGACGTGGCAGACGATGGCCTCGTCGAGGATCGCGTCGATCTGCGCGCGGTCGTACACGCCGCGCTTGGGGGCACGTCGCACGCGGACCCGGGGAGTAGGGGCGGTCGTCGTCATGGCTGCGACACTACGGCGGAACTGGTCCCGTGAACAGGACCAGCGAAGCGTAAGATCTTCGGACCAGTGGATCTTCACCTCGACCTCGACGGCGACGGTCCGCTGCGCCGGCGCCTGGAGCGCGAGCTGCGCTCGGCGGTGCAGACCGGGCGCCTCGCGCCCGGCACCGCGCTGCCGTCCACGCGCGTGCTCGCGGTCGAGCTTGGCGTCTCGCGCGGCGTGGTCGTCGAGTCCTACGCCCAGCTCGTCGCCGAGGGCTACCTGCGCGCGCGCCAGGGCGCGTCGACGGTCGTCGCGCCGCGCGCGCCGGCCGGACCCGTGCGCACGGTGCGACGTGCGGGCCCCGTGCCTGCGCTGCGCTACGACTTTCGCTACGGCACGCCGGACCTGTCGTCGTTCCCGCGTGCCGCGTGGCTTGCGTCCGCTGCGCGCAGCCATGCGCGCGGTCCCCGACGCCCGCCTCGGCTACGGCGACGGCCGCGGTGCGCTCGAGCTGCGCGAGGCACTCGCGGCGTACCTCGGTCGCGCCCGCGGCGTCGTCGTCGACCCCGAGCTCGTGCTCGTCAGCGGCGGGACGCGGCAGGCGCTCGGGCTCGTCTGGAGCGTGCTGCGCGACGCCGGCGCGCGGCGGGTCGCCGTCGAGGACCCCGGCTGGGCGGCCCAGCGCGAGACGGCCCTCGCGGCGGGTCTCGAGCCGATGCCGGTCGCCGTCGACGAGCGCGGGCTGCGCGTCGAGGACCTGGCCGCCCTCGACGTCGACGCGGTCGTCCTGACGCCGGCACACCAGTGTCCGACCGGCGCGGTGCTGGCGCCCGAGCGCCGTGCCGCGCTGCTCGAGTGGGCGCGTGCCCGCGACGTGATCGTCGTCGAGGACGACTACGACGCCGAGTACCGCTACGACCGTGAGCCGGTCGGCGCCATGCAGGGCATGGCCCCCGAGGTCGTCGTCTACGCGGGCTCGACGAGCAAGACGCTCGCGCCGGCGCTGCGGCTCGGCTGGCTCGTGCTCCCGGAGCGACTCGCCGGCTCGGTGGCACTCCGGCGCCGGGGCGACGATCGGGGCGGGCCGCTGCCCGATCAGCTCGCGCTCGCCGACCTCATCGTCCGCGGCGACCTGGACCGCCACCTGCGGCGCATGCGCCGGCGCTACCGCGCGCGCCGCGACGCGCTCGTCGCCGCCATCGCCGCGAGCCTGCCGGGCGCCGAGGTCGAGGGCATCGCGGCGGGCCTGCACGCGGTCGTGCGGCTTGGAGACGGGGTCGACGAGGCGGCGACGGTGGCCGCCGCGGCCGAGCGCTCGATCGCGCTGGACGGCCTCGCCGGCTTCTTCGCGGCGGGCGTCTCGGCGCATCCCGCCCTTGTGCTCGGCTACGCGAACCTCGCCGAGCCGGCGATCGCCCGCGGGATCGCCGAGCTGGCCGGCGCGCTGCGCTGAGACCTCGCGTCGCCGTCCGGCCGGAGCGCTCGTGGCCGCGGCGCCAAACGGAGCCGCGGACCGGGGGCGGTACTACGCCGCTTCGCGCAGGCCCGCGAGGCTCGGCTCGTCGCCGAGGCTCCGCATCGCCCGCTCTTCGAGCTGGCGGGTCTTCTCGCGGCTGACGCCGAGCTCGCGGCTCGTCGCCTCGACCGTGCGCTCGCGGCCGTCGCGCAACCCGAAGCGCAGCTCGACGACGCTGCGCTCCTCGCTGCGTCAGGCGGCCGAGCGCCTGCGCGACCGTGCTCTCGAGCTCGGTCGTCACGGCCTGGGCGCTGGGGTCGGGCGCATCGCTTGCGATGAAGTCGCCGAGGTGGCTGTCGCCGTCGTCGCCGATCGGGACGTCGAGGCTCGTGACGACCTTGCGCGCCTCGCGCAGGGCGTGGACGTCCTCGATCGTCATCTCGGCGGCGTCTGCGACCTCCTGATCGGACGGGTCGTGCGAGAGCTTCGCGGTCAGCTCACGCTCGACGCGCGCCAGCTTGCGCTCGCGCTGCTCGATGTGGGCGGGCAGGCGGATCGTCCGCGACGTGTTCGCCAGGCCGCGCTGGATGCTCTGGCGGATCCACAGCGTCGCGTACGTGGAGAACTTGAAGCCCTTGCGCCAGTCGAACTTCTCGGCCGCGCGGATGAGCCCGAGCGTGCCCTCCTGGACGAGGTCGCCCAGCGGCAGGCCGAGGCCCTGGTAGCGCCGTGCCTGCGACACGACGAGCCGCAGGTTCGAGTTGATCATGCGGTCCTTGGCGTCGATGTCGCCGCGTTCGATCCGCTTGGCCAGCTCGATCTCCTCGGCCGCCGTGAGCAGCGCGTGCCGGGATGCCTGGTTGAGGAAGATCTGCAGCGAGTCCGACGCGGCCTCGGCCTGCGCGCGACGCTCGGTGCGTGCGCTGTCGGCGGCCGTGGCGCGACGCGCCGGGCGCTTGGTGGGGGCGTCGTGTTCGCCTCGGCGGCGGCTTGCCGTCGGTGTGGTTGTCCTGGCCATGCGGTCCCTTTCAGATGTGTCGGCGCGACTCGATCCGCGGCGTAACCTCACCGTCAGCTCGCGGTCCGCGCGGGGCGGCATGTGCTGAGCGTGGGGGAGGGCGGTCGAGCGTACGGGCTCCAACCCGTGCGTCGCCGTGAAGAAGGATAGCAGATAGTTGCGTGAGCAACAACGGCACGCGTGCGGGCCTTCCGAAGAGCGCTGACGCGCCGGGTTCGAATCCTCCTCGGGGTCCCGACAGGCGTGCCCGAGGACACCGGTCCGTACACCCCGGAATATGGGATGACGCGGCCAAAAACCTCTGCTATGTTCCCACGCGTCCGCGGGGTTGAGGGCCACGAAACGGGGTGCAGATCGCCACGTTTCGGGGTAGCCTTGAGGGCATCGCAACACCCTCGTCCTAGGGAGGGTGGAGCGCCACATCTCAAGCGCGGCACATTCCGGGTGCCGCGTCGTTCATCCATCCGGAAGGGAGCGAACATTGCCAGAATCCAAATAGTTCTAACGCCGCGCTGGGCAAGGTTGCACGTGGCGGGGCAGCCGCATTTCCGACGGTCGTCGATGCCCCCACGGCTCTGAACCCCGTCAGCGCAGCCACCATCGAGCGCCTCACCGGCGTCAAGCTGCCGCACGTCCCCGAGTCCCAGTTCGAGGGATACCACTCGCGGTCGGGGGGGCGGTAGCACACCGGGGGCCTGATCCTCGGGCTCCGACGCGCGAAGTGCGGTCTGTAGGGCCGACGGCCCGTATCGGGCAGACCGATTGAAGCTGCGACGCGGGGCGCCTTTCGAGGCGCCCCGCATTTGGTTTGCCGGGCAACCTGGCACCCGACCGCTGGCAGGAATCGAGCGGCATGGCTGGTAGATGGGTACGAGCAACGACCCACGAGGAGACCATGTCACAGCACGAGAAGCCGGCGGAGACGCCTCCCGTCGCCGCCCCAAGTCAGGACAAGAGCCTCCCCGGCGGTGATCCCGTCGCAGCGGCCGAGGACCATCTCGCCAACGTGGACATGGCGGCCCAGCGCGCCATTGTCAGGAAGCTGACGCAGCAGTAGGCGACCCGACGGGCAACTAGCGCTCGCGCTGGTTCGAGATCGCGATGAGGGCTCTCGCGACGCTGGCCGCGAGCGCCCCGGGCCGGCGTTCGTCGATCGCCACGCGCGACCGCTGCCCGCGGCGGACGGGGACGCTGGTCGAGGGCTGCGCGCCGCGGCGGGTGGACACCGACAGCGTGGTCGCGCCGCTGCGCGGAGCCGGCGCGCCGACGCCGACGAGCAGCCGCCGGCCGCCGCCGCTGAACGCATCGCTCACGGCCGCCGCCGTGCTCGGTCTCGGGATGCTCGGCACCGCGCCGGCGAGATCGGCCCCGCTGAGCGGCGCCGACGCCCGTCCGCTCGCCGCGTCGATGAGCGTGACGCGCGTGCCGGCAGCGTGGTTCGCGTCGAGCCACGTCCCGAGGGTCTGAAGCTCGCGTCGCAGCGCCGCCGGCGAGTACGTGTCGTCGACCACGAGCGCGATGCGTGCGGCGGGCGGGTCGTCGGGCGCGGCCTGGAGCGAGGGCATGCCGACGCCGGGCAGCGCGATCTCGCCGCCGGACGGCGTGGACCCGTCACGGTCGTCGCCGGAGGACAGCAGCGCGATCGAGCCGAGAGCGAGCAGCAGGGCGAGCAGCGGCAGCAGCAGCCAGCGCGGCAGGCGCGGGATCCGCAGCCATGCCGGCCAGCGCAGCCGCGATCGCCGTGGCGAGACCCCGCAGGCCAACCTTGACGTTGTTGGTGAACCGGCGCAGGGCGAGCGTCAGCGTCGGGTCGCGCAGCAGCGCGTCGAGCTGATCGAGCAGGAGGCGCAGGCCCGAGAGCTCCCCTGCCGTCTCCGGCCGCGGCGTGGCCTGCTCGCGTTTCGCGTCGCGCACGGCTGCGCGAAGCGCCCGACCCTCCGCGCGGCGGGCGGTGAACTCCGCCCACCGGTGACGGGCGCGGCGCGCCGCCGGCAGGGCGGCGCGCGTGCGCCGCGGGCGCGGCGCGCGGCGCTCGCGCCCCTCGGCGGCGTCCGCGACGGGCTTCGGCGCGGGAGCGACGACCCGCGATTCGGAGATCTCGCGCGCGTCGTAGCCCGGCGCGGTCGCGTGCCGCGGGCGGCGACCGGCGCCAGGCCCCCGCGCGCCGGTCCCCGAGCGCGGTCCCGGGGCCCGGCGCGGCCCGCGCGGCGCCACCGCGCGGCGCGACAGGCCGGCTCATCGCAGCGCCGGTCCTCCGCGACGCGACGCTCCGCCGGGCGCGAGCAACTGGTTCACCGCGATCGGCTGTGGCGCGCCGGGGCGGTCATCCTCGGCTCTCGCCGGCGGGCCTCGTCACCATGTTGCGGCCGAGCAGCTCGGCGATGAGCGCGTCGACGTCGGCGAGCTTGTCGGGGACGGTGAGCCCGGAGTCGCGGGCGAGATCCGCCTGCGCGTGATGCGCCTCGCCGACCTCGGGCAGGCCGGGGAACGGCGTCGGGCTGCGCGTGCGCCAGGTGCCGTAGAGGTGCGGGAACTCGTCCGCTCGCTGCAGGAACGCGACCTCGGGATAGCAGCACCGCCTCCTGGCGCATCTGGCGCTTGGCGTTCGCCACCGTGGTCGCGATCTCCGCGCGCTGGGCGACGAGCGTGCCGACCTCCGAGGCGAGCTGCCCGCGGATGCGGTCGCGGTAGGCGAGCGTGTCCGCATCGCGCTGCCTGCGCCGGATCCTCGCCTCGCGGGCCGGGTCGACGAGGAGGTAGGCCACGCCGATGCCGAGCAGGAACACCGCGGAGGAGACGAGGAAGTACACGCCCGGATCGGCGGCGGACGGCGCCGTGTTCTGCGCGAGCCGCTGCGCGGCGGCGCCGCGGGCGCCGGCGGCCTGGTTGGCCTGCTGCCGGGCGGCCGCGGCGTTGTTGGCGGTCGTCCGCGCGCTCTGCACGCCGTACCAGAGCGCGAGTCCGCTGACGATGATCGCGATCGCGACGGCGTAGCGGGCGGCCGTCGACTGGTCGCGCTCGATGAGGCGCTTGCCGCCCTCCTCGGCGGGGGCCTCCTCGCGCGTGTGCGCGAGGCGCAGGTTCTTGCCGACCGCCTTCTGGCCGACCGCGATGAGCAGTGCGATGACGATCGCCGACAGCGCCGGAGCGCCCTCGCGCAGGATCGTGGGATCGCTCTCGCGGAAGCGCGCGAGCTCGCGGAAGCCGTCGTAGGCGAACAGGGCCTCGGCGATCCCGACCGCGAAGAAGAGCGCGAGCAGCCCGCCGCCGGCGGCCATCCGCGCCGACAGGCGACCGCGCCACCCCGCCGGCGCCTCCGGTGGCGACTCGCCGGGCTGCGTCTCGATGCGGTCGGCGGCGGCGTTGGCCTTGATGAGGTCGTCGTCGAGGGCGCGCACGCTGACCGCGCGCTCCATGAGCGGGCCGAGGCGCGCGCCGATGACGTGGTCGGCGTGCTGGGCGATGGTCTCGGCGACGATCTCGCCGCGGGTACGGTCGGCGTCGTCGCGCGGGTGCCCGGCGGCCGTGCGGGTCCCGTCGGCGAGGTCGGGAGCGGCGAGCGTGCCGTCGGCGATCGGCCGCTCGGGCTGCCCGGGCACGTCGGCGGGGTCGCCGATCGGCGGGATCGCCAGGAGCGGCGGGGGGAGGGCGGGGGAGTGGTCGTCGTCCTTCATCACGTGGTCCTCACAGCTCTGTCGTCATCGCACAGCTTGCCGCGCCGGCCTGCCTGCATGCCGCGGTCCAGATCTCCACCAGCTCGTCCGTGCGCCGGGCGCTCTGGTTGACGCGCTTGGGCAGGCGCCCGAGGCCGGCCACCTGCAGGAGGTCGACGCCGCGGGCGCTGCCCAGCAGCTCGCCCAGCTCGTCGCCGAGCTCGCTCGCGGGATCGCCCGCCGCGATGCGCTTGGCGAGTTCGAGCTGATCGCCGGACTGCGCGCCGTCGGAGATGAGGGTCAGGGCCTTCGGGCCGGACTCCCGCGCCAGCGAGCGCAGCGCGTTGCGCACCGCGCGGGTGATGTCGGACGTGCCGCCCTCCAGGAGGTCGCGCACGCGGCGCGTCAACGCCGGGTTGTCGCGGTTGACGCCGAGGGCGCTGTCGAGCGTCGAGCCGATCGCCGCGCGACGCGCCTGCTCGGCGGGACCGCGCCGCGTCTCGTCGGACTGCTCGATCGTCTCGACGTCGTCGTCGTAGATGACCTCGACGGCGTTCGCGTCGCCCGCGAAGACGAAGATCCGCAGACGCCCGCCGGCGGTGTTGGTCTGCTCCGCCGCGCGAGCGGCCGCGGCGCTCACGTCGCGGGCGAGCGACTTGTCGAGCAGCGCGCCCGTCGCGTCGACCGCGACGACCGTGTTCACCGCGCAGTCCGAGGCGGCCTCGATGGCTCCCGGCGCCGAGCCGGCCTTCGGCGTGCACGCCTCGTCGCTGCCGCCGCAGCCGGCGGCGCCCAGCGTCGCAAGGCCGAACAGCACAGCGCATCTGGTCCAGCGGATCGTCATCGCGCGGGCGGACTCCCCTGCTCTCGACTCGGACGGCGTTGCAGAATGGTAGATACCCCGAACGGCCGGCGGACACGGTTGGGCGCGGGCGCGCTCCGCGCGGCCTGCTCAGCCTGGCGGGCGGAACGCCGCGAGGACGTCGGCGAAGCGCCGGACGGACTCCGGCCCGTCGGCGTCCGACAGCCCGACGATCGCCGTCTGGACGCCCGCATCGGCGAGCTCGCGGAAGCGCCCGACGTGCTCGTCGACGGTCGCGGCACCCTGCCCGTCGCGGGCGGACTGCGCTGCCACGACGCGCGCGGCGGCGAGGTGCGTGACCGTGATCGTGGCCGGGTCGCGGTGCTCGGCCGCGCAGTGCTCGCGCAGGACCGCGACCTTGTGGCGGACCGTGTCGGGATCGCCGAAGAGGTTGCACGCGTCGGCATGGCGGGCGACGAGGCGCAGCGTCTTGCGCTCGCCCGAGCCGCCGACGAGGATCGGGATGCGCTCCTGCAGGGGACGCGGGTAGCAGACCGCCTCCTCGACGGTGACCGTCCGGCCCTCGAAGCGCGGCGCGCCCTTGCCCCACATGAGCGGCAGCAGCTCGAGCGCGTCCTCGAGCAGCTCGTAGCGGTCGGCGCGCGGCTTCATGCCCCAGCCGTAGAGCTCGTGCTCGCGCTGAAACCACGCCGTGCCGAGGCCGCACATCGCTCGCCCGCCCGACAGGACGTCGAGCGTCGCGACGATCTTCGCGAGGTGGGCGAGGTTGCGGTACGTGATCCCGGTGACGAGCGTGCCGAGGCCGATACGCTCGGTGACCCCGGCGAGGTAGCCGAGCGTCGTGTAGCTCTCGAGCATGTCCTCCCACTCGCGCCCGACCTGCGGGATCTGCAGGAAGTGGTCCATGACCCAGAGGCTCTGAAAGCCCGCCTCCTCGGCGGCGCGAGCGATCTCGGCGAGGGTCTGCGCGGTGCGTCGCCGGATGGCCGGGGAAGCCGAAGCGCGAGATCTGCAAGCCGAAGTCGAGCATCGCGGGATCCTCCCGCTGGCGGGCGGCGCTGTCGAGCGCGGTGACGAGCGGCGGTGGCACGAGCGATACCGGCGCCGGGGGGTGGACGGCGTGAAAGCCCTCGTCGGCGAGCGCCAGCGCGGCGAACTCGCGCAGCTGCGCGGCGACGACGCTCGCCGGGACCGGCGCCTTCCTGGCGCGGTTGCGGGCGCGCACGTCGGCCGCCGGCGTGTCGAAGGCGACGGCGAACGCCGGGACGGCGTGCTCGGCGGCCAGCGCGCGCCAGCCCGCACGGCGCTTGGGATCCAGGCCGGTCGAGTCGACGACGGTCGTCAGCCCGCGCGCCAGCCGCTTGGCGACGATGAGGTCGAGCACCTCGAACGCGTCGCGGCTCGCGCGCTGATCGCGCTCGCCCGCGCCGACGACCGCCCGCAGCCGGTCCGACGAGACGACGAGGTCGGGCGCGAACTGCTCCGCGGCCCACGCGGACTTGCCGGCCGCCGTCGCGCCGACGAGGACGACGAGGCACGGATCCGGCAGGCGCAGCGGTGGATGGTCTCCCACGCAGGCCGGTCTAGCAGAGTCCCGCGAAAAGCTGAACGCGACCGTCTAGGCTGTACGGCGATGCAGGGATCGCCGATTGGGGCGTCGACCCCGGGGACCGAGGCGCAGCTCGAGTTGCACCGCATCGAGCTGACCGCCCACTGCTACCGGATGCTGGGCTCGCCGGTCGAGGCCGAGGACGCCGTGCAGGACACGATGATCCGCGCCTGGCGCAGCCTCGACCGCTTCGAGGGCGCGCTCGCAGCTGCGCTCGTGGCTGTACCGGATCGCGACGAACGTCTGCCTCGACATGCTCGACGGGCGCAAGCGCCGCGCGCGCCCGATGGACCTCGGCCCCGCTCGCGATCCGCAGAGCGTGCTCGACGGCGGCCTGCCCGAGGTCACGTGGATCGAGCCGATCCCCGACGAGCGCGCGCGTCGCGACCGACGGCGACCCGGCCGACGTCGCGGTGGCGCCGCGAGACGATCCGGCTCGCGTTCGTCGCCGCCCTGCAGCACCTGCCGCCGCGCCAGCGCGCCGTGCTCATCCTCTGCGAGGTCCTGCGCTGGAAGGCCACCGAGGTCGCGACGCTGCTCGACACGAGCGTCGCATCGGTCAACAGCGCGCTGCAGCGCGCGCGGGCGACGCTGGCCGCGGCCGACGTGGACCTCGCGAGCACGCCGAGCTCGGTCGACGCCGCCGACGCCGAGATGCTCGACCGCTACGTGGCCGCGTTCCAGGGCTACGACATGGACGCGCTGACGTCGCTCATCCACGAGGACGCCACCCAGTCGATGCCGCCCTTCGAGCTGTGGCTGCGCGGGCGCGACGACATCCTCGCGTGGTGGGTCGGGCAGGGCGCGGGCTGCCGTGGGTCGAAGGTCATCCCGACGATCGCCGCCAACGGCTCGCCCGCCTTCGGCCAGTACAAGCCCAACGAGGCCGGCGACGGCTACGTGCCGTGGGCGCTGCAGGTCATCGAGATCGAGGACGGCAAGGTCGTCGAGTTCACGTTCTTCCTCGACGTCGAGCGCGTCTTCCCGCTGTTCGGCCTGCCGCTGCGCTACGAGGACGTCTAGGGGGCCCTAGCCGGCGGCCGCGCGCGGCTGCTTCCACGCGCGCATCGCGTCCTGCGTCTGCGCGGGCGTCAGCGCGCCGCACTTCAGCGAGCAGTGCTCGTCGCGGTGCGTGCGCAGCCCGTCGACGACGATGCCGAAGTAGCGTCGCCAGACCTCCGGGTCCACGTCGCGCGTGCACTCGCTCAGCGCGCCGAGCATGAGCTGGAGCAGCGGCATGTCGGTCGGCTCGAGGTCGGGGCGCAGGCTGCCGTCCGCCTGCGCGCGCTCCACGAGCCGCGTGACCAGCGGGAACATGAGCTGACGCGCGCGTGCGATGCGCTCGTGGCCGTGTGCGCCGGAGAGCGCCACCTCCTTGAGGCCGCGGTCGCACGCGTGGACGTGGCAGGCCTGCTCGAGGAAGCGGACGAGCCCGTCCCAGGGGTCCTCGGCCTCCAGGCAGTCGTCGGCGAGCGCGACGAACGCCTGCATCTGGTCCTCGAAGAGTGCCTCGATGAGCTGCTCCTTGTCGGGGAACCGGCGATAGACCGTGCCGACGCCGACGCCCGCGCGGCGCGCGATCTCGTCGAGCGTGACGCCCAGGCCTTCCTCGGCGAACGCGTCGCGCGCGGCTTCGAGGACCCGCTGGCGGTTGCGCTCGGCGTCGCGGCGCAGCGGGCGGTCGGGGGTGGAGGGGGGAGTGGTGGCCATCGGAAACAAGAAGTTCACAAAAGTGGAGACACAACCTCCGCTTCTATGCTACGGTGCCCGCAACAAAGCTGAGATGAGCCCTCCACTTGGAGCGTAGCACTCCACTTAGCACGAATCGAGGCCGCCAATGCAAGAGCCGCACGCAAACCCCCATCACGCCAGGCGCTGGCTGATCCTGCTCGTCGTCGCGATCGCGCAGCTCATGGTCGTGCTCGACGCGACCGTCGTGAACATCGCGCTCCCGTCCGCCCAGCAGGCGCTCGAGTTCTCCAACGACCAGCGCCAGTGGGTCATCACCGCGTACGCGCTGGCCTTCGGCAGCCTGCTCTTGCTCGGCGGTCGCATCGGTGACCTGTTCGGGCGCAAGCGGGCGTTCGTCATCGGCTTGGGCGGCTTCGCCGGCGCGAGCGCGCTCGGCGGCTTCGCGCAGAGCTTCGAGGTCCTCGTCGCGGCTCGCGCGCTGCAGGGCGTCTTCGGTGCACTGCTCGCGCCCGCGGCGCTGTCGCTGCTGACCACGACGTTCGTCGACCCCGAGGAGCGCGGGAAGGCCTTCGGCATCTTCGGTGCGGTCGCGGTCGGCGGGGCGGCGATCGGCCTGATCCTCGGCGGCGTGCTCACCGAGTACCTCAACTGGCGCTGGTGCCTCTTCGTGAACCTCGCGTTCGCCGTGCCGGCGATGCTCGCGGGGATGTCCCTGCTGACCAACGAGGTCCCCGAGCAGCGGTCCCGCATCGACATCGGCGGCACGCTCACCGCGACGACCGGCCTCCTGGCGCTCGTCTACGGCCTCGCATACGCCGAGACGCACAGCTGGGCCGACGCGGTCACGATCGGCATGCTCGTCGCGGGCGCCGTCCTGCTCGTCGGCTTCGTCGCGATCCAGCGCCGCACCGCCAACCCGCTGCTGCCGTTGCGGGTCGTCCTGGACCGCGATCGCGGCGGCTCGCTGCTCGCGATGCTGCTCTCCGGCGCGGGGATGTTCGCGGTGTTCCTGTTCCTGACGTACTACCTCCAGCAGACGCTGAGGTTCTCGCCGATCGAGTCGGGTCTCGCGTTCCTGCCGATGACGGTCGCGATCGTCATCAGCGCGACGAGCGCCTCGACGATCCTGCTGCCGAAGATCGGCCCGCGGCCGCTCATCGGCGGCGGCATGATGATCGCGGCGGTCGGCCTGCTGACGCTGACGAGCATCGGCGTCGACACGTCCTACGCCGGCCACGTCCTGCCGGGGATCATGGTCATCGGCGCGGGCCTCGGCCTCGTCTTCAGCGCGGCGATGGCGACGGCGACGTTCGGCGTCGAGCCGCACGACGCCGGCGTGGCGTCGGCGATGGTCAACACCACCCAGCAGATCGGCGGCTCGATCGGCACGGCGCTGCTCAGCACGCTGGCGGCGTCCGCGGTCACGAGCAGCCTGGCGAGCGCGGGTGCGCAGCCGGATGCGGCGGCGCTCGCGACGGCGGCCGTGCACGGCTACACCACCGCCTTCTGGTGGGCGGCCGGGATCTACGCGGTCGGCGCGGTGATCTGCGCGGCGCTGCTGACGCGGCGCAGCCTCGAGGCGGGCCTCGCCACCGCGGGCGAGCCCGCGCTCGCGCACGGCTAGCGCCGCCGGCCAACGGCGGGCGCCCCGGACCTCGGGGCGCCCGCACAACCTGGCCAAACGGACGATGGCGGCGCGCGGTGGCGCGGCTACGATCCGCGATCACACGAGACCGCACCGCGCCATCGCACTCGCGCTCGCCGCCGTCCTCGCGACGTCGGTCGTCGCCTACGCCGCAAGCAACGGGAGGCGATCCGACGCTCGACCCCGAAGACGACAAGCGCACGATCTCCGGGAAGTTCAGCGGCGGCAAGGTCACCGGCAAGATCAAGGTCACCGGGCTCTGCAGCGCGGCGGGGACCTACACCGCCAAGCGGTGAGCGCCCCGCCGGTCGGGGCGCCCGATCGCTCGCTGCTCCGCTACGCGGACTCCGGCTCCGACAGCGTCCGGGACTTGCGCACGCCGGTGTGCTGGCCGCAGATGTGCTCGAACATCGAACGCGACTGCACGTCGAACGACGAGATCGGATAGCCGCACAGCAGCGAGAACTCGCGAATGACGGCGAGCTCGTTCCAGTGGTCCTCGAGGGCGATCGTCGACGTCACGTCGCCGGCGGCCCAGAGGAGCGCGACCATCTCGCCGTACACGCTGACGTGCCGGCGAGCGTCGGCGGCACGGTCCAGCAGCGGAATCACGGCCGCCTGGAAGCGCTCGCGGTCCGGCGCGCCGTCGACCATGAACGTCGACAGCAGGGCGGCCGCGTCGATGACGACGTAGCCGCCGTCGTACGCGGCGTCCTCGACGTCGATGCCGCGGCCGGCGAGCGCGTCGGCGAACGCCGCGCGGTGCTCAGGCGTCGCGACCACGATCGCGGCATCGCCGTCGCGCAGCGCCGCCGTGACGAAGTCCGCGACGCTCGCGACGAGGAACTCCTCCGTCTCGTAGAACTCGACGAGGTGCTCGTGGCCGCACGCAGCGCAGCCCGGCTGCTCGGGAAGACTCGATGGATCCATGGTGGTTAGCGCATCCCGGCGACGGCGGTCCGGGCGGCGGGCTGGAGGTTCTCGTAGCGCGCCGTGCCCCCGTGCGCGCCGAACACGCCGGCGAACTCGCGGTTGAACACGTCGAGGTGCTGCCTGCCCGTGAGGAAGACGTCGCTCGACACGCTGTACAGCTCGCGGCGCGAACGTGGCATGTCGGCCTGCAGCGCCTCGGCATATGCGGTGGCCTGGGCCTCGGTGAACGCCTCGCTGTCGGCATCGCGCAGCCGTCCGGCGAACGCGAGGGCGAGCGCCGCGACGTCGAGGTCCACGGTCTGGAGCTCGGCGGTCACGGGCGCCGTGGCGAGCGCGCGCCGCGCGACGACCTGGCCACCGCGCACGCGGACGGCGTTGCGGCCGGTGATCTGCTGGTGGAGCGACGGATCGAGGACCGAGCGTCCGGCGACGAGCGCCATGAACTCTGCGCGGCCTTGCAGCGTGTCGCTGAAGGTGCTGAACATGAGGTGAGCCTCCTGGGGGGCCGAGAGGATTGGGGAACGTGCGGGCTTGGAGATCGCCGCCGGTGAGCGCGCGGCAGATCGCTGTGGTCAGCCGGCCAGAGCTGCGGGGGCCGGCTGGGCGGGCGCACTGCGGATGACGGACCCCACAGCGGACGGGTGCGAGAAGGGCTCGTTCGAGGCGAGCTTGCGGACGAAGGCCTCGCGGGCGTGCTCGTAGGCGGGCGCGGAGAAGTCGCGCTGCATCTGCGTGAGCTCGACGAAGCGGTAGCTGCTCAGTGGCCGGGCGCGCTCGTCGCGCAGGCGCGCGGAGCGCTTGTCGCGCAGGCGCTCCTCGAAGTCGTCGGCGTAGGCGATCTCCGCCGCGCGGCGCACGACCTGCTGGCGGAACGTGTCGCCGTCACGGCCCATCACGCGATCGATGAGCCCGATGGCCTCGGCCTTGCGCGCGCCGATCGGCAGGCAGGAGTTGGTCAGCTCGAGCGCGAGCTCCTTGCCGACGCGGCTGGGCAGCAGGTAGGTCCAGTACTCCGAGCCGAACAGGCCCATGCCCTTGTAGTGGGGGTTGAGCACGACGCCGGGGCGCGCGCAGACCTCGTCGGCGGCGAGCGCGAGCGGGACGCCGCCCGCGCCGGCGTTGCCGGCCAGCGCCGAGATGACGATGTGCGAGGAGGTCTCGAGGATCGCGCGGACGAGATCGTCCATCGCGGTGATGTTCGCCCAGGACTCGCCGGCCGGCAGGACCGCGGTCTCGATGACGTTGAGGTGGATGCCGTTGGACCACAGATCCTCGCCGCCGTGCAGCACGATGACCTTCGTCGGTCGTGAGCGGGCGTGCTCGAATGCTGCGCGCAGCCGGTCGCACTGGTCGGTGCTCATCGCGCCGTTGTAGAAGTCGAAGTGCAGCGCGCCGACCTCGCCGTGCTCCTCGTAGCGGATCTCGCGCCAGGTCGGCGCCTCGAGCTCCGCGTCGACGGCGACGGTCCGCTCGGGAAAGCCGGTGAGCTTGCGGGCCAGGACGGTCGCAGCGGGCAGCTTCACGGGTGTCCGCTCGCCGCGCGCCTCCGGCTTGAGGTGGGTGATCCACACGGCGCCGTCACCGGTCGCGCGGCAGATCGCTCCGTCGCGATGGCCGAGCACGTCGCCGGGCCGGCCGCGCAGCGCGCCTTCGGCGTGCCCGCCGTAGAGGTGGTAGCGCTGGCCGAAGATCGTGTCCACGACGCCGGGGGTGCTGTCGGAGCAGCGCAGGCGGCGCAGGACGTCCTGCGTCGGCGCCGTCCAGTCGATCGCCCGGTCGTCCTGCTTCATCGGGCGCTCCAGCCGGCCGTGGACCGTCGGGTCGCCGTAGTCCAGCGGCTCGGGGACGAGCGTCCCGTCGCGGTAGCCCTCGATCGCCTCGATGACGGCCTCGACGGCGGCGTCGGCCACCTCGCCGCGGTACAGCGCGCTCTTCGGGCGGTCGCCGACGACGAACTCGCGCGACGCCCAGATGTCGCCCGCGTCGAACTCCTCGGCGGCCTGCAGCACCGTCACGCCCCAGGTCTCGCGACCGCGCAGGATCGCCCAGTCCAGCGACGACGGACCGCGGTCGCCGCGGATGCCCGGGTGCACGATGAGGCAGGGCAGCGCGCGCCACAGGTCCTCGGGGATCGCGGTCTTCAGGAACGGCGCGACGACGAGCTCGGGGTCGAACTCGTCGACCGCGGCGCGCATCTGGTCGCCGTTGGTCGCGACGCTGCACGCGACGTCGTAGCCGAGGTCGTCGAGCTCGACGAACACCCGCTGCGTCATGCTGTTGAACGCGCTGGCGATGAGGAGGATTCGCATGACGATGCCTCAGGCCGTGTTGGTCGTGGCGTACGTCACGGCATCGACGTCGTAGCCCGTGGGGTGGCTGCCGGTCGGGTCGAAGACGAGCGCGAAGACGCGGTCGAAGATCGGAAGCTCGTCGGGGTCGATGAGGAAGATCGAGCGCGTCGCGAAGTACAGCTGGCGCAGCGTCGTGGGCTTGACGAGCTGCAGCGACATCGCGTAGCGCTGGGACTGCGCCGGGGTGACGTCCACGCCGGCGTCGTACAGCCGGTGACCGAGCGCGCCGGCGAGTGCGGCGATGTCGAGGTCGATCGTGAGCGGCTGGTCCTGACGGGCGGACCCGTCGGTGATGACGCTGCTGTCGTGCAAGTGAGTCTCCGATCCGTGCGCCGCGAGCCTGAGTCGTTGCGCGCTGGGGTGCTCGCTGCTGCCACCATCGGCGCCAGGTCGACGGGCACCTTCGGCAGGTTCGCCCCGCATGGCGCGGGGAACTACGGTGTCGGCCTCCCGTCCAGGCGCCGAATGGGCTGGACGCTCTGGACGGATGTCCGATCGCCGCAACGACCGGACCCTGGTGCAGGACCCGCGCACCCGGGTAGACGTGCGCGCGTGTGCGGATCTGCAGGCGAGCCCGCGAGGCCTGGGCACCCGGAGGACTGCTTCCGGCATCTCGCGCTGCTGGGGCTGGGGCGCCATGGCGGCTGAGCAGACGGGGCGCGAGCTGTCATCGGTCGGCGAGTCCTACGACGAGGACCGCGACCCGCAGACCGGCGTGCGCCCGTGCTACGCGCAGACGCTGCGCGTGCTCGAAGGCGCGGACCTCGCCGGCCTGCTGCGCGACGTGACCGCGCGCCTGCGCGGCGACGGCGTGAGCTTCGGCCCCGACCCCTTCGTCGTCGACCCGGTGCCGCGGCTGATCGAGGCCGGCGAATGGATGCCGCTGGCCGCGGGCTTGCGCCAGCGCGCGCTGGCGCTCAACGCGCTGCTGTGCGATGCCTACGGCGAGCGGCGGATCGTCCGCTACGGCGTCGTGAGCGCGGAGACGCTCGAGAGCGCCGAGGGCTTCGAGCCCGAGCTCCTGGCTCGCGGCCTGCCGGCGCAACGGGCTCCGGCGGCCATCATCGGCTTCGACGTCGTGCGGGCTGCCGACGGGGAGTTCCTCGTGCTGGAGGACAACCTGCGCACCCCGTCGGGCTTCGCGTACGCCGTCGCGGCGCGCCGCGCGCTCGACGCGACCCTGCCGCCGGGCCTGCCGGCGTGCGCGCCCGTCGAGCCCGTCACGTGGGAGTTGCTCGGCGGGGCGCTTCGGGCCGCCGCCCCGCCCGGGCGGGGCTCCGAGCCGACGATCCTCGTCCTCAGCGACGGCCCGCAGAACGTCGCCTGGTACGAGCACACGGAGTCCGCGCGGCGGATCGGAGGGCTGCTCGGCACGCTGGAGGACCTCGTCGACGACGGCGAGCGTCTCCGGGTGCGCCTGCCCGACGGCGAGACGCCGACCGTCGACGTCGTCTACCGGCGCACGGTGGACGACGCGATCCGCGACCAACGCGGCGAGCTCACCGGCGTCGCTCGGGCACTGCTGGAGCCCTGGCTCGCCGGCCGGATCGGGCTCGTCAACGGCTTCGGCAACGGCCTGGCCGACGACAAGTTCGTCCATGGGGTGGTCGAGGACTGCATCCGCTTCTACCTCGGCGAGGAACCGCTCGTGCGCTCGGTCCCGACGCGCGCGATCGGCGGGCGACCGTCGGTCGACGACCTGCGCGAGCTCGTCGTCAAGCCGCGCGACGGCTACGGCGGCGACGGGGTCGTCATCGGCGCACACGCCGAGCGCGACGACCTCGGGCGCCTGGCGCGTGAGGTCGAGGCCGACCCCGAGCACTTCGTCGCCCAGCCGATCGTCGCGCTGTCGCGCCATCCGACGGTCGTCGACGGCCGGCTCGAGCCGCGCCACGTCGACCTGCGCGCGTTCGCGTTCTGCGGCGAGGAGGTCGCGCTGCTTCCCGGCGGCCTGACGCGGGTCGCGCTGGACGAGGGGGCGCTGGTCGTGAACTCCTCACAGCACGGGGGCGGCAAGGACACGCGCGTGCTCGAGTGACCGCCCAGGGCGCGAGCTACGCGACGCCGAGGGCGGCCTCGGCGCGCGCGATGAACTCCCTGACGCGCTTGCCGGCGAAGACGATCCCCGTGAGGTTGCGCTCGCCCATGACGCCCTCGCGCAGGTCGCCGGCGAGGCCTCGCGCCTTCCAGATCGCCTTCAGCATCGCCGTCTTGGTCTTCGTCTCCGGCATGCGCGCGGCCGCCTCCTGGCCGAAGCGCTGCGTCAGCAGCGCCTTCACCGACGGGCCGGTGCCGCGGATCGACGCCTCGGCCACCGCGAGGTCCGGCGTGATGTCCCACAGGACCAACATCTGCGCGGCGATCCGCTCGTCGGACATCCCGAGGCCGTGGAGGCGGTCGAGGTCGACGACCGTCGCCGTCTCGCAGTAGAGGTCCACGATCTGGTTGGCGGTGCCGACCATCGGACCCGCGAGCAGCGCGGTCCGGCGCGCGCGCTTGGAGCGCTTCTTGGCGGCCTTGAGGACGTCCTTGTCGGTGAGCGGCTCGTCATCGTCGTCGCGGACCGTCCGGACGAGCGTGAGGAGCGTCTTCTCGACGACGAACTCGCGCTCCTCGTCGTCGGTGAAGAGCGCCTTGAGGCCCGTGAAGGTCTCGGTGGCGGACTGGACCGGCTCGGAGTCCATGACCTTCTCGACCAGCGCGGACTGGCGCACCTTGTCGGCCGCCTTGGAGTCGGCGGCGTCGCGGGCGAGATCGGCGGCTGAGTCGGCGGCGTCGCGCGCAAGCTCCTGCGCGCGCGCGGCGCTCTTGGCGAGTCGGTCCTTGAGGCCCACGGCGGGCATCATCGCGCGTGCGGGTGACGACGTCACGGCCGTTCGGCTAGGAACCCGCCTCCCCGGCCGGGTGGATCCATCCAGGCCCCGTAGCGGTGCTCAGATGGATCCACCCTCCTCAGGCGGGTGGCGCGTAGCGCGCGTGCAGCATCAGCGAGTTGCCGTCGGGATCGCGGAAGTGGGCCATGTGGCAGACACCCGAGTCCATCGTGTCGGCGACGAAGGTCACGCCCTTGCCTTCGAGCTCCTCGCGGGCTGCCGCGACATCGTCGACGTGCAGCGCGATCGGGTGCGAGTGAGGGGCGAACTCGATGCCGAACGCGTCAGACTGCATGATCGCGATCGTCAGCGAGCCGGTCTCGAACTCGCCCGCGGGCATCGTGCCCCAGCGCTTGGAGCGTTCGAGCCCGAGCGTCTCGCCGTAGAACTCGCTCGCCTTGTCGAAGTCCCGGGTGGGGACCGTGATGAAATCGACGCCGGTGATCTGCATGGCTGGCCGCCTTTCGTGGTCTGACCGATGAGTTTTCGTTGTGGGGAGGGTCTTCACTTACGAACCCGGGGAGGAGGGACATGCTCGCGAACACCAAGGCTTTCGGGGCGCACGGCTCGATCATCATCCGCGGCGCGCGCGAGAACAACCTGCGCGACGTCTCGCTCGACATCCCGAAGGGCGCGATCACCGTGTTCACGGGCGTCTCGGGATCGGGGAAGTCGTCGATCGTCTTCGACACGGTGGCCGCGGAGTCCCAGCGGCTGCTCAACGACACGATGCCGGCGTTCGTGCAGACGTTCCTGCCGCACTACGCCGCAGCCCGACGCGGACCTCCTCGACGAGCTGACGGCCGCGATCGTCGTCGACCAGCAGCGCATCGGCGGCAACGCGCGCTCGACCGTCGGGACCTACACCGACGCCTACACGATGCTGCGCATCCTCTTCTCGCGCCTCGGCGAGCCGAGCGCGGGGCCGTCGAACCGCTACTCGTTCAACGACGCCACCGGGATGTGCCCCGAGTGCGAGGGCCTCGGCCGCACCGCGGCGGTCGACGAGGACGCGCTCGTCGATCCGGACAAGTCGCTCGCCGAGGGCGCGATCGACTTCCCGAACTTCCAGGTCGACTCCTGGTATTGGGCGATCTTCGCGGAGTCGGGCTACTTCGGACGTCGACGTGAAGGTCCGCGACTACACGCCCGAGCAGCGCCACAAGCTGCTCTACGAGCCCGAGGGCGAGAAGATCCAGGTCGGCAACGGGGCGAAGTCGCTGAACCTCAAGTACGAGGGCCTCGTCCCGAAGCTCCAGCGCCTGTACCTCAACAAGGAGCTCGACAGCCTCCAGAAGCACGTCCGCGCCGCGGTCGAGCGGATATCGACGCAGCGCCCGTGCGCCGCCTGCGAGGGGAGCCGGCTCAACGAGGCGGCGCGCGCGACGCGCGTGCGCGGGGTGGGCATAGCGGAGTGCTCGGCGATGGAGGTGCGCGAGCTCGCAACGTTCGTCGCGCAGATCGACGAGCCGTCCGTCGCGCCGGTCGTCGCGGCCCTGGGCCGGCGCCTGGGCCATCTCGACCACATCGGCCTCGGCTACCTCAGCCTCGACCGACCGAGCGCGACGCTGTCGGGCGGCGAGTCGCAGCGCGTGAAGCTCGTCCGCCACCTCGGGTCGAGCCTCACCGCGATGACGTACGTCTTCGACGAGCCGTCCATCGGCCTGCACCCGCACGACGTCCATCGCCTCAACGAGCTGCTCGTGCAGATCCGCGACAAGGGCAACACCGTGCTCGTCGTCGAGCACGAGCCCGACGTCATCGCGATCGCCGACCACGTCGTCGACATGGGTCCGGGCGCCGGCCGCGACGGCGGGACCGTCGTCTACGAGGGCGACGTCGCGGGCCTGCGGGCGTCGGGCACGCTGACCGGCGACTGCCTCGATCGCCACCGGCCGCTGAAGACCGAGGTGCGCGCCCCGCGCGGCGAGCTGCGCATCGAGCACGCGACGCTGCACAACCTGCGCGACGTCAGCGTCGCGATCCCGCTCGGGGTCATGACCGCCGTGACCGGCGTCGCGGGGTCGGGCAAGAGCTCGCTGGTCAACGGCTACCTGCAGC
Organism: uncultured Actinomycetes bacterium; assembly: GCA_963806515.1. Taxonomy (GTDB): domain Bacteria; phylum Actinomycetota; class Thermoleophilia; order Solirubrobacterales; family Solirubrobacteraceae; genus CADCVQ01. The sequence continues at coordinate 14,147 of CAWDYO010000029.1, read as the reverse complement.
GCGTGGCGCCGGACGCGGTCATCGTCGACCAGTCCCTCGGGCGAGGCTCGCGGCGATCGAACTCCGCGACCTACACGGGCATGCTCGACGCGATCCGCAAGGCGTTCGCGAGCGCGAACGGCGTCAGCCCGGCGCTCTTCAGCGCGAACTCGAAGGGCGCGTGCCCGGACTGCAACGGGCTCGGCGTCGTCTACATGGACCTCGCGCACCTCGATCCGGTCATCAGCACGTGCGAGGCGTGCGAGGGCCGGCGCTTCACGGACGAGGTGCTCGAGCTGAAGCTGCGCGACGCGAGCATCGCCGACGTCTTCGGCATGCCCGCCGAGGCGGCGCTCGACTTCTTCACCGAGAAGGCCGTGCGAGCGCGGCTGAACGCGATGGTCGACGTCGGCCTGGGCTACGTCACGCTCGGCCAGCCGCTCAGCACGCTGTCGGGCGGCGAGCGCCAGCGGCTGAAGCTCGCGACGCAGCTCGACGGCTCGGCGAAGCTCTTCATGCTCGACGAGCCGACGACCGGGCTGCACATGCACGACGTCGACCGCCTGGTCGGCCTGCTCGACCGGATGGTCGACGGTGGCGCGACGGTCGTCGTCATCGAGCACGACCTCGAGGTCGTCGCGCGCGCGGACTGGGTCATCGACCTCGGGCCGGGCGCGGGCGCCGACGGCGGACGGGTCGTGTTCGAGGGGCACGCCGGCGCAGCTCGTCGAGCACCCGACGTCGGTGACCGGGCGCCACCTCGCGCTGCGCCAGCAGGCGGCGGCTCGCGCCTGAGTCCGCTCACCCCGGGATGAGGTTGGAGACCGCCGTGCGATGGACCCGGAGCGTCGGCGGCGAGCACGGCTGCGTGCCTCCCGCGGACGGGCGCAGGTAGGTCCGCGCGCCGGACTCGTAGACGATGTTGAACTCGTTGCCGATGAGCGTGGCGCCCTCGGACATCGCGGGCGCGTACATCAGCGCACGCACCGCGCCGGCGCGCGACGTCGTGACGAGCCTGCTGGCGTTGCCGCGTCCGAAGGAGGTGCTGAAGACGAAGGCGCGAGGCCGGACGACCACGCCCTGGACGCGCGCGGGCGTCCCGACCGAGACGAGCGGCTCGGCGGTGAGCAGGTTGCCGCTCGTGGCGATCGCGTACTTGCGCATGACCCCGCCCGTCCCGGTCTCGACGAAGTTGCCGACCCACAGCGCGCCACCGGCGAACGTCAGGTAGCCGGCGTCGAAGCTCAGGTCGAACCGGCGGCCTGCCGCGATCGAGCCGCCGCGACGTGCCCGATCGAGCCGGCCGAGGCCGTAGCGGTAGACGGAGCGCTCGGATGCGACCCAGAGGTAGCCGCCGCCGACCGCGATCCCGCCGGCGTGGCCGGTCATGCCGCTCAGCCTGACGTTCTTCACGACGTTGCCGCTCGCGCGATCGATCACGCCGAGCTTGGCCTCCCGCGGCCCGCCGGGGACGTCCGGATCGGCGTGCGGGTAGTAGTACGACACGATCAGCCAGTTGCGCTTCGCCCACCGGTCAGGCCCTGCGGGACGAACCAGCTCTTCTGCGCGACGTGCGGGATGTACGGACCCTCGGTGAAGAGCCGGTCGTACGTGGAGTGAGCGACGCATCCGATGTCGACGTCGTCCGCGGCGGTCGCCGGCGCGGCCGTGAGCGCGAGCGGCGCCGCCGCGCTCAGGGCGACGAGCAGGGCGGTGAGTCGCGGATGGAACATGGGGTGGTCTCCGTTTCGTCGGGCGGCGAAGGACGTTCAACGCCGGGGTCTGCCCGTGTGCGGCCCAACGCACGCATGCGCTGTGTCCGGGGCGCGTCTGGTTGCGCCGGGACGCGGCGGCTCGGCGGCCTACTGCGCGCGCGCTGATCGAAGTCGAGCTGCGCTGGCGCGGGCGGCCGGCGTCGGCCGCGCTCCCCGCGTGGCGCTCACGTGCTGGGGTATCTGCTGCCGGGTGAGACGCACCGGTCTTGGCGAGCGCAGCACGCGCAGGACCGAGCGCGCCATCCCCCGCATCCCGAGCGCGTTGGGGTGCAGGGGGAACGCGAGGGCGGTCGGCACCAGGCCTTCGAACCAGCGGAGGCGCGTCGGTGCGCAGACGTCGTGGCCGGCGCTGTCGGCGTACGTGTCGGCGAACTCGGCGCTGCCCTTCGCGGCCTGTGCGGCGAGCATCGCGTTGAGCCGCACGATCACCTCGTCGACGTAGCGCAGGTCGTCGGGACTCATCGGGACGAGCGGGTAGCAGCCGCCGCCCGTGCGTGGCGTCACGGAGGGATAGCCGACGAGCACGATCCGCGCCTGCGGGAGGCGAGCGCGGATGCCGCGGAGCATCGCGGCGATCCTCGGCGCGGTCTCGGCGATCTTCGCGGCGTTGGCGTCCGAGCCGTCGCGCTGCGCGTACGCGCTGCGACAGGCGCTCCTGGTCGGCGCCAGCAGACCGCGGTTGACGCAGGTCAGCATGATCCCGATGAGGTCGACGTCGTTCGCGCCGATTCCGACCGTGATGATCCGCGCGTCGGCGCGAAGGCTGTCGAACTGCGGTGGGTTGGTGCCGAGCGCGACCGCCTGCGCGATCGTCGTGTGCCGTGTCTTCGCTCCCGAGCAGCTCGCGTCCGTGAGCGCGCCGATGCCGAGCTCGGCTGCCACGAGGGAGGGGTAGCCGTGGTTCGAGCGCAGGCATCCGAGCGGGATGCCGGTGTACAGCGGGACGAGCGGCGCAGCCGTGTAGGAGTCGCCGAGCGCGACGTACGGTCCCGGATCCGCGCCGGCGGGGCTCGCCGAGACGGCGAGCGAGGCCACCATGCTGCGACGACCCTGCGCATGAGGTGTCAGATCATCTCCGACCGCGCGCCTTGAGGGCGAAAACCTGGACGATCGACGACCGCGTCTCGGGCCCGGCGGTGGCCGTGGTCGTCAGCGGATTCTCGTGACGACGATCGTCGCCGCGAGGACGGCGACGCCGCCGGCTGCCTGCCCCGTACCGAGCGGCTCGCCGAGCAGGGCCACGGCCAGCGCAACCGTGAAGACCGCCTCGAGCGTCATGACGACCGAGGTTCGCCGTGCCCCGAGCCGCGCGAGCGCCGCGAACATCAGCGTGAACGCCGCGGCCGTGAACGCGCCGTAGGCGATGAGCAGCGTCCACCGGCCTGCGGGCGCGTCGAGCGCGCCGGTCAGCGCGCCCTGGGCGAGCGACCCGAGCGCCGCGCCGGCGGCGACCCACGCCGCGGTGCGCATCGCGTCGACGCCCGTGCCGAGGCGCTGGCCGGCCAGGACGTAGAGCGCGAAGACGAGCGCCGAACCGAGCGCGCAGGCGATCGCGATCGGATCGACCGCGACCGCGGCCCGCGCCGCGGTCGCGACGAGCGCGGACCCGGCGACCGACAAGCCGAGCGCGAGCCAGGTTCGCCGGCAGGGGCGGCGCTCGCGCAGCGCGAGCCAGCCGATGACGCAGACGAGCGCCGGATAGGCGTAGAAGAGCAGGATGCTCGTCGCCGCGGTGCCGCGCTGGAGGCTGAGGTAGAAGAGCGTGGACTGGCCCGCGTAGCCGGCGGCTCCGAGCGCGAGCAGCCGTGGCACGGCGCCGCTGCGCGCAGGCGCGACCGTGCGGAGGTGCAGCAGCGCGCCGAGGATCGCGGCGGCGACGGCGAAGCGGACGCCGAGCGCGGTCGCCGGCGCGAGCCCGCTGCGGGCGAGCTCGCGTCCGATGACCACGGTGACGCCGTAGCCCGCCGCACCGGCGACGGCGAGCGCGACGCCGAGGTGCCGCCGGCCCGCGGCCTCGGCTGCGCTCCTGGCGCGCAGGCCGCGGCCGATCGGCGTGGCCGGCCAGCCCGCGGCCTCGGCTGCGCTCCCGGCGCGCAGGCCGCGCCCGAGCGGCGTGGGCGCGGCACACTCCGGTGCCGTGTCCCGCGTGGGCTGTGCGGCCGTCGCGGCGTGCGGCGCAGGGCGCCCGGCGAGCGTCGTCATCGCGCCGCCGCGGCCTCAGGCCGCCGCGCTGAGCGAACGGCCTGCGACCGCCTGGATGGCGCGCTTCACCGTCGCGCGCTGGTGGGGGAGGGGCGCGAGGACGCGCAGCATCCCCGGCCCGGCGCCGTGCGCGCGGCCGAGCACGCGCACGCCGACCCCGAAGCCCGCGAGGCCTGCCGCGAGCTCGTTCGCGTGCTCGGTCACGAGGCAGCGGTAGTGCACCTCGACGCCGGATTCGACGAGCTCGCCGGGGAGCGCGCGGAGTTGTTCGGCCAGCCATGCCGCGTCCTGCGCCAGGTCCAACCGTGCGCGTTCGGCCCAGTCGGCGTTCCCCATCGCCGCCTCGGCGACCGCGACGTCCAGCCCCGAGATCGGCCACGTCTCGCGCCGTCCGAGCAGGTGCTCCAGGCGCGAGCGATCCGCGCACCACGCCACCCCGACGCGGGTCGCGGCGATCCCCCAGAACTTCGACGGCGAGCGCAGGACGACGAGGTTGTCGACGTCCGCGCCGACGACGCTCGCCGCGGCCGGATCGCGCACGAAGTCGACGTAGGACTCGTCGACGACGAACGTCGCCAGCGGGTGCCGGCGCGCCGCCTCGACGAGCTCGGCTGCCGGCAGCGCGACGCCCGTCGGGTTGTGGGGGTTGGAGACGATCACGAGCGATGCCGCGCCGAGCGCCGCGTCGACGTGCTCGATCGACGGGAGGAGGTCGCCCGCGAAGCCCTTGCCGGGGAAGGCCTTGAGGTAGTCGGTGTACGCCGGCAGCGGCACTGCCACCGACGCCCGCGGCACCTGCCGGCTCAGCGCCCAGATGAACTCCGTCGTGCCTCGGCCTGCGACGAGCTCACCTGCGGGGACGCCGAGGTGGCGGGCATAGAGCGCCTCCATCCGCTCGGCAGCGGCGTACGGATGGATCTGGAGGTCCTCGCCGCGCACGCCCGTGCGCAGCCGGTGAAGGACCGCCGGGGGCGGGCCGTAGAAGTTCACGCACGTGCTGAGATCGATGCAGACCCCGCCGGTCATCCGTCGTGGATCGCCGCCCTGGGCTCCGAAGTCGTCGTCGGTGAACATCGCTGTACCCCTGTCGTCCGCTGGTCGGCGACATCGTCGCCTCGGGCGCCGCCATCGACGATCCCTCACAGGGGGGAGCGCGCTCACCCGTTCGCAGATACGCAGACGATCTCGCGGGTCGCGGTGCTGATCGTCAGAGAGTCCAGGCCGTTGAGGCCCCACCTCGGCTCGAGCGACCGCTCGCCGTCGCCGGCGAGGAGACTTCGAGGATGGCTTCGACGTTCACGCCGGCCCATCGCGGCGGCTCCGGACCCCCGCTCGTCTGCCTGCACGGCTTCATGGACACGTGGCGGATCTGGGAGCTCGTGCTGCCGGCGCTCGAACGCCACCACGACGTTCTCGCGCTGACGCTGGCCGGCCACGCGGGCGGGCCGGCCTTGCCCGCGGTCGTCGACAGCGACGCGATCTCCGACGCCGTCGAGCGCGCGATGGACGAGGCCGGCTTCGAGCTGGCGCACGTCGTCGGCAACTCGCTCGGCGGATTCGTCGCGCTGGAGCTCGCGGCGCGCGGGCGCGCGCGATCGGTCGTCGCGTTCGCGCCGGCGGGCGGGTGGGCGAGGGGCGACGACTCCTACAAGGAGGTCATCGCGCTCCAGGTGGCGCTGCACGAGCAGGTCAAGGAGATCGCGCCGCACGCGGAGGCCCTCGTCGCCACGCCGGCAGGCCGCCGGCGCGCGACGCGCCTGCAGACGACGAACTTCGAGCACATCCCCGCCGAGCTGCTCGCCCATCAGGTGCTCGGCGTCGCGCGCTGCACGGGCGCGCCCGCCCTCGTCGAGTACGCGACGCGGGCCGGCTGGCCGCTGGACGCCGAGCGCGTCGAGTGCCCGGTGCGGATCGTCTGGGGCACGGAGGACAAGCTCCTGCCGTGGCCCTCGGCCGCCGTGCGCTATCGCGAGGACGACTTCCCGCACGCCGACTGGATCGAGCTCGAGGGCATCGGACACTGCCCGCAGCTCGACGTCCCGCTCGAGGCCGCGCAGCTGGTCCTCGGGTTCACCGCGCCCTGAAGCCGGGCCGGCGCGCCCTCGGTGCGGCGTGTTCGCGGGCCGTGCATGGCGTTCTAGGCATCGCTGCCGGCCGTCGGCTCAGACATCCCGGGGTCTGCGCGGGCGGACGCCCCCAGGGAGGCCCGGCGGCGCTCGAGCAGCCGGCGCTCGGCGGCGTCGTGGACGAGCGTCAGCGCGCGGTCGTATCCGTCGCGGGCCTCCGCCGTGCGGTCGAGGCGGGCGAGGAGGTCGGCGCGCGTCGCGTGCAGGTAGTGGAAGTCGTCGAGCGCGAGGCGGTCGACGATCGCGAGACCCGCCTCCGGACCGTCCGCCTCGGCAACCGCGATCGCTCGGTTGAGCTCGACGACCGGTGAGTCCGTGAGACGGGCGAGCTCGCCGTAGAGCGCGGCGATCTGGGCCCAGTCGCGCGCCTCGTCGGCGTGCAGCGAGGCGATCGCCGCCTGCACGACGTACGGGCCACGGCCGCGCAGGGCCAGCGCCCGGTCCAGGCGGACTCGCCCGGACGCGATCTGGTCGGCGTCCCACAGCGCGCGATCCTGGTCGGCGAGCAGGACGAGCTCGTCATCCGCGAACCGGGCCGCGCGGCGCGCGTCGTGCAGCAGCATGAGCGCCTGCAGGCCGTGGACCTCCGGCTCGTCGGGCATGAGCTCTGACAGGGCGCTTCCGAGCCGCAGCGCCTCGGCGGCGAGGTCGCCCCTGGTGGGCGCAGACGAGTAGCCCTCGTTGAAGATGAGGTAGACGACCGCGAGGACGGCGGCGAGGCGGTCGGGCAGGAGGTGGTCGGGCGGGACGCGAAACGGAATGCCCGCCGACTTGATCTTGCGCTTGGCGCGCACGAGGCGCTGCGCCATCGTCGGCTCGGGCACGAGGAACGCGCGGGCGATCTCGGGCGTCGTCAGGCCGCCAAGCGTCCGCAGCGTGAGCGCGACCTGCGCGTCGGTCGCGAGCGCCGGGTGACAGCACGTGAAGACGAGCTCCAGGCGCTCGTCGGGGAACGTCGTGGCGTCCATCGGCTCCTCCGCTACCTCGGGAACGTCGAGCAGGCGGGTCTTCGCCGCCAGGGTCCGATCGCGCCGGATGCGATCGATGGCCCGGTTGCGCGCGGCCGTCACGAGCCAGCGAGCCGGGGTTCGCGGGGACGCCGTCGCGCGGCCAGCGCTCGGCGGCGATCACGAACGCCTCCTGCGCGGCTTCCTCGGCGAGGTCGAAGTCGTGCAGATAGCCGATGAGCGCGGCGAGGACCCGGCCCCAGTGCTCGCGGAAGGCCTGCTCGAGCATCGCTACGACCCCGCGCGGGACGGTCGGTCGCGCGTGTGACGTTCGTCCGCTCGTATCAACGGGGGGTCATGCACGGCTCCTGCTCTGCATGCTCGCTCGATGACACCCAGTCGGGACGCCGGCCCGGATGGCTCGGTCCAGCGCTCGTGCTCCTGGCGTGCATCGCGCCGCGCGGCCGGCGCTGCGGCGTGGACGACGGTCGACGGGGTCGCCAGCCCGCAGACGGCGGCGCTGTATCGCGCATGGCAGGCGTCATCGGAGATCCCGACCCCGCACGTGACCGTCGACGTCGAGGAGCGCGACTGCACGGAGCTCGGCTCGATCGCCTGCGTCCTGGGCTGCGAGAGCCCCGGCCGGATGACCCTCGTCTACGCCGATCCTCGCTGGCTGTGGCACGAGGCGGACTCCCCGGAGCGCCGGGACGACCGGCTCGCCGCCCGGGCGATCTTCTACCACGAGCTCGGCCACATCCGCGACTGCCAGCCGCGCAGGTCGCACGCCTACCGCGACGACTTCGCGCGCGCCATGGGCTGGCGGGTGCGGGCGGATCTGCCGCGCGCCGTCCAGCGCCGGATCGACGACGACGCGCTGAACATCGGCCTCTACGAGGGCTGGGACGTCTGCGTGAGCCTCTCGGCGACGCTGTGCGCGGACCCGAAGGAGCTCTTCGCCATGGCGACCAGCTGGTGCTCGCTCGACAGCGCGGCGCGCTCGCTCGAGGACTGGGCATCCGGTTACGGCTACGCGCCGACCGCCGCCGAGCACCGCGAGGTCTGCGCGCTGCTGTCCGCGCCGCTGCGCTGAGGCACGCCGCTGCACAGCGCTACCGCTCGACGAGCGGGCGAACCTCGATCGCTCCGCCCATGCTCGCGGCGGGGATCTTCGAGGCGACCTCGATCGCCGCGTCGAGGTCGTCGGCCTCGACGAAGCAGTAGCCGCCGATGGCCTCCTTCATCTCGGCGAACGGCCCGTCCGTCGTGAGCGTCGTGCCGTTCTGCACGCGCACGGTCGTCGCCACATCGGGTGGCTGCATCTGGACGCCCGGGGTGACGCCGGGCGTCTCGTTGAGGGCCTTGTACGCGGCGAACACAGCGCCCTGCTCGGCCTGCGAGAGGTCGTTCCAGGCGTCAGTGCCGGGAACGGGGGTCGTGCCCTGGTGGATCAGCAGGATGTACTTCATCGCTCCTCCTTCGCTGGATGGTCTCCTCTGAGACGAACGGGGGGCGCGGAAATCGACACCGCGTTCGCGGAGCTTGGCTGCGGGGTCACGGGGTCAGGTCGGGCGGTGCGCTTCGAGCGTGCGCACCGCCCGCTCGAGCCGGGCGCTTCTGGCCGCCGGCGTGCGGGCGGTCGTGATCCCGAGGATCACCGCGTAGCGATCGGTCTTGTTCAGCGCAGCGAACGCCCGCCCGGCCTCAGGGCTCGCCTGGAGGGCGGCCGCGAGGTCGTCCGGGACGGTGGCGTTGCGCTGCGAGACGTAGGCGGCGGCCCAGCGGCCGTCGGCCTTCGCCGCCTCGACCTCGGCGAGGCCGGACGGTCGCATCCTTCCGGCGGCGGTCAGCGCTTCGACCTTGGACACGTTGACCTGCGACCAGCGGCTGCGCGGCCGCCTGGGCACGTACTTCTGGAGGTAGTGGACGTCGTCGCACGACGCGCGCTGGCCGGAGATCCACCCGAAGCACAGACCGGCGTCGACGGCCTCGTCGGAGGTCATCGACGCGATGCCCGAGCCGCGCTTGGCGAGCTTCAGCCACACGCCTGTCGCGCGGTCGGCGTGCGCCTCCAGCCAGGCCTCGAATGCCGCGGCGTCGCCAAACGCGACGACCTCGGCGTCGTCGGTCACCGACCGCCCCGCGGCGCCATCGGCGTCGTCGCTCACCGACCGCCCCCGGCGCCATCGGCGGATCGTACACTCGGCGGTCGGCGCAGATGACGGTCACGAGCAACCCGACCAGGCGACGCACGACGAGGCTCGCGAGCCTGGGAGTCCTCGCCGCGACGGCCCGCTGGCTCGTGCTGCACCGCCGCGCGCCCGCCGTCCGCGGCTGGCGTCCGGGGGGCGGCGCGCGCCGCGTGGCCGGGGGGCTGTCCGTGCGGACGGCAGGCGACGGCGACCGCGTCGTGATCCTGCTGCACGGGCTCACGGCTAGCGGCGACTACTTCGGCGCCGGCTACGACCAGCTCGCCGACGCTGGCCGGCTCGTGATCCCCGACCTGCTGGGATTCGGTCGCTCGCTGGGCTGCGACCGCGACGACTACTCGCTCCGCGACCATCTCGCCGCGCTCGATCGGCTCGCGCGCGAGCTCGAGCTCGACGGACGGCGGATCACGGTCGGCGGGCACTCGCTCGGGGCGCTGCTCGCGTTGCACTGGGCGGCGGGCCGCACCGACGTCGAGCAGGTCGTGTGCTTCTCGGCCTCGCTGTACGCCGACGGCGGCGAAGCCGACCGGCACATCGCCGCGCTTGGCCTCGTCGATCGGACGTACGGGGCCGGTGGTCCGGTGGCCCGGGTCGCGTGCGGCGCGATGTGCCGGCATCGTCCGATCGCAGAGTGGATCGCGGTCGCGGCGGAGCCGCGCTTTCCGGTGCTCGTGACGCGGATGGCGATGCGTCATTGCTGGGGCTCCTACGCCGGCGCGCTGAACGGCGTGATCCGAACCGGCGGATGGGAAGCTCCGCTGAGCGCGCTGCACGCCGCCGGTGTCGCGGTCCTGCTCGCCGATGGCGTGTGCGATCCGTTGGTGGTCGACGGGCGTGCGAGCGAGCTCGCAGCGCGCTACGACAACATCGCGACGGCGCTGCACCCGACCGCGGGCCACCAGCTGCCGATCACCCATCCCGCCTGGTGCGCGGACCGCCTCACGCAGATGGCTTGAGCGCTTCGGCCGTGGCGCCACCGCGGCCGTGATCCATCGAATCGGCCACAAGCGGCGCTGAACTGTGACGGGCGTGGCGTACCGTCCAGGTCCGATGGCCTCGATCGATCCAGTCCGCGACCCCCGCGGCGCCGCGTGGGAGCAGCGGCTGCGGCGGCCGGTCATCGCGGCGGCGCTCCTCGCGCTGCCCGCCGTCGGCCTCTACGTCATCGCCGACGGGGGGTGGCCGGCGATCGTCGCCGTGGTGCTGTCGTGGCTCGTGTGGCTCGTCTTCGCCGCCGAGGCGGTGATCATGCTGCGCGTCACGCGCGACAAGCTCGCGTGGGCCAAGGGCCACTGGCTCAGCCTCGTGATCGTGGCGGCCTCGTTTCCGCTGCTCGTCGAGGTCGCCAAGGGGCTGCTCGCCGCCCGCGCCGTGAACACCATGCTTGCCACGCGCCTGCTGCAGGCGCTGTACTTCGTCAAGCTCGCGAAGGTCGCCAAGTCGATCTGGGTGCTGCACCGCAACCTCGGTGGTCGCGCGCGGCTCGCAGTCGGAGGCGCGTCGCTGGCCGCCGTCCCGATCTGCTACCTCGTCATCGGCCGCGCCCTCTGAGTCAGTCGTAGCGCTTGATGATCCGCACCGTCAGCGCGAGCATCAGCGCGCCGAGGACGGCGACGACGCCGAAGCCGGGCAGGACCGACCCCCAATCGAGGTCCTCGAGGATGAGCGAGCGCATCGACTCCATGAGGTAGGTGACGGGGTTGAACGTCGCGGCGACCTCCATCGGCCGCGTGAGCATGTCGCGCGGGACGAAGTTCGGCGTGAGGAACAGCAGCGGGAAGAAGATCAGCCCGCCCGAGTTCGTCGCCGCCGCGCTGCGCGTCTTCAGCGCGATGATCTGCATGAAGCCCGCGTAGACCATGCCCCACAGCGCCGTCAGGACGATGAGCACGAGGAAGCCGAACAACCCGCTCGCGATCGTGATGCCGAACGGCAGGGCGATGAGGACGATGACCGACGCGATGACGACGCACTTCAGGCCCTCGGCGAGCAGCCGGCCCATGACGAGCGCGTAGCGGGGGATGGGGATCGCGCGCAGCTTGTCGAAGTAGCCACCCTCGATCTCCTCGACGAGAAACAGCGCGGCCATGCCGAACGAGGCCGCGAGCAGCAGCGTGATCGGCAGCTGGAACGCGCCGTAGCCCTGGCCCTCGAGGAAGCCGGTCGACGCCGACGGGAAGATCTCGGCCGCCTGGCCGGTGTTCACGATCAAGAAGAAGATCGGGATGAAGAACGTCATGAACAGCGCGTCCGGCTGGCGGATCGCCTCGCGCAGCGCGCGCAATCCGAGTGCGATGGTGGCACTCATGCCGTCACCTCCTGGACCTCGCCGGCCGCGCGGGCGCGGGTGCGGCCCGTCGCGTCGAGGAAGACGTCGTCGAGCGTCGGCTGGTCGTCGCCGCCACGGCGCGCGCGCAGGTCGTCCTTGAGCCGTCGCGGCGTGCCCTCGCGCACGATCAGGCCGCCGTCGATGATCGCCAGGCGATCGCAGAGCTGGTCGGCCTCCTCGAGGTACTGCGTCGTGAGGAAGACCGTCGTGCCGAGCGCGTTGATGCGGCGCAGCTCCTCCCAGACCGTCAGCCGGCTCGCCGGGTCCAGGCCGGTCGTCGGCTCGTCGAGGAAGAGCACCTCGGGCTCGTGGACGAGCGCGGCCGCGAGGTCGAGGCGGCGCTGCATGCCGCCGGAGTAGCCCTTGATCTTGCGGTCGGCGGCGTCCTCGATGTCGACGAGCTCGAGCAGCTCCTGCGCGCGCCTCGCGGCGGCTGCCGAGCCCAGGCCGAAGAGCCGCCCGTGCAGGACGAGGAGCTCGCGTCCCGTCTGGCGCGGGTCCAGGCCGGCCTCCTGCAGCGCGACGCCGATCTTGCGCCGCGCGCCGTCGGGGTCCTTGGCGATGTCGACGCCCGCGACCTCCGCGCGCCCGGACGTGATCGTCAGCAGCGTCGTCAGCATGCGAACGGTCGTCGACTTGCCCGCCCCGTTGGGGCCGAGGAAGCCGAAGACCTCGCCGGCGGAGACCTTGAGGTCGACGCCGCGGACGGCCTCGACCGTGCCCTCACGTCCGGTGTAGTGCTTGACAAGCCCCTCGGCCAGGACGGCCGGACCCGCTGTCTCGGTCAACTCTGCTCCTCTGTTCGGCTCGCTGGGATGGCGTCGTCAGTACAGACGGTGGGTACACGCAGAACTCATCGCAATGGGAGCGCCGGTGCGCATTCTGACGCGTAAGGCCCCCTTTGCAATGGAGGCGAGCCCCCGGGTGGTCGCGGACGCCTCCGTGCGAGTCGCGGACATGCGTGTACCGTGGCGCCCGCGTCGGGGCTTCACCCCCGCGTCACGCCCCCGGACCGCCATCTAACGGTCGCGGGGGTCTTTCCTCGCCACCGCGGGACGGTCGCGCCATTACCCTGCGCCCCGTGACGATCGCAATCACGCCCGGCGCGGCGGTCAGGCGCCGCCCGGCGCCGCGCGGGGGAGACCGGCAATGAGCGCTGGTCTCGCCGCGCTGCTCGACGACGTCGCCGCGCTCGCGCGCGCCGCCGCGGCGTCGGTCGACGACGTCGCCGCCGGCGCGAGCCGGGCGAGCGTGAAGGCTGCCGGCGTGATCGTCGACGACGCGGCGGTCACGCCGCGCTACGTCCAGGGCTTTGAGCCCGCGCGCGAGCTGCCGATGATCAAACGGATCGCGGCGGGCTCGCTGCGCAACAAGCTTCTCTTCATCCTGCCCGCGGCGCTGCTGCTCAGCGAGCTGCTGCCCTGGCTGCTCACGCCGATCCTCATGGTCGGCGGCGTGTACCTCTGCTACGAGGGTGCCGAGAAGGTCTGGGAGAAGCTGAGTCCGCACCACCACGGCGCCGAGACGCCGGCCGCCGAGCAGCGGCCCGAGCGCGAGGACGAGCTGGTCTCCGGAGCGATCCGCACGGACTTCATCCTGTCGGCGGAGATCATGGTGATCTCGCTCAACGAGGTCGCCGACGAGCCGCTGCTCTCGCGCGCGCTGATCCTCGTGGTAGTCGCCTTCGCGATCACCGCGGTCGTCTACGGCGCAGTCGCCGTGATCGTGAAGATGGACGACGTCGGCCTGCGGCTTGCACAGGAGCGCGAGGGCGCTGCCGCAGGGTTCGGGCGCGGGCTGGTCCGCGCGATGCCGGTCGTGCTGTCGGTGCTCGCGACGGTCGGGATCGCCGCGATGCTCTGGGTCGGCGGACACATCCTGCTGGTCGGCCTCGACGAGCTCGGCCTCTCGTTCCTCTACGACGCCGTCCATCACCTCGAGGAGGACGTCGACCACGCGCTCGGCGCCGTCGGGGGCCTCGGCGCCTGGCTGACCAACACCGCCGCGTCAGCGGCCCTCGGGCTCGGCGTCGGCGCGGTCGTCGTGGCGGTCATGCATCGGCTCAAGGGCGCGAACCGGCACTGACGCTGCTCTTAGCGTCGTCGCCGCATGCACCGCGCGCGCCTGACCGGCCTCTCGCCGGCTTCGTTCAGACGCATGAACGGAGAACGCCCGCGAGGGCCATTGCCCACGTTGTGGACCGTCGCGATAGTCGCGGCATGCCCACGATCACGCGCCCCCGCCGTGCTCGCTTCGCGATGAAGGGCCCGGGGGCGCGGGCGAGCTCCGGTCACAACAATTTCATGCTCGATAACGTGCGTTATGTAAACCGGTAACGGAGACGCGGGACTCGCGAGCCGCCCGTGCGCCCGGCGCGCGTGCTGGAGCGATCTACACGGCCCAGCGGAAGCCGGTCTCCGCGGGACGTGGCGCCAGCGGGCTGGCCGGGAGGCCGCCCGCCGGGTCGTCCTCGTTGTAGGCGCTCGGCGCGACGTCGTTGGGCGCGTCGGCGTGAACAGGCGCGGCGAGCAACTCGATCTGCCCGCGGCCCACGCCGAGTTCGCCCATGCCGCCGCCGT
>CAWDYO010000028.1:0-34177 GCA_963806515.1 uncultured Actinomycetes bacterium | reverse complement strand
AGTCTTCCCGGCGCAGCCTGCAATCTCGGAGGATCTTGGAGAGGAGGCCCGGTCCCAGGGTTTCACCTGCATGAACGGGCACCACATGTCTTTCGGCCGTCCAGATAGCTGAGGAAGTGGTGGCTCCCCTTGACCTGCACGACCTCGAAACCCAACTGGGTGAGCAAGATGAGGAGCTGCCTGCCCGTCAGGGCCGGAAAGAGCTGATTCAGCGAAGGGAAACCCGCTGGGCTCCTACGAAATGGAGCTGGGGTTGGTGCTCGCCCTCGACCTCGAGGCAAAGCTCGATGGCTTCCTTGATTCGCTCCGAACAGTTCGTCGAGGGATCTGGCCTGCGTGTGGCATCCGGGCAGGGTCGGAACCGAGGCCACCTAGTAGCCTTCCCTTCCCGCTCCACGACGACATCGAACTCCCGGGCTCATGGGCACACCTCCGGGCGATTGTACACCCCAGGGGTGGTCTCCGGCGCAGCCGGCCCGAGGATCGACAGCGGGTGTAACGAATCGCAGGTTCCTCCGGCCAATTCGCATATCCAGCAACCTTCCCGTGAGAAATGAGACGGAGCCTGCACAGCTTCCAGCACAGACATCGCGGTTCACCGATCCCCAAGGAGGTGGCCGATCATCGACCACACCGGCACAGTCCTGTGTGGAGGAAGTGGACGGCGAGAGGCTGATAGCCGAGCATGGTCATTTTCTACTTCTCCTGTGCTAGAATCTCGCCCGCTGCCCGGATGGTGAAACTGGTAGACACTGGAGACTTAAAATCTCCCGCCTGCAAGGGCGTGCCGGTTCGATTCCGGCTCCGGGCACCAGAACTCATGCAGTAAGAAATGTCAAAACATCCCAAAACCCGCTTTTCTCATGGGAGAAGCGGGTTTTTTGTTGTCCAATGCAGTTCGAAGAGGCGGCATCACATATCCTTAGATTCCGCTGTTTGTGGCGGCCGACTTCACCGGGTGACGAGCGCTGCAAATCATTAAGGGAAGCCGATGCCGCCGGATGAGTTGCTGTCCATCATCACCGCCGGCGGCGTATCGCGCCCCGGCGCTGGGTGTGGAGTTGGAATCGGAACAAGCAAAGGAAGCCGCCTGAGCGCGAGGGGCGGTGGCAAAATCAAAACAAAACGTGGGGTAATATCGCCCGCGCCTGCATTCCTCGGACGCGCGTAAGCGCTCAAGCTGCTAATGCGTACCCATTGTCACCAGCCAGTGATAGCGCCAGTATTTCCGATGCCCATTGATTCAAGCTTTTGCCGCTGGCCGCATGCTGGCGCGCGCTGCGCTCGGCGGCGATCCGCTCGTCGAGGCGCCCGCGCGCGGCGGCGATCTCCTCGCGCGCGAGGCGAGCGCGTCTCCTCGGCCTGCGCGCGCGCCTGCTCGAGGAACGCGACGCGCTCGGCCAGCTCGCGCGTCGCGCGCTCGCCGCCGCGTACCGCCGCGTCGGTCTCGCACGCGCAGGCGGGCGAGCTCGTCGCGCGCCTCGCGGGCGGCGGCCTCGGCGGCGCCGCGCGCCTCGCGCTCGGTCTCCAGGCGCCGCTCGAGCGCCGCCATCGCCTGGCGGCGCTCCTCGGCGGCGCGCTCGGCGGCCTCGCGCCGGCGGCGCTCCTCGCGCAGCGCCCCGGCGTCGACCGCGGCGCCTCGGGCGCGGGCGGCGGGCTCGGCGTGCGGGCGGCGGCCTCCTTCGGGCGCGGCAGGTCGACGATCCCGCGCGCTCGTCTCGAGCGCGAACGCGAGGCGGCGGTCCTCGAGCTGCGCCGCGGGCACCGAGTACGCCGCGCGCCACGGCGGCGGATCGGGACCGGCGAGCGGCGCGGAGTCGTCGGGGCCGGGCAGCGGCGCCACGCGGCGCGTGCGCCGGCCGTCGTCGAGCAGCAGCATCGGCGGCGGCAGCCGCTCGCGGCTCGTCGGCCCGCCAGCGCCCCGAGATGCGCAGCAGGACCGTGCCGGAGCCGGCGACGACGCGCTCGAAGCGCTCGACCTCGAATTCGGGTGGGGCGCTCAAGACCGCCCGGGAGTCTAGGTCCGCCAGCGCCTGCGAGGGCGACGCGAGCACCTGCGTCGGGCGGCGCGGTCCGCGTCGAGCACGCGGATGCGCTCCGGATCGGCCGCCGCGAGCTCGTCGTAGGCGGCGGCGATCGTCGCGAAGAAGTGCGTCGGCCTCGCGCTCGAGCCGGTCGGGCGCCTCGTCGCGGCCCTGCTGGCGCGCGCGGCCGGTCGCGGGGTCGACGCGCAGCAGCAGCGTGCGGTCGGGCGCAGACCCGCCGGTCGCGAACGCGTTGAGCGTCGCGATCCGCTCGACGCCGAGCCCGCGCCCGGCGCCCTGGTAGGCGAGCGACGAGTCGACGAAGCGGTCCAGCAGCACCCACGTGCCGCCGGCCAGCAGCGGCTCGAGCCGCTCGTCGACGAGCTGCGCGCGGGCGGCGGCGTACAGCAGCGCCTCGGCGCGCGGATCGCAGCGCAGCGCGGGATCCTTGACGAGCTCGCGGATGCGCTCGGACAGCGCGACGCCGCCCGGCTCGCGCAGCGAGCGTCACCGGCCGGTCGCGCGCCAGCTCGGCGCGCAGCGCCGTGGCCAGCGTCGACTTGCCGGCGCCGTCGAGCCCCTCGATCGTGATGAGCCGGCCGCGCACCCCCGCGACGGTACCGTTCGCGGGCGATGCTGCCCGGCACCGAGCGCCACCCCCATGCCCGCGCCGTGCTCGGCGCGGCGCTGCCGCCCGCGGGCGCGCCGAGCCACGCCTACCTCTTCTGCGGGCCCGCGGGCAGCGGCAAGCGCGCCGTCGCGCGCGCGTTCGCGGCCGCGCTGCTGACCGAGGGCGCGCCCGATCCCGCCGGTGCCGCGGCGCGCGTCGAGCACGGCGTGCACCCCGACCTCACGTGGGTCGCGCCCGGGCAGCGCGGCGGGCATCCTCGTCGGCGACGTCGACGAGGCCGTCGTCGCGGGCGCCGCGCGCACGCCGTTCGAGGCGCCGCGGCGCGTGTTCGTCATCGAGGACGCCGACGAGCTCAACGACCAGGCCGCCAACCGGATGCTCAAGACGCTCGAGGAGCCGCCGTCGTTCGCGCACCTGCATCCTGCTGACGAGCCGGCCCGGGCGAGGTGCTGCCGACGATCGCCAGCCGCTGCCAGCAGGTGCGCTTCGACGCGCCGCCGGTCGACGGAGATCGCGGCGCGGCTGGTCGCGCACGGCGTCGCGCCGGACGCTCGCCGACGCGTGCGCGCGGCTGGGGCTCGGCGACGCGTCGCGCGCGCTGGCGCTGGCGCTCGGCGACGGGCCGGCGCTGCGGGCGGGCGCCGAGGCGGTCGCGCGCGGCGCGCTGCGCGGCGAGACCGCCGGCCGGCCCTGGATGGCGCTGCTCGAGCAGGCGCGCGCGGCCGGCGCGGCGCGCGGGCGCGTCGGTCGAGGCGGCGCTGGAGTCCGAGCTGCAGTACGCGATCCGCAAGGACCACGGGCGCATGCGCCGCGAGGCGGGCGAGCGCGGCCAAGCGCGCCGCGCGGCGCGCGCAGACCGCCGCGCTCGACCGCGGCCTGGCGCTCGTCGGGCTGTGGCTGCGCGACGTCGCGTGCGTCGTCGACGGCGCGCCCGAGCTCGTCCACCACTCCGACCGCGCTGCCGAGCTGCGCGAGGACGCGGCGCGCGGGCGTCGCCGCCGGCGCGCTGCGCGCGGGCCAGGACCTCGTCGACGACACGCGCGCGGCGCTCGAGCTGAACCCCAACGAGGAGCTCGCGCTCGACGCGCTCGGCTCGCGGCTGGCGCGCGCACGGCGGGTCCGTAGCGTCGGGTCGCCCTCCGGACGCGCCCCGAGCTTCAGCGCGGCGCGATCGGCCCGAGGTTCGGCTCGCAGCCGTGCAGCTCGAAGGCGCGGAAGCGCGAGAAGAGGCGGTGGTCGGGGCCGTGGAAGTCGGCGGAGCCCGTGGTCAGCAGCCCGAGCTCGGCGGCGAGCGCGCGAGCAGCAGCGTCTGCTCGCGGTCGTGGGTGGCGTAGAAGGCCTCGACGCCGTCCAGGCCGGCGGCCGCGAAGCGCGTGAGCGCCTCGCGCGACCTCGCTCGGCTGCCACGAGGTCCCAGAACGGGTGCGCCCAGACCGCGACGCCGCCGGCGGCGTGGATCGCGTCGATCGCCTCGGGCACCGTCGGCGTCGCGCGGCGGCAGTAGGCCGGGCAGCCGGGGACGAGGTAGGCCTCGAGGAACGCCGACGGCTCGGCCAGCCCGGCGGCTCCAGGCGCTCGCGGTTGGCGGCGACCGCGGCGGCGGCGAGGTGCGGGCGCCCGACCGGGCGCCCGGCGGCCAGGCGCGCGTCGAGCTCCTCGCGATCGGGCGCCAGGCCGAGGTCGCAGAGCCGCTGCGGCCATGCGCTCGATCCGCTCGGCGCGGTCGGCGCGCCACGTCGTCAGCAGCGTCGCCGAGCGCCGCGTCGGTGTGGTCGATGCCGTAGCCGAGCACGTGGAAGTCCTCGCCGAGCTCGTCGACGGTCGACAGCTCGACGGCGGGCACGACGTCGATCGCGTGCTCGCGCGCGGCCGCGAGCGCCTCGTCGACGCCGTCGACCGTGTCGTGGTCGGTGAGCGCCAGCAGCGTCACGCCGGCCGCGGCCGCGGCGCGCCACGACGGCGGCGGGCGCGAGCGCGCCGTCGGAGCACGTCGAGTGCGACTGCAGGTCGAACGTCGGGGCGGTCACGGCCCGTGAGCTTGTCCGATGCGCGGCCGCTGTGCGTCGACGGTCGATCGGCCGGTAGCGTTGGCGCTGTGCGCGGTCCTCGTCGCGCCCGACTGCCTTCAAGGGCACGTTCGACGCGCCGACCGTCGCCGACGCGCTCGCGCCGCGGCCTCGAGCGAGCCGGGCTGCGAGGCCGACCGCTGCCCGGTCGCCGACGGCGGCGAGGGCACGATGGCGCTGCTCGCCGAGGCGCTCGGCGCGCGGCTCGTGCCGGTCACCGCGAGCGATCCGCTCGGCCGCCCGGTCGACTGCCACTTCGCGCTCGCGGGCGAGACGGCGATCGTCGAGATGGCGCAGGCGTCGGGGCTCGGCCGCGTCGCCGAGCACGAGCGCGACGCCTGGGCGGCCTCGACGCGCGGCACCGGCGAGCTCATCCTCGCCGCGGTCGCCGCGGGCGCGCGCGAGATCCTCGTCGCCGTCGGCGGCAGCGCGACGACCGACGGCGGCCGCGGCGCGATCGAGGCGATCCGGGCCGGCGGCGGCCTGCGCGGCGCGCGCCTGGCGGTGCTCTGCGACGTGCGACGACGCCGTTCGAGGACGCGCCGCGCGTCTTCGGCCCGCAGAAGGGCGCCGACGCGGCGACGGTCGCGCGGCTCGAGGAGCGCCTGCGCGCGGCTCGCGGCCGAGCTGCCGCGCGACCCGCGCGGCGTGCCGGCGACCGGCGCCGCGGGCGGCCTGTCGGGCGGGCTGTGGGCGGCGTTCGGCGCCGAGCTTCGCCCGGGCGCCGCGACGGTGCTCGACGCGCTGGGCGTCGACGAGCGCATGCGCGCGGCGCGGCTCGTCGTCGCGGGCGAGGGCTGCCTCGACGAGCAGAGCCTCGGCGGCAAGGTCGTCGGCGAGCTCGCCCGCCGCGCGCGCGGCGGCCGGCGTGCCGGTCCACGCCGTCGTCGGGACGAGCCGGCTGTCGCCGAGGAGGCCGCGCGACGCGGGCATCGCAGCGCGTCTGGATCGGCGTCGACGCTCGAGGAGATCGAGGCGGCCGGGCTCCAGCTCGGTCGGGCGGTGGCGGACGCGTAGCGCGGGTCGCACGGCCGCGTCGTTTGCTTCGGCGAGCGGGGTGGCCCGTGCGACGTCGACGCCCGTCGCGCGTGGTGCGCGAGCGCCGCAGCGGCCCGGGGAGCAACGGCGAGCTAGCATGGCGGTCTGCGCCGACGTAGCTCAGCTGGTAGAGCACTTCACTCGTAATGAAGGGGTCCGCGGTTCGAGTCCGCGCGTCGGCTCTATGACTGACCTCATCCGTGAATGCCTGCTCGACATGCCGTTGAGCAACATGGCCAACCGGCCGGAGGGCATGGTCGCCATCCGCCGCCAGGACGTCCCCGAGGAGTACCGGCCGATGGTCGACTGCGTGGGTGCGAGTCCCACGGCGGGCGGATCGAGGAGGAGCCGCTCATCGTCGTGCACGGCGGCAAGACGCCGGCCGGCGGGGGCGGCGCGCAGTACTACGTGCTGCCGCCCGAGTCGCTCGCGCCCGGCGACGACGACGCGCCGAGCAGAAGGCCTAGGGAACCGCCGGGCGCGCCGAGCTCGATCGCCGGCTCGTCGCCGTCGAACTCGAAGCCGAGCAGCATCGGCGGCGGCGCGAGCAGCGAGCCGAACGGGCGCTCGCGGAACACGAGCTCCTCGATCGCCGCCGCGCTCTGCGGCCGCGTGAAGAGGTAGCCCTGGGCGAACGGCACGCCGCAGTCGCGCACGGCCTGCAGCTGCTCGCGCGTCTCGACGCCCTTCGCGACGCACGGCAGGCCGAGGCTGCGCGCGAGCTGCGCCGCCGCACGCAGCGGCGACGACGGGTCGTCGAGTGCGTCCTCGCGCGAGCGAGCGAGCGGTCGAGCTTGATCATCGCGACCGGCACGCGCTCGAGCCCGTCCTGCGACGGCGGGCGCGTACCCTCGTGGTCGAGGACCAGCGCGATCCGCGCGGCGGCCAGCGCCGCCTGAAGCGCGCCGGCGTGATCGCGGCGAGCGCCTCCTCCGTGAGCTCGAGGGCAAGCTGGTGGGCCATCGCGCCGTGGCGAGCGAGCGCCGACGTCACGTCCTCGACGAACGCCGGGTCGGCGACCTGCGCCCCACGCGACGTTGACGCACGTGCGCATCGGCAGGCCGTCGCGCGTCGCGCCCCAGCGGATCGTCTGCGCGCACGCCTTCTCGATCGTCCAGCGCCCGAGCGTCACCATCTGACCGCGCCGGTCGACGATCGCCGAGGAACTCGCTCGGCGCGATCGTGCCGAGGTCGGGGTGCTCCCAGCGCAGGATCGCCTCGACCGCGGCGATCGACCCGTCGCGCACGTCGACGATCGGCTGGTAGTAGACGTCGAAGTCCTCGACGGTCGAGCGCTCGAACGCCGCTTCGACGAGCACGCTCGCGGCTCTCTCGAACGGACCGGGACCGTCGCCGCGCGCGTCGCGGCTGGCCTTGTTCTTCGCCGCGTAGAGCGCCGCGTCGGCACGCGCGACGACCGCGGCCACCGACGGGTCGCCCTCGCGGACGAGCGTGAAGCCGGCCGTGGCGAGGCGTGGAAGGCCGTCGGCCGAGACCGAGCTCACGCTCGGTGAGCCTGGCGGCGAGCGCGTGGGCCGCCTCCTCGTCCGGGATGTCGCGCGCGACGACGACGAGCACGTCGCCGCCGAAGCAGCCGACGAGGTCCTCCGAGTGCAGCGCCGCCGCGAGCCGCAGCGCGAGTTCCGTCGCGAGCCGGTCGCCTCCGGCCGCGAGCCCCGCGACCTCCACGAGCAGCACGGCGGACGGGTCTCCGCCACCGGCGAGCGTCTCCAGCGCCGTGTCGATGGCATGGCGCATGAGCCGCCGGTCGGGCAACCCGAGCAGCTCTTCTCGCACGGAGCTATGGGAATCCGTCATCGGCTCCGTAGTCGGCAGCACCGTGCGGATCTTTAGGAGCTCTCTGCGGCGCTCGCCAATCGTTGTGGATCGCGCAGCGGCGGGCCGTGGCCGAACAGCGTGAGCGCCGGTCGCAGCGCGGCAAGCGCTGCATCGATGCTCGGTTCTGCGGCGGATCGACGGTCAGGAAAGCCGGCGGAGCGCCGAGCCGCGGGAGGTTGAAGAAGACGTCGCCGGCGATGAGCGTGGCGTCGTGCTCGCGCCACAGGGCGATGTGGCCCGGCGAGTGGCCGGGCACGTCGAGCACCTCGAAGCCGGCGACCTCGTCGCCCTCGCGCAGCCTGCGTGCGACTGGGTGCGCGGGCGGCATCTTGCCCTTGGCGAGGAGGCGGCCCACCGCGGTGTCCGACGGGACCGGCGTCGCCGTCTCGATCGCCTCGGCGTCGCGCTCGCCGGTCCAGAGGGGCAGGTCGAGCGCCTCGCAGACCGCGTGGCTCGAGCCGAAGTGGTCCGGATGCGCGTGCGTCACGACGTGCGTCGCGACCGTGACGTCACGCAGCTCGCGCAGGATGCGCCTGCGCGCGGCCGGCGTGCCCGCGTCGACGAGCACGTCGCCGACCAGGTAGACGTTGATCGCGTTCGGTGGCAGGCCCCGCAGCTGCCACACGCCGGGGGCCAGCGCTCGCAAGCCTTCGACCCTCAGGCGACGCTGTGCGCGTACTGCGGAGGCGCGGTCCCGACGGCCTCGAGCAGCCGCGGCGAGGGGCGGCCGTCGTGGGCTGAGACCTCCTCGACGCGCAGGCGCACCCGCCACTCGTCGCCGAAGTCGAAGACGTAGGTGATCTGCTGGCCCTCGGCGAGACCGAGCGAGTCGAGGCGGATCGCGGCGCTGCGCTCGGCCGGATCGACCGGTTCGCCGCACGGGCGCGTGAAGTGCTCGGTCGCGCTGGTCCAGAACTGGTCGCAGAGCCAGAACGCGTACAGGTGATCGTCGTCCCAGCCAAACGCCGACTGCAGGGCGTAGTGCAGGTCGACGAGGGTGAGGTCGTCGCGCACGGCGATCACACGGCGTACGTTGCTACATCCGACCAGCTCGGCATCGAACACCAGCTCCTGCCGCAGCATCTCGCTCCTCTCGAATACGGGCAAAGCACGACGCTACGCGCTCGCCCCGACGGAATATCTGCCGTACACCCCTACGTGCGGCACGTTACCGGCGCTCAACACGATCGTGGCCGGTAGGTTGCGCCGCTCGCGTCGCAAGGAATGCGGCCGGTCGTCACACCACACGGGGTGCAGCGCGATGTCGAACGTCATACGAGCCACGCTGATCGCGTGGTCGCTGTTGCTGGTCGGCGGCACTATGCCGGCCGGTGCGGCGACGGGCGACCTGACGCAGAAGCCGGGCCTGGACGCGTGCGTCTCGGACACCGGGACCGGCGGCGCGTGCGGCGACGGGGTGGCGCTGGACACCCCGCGCGCCGTCCTCGTCGGCCCCGAGGGCGAGGACGTCTACGTCGCGGCGATCTTCAGCGGTGCGCTCGACGTGTTCGACCGGCTGGCCAGGCGGCGTGCTGTCGCCGGCGCTCAGCTGCATCTCGAACAACGGGACCGCCGGGGCCTGCGTCGACGGGACCGCGCTGTCCGGGGTCCGCGGGCTCGCGATCAGCCCGAACCGGGCGCAGCTCTACGGCGCGTCCTATGTGAGCGACGCGGTCGCGGTGCTCGACCGCACGGCCGGCGGCGGGCTCGCGCAGAAGGCCGGCCCCGACGGCTGCGTCTCGAACACCGGCGCGGGGCCGTGCGTCGACGGAACGGCGCTCGACGGCGTCGCCGACGTCGCGGTCAGCCCGGTCGGCCAGAGCCTCTACGCCGCCGCCCAGAACAGCGACGCAGTCGCCGTCTTCGACCGCAACGCCGACGGCACGCTGACGCAGAAGGGCGGCGCCGACGGCTGCATCTCGAACGACGGGCGCCGCGCCCTGTACCGCGGGGATCGGGCTCGACGAGCCGCGCGCCGTGGTGGTCAGCGGCGACGGCGAGAACGTCTACGTCGTGTCGAACGTCGGCGATGCGATCACGGTGTTCGATCGTGCAGCGGACGGCAGGCTGACCCAGAAGAGCGCGGCGGCGGGCTGCATCTCCGACAGCGGCGCGGGCGGATGCTTCGACGGGACGGGCCTCGACGGCGCCTTCGGCGTGACGCTGAGCCCGGACGACGATACGTCTACGTCGCGTCGCAGTTCAGCGACGCCGTCGCGGTCTTCGAGCGCGCCGGCGACGGCGCGCTGACCCAGACGGGCTGCATCTCGAACAGCGGAAGCGGCGGCGCGTGCGTCGACGGCGTCGCGCTCGACGGGGCGCGCAACGTCGCCGTCAGCCCGGACGGCCTGAGCGCGTACGTCGCCGCGGACGACTCCGACGCGGTTTCGGCGTTCGATCGCGCCGCGGACGGGTCGCTGACGCAGAAGGCCTCGCCCGCGGGCTGCATCTCGCGCGACGGCAACTCCGGCGCGTGTGCGATCGGCACGGCGCTCGACGGCGCGTTCGCGGTGACGGTGAGCCCCGACGGTGCGAACGTCTATGCGACGTCGCAGGAGGACGACGCGGTGTTGACCTTCGATCGCGAGCCGGCCCCGCCGCCCCCGCCCCCGCCGCCGCCGCCTCCGCCGCCCCCACCGCCCGGCCCACCAGCGCCCCCGCCGCCCGGCCCGCCCGCGCCCCCGCCGCCGGGCCCGCCGGCGCCGCCGCCGCCACCACCACCCGGATCGCCCTCCGTGCGCCCGCAGCCGGGCTGCCCGCTCGCCGGCACGCAGCACGTGGGCACGTCCGGTGCCGACAGGCTGACCGGCCGGCCGCTGCGCAGCGACGTCCTCTTCGGCCTCGCCGGCGACGACGTCCTGCGCGGCCGCGACGGCCGTGACTGCCTCTACGGCGGCGACGGCGACGACCGGCTGCTCGGCGGCCGCGGCGCCGACCGGCTGTTCGGCGGCGCGGGCAGCGACGCGCTCGACGGCGAGGACGCCCGCGACAACCTCGACGGCGCCGAGGCGCGCGAGGGCAACGGCGGCGACCGCCTCGAAGGTCAGCGCGGCGACGATCGCCTGCGCGACCGGCGCGGCACCGCGACGCTCTCCGGAGGGCCGGGCAACGACGACATCGACGCGCGCGACGCGTCCGCCGGCGATCGCCGCCGCGCGGACGCGATCCGCTGTGGCAGCGGCCGCGACGAGGTGCTCGCCGACGTGGCCGACCGCGTCGCGGACGACTGCGAGCGCGTCAAGCGCCGCCGCGCACCGCGCGGTCTTTAGACACGCGCGACATTCGGGCACTACCCTCCTTCAGCCCGCGCCCGGCGATCGCATCGTCCGTCGCCGTGTCCAGCGCGCCGGCCGCCGTCATGAACCCGCCGCAAGCCACCACGCCCGAGGCCCCACCAGCCCCGCTGTCCGCGGTGCTCGTCGACCGCTTGCGCAAGGCCTGCGGCCCCGACCACGTCTACACCGACGCCGACCAGCTGCGCACCTACGAGTCCGACGGCCTGCTGCAGTACAAGGCCACGCCCGGCGTCGTCGTGCTGCCCGCGACGACGCGCGAGGTCCGCGACGTCGTCAAGGCCTGCGCGGACGCGGGCGTGCCGTGGGTCGCGCGCGGCGCCGGATCGGGCCTGTCGGGCGGGGCGCTGCCCGTCGAGCAGGGGGTGCTGATCGGCCTCAGCAGGATGCGCGCGGTGCTCGACGTCGACATGCCCAACCAGCGCATCGTCGTCCAGCCTGGCGTCACGAACACCGAGGTCTCGCTCGCCGTCGGGCCGACGCACTTCTACCCGCCCGACCCCTCGTCGCAGATCGTCTGCTCGATCGGCGGCAACGTCGCCGAGAACTCCGGCGGTGCGCACTGCTTCAAGTACGGCTTCACGACGAACTACGTCACCGGCCTCGAGGTCGTGCTCGCCGACGGCGAGGTCGTCGCGCTCGGCGGCAAGGAGCTCGACCACCCCGGCTACGACCTGCTCGGGACGTTCGTCGGCTCCGAGGGCACGCTCGGGATCTGCACGGCGATCACCCTGCGCGTCGTCCCCGTGCCCGAGGCGATCAAGACGATGGTCGCATTCTTCGAGACGCCGATCGCAGCCGGCGAGGCGGTCTCGGAGATCGTCTCGGGCGGCGTCATCCCCGGCGCGATCGAGATGATGGACAACCTCACGATCCAGGCCGCCGAGAAGGCCGTCGGCGCGGGCTTCCCGACCGACGTCGGCGCGGCGCTCATCGTCGAGCTCGACGGCTCGGCCGCCGAGTGCGAGGCGTGCTTCGACGACGTCGTCGCGATCTGCGAGCGCAACGGCTCGCTGTCGATCCGGATCGCCGAGGACGCCGACGACCGCGCGCAGATCTGGCGCACGCGCAAGGCCGCCTTCGCGGCGATGGGCCGGCTCGCGCCGAACTACTACGTCCAGGACGGCGTCATCCCGCGGACGAAGCTGCCGGAGGTCCTGACGCGGATCGCAGAGCTCGCCGAGGAGTTCGGCTTGCGCGTCGCGAACGTCTTTCACGCCGGCGACGGCAACCTGCACCCGCTCGTCCTCTACGACGGGGAGGAGCAGGCCGAGGCCGCCGAGGAGCTCGCGGGGCGGATCGTCGAGGCGTGCGTCGACGCGGGCGGGTCGATCACCGGCGAGCACGGCGT
Organism: uncultured Actinomycetes bacterium; assembly: GCA_963806515.1. GTDB lineage: Bacteria > Actinomycetota > Thermoleophilia > Solirubrobacterales > Solirubrobacteraceae > CADCVQ01. The sequence goes on along the minus strand of CAWDYO010000028.1, from coordinate 21,935 downwards.
CGGCGTCGACAAGAAGCGCTACATGCCGAAGATGTTCGACGAGCCCGACCTCGCGGCGTTTCAGATGCTGCGCTGCGCCTTCGACCCGCGCGGCCTGGCGAACCCCGGCAAGGTCATGCCGACGCCGCGGCTGTGCGGCGAGGTCCCCGGCCCCTACCGCCGCCACCCGCTCGAGCGCGACGGCATCGCGGAGCGCTTCTAGATGGGTGCTCGGGCGGAGACCGTTCGCAGCGAGACGCCGCAGTCGGCCGCCGACGCGGCCGAGCTGCTGCACGCCTGCGCGCAGGACGGCGTCGGCGTGCGGATCGAAGGCTCCGGCACGAAGCCGTGGGGCCATCCCGGCGCCGGCTGCGCGGTGCGCCTGCGGACCGCCGCGCTCGACGCGATCCTCGAGCACAACGCGGGCGACTTCACGGCCGTGCTCCAACCGGGCGTCACGCTGCGCGAGCTCGACGAGCAGCTCGCGAGCGCCGGCCAGATGCTCGCGCTCGACCCGCCCCTGGGTGAGGGCGACGCAGCGACGGTCGGTGGCGCCATCGCGGCTGCCGACACCGGGCCGCTGCGCCATCGCTACGGCGCCCCGCGCGACCTCGTCCTCGGCGTCACGGTCGCGCTGAGCGACGGCACGGTCGCTCGGGCCGGCGGCAAGGTCATCAAGAACGTCGCCGGCTACGACCTCGCCAAGCTCTTCGCCGGCTCGTTCGGGACGCTCGGCGTCATCTGCGAGGTGGCCGTCCGGCTGCACCCGCGACCGCGCTCGCAGGCGACCGCGACCGCGTCGACCGACGACCCCGAACGGCTGGCCACGGCGGCGAGCCTGCTGGCGCACAGCACGCTCGAGCTCCAGTCGCTCGACGTCAGCTGGGAGGCGGCGGGCGGCACCGTGCTCGCGCGCTTCGGCGGCGTGGCGGCGGCGCAGCAGGCCGAGACCGCGCGCGAGCTGCTCGAATCCGCGGGCGTGGACGCCTCGGCCAGCGAGGACGACGACGCGCTGTGGGCGGCCCAGCGCGCGGCGCAGCGCAGCGCGGACGGCGGCGCGATCGTGCGCGTGTCGGGCCGCCCGTCGCAGCTTGCCGATGCCTGCGTCGCGGCGCAGGTCGCGGGCGGGACGCTCGTCGGCCGCGCCGCGCTCGGCGTGTCGTGGATCGCGCTTCCGCCCGCCGTGCCGGGCGAGCTCGTCACGTCGATCGCGCGCGTACGCAAGGTGCTCGCGCCGTCGCCGTGCGTCGTCCTCGACGCCCCCGCCCACGTCCGCACCCACCTCGATCCCTGGGATCAGCCGGAGGACGCGGCGCTCGGCCTCATGCGCCGCGTCAAGCAGCGCTTCGACCCGACCGCGACCTGCAACCCGGCGATCTTCGTCGGCGGCATATGACCCCGATCGACACGCTCGACGAGGGCGCAAGCCCGCACGCCCGGGGCCGCGCCTTCGACGACCACAAGCCGCCGCAGCAGGAGCTCGTCGAGGACTGCGTGCACTGCGGCTTCTGCCTGCCGACCTGCCCGACCTACGTCCTGTGGAACGAGGAGATGGACTCCCCGCGCGGGCGGATCGTGCTCATGGGCGCGGGCCTGAAGGAGGGCAGCGAGCTGTCCGACACGATGGTCGGGCACTTCGACAACTGCCTGGGCTGCATGGCCTGCGTGACGGCCTGCCCGTCGGGCGTGCGCTACGACCTGCTCATCGAGGACACGCGCCAGCAGGTCGAGCGGCTGCACCCGCGCACGCGCCGCGAGAAGCTCCTGCGCGCCGGCCTGTTCGCGACGTTCCCGTACCCGGGACGGCTGCGCGCGACGATCCCGCTCATCCTGGCGGCCCGGATGACCGGCCTCACGGCGCTGGCGCAACGCTCGCGCCTGCTCGACCGCGCGCCCGCGCTGAAGTCGCTCGCCGAGCTCGCGCCGCCGGTGACGCTGCGCGACGCGTTCAGGCGCCTGCCCGCGCGCACCCGCGCGCAGGGCGAGCAGCGCGGCACGGTCGGCTTCCTGCAGGGCTGCGTCCAGCGCGCGTACTTCGGCGACGTCAACGCCGCGACGGTGCAGGTGCTCGCCGCCGAGGGCTTCGAGGTGCACAGCCCGCGCTCGCCGCGCTGCTGCGGGGCGCTCGGCCTGCACGCCGGCCAGGAGCAGGACTCGCTGCCGCTCGCCAAGGCGACGATCGCGGCGTTCGAGCGCTTCGACCACGTCGTCGTCAACGCGGCGGGCTGCGGCTCGGCGATCAAGGACTACGGCCACCTGCTGCGCGACGACCCCGAGTGGAGCGAGCGCGCGCAGGTGCTCGCCTCGCGCGCCCGCGACGTCCACGAGCTGCTCGCGAGCGTCGCGCCGCGCGCACGCCGCGGGCCCGTCGACCTGAAGGTCGCCTACCACGACGCCTGCCACCTCGCGCACGCGCAGGGCGTGCGCGCGCAGCCGCGCCAGCTTCTGCGCACGATCCCCGGTCTCGAGCTCGTCGAGCCGAAGGAGTGGGAGCTGTGCTGCGGCTCGGCCGGGATCTACAACCTCACGCGGCCGGCCGCAGCCGCGCAGCTCGGCGAGCGCAAGGCCGACAACCTCATCGCGACGGGCGCCGAGGCGATCGTCGCCGCGAACCCCGGCTGCACGCTGCAGATCGCCGCGCACCTGCGTCGCAAGGGTGAGGAGCGGCCGTTGCTGCACCCGATGCAGCTGCTTGCCCAGTCGATCGAGGCCGGCCGCCGCGACGAGCCCGCGGTCGCGCGCGTGGCCCGAGCCGCCGGCCGGCTGCGCTCGCTGCGCCCCCGCTGACCCCGCACCAGGGCTGAACGCCCCTGGCGCGTAGCCGCTCGCAGATTTAACCACAACCCGGTGCGCTCGGCGCCGGTATGTTCGGCATGTGACCGCCGACGATCTCTCGCGCTTGGACCGCCGGCTCGCGTTTCTCGATCACAGTGAGCGCATCTCGGGAATGGGCAGCTGGGAGTGGATTCCCGACGGCGGTGAGCTGTCGTGGTCAGACAACCACTTTCGCCTGTTCGGGCTCGATCCCGACGCGATCGTTCCCAGCACCGAGTACGTCTTGGAGCGCACGTACCCCGAGGACCGCGCGCTCGTGCAGGACGCGATCGGCGCGATGCAGGCCGGCGGATATCCGGAGGACGACATGGAGTACCGGGTCCTGTCGGCCGACGGGACGAGCCGCACGCTGCGGATGACAGTCGCCGAGCTTGAGCCTGCCGACGGTCTGCCGCGGCGGATCGTCGGCTCCGTTCAGGACGTGTCCTCGCTGCGCCGGCTGGATCGACAGCTCGCCGCGCACGCCGCCGTCACGCTGGCACTCGACCGCTGGACCGCGCTCGAGACGGGTTCGCGCGAGCTGGTCGAGCGCCTCGCGTATGCGCTGGAGGTGCCGTTCGGGGCGTTCTGGTTGCCGCAGCGCTCGATCCTCGTGGCGCAGGCGATCTGGCACGAGCCCTCGCCAGAGCTTGCGGCGGTGGCGGCGTCGACGCGTGCGTGGAAGCCCGGCACCGGAGACGCGACGCTCGGCAGGGCGTTCGCCGGTCGCCAGCCCGTCATCTCCGCGCATCCATCCGAAGGCGGCTCGATCGACCGCCGCGACGCCATCGAGCTCGCCGGCCTGAGGGGTGCGCTGGCCGTGCCCGCCGTCTTCGTGGACGACACGCTGGCGGTGCTGGAGTTCCTCTCCGTCGAGCCGATCGAACCCGCCGAGCGCCTGACACGCGCGCTGAACGGGATCGGCCACGAGATCGGGCACTTCCTCAGCCACCGCCTGGGCGAGCTCGCCGAGCCGGTGCTGACTCCCCGCGGCCTCGAGCTCCTGCAGCTCGCGGCCCGAGGTCACACGACGGCGGCCATCGCGAGGCAGCTGTACCTCAGCCCGGCGACCGTGAAGCGCCACTTCGAGCGCGCGTACGCGTCACTGGGCGTCAGCGACCGCACCGCCGCCGTCGCCGAGGCGATGCGCCGCGGCATGATCACCTGAGCGCACCCCCAAGGCGGCTACGGCTCCGTAGCGGGTAACTACTGCCGACGCGCCAGCTTGAACCGATGAGCCCACCGAGTCACGGACTCGTTAGACGACACTGATCGCAGGCTTCGGGTAACGACCGTCGCCGGAGAGCGTGACTCCCTTCGCACGCGCCGCGTACCGCCTCACAAGCGGGATGGGGAAGTTCAGCCGGTCAGGTGCCAGGCACAACCTCCGTGAGTGGACCTCGCTTGTCCGCTCACTTCGACACTTCTGAGGTCACTCATGTTGTTGACGACTCGTACCATCTCGCGCCCTGCGCGGGCAGCGACGTACGCCTGTGTGTTGCTGGTGGCGGCGCTGCTCCCGGCCAGTGCGCTCGCCGCACAGCCGAAGGTGGGACTTGGAACCGCCGGCTCCTACGCGCTGCTCGGGGGCGCCACGGCGACCAACACCGGTCCATCGACGATCAACGGCAACCTCGGCGTATATCCCGGCGGGGCACCGGTCGGCTTCACGGCAGCCACGATCAACGGCGTGATCCACGCCGCGAACGCGGCCGCTGGCCAGGCGCACGCCGATCTCACGACCGCCTACGTCGATGCGGCAGGACGGGTCCCGGCGTTGCCGATGTCCGGCGACCTCGGCGGCCTCACCCTGACCGGCGGCGTCTACAAGTCCGCCACGGCGCTCGGGCTCACCGGCTCACTGACGCTCGACGCGCAGAACGACCCCGACACGGTCTTCATCTTCCAGGCCGGCTCGTCGCTGACGACGGCTTCGGGCAGCAGGGTGAACCTCGTCAACGGCGCGCAGCCGTGCAACGTCTTCTGGCAGGTCGGCAGCTCCGCGACGCTCGGAACGGGCTCGACCTTCGTCGGCTCCATCCTCGCGCTCACGTCGATCTCGATGAACGACGGCGTCACGGTGTACGGCCGGGCACTCGCCCGCAACGGCGCGGTGACGCTCATCAACGACACGATCACGGCCGCGGGCTGTGCGACAGATGACTCGGACACTCCCGGCGACGGCGACGGCGACGGCGGACGGCGGCGGCGGCGGCGGGGGCGGCGGCGGCGGCGGTGGCGGAACGACGACGCCCGGCGGTGGTACGACTCCCGGCACCTCCACGATCCCCGCGGTCGTCATCGGTGGGATCACCGTCGTCCCCGCGGTCCCCATCGGCCGCCCGGGGAGCGTCCCCGGCGCCGTGGGATCCTCTCCGCGCCCCGGCAGCTCAAACGCTCCCGGCAACGGCACGGCGCTGTTCACCAGCAATCCGCGCAAGATCGCCCGCGCGATCGCGGAGTTCGGCATCAGCCGCTGCGTCGAAGACACGTTCAAGGCGGTCGTCACCGGGCTCTACATCAAGAAGGTGGTCTTCAAGCAGGACAAGCGCATCATCGCGACGCGCACCAAGGCGCCGTGGCAGGCGCTCGTCGGAACCGGCGGGGGCGTCCACTGGGTGACCGCGCGGGTCTCCTTCACGGACGGCACGCGGCCGGTCACGCTGAAGATGCGCTTCAAGTCGTGCGCCGAAGACACCGCGACGGCCAAGGGCAAGCGCTCTGCGCCGAAGCTCGCCAAGACCCACGCCCAGTTCACGGGCTGATGCGCGTGCACCGCGAACGTGGCGGGGCGTTGCGATGGTCGCGCACCGCGGGCGTGGCCGCGGCCGCGGGCCTGGCGCTCCTGCCCGCGTCGCCGGCCGTCGCGCGCGTCGCCGCCGACCAGTCGGTGGCCGAGATGCTCTCCGCGCACATCGTGCGCAGCGCGCCCAAGGCCGGCGCACGGACGGTGGGGAGCGTGTCCGCACGGCGCCCGATCACCGGCGTACGCACGGTGCTGCCGGTCCTCGCGCAGGCGGTCGACCGCAGCGGAGGCTTCTGGCTGCGCGTGCGGCTGCCCGGCCGCACGCTGCGCACCCGGCCTCCGGGCTCGGGCTGGATCAGCGCCGCGTCGACGAAGCTGTCCAGCACGCCGCTCCACGTCGTGATCGACGTCGGCGCTCGCCGCGTGCTCGTCTACGACGGCGGGATCGAGGCGAAGCGCTTCCCGGCGATCGTCGGCAAGCGCGCGACCCCGACGCCGCGCGGCGAGTACTTCGTGGAGGAGCCCATGCGCCTGCCCGCGGGCCACTCGGGCGCTCCGTTCGCGCTGGCCCTCAGCGCGCGCTCGAACGTCCTGCAGGAGTTCGAGGGCGGTCCCGGGCAGATCGCCATCCACGGCTTCGCGAACATCGGCGGCAGGCTCGGCACGGCCGTCTCGCACGGCTGCGTACGCGTGTCCTCCGCCGACGTGACCTGGCTTGCGACGACGATCGACGCCGGCGTCCCGGTCACCATCCGCTGACAGCGCGAGCGGCGCGGCACGCGCGCGGCACCGCCATTCGTCCGCGCGCTCAAGGCGGCCGACGCGAGCGGTCGATACCACCGCATGAGCTGGCAGCTCGTGGCGTTCCTCAACGGCGTCATCGCGACGGCGTACCTCGTCATCTTCTGGGTCATCCTCCGGGGGCTCGTCAGCACGCAGCAGGTCACGACGAACGTCCTCGGCCTCGCCACGGCGCTGATCTTCTTCACCTGCGGGGTGCATCACGGCAGCCACGCGCTGCACCTCGTCGCGCCCGAGCTCGGCATCGGCGTGACCCGCGGCCTCGCGATGCGCGCGGCCTTCGGCTGGCAGATGGTCGTGTGGGATGCGATCGGCGCGGGCGTCGCGCTCTTCTACCTCAGCCTGCGCCGCTCCTATGGACGGTTGCTGCGCAGCCCGCAGATGTTCGAGGACTCCGAGCGCCGCCGCTACGAGGAGCGCCTGGAGCGCGAGCGCGCGTCGCTCGCCGAGGCGCAGGCGGTCACGCATCTCGGCAGCTGGGAGCGCGATCTCGCGACCGGCGCGCGCATCTGGTCAGAGGAGATGTTCCGGATCATGGGCTGGGAGCGCGGGGAGCCGCCCGCGTCGTTTCAGGCACTCCTCGACACCGTCGTCGCCGACGATCGCGATCTGTTTCGCGACGCGATCGAGCTGCTCGCGTCCGGCGGCGCGGAGCTTGACCTCGTCTTCCGCGTCCGGCGCGGCAACGACGGCCAGCTGCGGTACATGCACGCCCGCGGCCGGCTCGTGTCCGACGGGCAGGGCGCGCCCGCGCGCATCTGCGGCACGACCCAGGACGTCACCGACGCGCACCTCGCCGAGGTGGCGCGCCGCGAAGCGGAGGCGGGCTTTCGCATCACCGTCGACCATGCCCCGATCGGGATGGCCCTCGCCGACCTCGCGCCGGCGTCGCGCGGGCGTCTGCTGAGCGCCAACCAGGCGCTGTGCGACCTCGTGGGACGCGGCTCGGACGAGCTCGCCGGAGCCATGCTGGGCTCGCTGCTGCATCCGGACGACGCGGCGACGCTGCACCACGACCTCGAGCTCCTCGCGATCGACTCCCACGCGCGGATGGAGGCGCAGGTGCGCTGCCTGCACGCGGACGGACAGCTCGTGTGGGCGTCGCTCGTCGGAGCGTCGGTCCCGGGCGACGAGTACCCGCAGGTCGCGGTCTTCCATCTCGTGGACATCGGCGAGCGCAAGCGCTTCGAGGGCCAGCTGCAGCAGCTCGCCGATCACGACTCGTTGACGGGGCTGTTCAACCGCCGCCGCTTCGACGACGAGCTGACCCGCGCGCTCGCGCACGCGTCGCGCTACGGCGAGCAGGGTGCCGTGCTCATGCTCGACCTCGACGGGTTCAAGGTCGTCAACGACACGATGGGCCATTCCTTCGGCGACGAGCTCGTCAGCCGCATCGGGCGGCTGCTGCGCGAGGCGCTGCGCGAGACGGACGTACTCGCTCGCCTTGGCGGCGACGAGTTCGCGGTCGTCCTCAAGGGGGTCGACGAGGCCCAAGCGGTGGCCGTCGCGGACAAGATCCTCGGCGTCCTGCGCGAGCGCGCGATCGTGCTCTCCGACCACCGCCACGCTCGCGTGACGGGCTCGATCGGGGTCACGACGTTCGACGGTACGAGCGCGTTGACGGGCGAGGAGCTCATGGTCGAGGCGGACGTCGCGATGTACGAGGCCAAGGACGCTGGCAAGGATCGTGCCGGGGTCTACCGCCGCGAGCAGCGCCCGCGCGAGCGTCTGAGCGTCCGCGAGTCCTGGTTGGCGCGGTTGCGCGCGGCGCTCGCGCAGGACGGCTTCGCGCTCGTCGCTCAGCCGATCGTCGGGATCTGCGCCGAGGACGTCGAGCGCTTCGAGCTCCTCATCCGCCTGCGCGGCGACGACGGCGATCTCATCCCGCCCGCGGCGTTCCTGCACGTCGCCGAGCGCTTCGACCTCGTCCAGGACATCGACCGCTGGGTCTTCGAGCAAGCCGCGCGGCTTCTTGCCAGGCATGCCGAGGACGGCTGGGACATCGGGCTCAACGTGAACTTCTCCGCCAAGACGTTGAGCGATCCGCAGATCCTCGCCGACATGGCCGCCGTGCTCGCCCGACATCCGGTACCTCCCGGGCGCCTCGTCGTCGAGGTGACGGAGACCGCGGCGATCGTCAACGTCGACCGCGCCCGCGACGTCGCACGCGGGCTACGCGAGCTCGGCTGCGGCTTCGCCCTCGATGACTTCGGAGCCGGCTTCGCGTCGTTCTACTACCTCAAGCACGTCACGTTCGACTACCTGAAGATCGACGGTGAGTTCGTCCGCGGCCTCGCGGACAACCCGACCGACCGGCTCGTCGTGCAGTCCGTCGTGCAGATCGCCAAGGGGCTCGGCGCGCGGACGATCGCGGAGTTCGTCGGCGATGACGCGGCGCTGCAGCGCCTCCGCGAGCTCGGCGTCGACTTCGGCCAGGGCTTCCTGCTCGGCGCGCCGAAGCCCATCGCCGACATCCTCCCAGGCCTCGCGGCAAGCCGGTGATGGCACCCGCGATCGCCGCGGGACCCGCCCCGTGGTCGCTGGAGCGCGACCGCGCGGCCCTGCTCGTGGCGGTCGGGCTGGCCGCGTTCGTCGCGGCATCGCACCTCGAGGCGGCGGTCGGGGCGTTCGCGTACAGCCCGCGGCTCAGCCTCGCGCTCGTCCTCGTCGGGCTCGCTTCGGCCGGCTGGGCCGTGCGAGTCGCCCGCCGGCCCGCGCCGGGCGTGCTGCTGGCCGGCGCCGGGGTGTCGCTCGCGCTCGTCGCGCTGTGGATCTGGACGCGTGCCGTCGGCCTGCCGCTTCACGGGATGACGCGTGCGCCCGTCGGCGTGCTCGACGCCCTGACGGCGTTCGACGAGCTCCTGCTGGCGGGCTTCGCCGCCACGGCCGCTCGCGCCGCGCGTCGCGCGCCGCGAGCCCCGCGGGAGCGCTGGCCGCTGATCGGCGTCGTGGCGATCAGCCTCTCCTTCGTCGCGCTCGCGATGGGCTGCGAGCCGTCGACCGCGCCGGCGGCCAGCGTGGCGGGTGGCGGCGCGACGCCGAGCACGTCGCTCATCTGCCACCTCTACTGATCGCCCCGGTTGGGAACACTTGCGGGCGATGGCCGCTGTCTTCCTCAAGTCCCATGGCACGGGCACGGCACCCCTACCCGACCGCTGGCTGCGCGCCGGCAGCTCGCTCGTCGATCCGGGCCGGACGGCGTTCCCGCGCCGGCCCCGGATGGCCGCCGGCGACCGGCTCGTGCTCTACGCCTCGGGCTGGCGCTGCGTGTTCGGCGTCGCGGAGGTCCTCGACGAGCCGAGCACCGACGTGCCGAGCCCGGCCGACCCCGATCGCTGGCCCTGGTCGGTTCCGGTCGAGCTCCTCGTCGTCGTGCCGCTGCTCTCCAACGCCCCGCCCGTCGAGGCGATTGGGGTCGCGCCGCGCTCGATGAGCCAGCAGAGCCACATCCGCCTCGAGCCGCGCCACCTCGAGCTCGCCGTCGAGGCGCTGGCGGCCGTCGCGCGCTGAGCGCGTGGACCCAGGCGCTGGCGGCCGTCGCGCGCTGAGCGCGTGGACCGGCAGGATCGGTGCATCTCCGCGCGCGCTCACGCAGGCTCGGCGGCCGTCACGCGCGCTTGGCGCAGCACCGAGCGCGGCCGCGCCCGCGACGAGCAGCGCCCCGCAGCCGGAGACGGCGAACACCGCCCTCGAGCCCCCGATCGACGCGATGACGCCGCCGCCGGCGAACGCCGCGCAGAATGCCATCGAGTCGAGCGAGTCCTTCAGGCCGAAGACCCGGCCGCGAATCGCGTCGGGCGCGATCCGCGCGACGAGCTGGTGGTCAGTGGACATCACGGCTCCGGCGAACAGCCCGGTCACGAGGAACGTCAGCGCGGCCAGCGCGAGCGATGGCACGACGGCCGACGCGCAGAGCGCCAGGCCGCCCCCGGCGAGGCCGCCGACGAGGAGTCGCACGTCTGCCCGGCCGCGCAGGGCCCCGAGCGTCGAGCCGATCCCGAACGCGCAGACGAGCAGCGCGAAGCCCGCCTCGCCGGCGTCCAGGTCGTCGGTGGCCAGCAGCGGCTCGGCGACGTTCATCAGCGAGAAGGCGAGCGTCGCCGCGGCACCGGCCCCGACGATGGCGCTGAGACCGTGCACCGCGTGCGCCGCCCGCAGTCCGGCGCGCACGCCGTGGCCGATCGCGACGTCGGCCTCGTGCGCGGTGACGAGCTCGCCCGCGGCGATCGCGAGGTTCATGTTGTCGCTCGTCGCCACCGCGCCGTGCACGGTCTCCTCGCGGTCGAGCGACAGGCGGTTCAGCACGAGCGCCGATGCGACGAAGGTCGCGGCGTTCAGCAGCAGCAGCACCGACGTCGAGACGCCCAGCAGCAACGCGGCGCCGAGTGCGGGACCGGCGACGCTCGCCGCCGACCAGATCATCACGAGCGCGCCCATCGCGGCTTCGGCGCGCTTGCCGGCCAGGCCCGCGAGCGCCGCCTTCGAGGCCGGCTGGTAGAGCGCCGTGCCGGCCCCGGCGACGAGCGCCAGCGCGAGCACGATCGCGAACGACTCGGTGAAGGCGAGCCCGGCGAACGCCGCCGCCCGCAGAACGTCCGCGCCGACGACGAGCTTGCGGCGCGACAGGCGATCGGCGAGCGCGCCGAAGACCGGCCCGAGGAGGATGGCCGGCAGGAAGTCTGCGAGCAGCACGAGGCTGATCGCCCACGGCGAGCGGAAGTGCTCGTAGGCCAGCAGCAAGAGCGCGACATAGCCGATCGCGTTGCCCATCGACGACTGCAGCGACGCCAGCAGGAAGCGGCGCAGGGGTCCCGGCGTGCGCAGGAACGCAAGCACGAGCAGACCCTACGCGCCGCGGCCGATGCTGGCGAGCCGAGCAGGCGCATATGCGACCGGCTCGCGCGGCGGCGCCGTGCGCGACTACCTGCCGCGCGTGGTTGCCACCGGCGCGCTCGCGGGATCGGCCGCGCGCAGCGGCAGCGTGACCGTGAAGCGCGCGCCGCCGTCCGGGGCGTCCGCGGCCTCGGCGCGGCCGCCGTGCGCGGCGACGATCGCCGCCACGATCGACAGTCCGAGGCCCGCGCCCGCGCGTCCGCGCCCGCGGCCGGGGTCCGCGCGCCAGAAGCGCTCGAAGAGCTCGGCGGGATCGCCCGACGGAAGCCCCGGCCCGTGGTCGCGGACCTCCAGGCGCGCCTCGCGGGCGTCCGCGACCGAGTCCACGGTCACCTCGATCGGTGTCCCCGCGGGCGTGTGGACGAGCGCGTTTCGCATGAGGTTCGCGAGCACCTGGCGCAGCTGGCCGGGGTCGCCATCGAGGACGACCGATCCGTTGCCGGCGCTCGTGCGCAGCTCGATCTCGCGCTCGGGCGCGACCGCGCGCGCATCGTCGACGGCGTCGGCCGCGAGCTGCGCCATGTCGACCGGCTCGCGGTGCTGGTCGCGGACCTCGTCGAGGCGCGCCAGCGCGAGGAGGTCCTCGACGAGGACGCCCATCCGCGCAGACTCGTCCTCGATGCGCGTCATCGCCTTCGCGACGTCCGGGCCTTCGCGCGCGGCGCCGATTCGAAACAGCTCGGCGTAGCCGCGGATCGACGCCAGCGGCGTGCGCAGCTCGTGCGACGCGTCGGCGAGGAAGCGCCGCAGCCGCTCCTCGCTCGCGCGCCGCTCGGCGAACGCCTCCTCCAGCCGGCCGAGCATGGCGTTCAGCGCGAGCCCCAGCCGGCCGACCTCGGTGCGCGGCTCGGCGGGCTCAACGCGTCGGGACAGGTCGCCGGCGGCGATCGCTCCCGCGGTCTCGCCGATGCGGTCGAGTGGCCGCAGGCCGAGCCGCACCGTGAACCACGCGCCGATGCCGATCGCGGCGAGCACCGCCGCGATGACGAGCGCCTCGGTGAACAAGAGCTTGTCGAGCGTCTCCTCGACCTCGTCGAACGGGACGGCGACGATCGTGGTCTGCCCGGGGAGCCTCGGCGTCCCTACCGCGTGGACGCGGTAGCGGGTGCCGTCGGCGCTCACGGTCCGGAACTCGCCACGCGCGATGTCGTTCGGCAGGGCGGGCGGCGTGGGCTCGGTCGCACCCGGAGTCACGCTGAGGAACGTGCCGCCGACGATCGTCCCGTCGTCCGTGCGCTGCTGCGCGTAGGAGCCCGCCGGCGGTGCCGCGGGCCGGTTCTCACGGCCCGGATCGGGTCCGCGCCCCCCCGGTCCGCCAGGGCCACGCCGGCCGCGGTCGTCGATCGCGGGGATGATCGGGCCGGCGCGGTCGCCGGGCAGCTCGCGGACCGCGACCGCGTCGGCGCCGGTGATGACGTCGGCCTGCACGAGCGCCCGCACCGCCGGCGCGACCGCCGCGGCGGCGCGGTCGTCGACGCGGCCGACCTCGAAGCGGCTCAGCGCGCCGTAGGTCGCCGCGCCGAGGACGAGCAGGCCGACCGCCGCGAGCGTCACGAGCCCGATGACCAGCCGCGCTCGCAGCGACACCGCCGCTCAGCCCCTCGGCAGGCGCAACGCGTAGCCGACGCCGCGCACCGTCTGGATGAGCGACGGGCCGTGCGGGTCGAGCTTCTTGCGCAGGTAGCTGACGTACGTCTCGAGGATCCGCGAGTCGCCGTCGAAGTCGTACTCCCAGACGTGGTCGAGGAGCTGCGCGCGCGTGAGCACGCGGCGCGGGTTGAGCAGCAGGTAGCGCAGCAACCGGTACTCGGTCGCCGTCAGCTCGATCGGGGCGCCGGCGCGCGTGACCTCGCGCGTGTCCTCGTCGAGCTCGAGGTCCTCGAACGTCAGCCGCGAGGACGACGGCGAGGCGGCGCCCGTGCGGCGCAGGATGACGCGGATGCGCGCGACGAGCTCCTCGAGGCTGAAGGGCTTCGTGACGTAGTCGTCGCCGCCGCTCGTCAGGCCGCGGATCTTGTCCTGCGTCGCATCGCGGGCGGTGAGGAAGATGATCGGCAGGGTCGCCCGCTGGGCGCCGAGGCGCTCGGCGACCTCGAAGCCCTCCATGTCGGGCAGCATGATGTCGAGCACCATCAGGTGCGGGTCGAACGACCGGACCGCCGCGAGCGCGTCGCGTCCCGAGCCGGCGGACTCGACCGCGAAGCCCTGGAAGCGCAGCGCCATCGAGACGACGTCGACGATGTTCGGCTCGTCGTCGACGACGAGGACGCGATGCTGCTCGGCTGTGGCGGTGGCGTTCATGACGACATTGTCGGCACGAACCCTGGGAGAATGCTGAGACTCAGCCGGGGGCGGTGAACGTCGGGCGGATCGCTCCGCGGGCGACCGCGTTCGCCGACAGGTTGAAGCCGACGTAGGCCGGGGACGCGCTCGAGTCGAGCTCGAGGGCGTCGGTGCCCAGCGCGTGGACCGTGAAGACGTAGCGGTGCGTGCGGTCGCCGCCGGGGGGCGCCGCGCCGCCGTAGCCGAGCTCGCCGTAGTCGTTGCGCGCCTCGACCGCGCCCTCGGGCAGCCCGTCGGAGCTCGCGCCGCGCGGCAGCTCGGTGACGGACGCGGGGATGTTGAAGAGCACCCAGTGCCAGAAGCCCGAGCCCGTCGGGGCGTCCGGATCGAAGCACGTCACGGCGAAGCTCTTCGTGTCCTCGGGGAAGCCCGACCAGCTCAGGTGCGGCGAGGTGTTCTCGCCCTCGTAGCTTCCGTGGACGAACGTCGCGTCGAGCTCGGCTCCGTCCTGCATGTCGTCACTGGCGACGGTGAACGGAGGAACCTCTGCCATCAGGTCATGGGGATCCGGTGCTGGGGGTCGGTCGAGCCACATGGTCGCGATCCTACCCTCCAGTTCGCAACCTTTGCCAGCGCGGGGGAGTTCACCCACCATGCACACGTCTCGACTCATCCTCCTCACCACGCTCGCCACGCTGGTCGTGGCGGCGCCGGCCACGGCATCGCCGTGGCACAGCTGGTCGATCTACAACGGCAAGGCCGCCGTGGAAGGCGGCACCGGCGCGCATTCTGCCCGCCTGTCGAGCATCGTCCTGCCTGACTCGTTCAAGGTGCGCAAGTCCTCGCCCCGAGCGACCAGGCTCACGTTCGGCCGGGTCGGCTCCTGCAAGTCCACCGGGGTGGTCCTGCCCAAGCTCGTCCATTCGACCCAGACGACGGCGCCCGCCGTCCTCGCCGAGCAGCTCAGCGGCGGCACGACGTACGGCGCGGGCGTCCGCGGCGACGCCGTCTACCGGGTCGCGAAGTTCTCGGGCGGCGCGCTCAAGGCCGTCTACGTCCGCAAGACGCGCATCGCGCAGACGTGGATCGTCGTGCAGGCGACGACGACCCCGCACTCGACGTGCCACATCGGCGGCGTCCGCGAGTCGCTCGGCATCCCGCTCGCCGACGCGTTCGGCACGATCCGCGCCTCCGGGTACTGATCCATCGCAGTCCCCCGGCCGCCGGCGCCCGCGCCGGCGGCTTCGGCGACCCCCGGCGTGATCTCATCCAATTCTCACGGTCGACGGGCATGCCGGGAGGCAGACCCCGGGTAACAGACCAGCGCTGAGAGTGGCGCCTCGCCTCCCCAGCGGCCGGTGTGCAGGACGCCGGTACCACCCCTGGGCGCCAGTCGGCAGCACCACCGACACTTCATCGCTCAGGGGGATCCCATGACTACTCGTCGCATCGCCGCCGCACTGGCCGGCGCCGCCGTGACCGTCCTCGCCCTCGCGCCGCAGGCCATGGCCGCGAGGATCACGTACGGCGTCGCGCCGTCGCCGCTCTATCAGATCCAGGACAACGGGCGCGGGATCGTGAAGGTCACCTACGCGGGCTGCGTCACCGCGGGCGCCCGTCAGACGCTGGACTTCGTCATGACCACGCAGGTCGACCGCTCCGGCACCGCGCAGCTCAAGGTCCTCAAGGAGGAGGGCCAGGATCCGGTGACGTCGATCACGCCGAATCCCGTCGCGCTCGTGGCGGGCCCGCCGCAGAACATCCCCGTGAAGCTCGCGTTCACGGTGCCGTCCGCCAACAACGGCGTGACGACGTTCCGCTTCAAGCTCGATGCCGAGAACGGCACGGGGCTCGGCGAGGGTCCCGGGATCATGGTGCGGATCCCGTGCGTCCTCGCGGCGGCGCCGGCGCTGGGGGGCCTGTCGAACGCTGCCGCGCCCGCCGCTCCGGCCCCCGTCCCGACGCGCGGCGGCTTCCCGACGGTCGGCTCGTCGCTCGCCGCCGCGCCGGCGCGCTGCATCGCCGTGCCGAAGGGCCTTCGCGTCCGTGCACGCCGTACGACGCGCCTGCGGATCCACGTGTTCGCCAACGGCCAGAACATCCGCAACGCGCTCGTCCGCGTCACGCTGCCGGGCGGCAAGCGCTACTTCCGCCGGACGAACGCCGACGGGATCGCCCGGCTCTTCGTGCGCCCGAGCCGCAGTGGCACGCTCGTCATCCAGGCGGACGTCTGCTTCGGCGCCGAGCGCATCACCGTGCGGCGTGCCCCCGCGCGCCGCCGCGCCGCAGCCCGCTACACGGGCTGACACGCAATGCGAGCGATGTCGTTCGCACGGGTCCGCGGCGCGTGTTCGCGTCGCGGGCCGAAGGGCGCCGCGGGCCTCGGGTCGCTCGCCTTGGCGGTCCTCGCGGCCGGGACTGCCGCGCCACCCGCCGGCGCCGCCGCGCGCTGGGGACCCGTCGAGGAGCTCTACCGCCCGCAGGTCGTGTCGCGGTTCGCGTTCGTCAACCAGGCCGTCACGGCGCGCGCGGTCCCCTACTGGGACGGCCGGCACGTCGGGCGGCTGACGACGAGGACCGAGGACGGGACCGACGAGCTCGTGCTCATCCTCGCGCGCACGCGCGACCGCGACGGGCGCCGCTGGGTTCGGGTCAGCATGCCGATGCTGCCCAACGGCACCCGGGGCTGGGTGCCGGGCTCGGCGCTCGGCGACGTCAACAAGGTCCGCACGTGGCTGAAGATCGATCGCAAGCGCCTGCGACTGACGCTGCTGCGTTCGGGCAAGGTCGTCATGCGCGCGCGGATCGGCGTCGGGCGGTCGATCTGGCCGACGCCGCGCGGACGCTTCTACGTCCGCACCCGGCTCGCGGGGCGCTCGCTCGGCCCGATCTACGGCCCGCTCGCGTTCGGCACGAGCGCCAAGTCGAGCGTCCTGACCGACTGGCCGGGCGGCGGCGTGATCGGCATCCACGGCACGAACCAGCCCGGACTCCTCCCCGGGCGCGTCTCGCACGGCTGCATCCGGCTGCGCAACCGCGACGTCCTGCGCCTCGGCCGCCGGCTGCGGCTCGGCACCCCGATCACGATCCGTTGAGTGCGCGGCGCACGCCGCGGCGCTCAGACCTCGTGCACGGCCTCCGGGTGCAGCTGGAGGATCTCCTCGCCGGACTCGCCGGTGCGCACGCGGTAGGCCTCGTCGACCGGCAGCACGAAGACCTTGCCGTCGCCGACGCCGCCGGTGCGAGCGTGCTTGAGGATCGTGTCGACGACCGTCCGCACGTCGCGGAAGGCGACGACGCACTCGACCTTCACCTTCGGGCGCAGGTAGTTCGTCAGCTCCGCGCCGCGGTAGCGCTCCGTGATCCCCTTCTGGCGCCCGGAGCCCTTCACCTCCGAGACCGACAGCGAGGGAAAGCCGAGCACCAGTAGCTCGGCCCGGATCGGCTCGAATGCCTCGTGGCGGATGTACGCGATCACCATTCTCATGCGGATTCACCTCGGGTCGGACGACGTGCCGGGAGACCTCGGAGCGCACCGTACCCGACCTGCGCCACGGCCCCAAACAGGCCGCTCACTTGCGACCCGCGGCCGCGACCTTCTCCGGCGGCGGAGTGAACTCCGCGCCGATGAGGAGCGCGCCCTCGCCGGTCGCGTAGGCCTCCTCGCCGTGGTGGATGATGTCCATCCCGACTGCCTCCTCGTCGTCCGGCCCGCGCAGCGGCATGACCATGCCGATGATCCGCAAGAGCGCGTACGTGACGGCGAACGCGTACACCGGCGCCGCGAGTGCGGCGACGGCCTGCGAGCCGAGCTGCCCCGCGTCGCCGTAGAACAAGCCGTCGGCGACGCCGTTCCACTGCATCTCGGCGAAGAAGCCGATGAAGAGGATGCCCGTGAACCCGGCGATGCCATGCGCGGCGAGGACGTCGAGCGTCTCGTCGATGTGCGTGCGCGTCCGCCAGACGAGGACGCCGTAGCTCGGGATCGCGCCGAGCGCGCCGAGGACCATCGCCCACGCCGGGCTGATGAAGCCGCCCGCGGGCGTGATGACGACGCAGCCCACGATGATCGCCGTCGCGGCGCCGATCGCCGTCACCTGGCGCCCGCGGATGGCGTCGAGGATCGCCCACACCGCCAGCGTGCACGCGGGCGTCAGCAGCGTGTTCGTGAACGCGAGCACGCTGTTGTTGCCGGTGTTGAAGCCGCTGCCGCCGTTGAAGCCGAACCAGCCGAACCACAGCAGGCCGGCACCAAGGAGCACGTACATGCCGTTGTGCGGCAGCAGCGCCTGGCGGCCGTAGTCCTTGCGCGCGCCGACGACGAGCGCGGCCGCCAGCGCGGAGAACCCGGAGCCCATCTCCACGGGGACGCCGCCGGCGAAGTCCAGCGTGCCCTGCTGGGCGAGCCAGCCGCCGCCGAACGCCCAGTGTGCGAGCACGGCGTACACGAGCACCGACCACAGCGCCGAGAAGACGAGGAACGGCACGAAGCGCATCCGTTCGACGACCGCGCCCGAGACGAGCGCCGTCGTGATGATGCAGAACGTCGCCTGGAAGGCGAAGAAGACGAGGTGTGGGATCGTCGTCCCGTCGCGCGGCTCGAAGCCGACGTTGTTGAGCAGCGCGTAGTCGAGGCCGCCCAGGATCTTGCCCGTGCCGTCGAACGCGAGCGAGTAGCCGACGAGTGCCCACGTCACCACCGCGATCGAGATCGCGGCGACGCACATCATGAACGTGTTCAGCGTGTTCTTCGAGCGCACGAGGCCCGAGTAGAAGAGGCCGAGCGCCGGGGTCATCAAGAGGACCAGCGCGGTCGCGACGAGCATCCATGCGGTGTCGCCCGTGTCGACGGCCGAGGCGGCGGCGGTGATCGTGCTCATGTCGTCGGGGTGACGGCGACGTTGTCGGTCTCGCCGGTGCGGATCCGAACGACCCGGTCGAGCGGCAGCACGAAGACCTTGCCGTCACCGAGCTCGCCGGTCTTGCCGCCTTCGCAGATGGCGTCGACCGTCGGGTTGACGAACTCGTCGGAGACCGCGATCTCGAAGCGGACCTTCTCCGACAGCCCCATCTGCACGCGCGTGCCGCGGTAGTTCTCGACGTGATCGAGCTCGCCGCCGTGGCCCTGCACGCGGCTCAGCGATATCCCGCGTACCTCCGCGCGATAGAGCGCTTCGAGCACGTCGTTGACCTTGTCCGGGCGGACGATGCCGATCACGAGCTTCATGGCGTGTGCGGTTCTCCCTCGATGGCGTGGGTGCTCGCTGGAGGCTCGCCGCAGCGCGGGACCGCTTCCTTGTCCCATTGGACAAAGTTCCGGTGCCCGGGCTGGCCCGGATGTACAACAATCAGCCTGCGGCGCTGGCCCGAGTGTCAGGGTCGCGCGACCACTCCGACGCGAACTCGGCGCCGAACACGACGACGTTCGCCGCCGCGTAGACGAAGAGCAGCAGCGCCATCGCCGCGCCGAGCGAGCCGTAGATCGCGCCGAAGTCCGCGAGCTGCTCGAAGTACAGCTCGAGGCCCGACCTGACGATCGCGAGCCCGAGGGCGGCGACGACCGCCCCCGGCCAGATGTTCCGCAGCCGCTCGGGATGCATCGGCAGAACCCGGTAGAGGAACAGCAGCGCGAGCGCGACGAAGACGAGCGGCAGCAGGTCGTCGGCGACGTCCAGCACGGCGGCGACGAGCCAGCCGCCGTTCTCCTTGTCGTCGAAGAAGCCCGCGAGCCGGTGCGTCGCGGTCAGCGAGACGCTGAGCGCGAGTATCGACGTCCCGCCGAGGATCAGCGCGAAGTCCAGCGCCTTGCGCTTGAGCAGCGGCGGTCGCTCCTCGATGTCCCACGCCTCGTTGATCGAGTGGCGCAGCGCACCCATGACGCCGCTCGCCGCCACGAGCAGCAGGATCGTCGTGAAGATCCCGAGGTTGCCCGCCTGCTCGAGCGCGTCCTGGACGGAGCGCTCGAGCTTCGGCCGGTCACCGCTCGATGCGAGCGGGACGTTGTCGAACACCGTCTGGATGATCCGCTCGCGGATCGCCGCGTCGTCGAAGAACAGGCCGAACGCCGCCGCGAGCAGCAGCACGAGCGGGATGAACGAGAGGATCGCGAAGAAGCTGATCTGCGCGGCGGAGCGATGGCCGCGGTCGTCGACGAACTCGAGGCACGCTCGCTTCGTCGTGTCGAGGGTGCGCGCGGCGAGCTTGCGAAGCTGGGGGCGGCGCACGCGAGCACTATGCCCGGTCCGAGGCCTTCTCCCACGGCGACCTCCACCGCGACCATCACGCCGTCGTCGGCTCGTCGACGACGAAGACGGCCGTTAGGACAGCGCGCCCGTGGCGCTGGCGCGCCCGCGGCGGCGCACCGCGCGCAGCGCGACCGCGAGGCGGCGCACGGCCTCGTCGAACAGGTCCGGCTCGACGAGGCCGAACGACAGCCGCATGCTCGTGCGCGACGATCGCTCGGCCTGGATCGCGCCGCCGGGCAAAAACGACACGCCTTCCCGCAGCGCCTCGGCGTACAGCGCGCGCTCGTCGACGGGGTCGCGCAAGGTCACCCAGGTGTTGTGGCCGCCGGCCGGCACGGTCCACGTCGCGTCGTGGCCGAGGTGACGCTCGAGCGCCTGCATCAGCGAGTCGCGCCGCCGGCGGTAGACCGGGGTCGCCCGCGCGAGCAGGCGCTGATGGCGGTCGCCGTCGAGGTAGCGCGCGGCGAGATGCTGGGGCAGCGCCGCGGTGTGGATGTCCGAGTCGAGCTTGAGCTGCACGAGCCGGCTGAAGACCGGGCCGCTCGCGGCGATCCAGCCGACGCGCAACCCGCCGCCGATCGTCTTGGACAGGGAGTCGACGTAGATGACGTGCGACGGCGCGCGCTCGCGCAGGCGCGGTTGCGCTGCGCCCTCGTAGCGCATCGTCGCGTAGACGCCGTCCTCGAGGATGAAGAACCCGCGCGTGCGGGCGAGCTCGACGAGCTGGTCGCGGCGTCGCGGCGAGAGGTCCGCGCCGGTCGGGTTCGCGCACGACGACTGCAGCGCGACGAGCTTGATCTCGTGGCGCGCGAGGATCCGCTCGAGCGCATCGACGTCCGGGCCCTCGTCGTCGACGGGCAGCGGCAGCACGCGGGCGCCGGTCGCCTTCAGCGAGCCGAGGATGCCCGCGAACGTCGGCGACTCGACGACGGCGACGTCGCCCGGCGTGAGGATGGCTCGGGCGACGAGGTCGATTCCCTGGCGCGCGCCGGTCGTGACGAGGATCTCGTCGGAGTCGAGCGCGTAGCCCTCCTCGCGGCCGAGCGCGGCGAGCCGCTCGCGGAGCGCCGGGAGCCCCTCGACCTCGAGGTAGCCGGTCACCGCGCGCGGCTGCTCGCGAGCGATGTCGGCGGCGATCTGCGCCAGCTCCTCGGAGGGGCAGAGCTCGGGGTCGGGGAAGCCGGATCCGAGCGCGAGCGTGTCGCGCGCGTGGGGCGCGTGCAGCGAGTCGCGGATCATCTCGTCGGCGTAGGACAGCGTGCGCGGCGCGAGCATGCCGAGCTGCCAATCGTCGTCGAGCGCGCTGGGTCCGCCGCGCGCGCCCGCCGCCGCAGCGGGGACGGTCCGCCGGACGAACGTGCCGCGCCCGACGGCTGCGGCGACGTAGCCCAGCTCGGCGAGCCGCCGGTAGACGCGCACGGCGGTGAGGTGGTTGATGCCGGCTTGCGCGGCGAGGGCCCTCGTCGCGGGCAGCTTCTCGCCGGGCGCGAGCTCGCCGCTGTCGATGAGCTTGGCGACGTGGTCGACGAGCTGCTGCGTCATCGAGGTCTCACCCTCGCGGTCGAGGTCCAACACGTCGAAGTTGTATGACATTGACATCGTGGTGATGGATCGTACAGTCGTCATACACGTTCGTCAAAGGAGGTCTGTATGTCGTACGCATTGGAAAGATTGATCGATCGGTTCGCGCAGCGGGATGTCGCCCGCACGACCGGCGCGCGCCCGCCGTCAAGCCACGCCGTCGTCATCCGGCCGGCGCGCGACGCCGACCTGCCGCTGCTGCACGATCTCGCCGAGCTCGACTCGGCCGCGCCGCTGCACGGCGCCGCGCTCGTCGCGGTCGTCGACGGCGACATCTGGGCGGCCCGCGGCCTCGACGACGACCGCGCGATCGCCGACCCGTTTCGCCCGAGCGCCGCGGCGGCAGGCCTGCTCGGGCTGCGCGTCGAGCAGTTGCGCGCGGCCGACACGCGCACCGTCCCGCGCGGCGCACGCCTGCGCCGCCGCCTCGCCGGCCGTGCCGGCGTCTCCTGAGCCGGCCGCCTCGCGCCGCCGGCCGGCGCTGCGGTCGCGGCTCGAGCGCGCTCGGCCGGTCGCCTCGCGCCGCCGACGGCTCCTCCGGCCACGGCGCGAGCGTGGTCGGCGGGGGTGTGGCGCAAAACGACGAAATAGCG
>CAWDYO010000027.1:0-64750 GCA_963806515.1 uncultured Actinomycetes bacterium | reverse complement strand
GCCCGCGAGCGCCGCGGCGTACTGCTCGCATGCCGGCCCGGCCAGTTGCGGCGCGTCCGAGAGCGCGGGCGCGACGTCCGGCGCGCCGCGCCGGGGTCGCGGCGGCGCGGCGGGCGTCCGAGCCCCGGCCGCGGTCGACGAGCCCGGAGCGATCGCAGAACGCCGCCGCACCGTGCGCACGCGATGGTGCTTCGCCACCTGCGCGCTCCCCGCTGCGACCGCCGTCCGGCGACCCGCACGGCGCCAGCGGCGCCGTGGCGGGAGACGCACCGCGGCACCGCCGCACAGCCCGAGAGCACGACGCCGATCGCGGCCAAAAGCGCGGCGACCGTGGGGCGGACCACTAGTTCGTCACCTGCACCCAGCCGTTGACGAAGTCGTTGTCGTCGAGCGTCACGGCGGTCTGCGTGCAGGCGCCCACGCTCCAGCTCCCGGCCCCCGGAACGACCATGCCGGAGACGGCCTGCGAGACGCGCGTCTGCGTCACCGCGACGAAGGAGAACGCGGCGCCCGCAAACGGCATGAGCGGTCCGCCGGTCGGCTGTTCTGGTAACAGAAGTCGAGGCGGATCGTCTGTGGCGTCGCGGTGGTGGCGAGCGGCACCATCGCGGAGGCGGTCAGGCGCTGGGACGCGGTCGTCGTCACGGTGACGTGACTGCCGAGGAACTGCCACACGTTCTCTGCCGCCGACACGACCGAGATCGCGCTCGAGATCTTGTAGGTCGCGACGATGCCCGGTGCCCCTGGGGTCCGGTCGCGCCGGCGGGTGCCGGGTGGTCCCTGGATGCCCTGCTGGCCCTGCGAGCCGTTGGTGCCGTTGGTTCCGGGCGCCCCCGGCGCGCCGTCGGCTCCGTCCTCGCCGTCCGCTCCGTCGGCGCCGGGCGCTCCGGCCCGGCCGGGGCCCTTCGGGCCGGCAGGGCCGGCCGACGACACGGGACCCGGATCGCCCTTGGCGCCCGCGACGCCGGGCTCGCCCTTCGGACCTGCGGCGCCGTTCATGCCGGGCAGGCCGTCAGCACCGTCCGCGCCTGCGCTGCCGTCGGCGCCGCGAGGGAGCTGGCCCTTCTTGAAGTCCTTCTTGCGCAGCGTGCCGTTGCGCACCTTGTCGGAGGTGACCGCGCCCGTCTTGAGCTCCTTCGAGCCGACGCTGCGCGCCGGCAGCTTCACGGCGGCGTACGACACGCCGCCGAGCGCGATGAACAGCGCGAGCGTCCCGACGACGTTCGCATAGGAGAGTCCCGTCCGGATCCGCGCGAGCATGGTGAGCTCCTACCGCGCAACCGGACGCGCACGGACCGATGAGTCGACAACGGACATGCGAGACCTCCTCCATGCGGCATTTCAGTAAGTGAAGCTGGGGTGGTCAACGTCCGGGCACCTGTCGCGCTATCAGAGTACGAACGCGCTCGACGCCGATTCGATCATCCGTCCACCTGCCCGTCCACGAACCCGTCCAGACGGCGTTCGCGGCCGGCTTGCGAGGGATCGAGGCGGCGGCGTCGAACGCCTGAGGCGATGGCTGTCGCTGCCAAGGCTCGTCCCCAGACTCCGCCGAAGGCGCGGCGTGAGCCCAAGCCGGTCGAGTACAACGTCCTGCTGACGGCGACGCTGTGCCTCCTGGCGGCAGGCGCGGTCATGGTCTACAGCTCGTCGTCGGCCCGAACGCTGCTCGAGGGACAGGGCGACGGCACGATGTACCTCGTCAAGTACCTCGCCTACGGCGCGATCGGGCTCGTCGGGCTGCAGGTCCTCGCACGCTCGGGGCTCGACCTGCTGCCGCGCCTGACGCCGGCGCTGCTGGCCATCTCCTTCGCGCTGCTCGTCGCCGTCAAGGTGCCGGGGGTCGGGGTCACGATCAACGGCGCACAGCGCTGGCTCGGCGCCGGGCCGCTGCAGTTCCAGCCGTCGGAGCTCGTGAAGCTCGCGCTCGTCCTGCACGCGGCCGCGGTGCTCGCGGCGAACCCGTCGCGGCTGCGGACGATGCGCGGCGTCATCAGCCCGCTGCTCATCGTCGCCGGGGCGGCGATCGTGCTGATCGCCTCGCAGCCCGACCTCGGCACCGCGCTCGTCATCTCGTTCACGCTGGGCGCGCTGCTGCTCGTCGCGGGCACGCCGATGGGGCTCCTCGGTCGCCTCGGCGCCGTGTCGGCGGTCGCTCGTGCCGTCTTCGCGCTCGTCGACCCCGAGCGCGTCTCGCGGCTGACGGCGTTCGTCAACCCGTGGGCGGATGCGAGCGACACCGGCCTGCAGGCCGTCCAAGCGCAGATCGCGCTCGGGTCGGGCGGGCTGTTCGGCGTCGGGCTTGGCGAATCGGTCCAGAAGATCTTCTACCTGCCCGAGGCGCACACGGACTTCATCCTCGCGGTCATCGGGGAGGAGCTCGGCGTGGCCGGCATCTGCGGGCTGCTCGTGCTCTACGGGATGATCGGCTACGCGGGCCTGCGCACCGCGCGGACGGCGGCGACGCGCTACCAGCAGCTGCTCGCCGCGGGCCTCACCGGGATGATCATGTGCCAGGCGCTGCTCAACGTGTGCGCCGTCCTCGGGATCGCGCCCGTGACGGGCGTGCCGCTGCCGTTCATCTCCTCGGGCGGAACGAGCCTCGTCGTCCTGCTGGCGACGATGGGGCTGCTCCTGAACATCGCCGCGCGGAGCACGAGCCACCTGACGCTGGCGCCCCGGCCGCCCGGCGAGCGGGCCGATGCGCGAGGATCCCGCGGTGCCTACAGTGCTCATCGCAGCGGGGGGACGGCCGGTCACGTGGTGCCCGCGCTGGCGGTCGCCGAGCGGCTGAAGGCCGCGGGGGCTGAGGTCGTCTTCGTCGGGGGCCAGCGCGCCGAGGCGTCGCTGGTTCCCGCCGCCGGATTCGAACTGCGCACGATCCGCGTCGCAGGCCTGAGCCGGACGAACCCGCTGCTCGCCGCGCGGGCGATCGGGCTCGCCGCGGGCGCGGTCGCGCGCGCGGGGCGGATGCTCGCCGAGCTGCGGCCCGACGCGGTGCTCGGCGGCGGCGGCTACGTCGCCGGGCCGGTGGGCCTTGCGGCGGTCCTGCGACGCGTGCCGCTCGTGCTGACGGAGGCCGACAGCCACCTGGGGATCACGAACCGGCTGCTCGCCGGTCGCGCGCGGCGCGTGTGCCTCGCCTTCCCCATCGAGGGCCGCGACGGGCGCCGCTACCTCGTCACGGGTCGCCCAGTCGCGCCGGCTGCGCGCGACCGCGCCGCCGCGCGTGCGCGCTTCGGCTTGTCGGAGGGCGAGACCTGTGTGCTCGTCTTCGGCGGGTCGCTCGGCGCGCGCTCGATCAACGAGGCGGCGGTCGAGGCCTTCCGCGCGGCGCCGTTTCGCGTGCTGCACGCCGCCGGCACGCGCGACTATGACGCGCTGGCGTCGCGCGTGGATCGTCCCGGCTACGACCTGCGGCCGTACATCGACGAGTTCGGCGACGCGCTCGCGGCGTGCGACCTCTGCGTGGCTCGGGCAGGCGGCTCGGTGTTCGAGATCGCGGCCGCGGGAAAGCCGGCGGTCCTCGTCCCGTACCCGCACGCGAGCGCCGACCACCAGACGTCCAACGCGCGCTGGATGGCCGACGGGGGCGCCGCTGTTGTCGTGCCTGACCCCGAGCTGACGGCGGAACGGCTGGGTCGCGAGGTCGCGGCGCTGCTCGCCGACCCGGCGCGCCTTGCCGCCATGGCGGCGGCCTCGGCGGCGCTCGCGCGTCCCGATGCGGCGCAGGCGGTCGCCGACGAGGTGCTCGCGGCGGCGGGCGCGCGATGACGGCGGCTCGCCTGGAGGCCGTCGGCGTGGCGGCCCCTCGGATGCGCACCGGCGCCCGAGGAGGGCGCTCATGAGCTCCGCGCCGATCGAGGCTCCCTGGGGCGGCCGCCGGTTGCACTTCGTCGGGCTCGGCGGTGCCGGCATGAGCGGCCTCGCGCTCATCGCGCTCGAGCTGGGCGCGACGGTCAGCGGCTCGGATCGCGCGGACTCTCCGTATCTCGCGCGCGTCCGCGCGGCGGGGATCGACGCCCGGATCGGCCATGACGGCGCGAACGTGCCGGCGGCGGACGACGTCGAGCTCGTCGTCTCGACGGCGATCGCCGCGTCGAACCCGGAGCGCGCGGTGGGTCGGGCGCGCGGCCTGCGCGAGCTCCATCGCGGCGAGCTGCTCGGCGAGTTGTCGCGGCTGCGGCGCACGATCGCGATCGCCGGCACGCACGGCAAGACGACGACGGCGTCGATGGCCGCGCACGCGCTCATGCGCGCCGGTTGGGACCCGTCGTACGTCATCGGTGGCGAGCTGCGCACGACGGGTACGAACGCCGGCTGGGGGACGGGCGACTGGCTCGTCGTCGAGGCCGACGAGTCCGACCGTTCGTTCCTGGCGCTTGCGCCCGAGATCGCGCTCGTGACGAACATCGAGCTCGACCACCACACGACGTACGCCTCGGTCGTCGAGCTCGAGCGGGCGTTCGCCGCGTTCCTGCGCAACGGCCTGCGCGTCGTCGTGGCCGACACGCCCGGGGCCGAGGCGTTCCTCGATCGCGTCGAGATCGTCGACGCCGCGTTCTTCGGCGCCTCGGAGGTCGAGCTGCATGCCGGCGGGTCGCGGTTTGCGTGGGCGGGCGTCGACGTCGCGTTGTCCGTGCCCGGCGCCCACAACGTCGCGAACGCCGCAGCGGCGCTGACGGCGTGCGTCGTCGCGGGCGCCGAGCCCGCCGAGCTCGCGGGAACACTGGTGGACTTCACCGGCGCCGGCCGGCGCTTCGAGACCCTCGGCGAGACGGCTGGCGGCGCGCTCGTCGTCGACGACTACGCCCACCACCCGACCGAGGTTCGCGCCGCGATTGCCGCCGCTCGCACGCTCGGACGGCGGCGCGTCGTCGCCGTCTTCCAGCCGCACCTCTTCTCGCGCACCCAGCTTCTGGCCCGCGAGTTCGGCGCGGCGCTGGCGCTCGCCGACGTCGCCGTCGTGCTCGACGTCTACCCGGCGCGCGAGCGAGCCGAGGACTTCCCCGGCGTGAGCGGCCTGCTCATCGCCGAGGCGGCGGCCGACGCCGGCGGCGGGCGCCCCGTCGGGTGGGCGAAGACGTTCGACGCGGCGGAAGCGCTGCTGCGCGCGACGCTGCGCGACGGCGACATCTGCCTGGTCCTCGGCGCGGGCGACATCGACGCGCTGGGGCGCACGCTCGTCTGCGGCTGACGTTCGCTGCTACGTCCAGTCGTGGCCGACGCGACCCGCTCAGTCGCTGGCTCGTTCACGGTGACGGCACTAGGCCCAGTCGTGGCCGACGAACACCGGCTCGGGCACGAGCTTGACGCCGAACACCTCGTCGACCGTGTTCGCGATCTCGTGGGCGAGCGCGACGAGCTGCGCCGTCGTGCCCTCGCCGCGGTTCGTGAGCGCGAGCGTGTGCTTGGAGGAGATCGTGATGCCATTCGGGTCGCCGTAGCCGCGTTGCAGGCCGGCCTGCTGGATGAGCCAGGCGGCGGAGGTCTTGAGGTAGCGGTGGTGCGACGTCGGCCATGACGGCGGCACGGCATCGGGCCCGAGCCGGGCCTTGGCGCGCTCCAGGAGCTCCGCGAACGCGTGCTCGCGGAGGACCGGGTTCGTGAAGAACGAGCCGACGCTGTAGGTGTCGGGATCGGCGGGATCGAGGACCATGCCCTTGGCGCGGCGCAACTCGAGAACGGCGGCGCGGACCTCTGTCGAGCGGTGCGCGGGCGCCCTCGTCGACGCCGAGCTTGCGGGCGAGCTCGGCGTAGCGGATCGGCTCGGACGCGTCGCCCGGCGGCTCGAACGCGAAGGTGACCCTCAGGACGAGCCAGCGGTCGGGGTCGCGCTTGAAGGCGCTCGAGCGGTAGTCGAAGAGGCACTCCTCGACGTCGAGCGCGTGGATCTCGCCGGTGGTCCGGTCGAGCGCGCGCACCCCGACGACCACGTCGGCGACCTCCTGGCCGTACGCCCCGACGTTCTGGATCGGCGTCGCGCCGACCGATCCCGGGATCCCCGAGAGGGCCTCGATGCCGGCGATGCCATGCTCGACGCAGAACGCGACGAAGGCGTCCCACTCCTCGCCCGCCGCGACGTCGAGCCAGATCCGCCCGTCGCTGCGCTGCGGCTGCTCGACGCCACGCGTCGCCACCCGCACGACCGTCCCTGCGAATCCCTCGTCGGCGACGACGACGTTGCTGCCGCCCGCGAGGACGAGCACCGGTTCGCCGGCCTCGTCGGCTGCCCGCACGTGCGCGACGAGCTCGTCGTCGGTGGTGGCCTCGACGAGCCGGCGCGGCGGACCGCCCAGTCGCAGCGTCGTGAGGTCGCTCAATGGGGGCGGGTCGGACATCGACGCGCAGGCTATTCGGCGCGCTTGCGCAGGGGGCGGATCCATCTGATGGCGCATAGCGCCACTAGACGGATCCACCCGCTCGGCTCACCGTGCGACAGGCCCACGATCGGCCACTCCGGGGAGGGGCTACACGGGACGCGCCGAAGACCCTCTCCGATGCCTTCGCTTGCCAGTCGCCGCGCGCGCGTCGTCCTCGGGATCGCGGCGGCGCTCGTCGTGCTCGGGTCGTTCGGATACTGGATGCGGACGAGCTCGCTCGTGCGCGTGAAGGACGTGACCGTGACCGGCATCGACGGTCGCCAGGCCCGCGCGATCCGTGAGGCGCTGACCACCGCGGCGCTCGACATGACCACGCTGGCCGTCGACGACGGGCGGCTGCTCGAGGCCGTTGCGTCGTACCCCGTCGTGCGCAGCCTGCGCGCCAGCGCCGACTTCCCGCATCGCCTGCGGATCGCCGTCAACGCCTACGAGCCGGTCGCGGCCGTGCGGGTACGCGGCGGCACCGCGACCGCCGTCTCAGCGAACGGCACCCTCCTGCGCGGCGCGCCGACGAAGGACCTGCCTGTCGTCACCCTGAAGATCTCGCCGGCGCGCGGCCGCGTCGGCGACGCGTCGGCCCTGGCCGCGATCCGGCTCGTGGCGGCCGCACCCGGCCCGTTGCGCGCTCGCGTCATGCGCGTCTACCGCGGCCCGCGAGGCTTCGCCGCGACGGTGCACGACGGACCGAAGCTCTACTTCGGAAGCGCTGAGCGCCGGCGAGCGAAGTGGTCGGCGCTCGTGAGCGTGCTCGCCGACGAGAGCTCGCGGGGTGCGACGTATGTCGACGTACGAATTCCCGAGCGGCCGGTGGCGGGCGGATTCCAAGCGCGACCCGTCCAAGTCTCAACCTCAACTCTAGGATGAGGGCACCGAAACCGTATTTCTCCTGCACAAGTCGAGAGTCATGGCTTCTGCAAGGGAAGTTGCGGGAGTAGACTTCGCGTTGACATCCGTTCTAGCCCGTGCTTACTGTGCTTTCCGTCAAGACGGTCCGGGGAGCAGAAATCTCTCAACGCTAACTCAAGGGTCGGACGCCTCTCTCATGGAATCCAGCAGCAGCTATCTCGCGGTGATCAAGGTCGTCGGTGTCGGCGGCGGCGGCACGAACGCCGTCAACCGCATGGTCGACGCGGGTCTGCGTGGCGTGGAGTTCATCTCGGCGAACACGGACGCTCAGGCGCTCCAGATGACCGATGCCGACATCAAGCTCAACATCGGCCACGACCTCACGAAGGGCCTGGGCGCCGGCGCCAACCCGGAGATCGGCTTCGGCGCGGCCGCCGAGTCGCGCGACGACATCAAGGAGGCGCTCAAGGGCGCCGACATGGTCTTCGTCACCGCGGGCGAGGGCGGCGGCACCGGCACGGGAGCTGCGCCCGTCATCGCGGAGATCGCGAAGAACGAGATCGGCGCGCTGACCGTCGGCGTCGTCACGAAGCCGTTCGAGTTCGAAGGCACCCAGCGCACGCGCCAGGCGGAAGAAGGCATCGCCCGCCTGCGCGAGGTCGTGGACACGCTCATCGTCATCCCGAACGAGAAGCTCCTGTCGGTCGTCGAGCGCCGGACGACGATGCTCGACGCGTTCCGCGAGGCGGACAACGTCCTGCGCCAGGGCGTCCAGGGCATCACCGACCTGATCACGATCCCCGGCCTCATCAACCTCGACTTCGCCGACGTCCGCACGATCATGCAGGACGCCGGCTCCGCGCTCATGGGCATCGGCACGTCCAACGGCGAGAACCGCGCGGCCGAGGCCGCGCGCATCGCGATCTCGAGCCCGCTGCTCGAGGAGTCCGTCGAGGGCGCCACGGGAATTCTGCTCAACATGACCGGCGGCAGGGAGCTCGGCCTCTTCGAGGTCAACGAGGCGGCCGAGATCGTCAAGGAGGCCGCGGCCCCCAACGCGAACATCATCTTCGGCGCCGTCATCGACGAGTCGCAGGGCGACGAGGTTCGCGTCACGGTCATCGCCACGGGCTTCGACCACGGCCGCGCCCGTCCGAGGTCGGCCGCGCAGGACACCCGCACCACCGCTCGGACGCGAGATCGCAGCCCGCGGATCGACGATCGCCAGCGCTCGTCGCTCGAGATCGGCGACGACGACATCGACATCCCGTCGTTCCTTCGCTAAGCCTCTACCTGAGGTAGAGGCAGGCTTAGTCCGGCCCGTCGTCCGGGCTCGTCGTCGAGCTCGTCGCCATCGAGCGGCTAGGACAGCTCGAACGGCGCTCCCGCGAAGTCGGGCAGCTCCTCGCCGCGCTGCACGCCGACCGCCACGCGGCCGTTCGCGTCGAGATCGACGAGCAGCCGATCGCTTATCGAACGGCACTCGTCATGCGATGCGACATCGACACCGTCGCGATCCTCCCACAGCCCGCGGCGCCGGCCGCGAACGTGAGCGGCCCGAACAGCGAATGCTCAAGCGGCGCGCAGGAAGCGCCGCAGCGCCTCGCGGATGATCTCGGAGGTCGTCGTGCCGTCCGATCGCGCCCGTTCCAGGAGCTGCGCGCGCAGCTCGGGGTCCAGACGCACCGACTCGACGCTCGCGGGCGCGGAGCCGAGCCGCGGGCGACCCCGCTTGGGACGGCGTGCGATGAGCTCGTCGACGTCGTAGCCGGCCTCGGCTTCGGCAGCCAGGGCCTCGACATCCGCGTCAATGAAGGGTCGGCCTGAGCGGGTGTGGCCGTAGATGTGCTGCCCGGTCATGGGTCGAGCAGGAGCGTACGACGAATCCTGGGGCGCGCGAACCGATTCGACGACGTCCAGGCTGGGCGGCCCGTCACCATCGCGCTTGGCAGGACGCGACGCGCCCGGCATTAGAGTCGCGTCGCAGCGTGCTGCACATCCATCGAGCTGAGCGGGCGGACGGGCTGGTCGATGCGCTCGGCGCGCTGCTCGCCGCGCCGCCCGACGATCCGTTCGCGCCGGAGGTCGTGTCCGTGCCCACGCGCGGGATGGAGCGCTGGCTCACCCAGCGCCTGTCGACCCGCCTGGGCGCGTACCCGGCCGCCAGGACGGCGTCTGCGCGAACGTCACGTTCCCGTCGCCGCGCAGGCTCGTCGGCGACGCTGTCGCGGCGGCGTCGGGCATCGACCCCGAGTCAGATCCCTGGCTGGCCGAGCGGATCGTCTGGCCGCTGCTCGAGGTCATCGAGGAGGCGATCGACGAGCCGTGGCTGCGCGTGCTCGCCGTCCACCTCGGCGCGGGCGACGGCGACCTCGACGAGGAGCGGCGCGCGCGGCGGCTGAGCAGCGTCCGGCACATCGCCGAGCTGTTCGATCGCTATGCCCGCCACCGGCCGGCGATGCTGACCGCATGGGCGGCCGGCGAGCCGGCAGGCGTGCCGGCGGATGCCCGCTGGCAGCCGCAGCTCTGGCGCCGGCTGCGCGACCGCGTCGGCGTCGCGGACCCCGCGAGCCGGCTCCACGGCGCATGCCGCTGGCTGCGCGCGGACCCCGGCCTCGTGGACCTGCCCGCCCGCCTGTCGCTCTTCGGCCTGACCCGCCTGCCCGCCGCGACGCTCGAGGTCCTCGGGGCGCTCTCCGCCGGCCGCGACGTCCACCTCTTCGCGCTGCACCCCTCGCCCGTGCTGTGGGCGGACGTCGAGGCTCTTGCGGGCGACGCGCCGATCGTGCGGCGCGCCAGCGACCCGACCAAGCACCTCGCCTCCAACCGGCTGCTCGCATCCTGGGGCCAGGACGCCCGCGAGCTGCAGCTCGTCCTGCGCTCGACCACGGCGCCCCGACAGGACCACCACCATCCGGTCGACTACCGCCAGCGGACGCTGCTCGAGCGCATCCAGTCCGACGTGCGCACCGACCGGCCGGCGGCGCCCGGGGGCGACCTACACGCGCTCGACCCCGACGACCGCTCGATCCAGGTCCACGCTTGCCACGGTCGTGGCCGCCAGGTCGAGGTGCTCCGCGGCGCGATCCTCCACGCGCTCGCCGAGGATCCGTCGCTCGAACCTCGCGACGTCATCGTCATGTGCCCGGACATCGAGACGTTCGCGCCGCTCATCCAGGCGACGTTCGGCGCCGGGCTCCTCGCCGGCGACGAGGAGGACGCGCCGCCGGAGGGCGACAGGCCGCCGGACCTGCGCGTCCGGCTCGCCGACCGCTCGCTGCGCCAGACCAACCCGGTCCTCGGCACCGTCAGCGCGCTCCTCGACCTCGCGGGCGGGAGGGTCGTCGCCTCCGAGGTGCTCGACCTCGCCGACCGCGCGCCCGTCCGCCGGCGCTTCGGCTTCGACGACGACGACCTCTCGCGGATCGAGGACTGGGTCGGCGAGTCTGGCATCCGCTGGGGCCTGGATGCCGGGCACCGCGCCCCGTTCAAGCTCGACAAGCTCGCCGCCGGGACGTGGCGCGCCGGCCTGGATCGCATCCTCCTCGGGGTCACGACGAGCGAGACGCTGCTCGGCGGCGTGCTCGCGCTCGACGACGTCGACAGCGCCGCGATCGACCTCGCCGGGCGCCTGGCCGAGCTCGTCGATCGGCTCGCGCAGGCGCTCGACGCGCTGAGCATGCCGCAGCCGATCGCGGGCTGGGCCGAGAGCATCGCTGCTGCCGCCGACGCGCTGACCGCCACGACGCCGACCGAGGGCTGGCAGCGGATCGAGCTGCAGCGACTGCTCGATGACGTCGTCGCCGCGGCGACGGTCGGGGGTGAGGCGAACGCCACGGTGCTCGAGCCGCCCGAGGTTCGCGCCCTGCTCGCCGAGCGCCTCGCCGGCCGCCCGACGCGCGCGAACTTCCGCACCGGCCATCTCACGGTCTGCACGCTCATGCCGATGCGCTCGGTCCCGCATCGCGTCGTCTGCCTGCTCGGCCTCGACGACGGCGCGTTCCCGCGCCGCACCGCGCGCGACGGCGACGACCTCATCCTCGACGACCCGCACGTCGGCGACCGCGACCCCCGCGCCGAGGACCGACAGCTCCTCCTCGACGCGCTGCTCGCCGCGACCGACCGGCTCGTCGTGACGTACACCGGCAACGACGAGCGCACGAACATCGAGCGCCCGCCCGCCGTGCCGGTCGGCGAGCTGCTCGACGCCGTCGACGCGACCGCCGTCGCCGCCGCGGGCCGGCCCGCGCGCGAGCACGTCCTCGTGCGCCATCCGCTGCAGCCCTTCGACCCGCGCGACTTCGTGCCGGCCCCGCCCGCCGGCTGGCGGCCGTGGAGCTTCGACCGCGTCACGCTGGAAGGCGCGCGCGCGATGATCGGCGACCGGCCGCCCCCGCCGCCGTTCCTTGCCCGGCGGTTGCCACCGGCCGGCGAGCGGATCGTCGAGCTCGAGGACCTCGTCCGCTTCGTCTCGCACCCCGCGCGCGCGTTCCTGCGCCAGCGCCTCGGCGTGAGCGTCGGCGACTTCTCCGACGAGCTCTCAGACGTCCTGCCGGTCGAGCTCGACGCGCTCGAGCAATGGGCCGTCGGCCAGCGGCTGCTCGACGCGCTGCTCGCCGGCACGCCCGTCGCCGAGGCCGTCGAGATCGAGGTCGCGCGCGGGATGCTGCCGCCCGGCCGCCTGGCGCTGCCCGTCCTCGATCGCATCCGGCCCGTCATCGTGCAGGTCGCGACCGAGGTCGACCGGCTGTGCCCGGACGGCTTCGCGCCGACCTCGCGCGACGTCAACCTCGACCTCGGCGACGGCCGCCGCCTCAGCGGGACCGTGGCCGGCGTCGGCGGCGGCGTCGTGCGCCGCGTCGCGTACTCGCGGGTCTCGCCGAGCGCGCGACTCGCGGCGTGGGTGAGGTTGCTGGCGCTGACGGCCTCCGATCCGCAGCGCCCGTGCGAGGCGCTGACGATCGGCCGCGCGCGTCGCGATGCGCCCGAGCACGCACGGGTCACGATCGCGCGCATCGCGCCCCTGGATGGCGCCGTGGCGCGCGAGCAGCTCGCCTCGATCGTCGACCTGCGCGACCGCGGGCTGCGCGAGCCGCTGCCGATCGCGACGCTCGCGTCCGCCGCCTACGCCAACGCGGCCGTGCTCCGCCGAGACCCGGTGCAGGCGGCACGCAAGCACTGGGAGTCGGGCTTGCGCTTCGAGGGCGAAGACGCGCAGCCCGAGCACCGGCTCGTCAACGGCGGCACCGTCGCGTTCGACGACCTGCTCCATGCGCCCGGCCCCCGGCGAGGAGGGTGCGGGCTGGGACGAGACGGAGGCGACGCGCTTCGGGCGCTACGCGCGCCGGCTCTGGGCGGGCCTGCTCGAGCACGAGCAGGTGACCGACCGGTGAGCGGCGATCGCTCCGGTCCGGCGGGAGCCGGGCCGCAGAGCGCCGCCCCGTTCGACGTCTGCGGGCCGCTGCCGGCCGGCGTGACCGTGCTCGAGGCGAGCGCCGGGACCGGCAAGACGTACACGATCGCGGCGCTTACGGCGCGCTACGTCGCGCGAGGGCACGCCGCTCGAGCGCATGCTGCTCGTCACGTTCACGCGGATGGCGACCGGCGAGCTGCGCGACCGCGTGCGCGAGCGCCTCGTCGCCGTCGAGCGCGGCCTGACCGGCGCGCTCGCCGGCGAGCGGGCGGGCGGCGACGAGATCGTCGCAGCTGCTCGCGCGGGGCGAGCCCGCGGACGTGCGCGAGCGCCGCGACCGCCTCGCCCGCGCGCTCGCCGACTTCGACGCCGCGACGATCGCGACGACGCACGGCTTCTGCCAGGAGGTGCTCGGCGGCCTCGGCATCGCGGGCGACATCGCGGCCGACACGGTCTTCGTCGAGGACCTCTCCGACCTGCTCGAGGAGGTCGTCGACGACCTCTACGTCCGCCGCTTCCACGCCCGCGACACGCCGGACTTCACGCGCGCCCAGGCGATGCGGATCGCGCTCGTGGCCGACCAACAACCCGGCCGCGCCGGATCGAGCCGCGAGGCCGCGCCGGAGGAGAGCATCGCGGCGATGCGCGTGCGGCTCGCCCACGCGGTGCGCGCGGAGCTCGAGGCGCGCAAGCGCGCGCTCGGCGTCATGACCTACGACGACCTCCTCACCCGCCTGCGACGGCGCGCTCGAAGGCCCGGGCGGCCCCGCCGTGGCGAAGCGGCTGCGCGAGCGCTTCGAGGTCGTGCTCGTCGACGAGTTCCAGGACACCGACCCCGTCCAGTGGGACATCATGCGGCGCGCGTTCGGCGCGGGCACGCTCGTCCTCATCGGCGATCCCAAGCAGGCGATCTACGCGTTCCGCGGCGCCGACGTCTACGCGTACGTCGAGGCGCGCGGCGAGCGCGCAGTCGCACGCGACGCTCGCCGTCAACTGGCGCAGCGACCAGGGTCTGATCGACGCCTACGACGCGCTGTTCGCGGGCGCGCGGCTCGGCCACGAGGGGATCGTCTACCGCGCGGTGCAGGCCGCCGAGGCGAACCAGGCGCGCGCGCCTGACGGGCGCGCCGGTCGACGGCGCCGCTGCGCATCCGCGTCGCGCGCCGCGACGACCCGGCGGTCGGGCGCACGCCCGGCGGCTACGCGCGCAAGCAGCCCGCCCGCGAGCAGATCGCGGCCGACCTCGCGGCGGATCTCGTCGCGCTGCTCGAGTCCGGCGCCGAGATCGAGGTGCGCGACCAGGCCGGCCGCGAGCTGCGGCCGCGAGCCCGTCGCGGCCGGGCCACGTCGCGGTGCTCGTGCGCACGCACCGCAACGCCGCGCAGATCCGCGACGCGCTCGACGCGCGCCGGGATCCCGGCGGTCGTCAGCGGCGCGGGCAGCGTGTTCGGCACGCCGGCGGCCGGCGAGTGGCTGCGCCTGCTCGACGCGATCGAGCGGCCGGCGTCGACGCCGCGCGCGCCGCTCGGCGGCGCTGACGTGCTTTCTCGGCTGGTCGGCCGAGCGCGTCGCGCTCGCGAGCGACGAGGACTGGGAGGACGTCCACCGCCGGCTGCACGCGTGGGCGCGCGTCCTGCGCGACCGCGGCGTCGCGTCGCTGACCGAGCGGATCACGCTGACCGAGGGCCTGCCGGGGCGCGTGCTCGCCCGCGCCGACGGCGAGCGCCGGATGACCGACCTGCGCCACGTCGCGCAGCTGCTGCACGCCGCGGCGTCGAGCGAGCAGCTCGGGACCGCGGCGCTGACGTCGTGGCTGCGGCGGCGGATCGCCGAGGCCGACCGCGACACCGCCGACGAGGAGCGCAGCCGCCGCCTGGAGTCCGACGCGGCGGCCGTGCAGATCCTCACGATCCATCGCAGCAAGGGCCTCGAGTTCCCGATCGTCTACCTGCCGTACCTGTGGGAGGACGTGCCGCTCGCCCGCGATCCCGAGCCGATCTTCTTCCACGAGCCGGTGCTCGGCGACGCGCGCACGATCGACGTCGGGCTCGACGGGCCGGACTGGAGCCGCCACCTGCAGCAGCACCACGCCGAGCAGCGCGGCGAGGACCTGCGCCTCGCGTACGTCGCGCTCACGCGGGCGCGCCACCAGGCCGTCGTCTGGTGGGCGGGCTCGTTCGACAGCCGCCACTCGGCGCTGTCGCGGCTGCTGTTCGCGCGCCGCGACGACGAGGACGTGCCGGCGCTCGGCCGCTTCACGCCGTCCGACGACGACGCGTTCGCGCGGCTCGAGCAGCTCGCCGCGAAGGCGCCCGGCTGCGTGAGCGTCGAGCGCGCGGCGCCCGGCCCGCCGCGGCGGCTGCGCGGCGCGCCGGCCGCGCCGGCCGAGCTTGCCGTCGCGCCGTTCGATCGCGCGATCGACTGGCAGTGGCGGCGCACGTCGTACTGGACCTCACCGCCGCCGCGCACGAGCCGATCGTGGCGAGCGAGCCGGAGGAGGCGGTGGTCGCCGACGAGCACGCGCCGGCCGCGCCGCTGCCCGCCGGAGCCGCCGGCCGGGGCCTATCGCCGGCCCGCGGCGGCGCCGCGGTGCTGCAGCCGGGCAGCGCTGAGCCGGACGCGCCGCTGCTTGGCGGGTTTGGCGCCGCGGCGCTGCCGGCGGGCGGCGCTGAGCCGGACGCGCCGCGGCTCGGTGGGGCCGGCGACGCCGCCGACCTCGACGCGGCGCTGCTCGCCGTCGCGTCGCCGCTCGGCGCGATGCCGGCCGGCGTGCACGTCGGGACGTTCGTGCACCGCCTCCTGCAGGTCGCTGACTTCGCCGCGCCCGACCTCGACGCCGAGCTGCTCGGGCACATCGCCGGCCGCGGCGCGCCGCGCGGACGTCGGCGACCCGGCGCTCGTCGCGGCCGGCGCTCGGTGCGGCGCTGCGCACGCCGCTCGGGCCGCTGCTCGGCTGGCGGCGGCTGTGCGACGTCACGCGCGCCGACCGCCTCGACGAGCTCGGCTTCGAGCTGCCGATCGCCGGCGGCGAGGCGCCGGGCGGCGGACGGGCTCGACCTCGGCGCGGTCGGCGCGCTGCTGCGCGAGCACCTCCCGCCGGCGACCCGCTCGCCGGCTACGCGGACGGGCTGAGCGACCCGGCGCTGCGCCACGGCGCGCGCGGCTACCTCACCGGCAGCATCGACCTCGTCGTGCGCGACGGCGAGCGCTTCGCGGTCGTCGACTACAAGACGAACCTCCTGGCAGCGCCGGGCGAGGCGCTGACGGCGTTGCATCACCGCCCGGCCGCGCTCGCCGCCGAGATGGAGCGCTATCACTACGGGTTGCAGGCGCTGCTGTACACCGTGGCGCTTCACCGTTACTTACGGTGGCGGCTGCGCGACTATGACCCTGAGCGAAACCTCGCGGGCGTCCTGTACCTGTTTCTCCGCGGGATGATCGGGCCCGACACGCCGATGGTCGGTGACGAGCCCGTGCGGCGTGTTCGCCTGGCAGCCGCCGGCGGGCCTCGTGGTCGCGCTCAGCGACGTGCTCGACCGGGGCGGGGCGCCGTGATCGAGCCCGCCGACCTCCACGACGCGCGCCGCGCGCACGCCGCGCCCGAGCCGCTGCGCGCGTTCAACGACGCCGGCGTCCTCGCGGCCGCGGACGTCCACGTCGCGCTCCGGCTCCTCGCGCTCGCCGGCGAGGACGACGCGGCCGTCGCCCTCGCGATCGCGCTCGCGGTCCGCGGGCCGCGCCTCGGGCACGTCTACGTCGACCTCGCCACGATCGCCGAGCAGGCCACGGTGGACCTCGACGAGCCGGTCGACCTGTCGGCGCTGCCGTGGCCCGAGCCGGCGGCGTGGACGAGCGCGCTGGAGCGCAGCGCGCTCGTCGCGTGCGGCGAGGACGACGACGCGCCGGGCCGGCCGCTGCGCCTGATCGGCAGCCGCCTGTACCTCGACCGCTACTGGCGCGAGGAGCGCCAAGTCGCGGCGGACCTGCTTGCGCTCGCAAGCGACGCCGCGCCGGCGCCGCGTCTGGCGACGGGGCTCGGTGGGACCGACGACTCGGTGCCCCGCGTCTGGCGCCGGAGCCGGTGGGATCGACGCGTCGCGGGCCCCGCGTCTGGCGCCGGAGCACGGTGGGACCGACGCGCCGCGGGGCGCCCGTCCGGCCCCGGAGCTCGCGGGGTGGGCGACGCGTCGCAGGTCGCGGCGGACGGCGCGCTCGCCGACGGCCTGCGCCGGCTGTTCGGCGGCGACGCGGCGGCGGCGACCGCCAGCGCCTCGCCGCCGCGACCGCCGCGGCCGCCGCCTCACCGTCGTCGCCGGCGGTCCGGGCACCGGCAAGACGACGACCGTCGCGCGGATCCTTGCGCTGCTCGCCGAGCAGGCGGCGCACGCGGGCCGGCCGGCCGCGCTCGTCGCGCTCGCCGCGCCCGACCGGCAAGGCGGCGGCCCGGCTCGAGGAGGCCGTCCACGCCGAGGCGCGCGTGCTCGACGTCGACGACGGCGTCCGCGAGCAGCTCCTCGGCCTCGAGGGCCTGACGCTGCACCGGCTGCTCGGCTGGCGACCCGGCAGCCACAGCCGCTTTCGCCACGACCGCGCCAACCGCCTCCCGCACGACGTCGTCGTCGTCGACGAGACCTCGATGGTGTCGCTGTCGCTCATGGCGCGGCTCGTCGAGGCCGTGCGGCCCGGCGCGCGGCTCGTCCTCGTCGGCGACCCCGGCCAGCTCACGTCGATCGAGGCGGGTGCCGTGCTCGGCGACATCGTCGGCCCGGCGGCGCTCGGATCGCGCCCGCGCCGCCGCTCGCCGGTGCTCGGGCGCGGCGGGCATCGCGGGCATCGCCGGCGGGATCGTCGTCCTCGACCGCTCGCACCGCTTCGGCCCCGGCATCGCGGCGCTCGCGCAGGCCGTGCGACGCGGCGACGACGACGCGGCCGTGCGAGCGCTGCGCGAGCATCCGGGCGAGGTGACGTGGCTCGCGGTCGACGCGGCGGCGGACCCCGGCGCGCTCGCGATCGTGCGCGAAGGCGCCGTCGCGGCCGGACACGCGACGTACGCGGCACGCCGCCGCGGGCGATGCGCCGGCGGCGCTCGCGGCGCATCGGAGCGCTTCCGCCTGCTCTGCGCGCACCGTCGCGGCGACGCACGGCGCGCGCGACGTGGCGGGCGCACGTCGAAGCGTGGCTCGCCGGCGCGATCGACGGCTTCGCGACGGGGGCGAGTGGTACGTCGGCCGGCCCGTGCTCGTCACCGAGAACGACTACGGGCTGCGCCTGTACAACGGCGACACCGGCGTCGTCGTCGGCCGGAGAGCAGGGGCGGCCCGGCGCCGCGTTCGAGCGCCACGCGGGGCTCGTCAGCCCCGGCGCGCCTGGAGGCGGTCGAGACGGTCTACGCGATGACGATCCACAAGGCGCAGGGTTCGCAGTTCGACACGGCCGCCGTCGTGCTGCCGCCTGCCAGCTCGCCGATCCTCACGCGCGAGCTGCTCTACACCGCCGTCACCCGCGCGCGGACGCGACTCGTCGTCGCCGGCACCGAGGACGCCGTGCGCGCCGCGGTCCGGCGGCCCGTCGCGCGCGCGTCCGGCCTGCGGGCGCGGCTGTGGGGCGACGCGTAGAGTCCAAGCCCTGGACGCCGCGGAGCGGGCCGGGCGCTTCGCTAGCCTCAGACCGATGACGTCGTCGACGCTCAAGCGCACATCGCTGTTCGAGACGCATCGCGAAGCCGGTGCGAAGCTCGTGCCGTTCGCAGGCTGGGAGATGCCGGTGCAGTACGCCGACGGCATCCGCGCCGAGCACCTCGCGGTGCGCAACTCGGCGGGGATCTTCGACGTCTCGCACATGGGCGAGGTCGAGGTCTCGGGTCCCGGCGCCGAGGCCTTCCTGCAGCGGATGTACTCCAACGACGTGACGAAGATCGCCGTCGGCGGGGCGCAGTACGCGCTGCTGTGCGCGGAGGACGGCGGCGTCCTCGACGACCTGTTCACCTATCGCCTCGGCCCGGATCGCTACCTCACGGTCACGAACGCCGCCAACCACGACGTGGACTTCGCCTGGCTGCGACAGCACGCCGAGGGCTTCGAGATCGAGCTCGTCGACGCGATCGACCGCTACGCGATGCTCGCCGATCCAGGGTCCGATCGCGCGCGAGATCGTGCAGGAGATCTCCGGCGCCCCGCTGCCCGCCCGGATGACCGCGCAGCGCGGGATCGTCGTCGGGCGCGAGGCGCTCGTCTGCGGCACCGGGTACACCGGCGAGGACGGCGTCGAGCTGCTCGTCGAGCCCGAGGACGCGCCCGCGATGTGGGAGGAGATCGTGCGCCGCGGCGCGGTGCCGGCGGGGCTCGCCGCGCGCGACACGCTGCGCCTCGAAGCGTGCTTTCACCTCTACGGCAACGACCTCTCGCGCGACCGCAACCCGATCGAGGCCGGCCTCGGCTGGGCCTGCAAGGAGGCCACGGGCTTCATCGGGTCAGAAGCCGTCGCGGCCGCCCGGGCCGCCGGCCCCGCGCAGAAGCTCGTGCCGTTCAAGCTCACCGGCCCCGGCATCGCGCGCCAGGGCAACCCGGTCGTCGGCGGAGGCGAGGTGACGAGCGGCACGCTGTCGCCCTGCCTCGGCATCGGGATCGGGATGGCGTACCTGCCCGCCGAACGCGCCGGCACCGGCGAACCATTCGAGATCGACGTGCGTGGCAAGACGCGCCCGGCGGTCGTCGCGACGAAGCCGCTCTACGACAAGGAGACCGATGGCTGAGGCCAGCTACCCGGATGACCTGCTGTATCACCCCGAGCACGACTGGGCCAAGATCGACGGCGATGTCGCGACGTTCGGCATCACGTGGTTCGCGCAGGACGCGATGGGCGAGGTCGTCTTCTTCGATCCGCCCGAGGTCGGCACGCTCGTGACGGCCGGCGAGGACTACACAGAGGTCGAGTCGGTCAAGGCGGTGTCGGACGTCATCGCTCCGCTGAGCGGCGAGATCGTCGAGGTCAACATGGCGCTGGCCGACGAGACCGAGCCGATCAACGAGGATCCCTACGGCGACGGCTGGATGGTGAAGGTCAAGCTCTCCGATCCCGCGGAGGTCGACGGCCTGCTGCACCGCGACGCCTACGTGAGCACGCCTGTCGTGAGCGGTTACACGGCCGTCACCCCCGAGGATCTCGAGGTCATGCTCGGCGCGATCGGCGTCGAGTCGATCGAGCAGCTCTTCGACGGCATCCCGGCCGCGCTGCGCCTCAAGCGCGACATCGACCTGCCGCCGGGCGAGCCCGAGCAGGCCGTCTACGCCGAGCTGCGCCGGCTCGCCGCGCGCAACGTGTCGGCCGAGACGGAGCTGTGCTTCCTCGGCGCCGGGATGTACGACCACTACGTCCCGTCGATCGTCGACATGCTCATGTCGCGCTCGGAGTTCTTGACGCCGTACACGCCGTACCAGCCGGAGGTCTCCCAGGGCGGCCTGCAGGTGATGTTCGAGTACCAGACGGCGATCTCCGAGCTCACGGGGCTGCCGGTCTCCAACGCGTCGCTGTACGAGGGGCCGAGCGCCGTCGGCGCCGCCGCGTACCTCGCGAAGGCCGCCAACAAGGGCCGCACGCGCCTTCTCGCCAGCCGCGGCGTGCACCCGCACAGCCGCGAGACGCTCGCCACGCTCGCCGTCGGCTACGGGATGACCGTCGACGAGATCCCGCTGACGGACGGCCTCACCGACCTCGACACGCTGCGCGAGGCGCTCGGCGACGACGTCTGCGCCGTCATCCTCCAGCAGCCCAACTTCCTCGGGACGATCGAAGAGCTCTCCCTGCTCGCGGAGGCCGCACACGACTGCGGCGCGCTCGTCATCGTCGCCGCCGACCCGCTGACGCTCGGCGTCATCGAGGCGCCCGGCAACCAGGGCGCCGACGTCTGCGTCGGCGAGGGCCAGACGCTCGGCAACCGCCTCGACTTCGGCGGGCCGTCGTTCGGCTTCTTCGCGGCCACCGAGAAGCACATCCGCAACATGCCCGGCCGGATCGCGGGCGAGACGACCGACGCCGACGGGCGCCGTGGCTTCGTGCTCACGCTGCAGACGCGCGAGCAGCACATCCGCCGCGAGCGCGCGACGTCGAACATCTGCACGTCGCAGGCCTTGAACGCGCTCGGCGGGATCGTCTACCTGAGCTGGCTCGGCCGCCAAGGGCTCGTCGAACTGGGCGAGCTCATGCTGCAGCGCACGAACTACGCGCGCGACACGCTGGCGGCGATCGACGGCGTCACGCGGCTGCACGACTGGCCCGTCGTGCGGGAGTTCCCGCTGCGCCTCGACGTCGGCGGGCTCGACGGGGTCCAGCGCGTCATCGAGCGCTGCGCGGACGCCGGCATCAACCCGGGCTACGCGCTCGGACGCTCCTACGACGAGTACCCCGACGGGCTGCTCGTCGCGATCACCGAGCAGCGCACGCGCGAGGACATCGACCGCTTCGCGACGGTGCTGGCGAACGCCGTCGCGTCCGAGCGGGCGCTCGCCGCGTCCGAGGTGGCGGCATGAGTGCTTTGGAAGGCGGCGCCACGCCGCAGCAGCGTGAGCGCGCGACGACGATCTTCGAGAAGGGCTCGCCGGGCCGCCGCGCGTTCATCGCGCCGGAGATCGACGTCCCCGAGGTCGACCCGCTGCTGCTCGTCCCGCAGCGGCTGCGCCGCGCCGAGCCCGCACGGCTGCCCGAGGCATCCGAGCCGGAGATCGTGCGCCACTTCGTCAACCTGAGCAAGCGCAACTTCGACCTGGACTCGGGCTTCTATCCGCTCGGCTCGTGCACGATGAAGCACAACCCGCGGTTGCACGAGCGCGTCGCGGCGCTGCCCGGCCACGCGCGGCTGCACCCGCTGCAGGACCCCAAGCGCGCTCAGGGCGCGCTCGAGCTCATGTTCGAGCTGCAGGAGGCGCTCGCCGAGATCGCGGGCATGCCGCACGTCTCGCTGCAGCCGTCCGCCGGCTCGCACGGCGAGCTCGCGGGGGTGCTGCTGACGCGCGCCTACCACGCCGACCGCGGCGAGCAGCGCACGAAGGTGCTGACGCCCGACTCCGCGCACGGCACGAACCCGGCGACGGTGACGATGGCGGGCTACGAGGTCGTGAAGGTCAAGCTCGACGCGGCCGGCGGCGTCGACGTCGACGACCTGCGCGCGAAGGCCGACGACCAGACGGCGTGCCTCATGCTCACGAACCCCAGCACGCTCGGCATCTTCGACCCGAACATCGAGGAGATCGCGGCGATCGTCCACGGCGTCGGCGGGCTTCTCTACTACGACGGGGCGAACCTCAACGCGATCATGGGCTACGCGCGGCCCGGCGACATGGGCTTCGACATCCTGCACTTCAACCTGCACAAGACGTTCACCCAGCCGCACGGTGGCGGCGGACCCGGCGCGGGACCGATCGCGGTGAGCGATGCGATCGAGCCGTTCCTGCCGCGCCCGCAGGTCGTGCGGCGGGCACCCTCGAACGGCGGTCCGCCGACGTTCGACCTCGACGACGATCGCCCGAAGTCGATCGGCAAGCTGCGCGGCTTCCAGGGCAACTACGGGGTCTTCGTGCGCACGTACGCGTACATCCGCTCGCTCGGCGCGGAGGGGCTGAAGGAGGTCTCCGAGGTCGCGGTGCTCAACGCGAACTACCTGCTCGCGCGGTT
The DNA here is from genome assembly GCA_963806515.1 of uncultured Actinomycetes bacterium. Lineage (GTDB taxonomy): Bacteria > Actinomycetota > Thermoleophilia > Solirubrobacterales > Solirubrobacteraceae > CADCVQ01. The sequence continues at coordinate 42,442 of CAWDYO010000027.1, read as the reverse complement.
GCGCGACGAGGTCGGCGACCTCCTGCCGCTGGCCTTCGGCGAGCGCTGCCTGCACGAGTTCGTCCTCTCCGGCGCGCCGATGAAGAAGGAGCTCGGGATCCGGACGCTCGACCTTGCCAAGCGGCTGCTCGACCACGGCTACCACCCGCCGACCGTGTACTTCCCGCTCGTCGTCGACGAGGCGCTGTTGATCGAGCCGACCGAGACCGAGACGCGCGAGACGCTCGACGGCTTCGTCGAGGCGATCGCCGCGATCGTCCGCGAGGCCGCGGAGGACCCGGAGATCGCGCGCAACGCGCCGTACACCACGCCTGTCCGGCGCCTCGACGAGGCGGGCGCGGCGAAGCGCCCGCGCGTGCGCCAGGCGCTGTAGCGCGCAACCGCGCGGCGACACGGCGCGGCGAGGGCCAAGCCTGGCCCATCGAGCGGCGCGCGTCGCCGCGGCCTCGACTACGTTGCGCCGATGAGGGCCACCCTGCCGCGGCCGGCGGCCTCCGTCGCGGCGCTCACCCTGCTGCTCTGCTGCGCGGCGGGAGCGTTCGCCCAAGCCGCCGGCGACACCGTCGACCTCAAGACGACGGTCGTCCAGCGCCTCGACGGCGCGCACACCGGCGATGACACCGGTGACCGCGTCGCCAACGCCGGCGACGTGAACCGCGACGGCCGCGAGGACCTCGTCATCGGCGCGTACACCGCGAACGCCGGCGGGCGCGAGGACGCGGGCGCGGCGTACCTCGTGACGTCCTCGAACGCACGGCGGGTCAAGCTCGGCTCCGGCGCGGCCGGGGTCGTGGAGATCCGCGGCGGGCGCACGGAGGACCAGGTCGGCCAGATGGTGGCGGGAATCGGCGACGTCAACGCCGACGGGCGCCCCGACCAGGCCGTCGGCAGCTACGACCTCACGGCGCGCGGGCGCACGAAGGCCGGCTCGATCTGGGTGATCCTGTCGACAGGCGGGCGCAAGGTCGTCAACGTCCGCAAGCCGGCGCGCGGAATCGTGCGCATCGACGGCTCGGCCGAGCAGGCCCAGCTCGACCCCGCCGCGAGCGCCGGCGACTTCAACGGCGACGGGATCGGCGACCTCGTCGTGGGGGAGACCGACGCCGCCTACGTCATCCTCGGGCGGCGGGACTTCGCGGCGGTCGACCTCGCCGATCCGGGCGACGGCGTCATCCCGATCGAGCCGGGGGCACAGGAGGACTTCGGCTACGAGGTGGCAGGCGTCGGCGACGTCAACGCCGACGGGCTCGCGGACGTCGCGGTGGGCTACACGGGCGGCGCCGTCGTCGTCTTCGGCCGCCGCGACGCGTCGCTGGCCGTCGACCTCGGTGCCGCGGGCTTCGGCGGTTACGACATCGGCGGCGCGAGCAGCGACGCGCCCGACTCCTTCGGCGACGGGGTCGCCGGCATCGGCGACCTCAACGCCGACGGGCGCGCCGACGTCGCCGTCGCGGCGTCCAACGCCGCCGCGCGCGGCAAGCGGCGCGCCGGTGTCGTCGCGATCTACTACGGCAAGGACGGCCCGGAAGCGCAGGCCTACCCGCCGGCCGCGGGCGAGGGGCTGCGCATCTTCGGCGCAGGCAACGACGACCGCGCCGGCTACTCGATCGCCGCCGCCGGCGACGTGACCGGCGACGGGTTGCCGGACGTCGTCGTCGGGTCGTTCCTCGCGGGCGGCCTGGGCCGCACCGACGCGGGCGTGACGTACCGCGTCTCGCCGGTGGCCGGCGGCGCCGACGTCCATCTCGCCAACCTCGGCGCACGCGTGCGGCGCTGGGTCGGCTCGCGCCGCCAGGAGCAGAGCGGCTACGCGGTCGGCGCCGCGGACGTCGACGGCGACGGGCGCCGCGAGATCCTCGTCGGCGCAGGCTTCGCAGCGCACCGCGGCCGCCACAGCGGCTCGGTGTACGTCGTCGAGCCCTGACTGCGCTGCCGCCGCCGCGGGCGCGGTACGCCTCAGCTCTCGCTGTCGCCGGTAGCTGTCGCCGGTCGCCGTCGCCGGTCGCCGTCGCCGGTCGCTGTTGCCGGTCGCCGTCGCTGTCGCTGTAGCCGGCCGCTGTCGCCGGCCGCCGTCGCTGTCGCTGTCGCCGGGGTCGCTGTCGCTGGCGCTCCGCCACGACCCCTTCATACGCGGCGCCCCACTGGCCATCCGCCCGGGCACGTCGTCGGGTGCCCCGGGTAGCCTGCACGAATGTCCGCCGCCTCGCTCGAGCTCGACCTCGAGGTCTTCTCCGGGCCGTTCGATCTGCTGCTCACGCTGGTCCTGCGCGAGGAGGTCGACCTGCTCGAGGTCCAGCTCGCGGACGTCGTGCTGGCCTACCTCGACCATCTCGAGAGCCGCGGCGAGCTCGACCTCGAGGTCGCGACCGAGTTCCTCGTCCTGATCGCGGCGCTGCTCGAGCTCAAGTCGCGGCTCATGCTCCCGAGCGCCGAGGACGACGTGCTCGACCTCGAGCCCGGCGAGGCCGCCGAGGAGCTGCTCGCGCGGATGCTCGAAGCGCGCCGCTACCGCCGCGCCGCCGACCACCTCGCCGCGCGGCTCTCCGGCGAGGACGGCGTGCGCTACCGCGCCGCCCGGCTGCCGGCGTCGCTGCGCCGCACGAACCTCGCCGACGCCGGCGCCGTCTACGACCCGCGCCGGCTCGGCGCGGCGGTGGGCGGCCTGCTGCGCGTGCCGCCGAGGCTCGACCTCGAGCACGTCACGGTGCCGACGATCACCGTCGCCGAGCGGCTCTCGCACCTGCGCGGGCTGCTGCGGCGCGGCGCGTGCTCGTTCGACGAGGCGGTGCGCGGAGCCGACCGCGTGACCGTCGCGGTGACGCTCTTCGCGCTGCTCGAGCTCTACAAGCAGGGCGAGGCGACGTGGACCCAGGAGACGGCCTTCGGCGACATCGCGATCGTCGCCACCCAGCGCACGCCTCGCATGGGGGCGGTGGCCTAGTGCCCGCGCTGACCGAGCTGGCCCGGATCGTCGAGGCGCTGCTCTTCCTCAGCCCCGACCCGGTCTCCGTCGAGGATCTCGCCGAGTCCGCCGACTGCGACGCCGACGAGCTCGCCGCGGCGCTCGCCGAGCTCGACTTCGAGTACGCCCCCGGCACCCGTGGCCTCCAGCTCAAGCGCGTGGCCGGCGGCATCGCGCTCGCCACCGACCCGATCGCCGAGGAGGCCGCGCGGCGGTTGCTTGTCCAAGCCGCGGACGCCGCCGCTGACCCCCGCCCAGGCGGAGACGCTGGCGATCGTGGCCTACCTGCAGCCCGTCTCGCGTCCCGAGATCACGCGCATCCGCGGCGTCTCCGCGGACTCGGCCACCGGCACGCTGCTCGAGCGCGGCTTCATCGAGGAAGCCGGGCGCTCGCAGTTCGGCGCGGTCACCTACCGCACGACGAGCCTCTTCCTCAAGCTCTTCGGGCTCGACTCGCTGAAGGCGCTGCCGAGCGTCGCCGAGTGGGATCCGACCCCCGACGAAGAGGCCGAGTTGCGCGACCGGCTCCTGCGCGCCGGCGAGCAGCGCGCCGGCACCCTCGACGCCTGACGGCCGCCCCGGGGCGGTTGCCGCCGCGCGGGCACGGGTACCGCGTGTACATGGACATCCTCGTAGCAATCCTCATCATCGCCCTCGTCGGCGCCGTCGCGTACATCGTCTTGCAGCGCAGGCCCCGAGGGGCTCCCGGTGTCGAGCGCCCGCACAGCTCGCCGCTCGGGCGGCGCGGCCACGGCGTCCGGCACGCCGACCCGATGGCCGCGGCCGTGCACGAGCACGCGCAGGCCACCGATCCCGCGGACGTCGTCGTGGCCGAGCAGCGGCTGCAGGCGCAGGCCCGGCAGGTCGCCGCCGGCCTGGGCGCGTCGAACGGCGCATCCGCTGCCTACGCGAATCCGGCAGTCCCGGCGCAGCCTGCCGCCGGCCCACCGATCGGGCAGCCGGCCGCAGGCGGAGGGCAGTACGCGCCGGCATCCGCCGCGGCGTCGTCGGACCCGAACCTCGACCGTGACTTCGATCCCGTGACCGGCGAGCGCATCGGCGGCTACGAGGACCCCGCGAACGACCCGCGCCTCAACGATCCCAAGTACGACGGCCGGCTGGCGGCCGACTGGGTCGACCCCGCCCAGGACGAACGCCTGCGCTGAGCAGGGCCGGGCGACTGCCGCCGGCCGAGTCTTCGCGACCCGGCCGGCAGCGATCGCGTGTCGTGATCAGCGCGCGGAGACCTTCGCGAGCGAGCGCCGGATGACGCCGGACTTCTCGCAGTCCTTCGCGATGATGTCGCGCGGATCGGCGCGCACCTTGTCCTTGCCGGCGCCACAGAGGATGCGGTCCCGTCCGCGACGACCGGCGCGCGTCGCGTCACGCGCGTCGATGACGTCCTTGCCCGAGCCACCGGAGAAGCGATCCGTGCCGCGGCGGTCGATGAGGTTGTCGTTGCCGGCACCGGCGGTGTTGCGGTCGTTGCCCGTGCCGCCGTTGAGGCGGTCGTTGCCGAACGAGCCGCTGAGCGTGTCGTTGCCGGACAGCCCCTCGAGGCGATCCTTGCCCGTGCCACCGAACAGCCGGTCGGCTCCGCTGCCGCCGCGCAGGAGGTCGTTGCCCTCCTCGCCGTAGAGGCAGTCGAGGCCGGCGTCGCCGCGCAGCGTGTCGTTGCCGGAGAGGCCGAACATGATGTCGGTTCCCCTGCCGCCGTTGCGGACGTTGTTGGACTTCGTCCCGACGAACACGGTGCCGGCGATGCCCGAGCAGCCGGGCTGCGGGCGCTTGGCGGGCGGTGGCGGCGGCACGGCCGGCGGTGGCGGCGGCGCCGGCGGCGTCAGGGGGTTGCCGACCGTGAACGTGCGCACCTCGCTCGTCGCGTCGATGTTGCCGGCGGCGTCACGCGAGCGAACCTCGAACGTGTGGACGCCGTCGGACAGGGTCGGGGTCGTGTAGGGCGAGGTGCAGGGCACGAAGTCGCCGGAGTCGAGGCGGCACTCGAACGTCGTGCCCGGCTCCGTCGAGGAGAACGTGAACGTGGGCGTGGCCGGGGCGCCGACGCCGGACGGCCCGCCGTCGATCGACGTCTGCGGCCCCGTCGAGTCCTCGACGTACTGCACGCCGGTCGGCGAGCACGCCGACGCGTTGCCCGCGGCATCGACGGACCGCGCGTAGAACGTCGTCGACGAGTTGTCGGCGACGCTCACGGCGATGCCCGGCGATGCGAACGCGGCCGCCGTGCCCTCGTAGGCCGCAACGCCGTCACATGCCGCGTTCGTGTACAGCCGCACCGTCGTCCCGGTGGGCGCGGTGCCGGTGATGCGCGGCGCGTTCTGGTTGGCGGGCGACGGCGGCGAGGATCCGCCCATGCTCGCGCCGGACGGCGGGATCGAGTCCTCGACGTACACCGCTCCGGCGGAGCAGGACGAGACGTTGCCCGCTGCGTCGGTGGCGGTCGCGTAGAAGATCGTCGTCGTGTTGTCGCTGACCGACACCGAGATGCCGGACGAGCTGAACGCGGCCGCGCTGCCGGATCCGGCGACGGTGCCCGTGCAGCCCGGGTTCGTGTAGAGCGTGACCATCGTGCCCGCCGGCGCGCTGCCGAGGATCCGCGGTGAGTTGTCGTTGCCAGGCGAGGTCGGGGCGCTGCCCGACGGTGCGGGGGCGGCCGGAGGCGTCGAGTCCTCGACGTACGTGATCACTGCCGAGCAGCCCGACACGTTGCCGGCGGCGTCGACGGCGCTCGCGTAGAGCGTCGTCGTCGTGTCGTTGGCGACCGACAGCAGCAGGCCCGGATCGGCGAAGCTCCCGGCGCTGCCCTGAGCGGCGATCGTGCCGGTGCAGGTCGGGGTCGTGTAGATGCGCACGGTCGAGCCGGCGGTGGCGATGCCCTTGATGCGCGGTCCGTTGTTGTTCGCCGGCGAGTCCGGATCGAGGTCGAGGGCGGTTGGCGTGCCGGGCGGGGTGGAGTCCTCGACGTACGTGATCGAGCTCGCCGAGCAGTCCGAGACGCCGCCGAGGGTGTCGGTGGCGGTGGCGTAGAACACCGTCGAGGTGTCGTCGTTGACCGGCGCGGTCAGGCCGGGTGACGCGAACGTCGCGGCGGAGCCTTGCGCGACCGCGGCGCCCGTGCACGACGCGTTCGTGTACAAGCGGACCTGAGTGGTGCCGGCCGGCGCGCTGCCCTTGACCTCGGGCGAGTTCTCGTTGGCCGGCGAGTCCGGGTCGGTGTCGGTCAGCGTGGGCGCCGCGAGCGTGACGTTCACAGGCGGCTGCGTACCGGGGTCGTACGTCAGCGTGTTGAGGTTGGAGTACGCCAAGGCCTCGGCCCGCTGGAGGGTCTGATAGCCAGCGGCACCGTTGCCGTCGGCGGGCAGCTGCAGGACGTCGACCTGGAAGTCGATCCGGCATGCCGACCCCGGGTTCGGCAGCACGACGTGTCCGCCCGAGGGCGCGAAGCGGATCTTGCCGAACGTCGCGTCGACGACGATCACGCTGAAGGTCTTGCCCGCGCAGGACGTGCCGGCGCCGCCGGCTGCGTCGTGGATCGAGAACACGCCAGGGTTGGCTCCGGACAGCAGGCAGTTCTGAGCGAAGTCCATCGAGCTGCACGACGGCAGGAGCGTGATGCCGGGCGTGTCGACGGGGCAGGGCGCAGCATCGCCCGGCTCGCAGATCGTGCTCGAGGTGTCACCACCGGTGTTGATGTTGGTGATGGTCAGCGTTGCCGGCACGTTCGTGTCGCCGACGCTCACGTCGAGTGGAATGGCCGGTGTGACGGTGATCTCGGAGGTCGCGCTCGCGGCGGCGGGGAGAAGCGCGACGAGGGCGCACGCCAGCAGTGCGGCCACGAGTGTGCGCCCGCGATCCGGGACGCTCCAGCGAGGACCGACGGTTACTGCGTGCACGTGGCGCATGGCTCTCCCAATGAACTCAACGGTTTCGGAGTGTCTCGTATCGACACAACCGCTTGGAACCTAGAGCGCGATCAATTGCAGCGGACTCTGGACGGATGTCTTCGTTGCGCCTGCGTGTCGCCCGTCAGGAACGCGCGGCGGCGAGCTGGCCGCATGCCGCGGCGATGTCGCGACCGCGCGTGAGGCGCACCGTCACCCGCACGCCATGCTCCTCGAGCGCCGCGCGGAAGGCGCCGATCGCCTCGCGGCTGCGAGCCGTCGTACGGCGACCCGCTCGGGTTGTACGGGATGAGGTTGACCTTGAAGATCTTGGGGTCGAGCACGCGCGCGAGCGCCACCGCCTGCTCGTAGCGGTCGTTGACGCCAGCGAGCATGACGTACTCGATGAAGACCGGACGGCGCTTGGCCGCGTGCCACCGGCGGCATGCCGCGAGCACGTCCTCGAGCGGGTAGCGGTCGTTGACCGGCATGATCTGCGAGCGCAGCGCGTCGTCGGCGGCATGCAGCGAGAACGCCAGGCGCAACGGCATGTCGGTCTGGGCGAGTCGGTCGATGCCGGGGATCCAGCCGACCGTCGAGATCGTCGTGCGGCGGTGCGTGATGCCGACGTCGGGTAGGCGCCGGCACGCGGCGAGCACGCTGTCGAGGTTCATCATCGGCTCGCCCATGCCCATGAAGACGGCGTGGTCGACGGCCTCGATGCGCCGGAAGTGCAGGGCCTGGTCGAGGATCTCCGACGCCGTGAGGTTGCGCCCGAACTTCATCGAGCCGGTCGCGCAGAACGTGCACGTCAGCGGGCAGCCCGACTGCGAGGAGAGACACAGCGACCGCCGGCCGTCCCTGTAGCGCATGAGCACGGCCTCCACGGGCCGCGCGTCGGCGGTGTGAAAGAGCGCCTTGTGGGTGCCGTCGCGCGACACCGCCTCGTCGGCGAGCGTCAGCGTCGAGAACGGGACCTCGTCGGCGAGCCGCGCCCGTAGCGCGGCCGGCACGTTCGTCATGTCCTCGTAGCCGCTCGCTCCGCGTGCGGCCCACGACCACGCCTGACGGGCGCGAAATGCCGGCTCGCCGGCGTCGGCCAGCGTGCGCTCGAGGAGCTCGAGGTCCACGCGCTCATCGTAGGACGGCGGTCAGCCGACGTCGTCGAACTCGAAGATCGCGCTGCCGCCGGAGGCGAGCATCGGCACCCCGGCCGCCGCGAGGTCGTGCGCGCCCTCTGTGTGGAGGTGGTCGGGGACCAGCTGGCGCCCCCCGCCTTCGGGGTCGATCGCGGTGGCCCCCTGGTGCATCGACATGGTCGCCTCGCGCGCGAGATCGATCCACCAGCGCAGGCTGTCCTGTTCGGCCATCCGGGCCTGCAGGGCGGTCGCGCGAAGGCCGTCGTCGGTGACGGGCTCGAGCACCATGACGAACGTCTCCGGGTTGCGCAGGAGGTGCTGGGAGGCGCTGATCGAGTCGATGTCGAACACGCCGCGGCGCAAGCCGAGCCGGCGCACGGGGTCGAACTCGGCGATCGCCGTCGTGAGGTCGCCGGCCAGCGGGAGCGCCGCCGCGGCGTAGACCGGGTAGAAGCGCTCGAGCGAGACGTAGACGCCGTGCTCCTCGGCCCACTGCTCCGCCAAGCGCGATGAGCTCCTCGGGCGTCGCGTGCAGTGGCAGCGTGAAGTGCCACATGACCTGATTGAAGGGGTTCGTGCTCACCTGCGACCATCGTTGCATGCGCCTTGCGAAGTTCCTCGCCCATGCGGGCATCGCTTCGAGACGTGGCGCGGAGGAGATCGTCCGTGCGGGCCGCGTCACGATCGCCGGCAAGACCGTCACCGACCCGGCGCGCGACGTCGACGTCGACAGCGGGGTCGCCGTCGACGGGCGCTTCCTCGAAGGACCCGAGGAGCGGATGGTGTTCGTCGTCAACAAGCCGGCGGGCGTCCTGTCGACGGCGGCCGACACGCACGGGCGGCGGACGGTCGTCGACCTCGTGCCCGTCGGCCGGCGCGCGGCTGTATCCCGTCGGGCGCCTGGACCAGGACAGCACCGGGCCTCATCCTCGTCACGAACGACGGCGACCTCGCGCAGCGCCTCACGCACCCGTCCTTCGAGGTCCCGCGGACGTACAAGGCGATGGTGCGTCCGTCGCCGGTCCCGGAGCACGCCCTGCGGATGCTGCGCGAGGGCGTCGACCTCGACGACGGCCGCACGCTGCCCGCGAAGGTCCGCCAGCTGCAGCCCGGCGTGCTCGAGATCACGATCCGCGAGGGCCGCAACCATCAGGTCAAGCGGATGTGCGAGGCCGTCGGGCACCGCGTCCGCACGCTGGAGCGCGTGCGCTTCGGCGCGCTGCGCCTCGACGACCTGCCCAAGGGCGCGCACCGCCGCCTCAAGGCCGCGGAGGTCGAGGGTCTGCGCAAGGCGGGCGAGCCCGACGCGGCGGCCGGCCGCCCGCGGCGCCGTTCACTAGAGTCGGCGCCATGCGGCTCTTCGCTCTGCGCGGGGCCTCGTCGGTGGACCGCAACGACGCCCAGGCGATCCTCGGCGCGACGGAGTGGCTGCTGCGCGAGATCCTCAAGCGCAACGACTTGCACCCCTCCGACGTCGTCAGCTGCATCTTCACGCTGACCGACGATCTCGACGCGGAGTTTCCCGCCGTCGCCGCGCGCAACATGGGCTTCTCGCAGGTCCCGCTGCTGTGCGCGCGCGAGGTGCCGGTACCGGGCGCGCTGCCGCGCATCATCCGCGTCCTCATGCACTACCACGCCCCCGACGCGCACGGCCCGCGCCACGTGTACCTCGGCGAGGCGCGGGCGCTGCGCCAGGACCTCGAGGGCGCGCAGTAGCGTCCGCGCGCTGACGTCGGGCACAATCACCGCATGGCGATCGAGTTCTCCGAGCGCGTCCGGCGCCTTCCGGTCTATCCCGTCGCGGGCGCCTACGACCTCGGCGACGACGTCGCGATGCTCGCGTCCAACGAGTCGCCCGACCCGCCGCTGCCCGCGGTCGTGGCGGCGGCGCAGCGTGCCGTCGCGGGTGCCAACCGCTACCCGGACCCGTCGAACTCCGCGCTGCGCGGCGCGCTGAGCCGGCGCTACGGCGTGCCCGGAGCGCGGATCGCGATCGGCAACGGCTCCTGCGACATCCTGCTCGCGGCCGGGGAGGCGCTGCTCGAGCCGGGCGCCGAGCTCGTCTACGCGTGGCCGTCGTTCAGCGTCTACCCGCACCTCGCCGCGGCGTCGGGCGCGCGGGCGATCACCGTCCCGCTCGACGGCGACCAGTGCCACGACCTCGACGCGATGGCCGCCGAGATCACCGCCGCGACGCGCCTGGTCGTCGTCTGCAACCCGAACAACCCGACCTCGACCGCGCTGCCGTTCGAAGACATCGCGGCGTTCGTCGGCGAAGGTCCCGCGCCACATCGCGCTGATCGTCGACGAGGCCTACTGCGAGTTCAACCTCCTCGACGACCCCGACACGACGCTCGACCTGCTCGCCAAGCACTCGAACCTCGTGCTCCTGCGGACGTTCTCGAAGGTCTACGGGCTGTGCGGGCTGCGCGTCGGCTTCGCGCTGTGCGGCTCCGAGGACTTCCCGCGCGCCGTCGACCAGGTCCGCCAGCCGTTCTACTGCAACGTCGCCGCGCAGGCGGCGGCAGTCGAGGCGCTCAAGCACCAGGACGCGGTCGCCGACCGCGTCGAGCGGGCGATCGTCGCGCGCGTCGAGGTCGAGTCCGGGCTCAACGAGCTCGGGATCGAGCCGGCGCCGTCGCAGGCGAACTTCTGCTGGTTCGACCTGCCGCGCGGACGCCGACGAGGCCGCCGTCGTCGCGGGGCTCGCCGAGCGCGGCGTCATCGTCCGCGCGGGCGGCGCGCTGGGTCGCGAGGGCGCGCTGCGTGTGACGTATGGCACACCCGCGCAGAACGCCCGATTCCTCGACGCGCTGGCCGCCGTGCTTTAGTCTTGACCGTCGAATGAGCCGCTCGAGCGACAGCAGCCGTATCTCCTTTGCGTTCGCTCGTCGCTATTTCGCCTGGCGATTTATCTAGGCGCTCGGCTCACCGCCCCTGTCTTTCTCAGCCCTTCTCGCCGAGCGCCACGCAGGTCCCCTCCGTCTCCAGGCGCTCGCATTCGAAAGGACTTGAAACGATGAACGGCATGACCCCCCCGGCGGACCCCGACGACGACATCGCGGCTCCCCACCCCTACAGGCTCGCCGCGCGACGATCCGGCGCGCCGCCGCCAGCACGATCGAGGTCGGCGACGCGACCATCGGCGGCGGGAGCTTCGCGCTCATCGCCGGGCCGTGCGCGATCGAGACGCGCGACGCAGACGCTCGCGATCGCCCGCATCGTGCGCGACGCCGGCGCGACGATGCTGCGCGGCGGCGCCTACAAGCCCCGCACGAGCCCGTACGCCTTCCAGGGCCTCGGCGAGGCCGGCCTGCAGATCCTCGCCGACGCCGTGCGCGAGACGGGCCTGCCGGTCGTCACCGAGGTCATGGACGTGCGCGACGTCGAGACTGTCGCGGCCGTCGCCGACATGATCCAGATCGGCGCGCGCAACATGCAGAACTACGCGCTGCTGACCGAGGTCGGGCGCACGCGCGTGCCGGTGCTCCTCAAGCGCGGGCTGTCGAGCACGATCGAGGAGCTGCTCATGGCCTCCGAGTACGTGCTCAAGGAGGGCAACGCGGACGTCGTCCTCTGCGAGCGCGGCATCCGCACGTTCGAGACCGCCTACCGCTTCACGCTCGACCTCGCCGCCGTGCCGGTGCTGAAGTCGCTGAGCCACCTGCCGGTGATCGTCGACCCGAGCCACGCCGCGGGGCGGCGCGACATCGTCGAGCCGCTCGCGCTCGCGGCGGCCGCGGTCGGCGCGGACGGCATCATCGTCGAGATCCACCCCGATCCCGACAGCGCCGCCTGCGACGGGCCGCAGTCGCTGCGCTGCGACGACTTCGCACGGTTCGCCGCGCGGGTGCGGCGGGTCGCTGCCGTCGCCGGCGATCGGACCCCGGACCTGGCCGCGACGGCTTAGCGGCATGGGCCCCGTCACCGCCGAGGAGCTCGCATCCGGCGTTCGCGATCGCCGGATCGAGCGGGTCTCCCCGCTCACGCCGCCGAAGAGCCTCATCGAGGCGCTGCCGCTGGACACGGCGGCGGCCGAGGTCGTCGTGCAAGGGGCGCGCGGACACCCACGCGATCCTCCAGGGCACAGACGACCGGCTGCTCGTCGTCGTCGGGCCGTGCAGCGTGCACGACGCGGACGCGGCGCTCGACTACGCGCGCCGGCTGAGCGCGAAGGCGGCGGAGCTCGACGCGGACCTCTGCGTCGCGATGCGCGTGTACTTCGAGAAGCCGCGCACGACGACGGGCTGGAAGGGCCTCATCAACGACCCGCACCTCGACAACTCGGGCGACGTCGACCTGGGGCTGCGCACGGCGCGCGCCCTCCTGCTGGAGGTGCTGGCGCTGGGGCTGCCGATCGGCTGCGAGTTCCTCGACCCGATCACGCCGCAGTACATCTCCGACACCGTCGCGTGGGGCGCGATCGGCGCGCGCACGACCGAGAGCCAGGTCCACCGCCAGCTCGGCTCGGGCCTGTCGATGCCGGTCGGCTTCAAGAACCGCACGGACGGCAACGTCCAGGTCGCGGTCGATGCCGTCCGCGCCGCGGCCGCGAAGCACTCCTTCGCGGGCGTCGACTTCAGCGGCACGCCGGCGATCCTGCACACGAGCGGCAACCCCGACGGCCACGTCATCCTGCGCGGCGGCGACGGCGAGCCCAACCATGATCCGGACGGCGTGGCCCGCGCGCTCGCGCTGCTGCGCAAGGCGCGGCTGCCCGAGCGCGTCGTCGTCGACGCCTCGCACGCCAACAGCGCCAAGAACCACGAGCTGTCAGCCCGGCGGTCGCCGCCGCGATCGGCGCGCAGGTCGCCGCCGGCTCGCACGCGATCGTCGGCGTCATGCTCGAGTCCTTCCTCGTCGCGGGTCGCCAGAGCCTCGGCGGCGAGCCTCACCTACGGCCAGTCGATCACCGACGCGTGCATCGACTGGGACACGACGGTCGAGGTGCTCGACGGCCTCGCCGCGTCGGTCCGCGCCCGCCGCGCGGCGGTGTGAGCGTGTGAGCCAGCCGCGCGTCGCCCTGCTCGGCGTCGGGCTCATCGGCGGCTCGATCGGCTTGGCGGCGCGGCACGCGGCTGGGGGCGAGGGTCGTCGGCTGGAACCGCAGCCCGGCGGCGCTCGAGACCGCCCTCTCGATGGGCGCGATCGACGAGGCTGTTTCGTCGCTCGACGAGCTCGGGGAGGCCGACGTCGCGATCGCATCCGTGTCGGTCGACGCGCTGCCGGCCGCGGTGCGCGATCTCTGCGACCGCCTGCCGGGCGCGGTCGTCACCGACGTCGGCTCGACGAAGCACGCGCTCGTCGAGGCCGTCGACCGCGAGCACTTCATCGGCGGCCACCCGCTCGCCGGCGCCGAGACGACCGGCGTCGCCCACGCGCGCGAGGACCTCTTCGACGGCGCGACGTGGTACCTGACGCCGGGCGAGCGCACGCCCGGCGTGCTGTACGAGCGCCTCGCGCGGTTCGTCGCCGGGCTCGGCGCGGTGCCGACGGCGATCGCGCCCGCCGATTCACGACCGCCTGATGGCCGCCGTCTCGCACCTGCCGCACGTCGTCGCGAACCTGCTCGTCGCGCAGGCGGCCGAGGCGCTGGGCGGCGAGGGGCTGCCGGCCACGGGGCCGTCGTTTCGCGACGCGACCCGCGTCGCGGGCGCGAACCCGTCGCTGTGGGAGCAGATCTACCGCTCGAACCGCGTCGCGCTCGGCGCGCAGATCGACGACCTCGTGCGCCGGCTGGGGGAGGTACGCGAGCTGCTCGACGCCGACGACGGCGATGCGCTGCGCGCGTGGCAGGCGACCGCCGTCGGTCCAGCGCGCGGCGCTGCTCGAGGTGGGGCTGCTCGGCGGCGCGGCCCGGGAGCTGCGCGTCGCGGTGCCCAACCAGCCGGGCGTCGTGGCGTCGATCGCGCTTGCGCTCGGTCGCGCGGGCATCAACATCACGGACATGTCGCTCGCGCCGGAAGCCGACAACCGCACGGGCGTCGTCGCGCTGTGGGTCGGCTCGGACCGACGCCGATCGCGCGATCGCGCTCGTCGCCGAGCTCGGCATACCCGGCCGCATGAGCGACGTCTTCTTCGCGCCCGCGGGGCCGCTGCGCGGCGAGGTCATCGCGCCGGCGGACAAGTCGATCTCGCACCGCGCGGCGCTCTTCGGCGCGATGTCGAGCGGGACCGCGCGGATCGCGAACTACCTGCACGCCGAGGACACGACCTCGACGCTCGACGCGGTGCGGGCGCTCGGCGCGGAGGTGTCGCTGCGACGGGGAGGACGTCGTCGTGCGCGGCGTCGGCCTTGGCGGCGCGCATGAACCGTCGCGGCCGATCGACGTCGGCAACGCCGGCACGCTCATGCGGCTGCTGCCGGGCTGGCTCGCCGCGCAGGACGGCCGGACGTTCTCGCTCGACGGCGACGCGTCGATCCGCCGCCGGCCGGTCGACCGGATCGCCTAGCCGCTGGCGCTCATGGGCGCCGTCATCGAGCCGACCGAGGGCCGCTTCCCGCCGTTCGTCGTGCGCGGGACCGCGCTGCACGGGATCGCCTACGTCCTGCCGGTGGCGAGCGCGCAGGTGAAGTCGTGCGTGCTCATCGCGGGGCTGGGCGCCGACGGCACGACGACCGTCACCGAGCCCGCGCCCAGCCGCGACCACACCGAGCGGATGCTCGCCGGCGCGGGCGTCGTCGTGCGGCGCGCGGGCGCCGACGTAAGCCTGGGCCGGGCCGACGGGCTCGAGTCGCAGGACATCACCGTCCCCGGTGACCTCTCCTCGGCGGCGTTCATCATCGCCGCAGCCGTGCTCGTCGGCGGGTCGCGCGTCATCGTCCGCGACGTCGGCGTCAACTGGACGCGGATCGGCTTCCTGCGGATCCTCGAGCGGATGGGCGCTCGGGTCGAAGGCGGACTCGAGCCGGTGCCGGCCGACGGCGACCCGGTCGCGAGCGCCGAGCCGATCTCCGACCTCGAGGTGTCCTCCGGCCCGCTGCACGCGACCGTCGTCGAGGCCGAGGAGGTCCCGCTCGCGATCGACGAGCTGCCGCTGGTCGCGCTGCTCGGCTGCCACGCCGAGGGCGAGACGGTCGTCCGCGGCGCGCACGAGCTGCGCGTCAAGGAGTCCGACCGCATCGCCGGGGTCGTCGACGGCCTGCGCGGGCTCGGCGCGAACATCGAGGCGACGCACGACGGCTTCGTGGTCGTCGGCGGCACCCAACTGCGCGGCGGCACGATCGACGCGCGCGGCGACCACCGCATGGCGATGCTCGGCGCGGTCGCGGGCCTGGCGTCGCGCGAGGGCGTCCGGGTCGTCGGGATGGAGGCCGCGGCGGTGTCCTATCCGGGCTTCCTGGCGGACCTCGGCAAGCTGCGCTGAGGGGGGCGAACTTCTCGCGCCGGCGCCTATAGGAGGTATGGGCGACGACGGAAGGACGGTCTACGATGAACGTTGTGCAGATGGCGCAGCGCATGACAGCGGACGAGTACCTCGCGCTGGGGGAGGGCTATCCCCGAACGCAGCTCATCGAGGGTGAGGTCGTCTTGTACGAGCCCGAGCTGCTGCACCAGATGGTGCTGATGGACCTCATCGACGCGCTGCGCGATTGGACGAAGGCCGCGCCCGGTCGCGGCCTACTGACACTCCCGCTGGACGTCAAGCTTGACGAGCGGAATGTCTTCGCACCTGACGTGATGTGGTACGCGGCGCAAGGAGCTCCGACGCGCCGTGACCGGCGTCCGTACCCGTTGCCGAGGCTGGCCATCGAGGTGCGCTCGCCGTCGACTTGGCGCTACGACATCGGGGCGAAGAGAGCAGCGTATGAGCGAGAAGGACTGGCCGAGCTGTGGCTGGTGGACACGAAGGAGAACAAGGTTCTCGTTCTCCGCCGCTCCAAGCCATCGAGCGCAGCGTTCGACGTCGCAGTGGAGCTCCGCCAAGGCGATGAGCTCACCTCGCCGCAGCTGCCCGGCTTCTCGCTGGACGTCGCATCGCTGTTCGCCGGCTGACGCCCGCGACCTATCCTCCGCCGCGATGCTCATCGCCATCGACGGCCCCGCGGGCGCCGGCAAGTCGACCGTCGCGCGTGCCGTCGCCGCGGCGCTCGGCTTCACGTATCTCGACACGGGCGCGATGTATCGCTGCATCGCGCTCGCCGACCTGCGCGGCGCGGCTGACCCGACCGCGCTGCGCGATCGGCTTCGACGGCGAGGTCACGCTCGACGGCGAGGACGTCACGGCGCTGATCCGCACGCCGGAGGTCAGCGCCCGGGCGTCGGAGGTCGCCGCCCGGCCCGAGGTCCGCGCCGCGCTCGTCGAGCGCCAGCGCGAGCTCATCGCGGCCGGTGACTACGTCGCGGAAGGCCGCGACATCGGGACGGTCGTCGCGCCGGACGCCGAGCTGAAGGTCTTCCTCACCGCCTCGCCGCAGGAGCGCGCGCGCCGCCGCGCAGAGCAGACCGGCGCCGACGCGCAGACCGTCCTCGCCGAGCAGACCCTGCGCGACGAGCGCGACCGCACGCGCGAGCACTCGCCGCTGACCGCCGCCGCCGACGCCGTCGAGGTCGACACGACGGGCCTCGAGATCGACGAGGTCGTGCAGCGAATCGTGGAGCTGGCCCGCCCGTCCTGAGCAGGACTCGGGCCGCCGGCAGCGCCCGTCCTAGACTCATCGGGTGATCACCACCCCATGAAGGTCGCGGTCGTCGGCTACCCCAACGTCGGAAAGTCCTCGCTCGTCAACCGCCTGACCGGCTCGCGGGAGGCGGTGGTGCACGAGCGCCCCGGGATCACGCGCGACCGCAAGGAGATCGCGACGGAGTGGAACGGGCGGCGCTTCACGCTCATCGACACCGGCGGCATGGACTCCGAGGACCCCGATCCCGTGTCCGGCTCGATCCGCGACCAGGCGCGCGCCGCGCTGAACGACGCGCAGGTCGCGCTGTTCGTCTTCGATGCGAAGGCGGGCGTCCGGCCCGGCGACGAGGAGCTCGCCGACCTGCTCCGGCGCACGAAGATGCCGGTCGTCGTCGCGGCGAACAAGATCGACGCCGCCGTCGACATCCCGCTCGCCGCCGACGCGCACCGGCTCGGCTTCGGCGAGCCGATGGCCGTCTCCGCTGCGCAGGGCCTCGGCACGGGCGACCTGCTCGACCGGCTCGTCGAGCTGCTGCCCGAGGACGACGAGGTCGAGGAGGAGGGCACGATCCGCCTCGCCGTGATCGGGCGGCCGAACGTCGGCAAGTCCTCGCTCGTCAACCGCTTCGCCGGCACGGACCGGGTCATCGTCTCCGAGGTCGCGGGCACGACGCGCGACGCCATCGACCTGCCGCTCGAGGTCAACGGGCGCAAGCTCATCGTCGTCGACACCGCGGGGATGCGCCGCCAGTCGAAGGTGTCGGAGTCCGTCGAGTACTACACCGTGCTGCGCTCGCAGCGCGCTGCCGAGCGCGCCGACGTCGCGCTCGTCGTGTGCGACGCCAACGACGGCGTCACCGCGCAGGACATGCGCGTCGCCGAGCTCGCGATGCAGTCGGGCTGCGCGACGGCGATCGTCTTGAACAAGTGGGACACCGCGAAGCTGGACGAGAAGGACCTCGACCACGAGCGCGGCAAGGTCGCCAACAAGCTGCGGCTGCGCCCGAAGGTCATGACCGCAAGCGCGCTCACCGGCCGTCACGTCGATCGCCTGCTCACCGAGGTGCTGGCGCTCGGCGATCGCATGCAGGGCCGGATCCCGACGCCGGAGCTCAACCGCTTCATCGGCGAGACCGTCCAGGCGCGCCAGCCGCCCGCCAAGCAGGGCCACCGCCTGAAGCTCCTGTACGCCGCGCAGATCGGCGAGCGCCCGCCGCGGTTCGCGATCCAGGTCAACTCTCGCCAGCGGGTGACGCGCGACTACGCGTACTTCGTCGAGAACCGCCTACGCGCCAGGTACGGCATGGACGGCGTCCCGCTCATCATCGACTTCGTGGAGCGCAAGTCCCGGCGCGGCGAGGACCGATAGCCTCCCGTCGATGACCAACTTCGCTGAGAACGAGTACCTGTTCACCTCCGAGTCGGTGACGGAAGGACACCCGGACAAGGTGGCCGACCAGATCTCCGACGGCGTGCTGGACGCAGTGATGCGTGACGACCCGACCGGTCGCGTGGCGTGCGAGACGCTCGTGAACACCGGACTGGTGGTGGTCTCGGGCGAGATCACGACCGAGACGTTCGTCGACATCCAGGAGGTCGCTCGCGAGACGATCCGCAAGATCGGCTACGTCGACGCGGACCTCGGGTTCTCGGCGGACTCGTGCGCGGTGCTCAACACGATCGACAAGCAGTCGCCCGACATCGCGCAGGGCGTCGACAAGTCCTACGAGACGCAGTCCGATCCCTCCGACGAGGACGAGCTCGACGTCGCGGGCGCCGGCGACCAGGGCATGATGTTCGGCTACGCGACGAACGAGACGGAATCGCTCATGCCGCTGCCGATCTCGCTCGCGCACGAGCTCGCCAAGCAGCTCGCGAAGGTGCGTCACGACAACACGCTCGAGTACCTGCGCCCGGACGGCAAGACGCAGGTCTCCGTGCGCTACGTCGACGGCCGCCCGGCGGCGATCGAGAAGCTGCTGATCTCCACGCAGCACGCCGACACCGTCACGCGCGACCAGATCCTCAACGACCTCTGGGAGACCGTCGTCCTGCCGATCCTCCCCGAGGACATGTACGACGCGAACGCGCTGCGCCGCGACTTCCTCGTCAACCCGACGGGCCGGTTCGTCATCGGCGGCCCGGTGGGCGACTGCGGGCTGACGGGGCGCAAGATCATCGTCGACACGTACGGCGGCATGGCCCGCCACGGCGGCGGCGCGTTCAGCGGCAAGGATCCGTCGAAGGTCGACCGCTCGGCCGCCTACGCCGCGCGCTGGGTCGCCAAGAACGTCGTGGCCGCGGGGCTCGCGGATCGCTGCGAGGTGCAGGTCGCCTACGCGATCGGCGTCGCGCACCCGGTCTCGGTGATGGTCGAGACGTTCGGCACGGAGAAGATCGGCAAGGGCCAGATCATGGCGCTCATCGACGAGCACTTCGACCTGCGTCCCGGCGCCTTCCGCAACGAGCTCGACCTGCACCGGCCGATCTACCAGAAGACCGCCGCCTACGGCCACTTCGGCCGCGACGACCCGGACTTCACGTGGGAGGCCGACCGGCAAGGCCGACCCCCTGCGCGACGCCGCCGGGCTCGGCGCCGCCGTCTAGGTTCGAGCCTCGCCTGGCGTCTTGACCCCGGATGTCGGGGTCAACGCGCCACGCGATAACGGTCGCCCGCCCGGCTTCTATCCTTGCCGCTCGCCATGGCCGCCGACTACCGCTACGACCCCGCCGAGATCGAGCCGCGCTGGCAGCAGGTGTGGGCCGACGAGGGCACGTGGGAGGTCGCCAACGACTCCGACGACCCGCGGCCGAAGTCCTACGTGCTCGTCATGCTGCCGTACCCCAGCGGCGAGCCGCACATCGGCCACCTGAAGGTCTACTCCGTCGGCGACGCCGTCGCGCACTTCCATCGCCGCACGGGCCGCCGGGTCCTCAACCCGATGGGCTACGACGCGTTCGGCCTGCCGGCCGAGAACCACGCGATCAAGACGGGCCAGCACCCGCGCGCGTCGACGGATGCCGCGATCGTGGAGTTCCGCAAGGCCTTCCACGAATGGGGCATCTCGATCGACTGGACGCGCGAGTTCGGCACGCACGAGCCGCGCGTCTACCGCTGGACGCAGTGGATCTTCCTCGAGCTCTTCAAGCGTGGTCTGGCCTACCAGAAGGAGGCGGCGGTCAACTGGGACCCCGTCGAGGAGACCGTGCTCGCCAACGAGCAGGTCAAGGACGGCCGCGGCGAGCGGTCCGGCGCGCTCGTCGAGGTCCGCCAGCTCACGCAGTGGTTCTTTCGCATCACCGACTACGCCGACCGGCTGCTCGAGGACCTCGACACGATCGAGTGGCCCGAGCACGTCAAGATCATGCAGCGCAACTGGATCGGCCGCTCGCAGGGCGCCGAGGTCACGTTCCGCTGCGAGGACGCCGGCACCGACTACGTCGTGTTCACGACGCGCCCCGACACGCTCTTCGGCGCGACGTTCTTCGCGATGGCGCCCGAGCACCCCGACGTGCTGCGCCTGGCCGAGGGCACGGAGCACGAGGCGGAGGTGCGCGACTACGTCAACCGTGCGCTGACCGCCGACAAGCAGCTGCGCGGCGACGTCGACAAGCCGAAGACCGGCGTACCGCTGGGGCGCACGGTCACGAACCCCGTCAACGGCGAGCAGCTGCCGATGTTCGTCGCCGACTACGTGCTCATGGAGTACGGCACGGGCGCGCTGATGGCGGTGCCCGCGCACGACGAGCGCGACTACGCGCTTCGCGCAGAAGTACGACCTGCCGATCCGGCGGGTCATCGAGGATCCGTCCGGAGGCGAGCTGCCGTACACCGGCGACGGGCCTCTGACCAACTCCGCCCCCGAGTTCGACGGGATGAACAACCGCGAGGCGCTCGCGCGCGATCGTCGCCTGGCTCGACGAGCAGGGCAAGGGCCGCGCGTCGGTCAACTACCGCCTGCGCGACTGGCTCATCTCACGCCAGCGCTACTGGGGCACGCCGATCCCGATCATCCACTGCCCGTCGTGCGGGATCGTGCCGGTGCCGGCGGAGGACCTGCCCGTCCTGCTGCCCGACGTCGAGGACTACAAGCCGCGCGGGCGCTCGCCGCTTGCCGCGGCCGAGGACTGGGTCAACGTCGCGTGCCCGTCGTGCGGCGAGCCGGCGAAGCGCGAGACCGACACGATGGACACGTTCGTCGACTCGTCCTGGTACTTCCTGCGCTACTGCGACGCTGGCAACGACGAGGCGGCGTGGGACCCGGAGGCGGTCGCGCAGTGGATGGCCGTCGACCAGTACATCGGCGGCGTCGAGCACGCGATCCTGCACCTGCTCTACGCGCGCTTCTTCACGAAGGCGCTCGCCGATCTCGGCCACCTGCCCGAGGGGATCCAGGAGCCGTTCTCGCGGCTCTTCACCCAGGGCATGATCCTGCGCGACGGCGACAAGATGTCGAAGTCCAAGGGCAACGTCGTGTCGCCGTCGACGCTCGTCGACCGCTACGGCGCGGACACCGCTCGCTGCTACATCCTCTTCATCGGCCCGCCCGACCAGGACGCCGACTGGTCGGACACCGGCGCCGAGGGCATGCACCGCTTCCTCGGCCGGCTGTGGCGCACGTGCGCGGAGGCCGCCGACGAGCTGCCCGCCGAGCCGATTCCGGCGTCGGATCAGAACCCCGACGACGAGCGGCTGCTGCGCAAGACGCACTGGGCGATCGACAAGGTCTCGAGCGACATGGCCGGCCGCTTCAACTTCAACACCGCGATCGCGGCGGTGATGGAGCTGTTCAACGAGCTCACGCCCGCCAAGCGCGGTGCGGCGGCTCCCGGCACCGTGCGCTTCGCGCTGAGCACGGCGGCGTCGTTGATGTCGCCGTTCGCGCCGCACATGTCCGCCGACGCCTACGACCGCCTGACCGGCGAGCGGGTCTGGGAGCAGCCGTGGCCGGTCGCCGAGGCGGCGTATCTCGTCGCGGACGACGTTCGAGCTCGTCTGCCAGGTCAACGGCAAGGTCCGCGACCGCGTCGCCCGCCCCGACGGGCGCTTCGAAGGACGAGCTGCTGGCGCTCGCACGCGCGGCGCCGCAAGATGCAGGCGCATCTCGACGGCCACGACGTCATCAAGGAGATCGTCGTGCCCGACAAGCTCGTCAACATCGTCGTGCGCTGATCAGCTCGACGGGCTCGCGACGAGCGTGACCTTCACGCGTCCGGAGCCTCGTCAGCTGCGCCTCGGCGCGCACCGCGCAGAAGGCGATCTCGCGCTTGGGAAGCTCGAGCGGGCGGACGTTGGGCGGGGTCGTGACGTAGGTCCCGCCGGTGCCCTTGTCCTTGCCGTTGTCCCTCCTCGGGCACGACAGCCCCCAGGTGACCGTCACGCGCTGCTTGGGCGCCGCGCTCGCGCGGACGGCGATGGCGGCAGGGCGGTCGGCGATCCCTTCGGCGGTCGCTCGGGCCTGCTTGCCCGACCCGCGCGCGACGTCGATCGTCACGCGCGAGGGCGGCTCGTCCGAGTCGCCGCAGCCGGAGATCATGGCGATGCAGACGGCGGACGCGGTGATGGCAGTGGACTTCATGCGGGAGATCCTGCCCGGATCGGGCCGCGCAAGCGTCGTACGTGGCCGGTCGAAGCTCCTGGGTGTCGCATGAGCTGCGACGTCGAAGCCATCCGTTGACGCTCGCGTGCCAGCGTCGCGCGCCGCGGATCGCCGCCGCCTGCGAGGCTGCACGGATGCCGGATCGCGTTGCGTACGTGGCCGTCGTCGGACCTGGGTGGACCGTGGACCAAGCGCTGCTCGAAGACGCTCATGCCGTGGGCGGGGAGCTTGCGCGTCGCGGGGCGGTCGTCGTGTCCGGCGGGCTCGATGGCGTCATGGAGGCCGCGTGCCGCGGTGCATGCGAAGCGGGCGGCACGACGCTGGGGATCCTGCCCGGCGACGATCGCGCGGAGGCCAACCGGTGGGTGACGGTCGCGGTCGCGACCGGCATGGGGGAGCTACGCAACGGCCTCGTCGTGCGGGCGTCCGATGCGCTCGTCGCCGTCGGCGGCGCGTACGGGACGTTGTCGGAGATCGCGCTCGCGCTCAAGGCGGGGAAGCGGGTGGTCGGGCTCGGCACGTGGGACATCGACGGGGTCGTCACCGCGCCCGACCCGCAAGCCGCCGTCGAGCTCGCGCTCGGCTGAGCCGGCAGCGGCGCCGCCGTGCGACGCGACTGCGCTCGACGCGCGGGTGGCGGCGCGCCCCGGTACGCGCTCGGTTGAGCTGCGCTCGCGCAGCCACGGGCGGCGCGGCGGCTGCGCGCGAAAGTCTCCGCAGGGTCTGCGCGAGATCGTTGCGATCCGCGTGTCACATGGCACGCGAGCCGGCGTAGCGTCGTCGGCGTGCCCGACCTCGACCGCCCGAGGCTCGCGCTCTACGTCGCGCTTGGCCTCCTCGCCTGCTTCCTCGGAGCGCGCTACCTGCGCTCGCAGCCGCCCGCATCCGTCGCAGGACCGCTCCGTCCACGGACGCAGGCCACCACGACTGCGGCACCCGCGCCGACGACGCCGCCGACCGTGCGCCTCGAGCGCGCCGACGGCGGCCAGGTCGTCGTCCACGTCGCCGGCGAGGTGCGCCGCCCCGGCCTGTACCGGCTGCCGGCCGGTTCGCGCGTGGACGATGCACTACGCCGCGCGGGAGGGCCTGCGCGTCGCGCCGACCTCACAGCGGTCAACCTCGCGGCGAAGGTCGAGGACGGTCGCCAGATCCTCGTCCCGCGCCGAGCGCCGGCGGTGGCCGCCGGAGCGGCCGGCGGAGGTGGAGGTGCCGCCGGCGGCGGCTCGGTCGCCGGCTCGGGCGGTCTGCCGGCGCCCGGAGCGCGGACCGCGCCGATCAACCTCAACACGGCGACGCTCGAGCAGCTCGACACGCTCGACGGCGTCGGCCCCGGCATCGCCCAGCGGATCCTCGACTACCGCGAGCAGCACGGCGGCTTCCGGCGAGTCGAAGAGCTCGCGGAGGTGCCGGGCATCGGCGCCAAGCGCCTTGCCACGCTGACGCCGCTCGTCACGGTGTGAGCCGGCGACCGACGGCCCGCCGGCGCCCCCGCGCGCGCCTCGAAGCCCGCCGCGCCGCGGTGAGGGCGAGAGCGTGGCGCGGCGCCGAGCGTGGGTGCGGGTTGCTGCGAGCGGGTCGGGTTGCGGTGGCGCGTTGGTGGCGGCGCGGTGTGCGGCGTGCGTGCGGGTTGCTGCGAGCGGGCCGGGTTGCGGTGGCGCGTTGGTGGCGGCGCGGCGGTGACCCCGGGCGAGCGCGGCTGCGAGCCGGGCGCGACCTCGCGGCTCGCCATCCGCGTCACGTCGTGCTGGCGGCGGTCGTCGCGGGCCTGCTCGCCGGACCCCGCTCGCCGGCGGCCGTGGCCGCCGCGGTGCTCGCGGCGGTCGCGATCGGTCGCGAGTCGCTGCTCGCGCTGAGCGCCGTCGTCGCGATCCTCGGCGGCGCCGTCATCGCGCAGGCGCGGCTCGCAGCGCTCGACCGAACGGCGCTGGGGCCGCTGCCGAGCCGCGAGCTCGGCGTCCGGGCGACGCTGCTCGAGCATCCGCGCCAGCGCGCGTTCGGCGTCCGGGTCGCGGCGATCCGCCTGCAGACCGGACCCGGACGCGGCGAGCGGGTGCTGCTGCGCGCGCCGGCGCACGTGTCCTGGCCGGCCGGATCGCAGCCCGGGATCGAGCTCGCCGTGACTGGCCGTCTCGCCGCGCTCAGGCCGTTCGACGCGCACGAGCGCCGGCGCAACGCCCACGCGCTGCTGCGCGCCCGACGATCCGCGCCGACGGGCAGGCGGCGCGGTGGCCTCCTCGGCGCGCTCGACCGCGTCCGCACCCGCACGGAGCGCGCGCTCACGAGCGGCCTTGAGCCCGCGCAGGGCGCGCTCGCCCGCGGGATGGTGCTCGGCCAGGACGGCGCGCTCACCGAGCCGGTGCGCGAGGACTTCCGCGCAACCGGCCTCGCGCACCTCGTCGCGGCGAGCGGGGCGAACGTCCTCCTGCTCGCGACCCTCGTCCTGGCGATCGGGACCGCCGCCGGGCTCGGCCTCACCGCCCGCTTGTGGCTGGCGATCGCCCTCGTCGCGGCCTACGTCCCGCTCGCCGGCGGCGGCCCGTCGATCCAGCGCGCCGCCGTCATGGGCGTGGCGGGCCTCGTCGCCGTGCTCGCCGGCCGGCCGGCCTCGCGCTGGTACGCGCTCCTGCTCGCCGCGGCGATCACGCTGGCGTGGAACCCGCGTTCCGCCGAAGATCCCGGCTGGCAGCTGAGCTTCGCCGCCGTCGTCGCGATGCTCGCGCTCGTCCCCGCGCTGCGCGCGAGCCTGCGCGGCCGTGGGGTGCCCGCGCGGCCTCGCCGAGGCGCTCGCGGTCACGATCGCCGCGACGCTTGGCACGGCTCCGCTCGTCGCCCTGCACTTCGAGCGCGTGTCGCTCGTGTCGCTGCCGGCGAACGTGCTCGCCGCGCTCGCCGTCGCGCCGGTCATGTGGCTTGGCACGATCGCCGGCGCGGTCGCACAGTTCGCTCCCGGGCTGGCGGCGTCGCTGGCCGAGCTTGCCGCCCTCCCGCTCGCCTACCTCACGTGGCTCGCGGACCGGGCCGCGGCACTCCCGTTCGCCGAGGTCGGCGTCGGCTCGCCGGGCCTTGGCCTCGTCGCGGCGACGTATCTCACGGCGGGCGTCGCGGCCCTCGCCTGGCGACGGATCGCCGCGCGTCGCGCGAACCGGCCGGCCGCCGCGCCGTCGCGCGCGCGGCGAGCCGCGCGGGCGGCGGGCGCGCTCGCCCTCGCGGCCGGCGCGATCGGCGGCGTCGCGATCGCGTCGCGCCCGCCGCAACCTCCGCACGATCTGACGATCTCGTTCCTCGACATCGGCCAAGGCGATGCGACGCTGATCCAGCACGGCCATGCCGCCGTCCTCGTAGACACCGGCCCGCCCGGACGGCCCGATCCTCCAGCGGCTGCGCGACGCCGGCGTGCGCCGGCTCGACCTGCTCGTCGCGACCCACGCCGCGCTCGACCACGACGGCGCCGCCGCGGAGGTCCTCGACGAGGTCCCGGTCGCGATGGTGCTCGACGGCGAGGAGGGAGGGCGTGTGTAGATCTACTACGCCCACGGCTGAGCAGACCTACACACCCCCCGCCGGGCCCGCGGGTCCGTTCGGCGCGCGGGCGGCCGTGCCGGTCGGCATCCTTGCCGCGCGCCACCGGATCGCGTGCACCGCTTCCGACACGGGCCAAGTCCTGCGCGTCGGCCCGCTCGAGCTGCGCGTCCTGTGGCCGCGCCGCGAACCGCCCGCGCCACCCGGCGCCGAGCCCAACGACCGCGCGACCGTCATCCACCTGCGCGACGGCGACTTCGACCTCCTGCTCACGGCCGATGCCGAGTCCAACGTCACCGCGGCGCTCGACCTCCCCGACGTCGACGCGCTCAAGGTCGCCCACCACGGCAGCGACGACCCCGGCCTGCCCGGCCTCCTGGAACGGGTCAAGCCGCAGGTCGCCGTCGTCTCCGCGGGCCGGCGCAACCTCTACGGCCATCCGACGCCGGCCACGACGCAGGCGCTCGCGCGAGCCGTCCCGGTCGTCCGCCGCACCGACCGCGACGGCACCGTCCGGCTGCGCGTCAAGGACGGGCGCATGACCGTGCTGCGGGCGCCGTGACAGCGCCTACACTCGACCGCCGTGGCCACCTTCAAGCCCGCCTACCTCATCCACGGCGACGATCACGGCCGCATCGGCGAGCGCCGCGCGGCGCTGCGCAAGGTCGCCGAGAGCGAGTCCGGCTCGGGCGGCGTCGAAGCGTTCGACGGCGATGGCGCCACGCCCGAGGCCATCGCCCGCGCGCTCGACGCGATGACGTTCGCCATCGGCCGGCGCTTCCTCGTCGTCGACGGCGTCGAGCGCTGGAAGGAGGCGGAGGTCAAGGAGCACCTCGTGCCCGCGCTGAAGGCGATCGTGCCCGACACGACGATCGCGTTCTTCGGCCGCGACGAGGGCCGCTTCAAGGTGTGCGCCGCGCTCGCGAGCGCGGTCGAGAAAGCCGGGGGCACGGTCAACGTCGAGCAGGTCCTCAAGGCCAAGGACCTGCCGCGCTGGTTGCAGTCCGAGGCGGACCGGCTTGGCATAGCGCTCGATCGCGACGGCGCGCAGGCGCTCGTCGGGCTCGTCGGCGATCGCCAGCAGCGCCTGCTGCGCGAGCTCGAGAAGCTCGCGCTCGAGCTCGGGCCGGACGCGCGAATCGGGCGCGATGTCGTCGAGGGCGCGGCAGCGCACTCATCCGAGCGCCAGGTCTGGGGCCTCGTCGACGCGCTCGTCGCGGGCGACGGCCCCGCCGCGACGCGGGCGTTCCTCACACTCAGCGCGCAGGGCGAGTCGGCGGGCCGGCTCGTCGGCCTGCTCGCGCGCCGGTTCCGCGACGTCCTCGCGATCGCGCAGCGGCTCGAGGCGGGGGAGGCCCCGGCGCAGATCAAGGCCTCGATCAAGGGCAGCCCCTGGCAGACCGACAAGCGCATCGCCGAGGCGCGCCGCTCGGACTCCTACCGGCTCAGCCGCGCGCTCGAGACGCTCGCGGATCTCGAGCTCGCGTCGCACGGCGCCACCGAGCTGTCGGATCACACGGAAGCCATCCGAGCCATCGCCAGCATCGCGGCGTAGCGAGCGCCCGCGGCGGGCGGTCGCTCGCGGTCGCGAGCAGCAGCGCGGCGAGCGCTCGCTCGCGGCGGCGGCGGCCGCGCGCGGCTGCGAACCGCGCGGCGAGCGCCCCGCGCCGCGCCTCAGCCCAGCGCGCGCTGCAGGACGTCGCGCAGCGTGCGGTGCTCCTCGTCGCTGAGCGACGCCAGCGACGCCGGCACCTCGGACATGACGTCGATGAGCCTGCTGCGGACCTCCTTGCCGCGGTCGGTGACGACGAGCATCCGCACCCGGCGGTCGTGCTCGGCCTCGCGCCGCTCGACGAGCCCCTGCGCCGCGAGCCCGTCGACGAGGCCGGTGACGTTCGAGCTCAACCAATCGCACGTATATTGCGCGCCATGAGCGACGACCGCAGCATCCACGTCAGCGGCCTGGTCCGCGAGTTCAAGGGCGGCATCCGGGCCGTCGACGGCATCGACCTGCACGTCGCCTCGGGCGAGATCTACGGGTTCCTCGGACCCAACGGCGCCGGCAAGTCGACGACCGTCAAGGTCCTCACGACCCTGCTTCCGCCGTCGAGCGGCACGGCCACCGTCGCGGGCTACGACGTCTCCAAGGACGGCGCGCACGTACGCGCCGCGATCGGCGTGGCGCTGCAGGACGTCGCGCTGGACCCGATGCTCACCGGACGCGAGCACATGCGCCTGCAGGGCGGCCTCCAGGGCATCCCGCGCTCCGAGCGCACGAAGCGCGGCGACGACCTGCTCGAGCGCGTCGGGCTCATCGACGCCGCCGACCGCAAGTCCTCGACCTACTCCGGCGGGATGCGCCGCCGCCTCGACCTCGCCCTCGCGCTCCTGCACAACCCCCGCATCCTCTTCCTCGACGAGCCCACGACAGGCCTGGACGTACAGTCCCGCACGGCGATGTGGGACGAGGTCGCGCGGCTCGCCAAGGAGGAGGGCACGACGGTCTTCCTCACCACGCAGTACCTCGAGGAGGCCGACGTGCTCGCCGATCGCGTCGGCATCATCGACAACGGCAAGCTCGTCGCCGAGGGCACGCCGGCGGCGCTGAAGGCCCAGGTGTCCAAGCCGACCGTCGAGGTCACGCCGCGCGACGGCGAGGACTGCGGCGCCGCGCGGGCAGCGCTCGAGCCCTTCGGCGAGCTCGTCTCCGAGCGCGTCGCGGGCTCGATCGCCGTGCGTTTGGAGTCCGGCGGCGAGCAGCTCGCCGGGATCGTGCGCGCGCTCGACGGTGCGAACGTGGCGGTGGCGCACCTCGCGATGCACGAGCCGACGCTCGACGACGTCTTCCTCGCGAAGACCGGTCGCAGCCTCGAAGGCGCCGGCGAAGATGCCGCGCCGCCCATCGAGACGCCGCCGCGCGAGAAGGCCGCCGCGTGAGCGCCACGACGCTCAACCAGGTCGGCCTGCTCGCCGGCCGCTCCGCCCTGCACGCCCTGCGCACGCCGGCGCAGCTCGTCTTCCCGATCGTCTTCCCGCTCGTCCTGCTCGCGGTCAACACCTCCGGCCTCGACGCCGCGACCGAGCTGCCCGGGTTCCCGACCGCGAGCTACCTGGACTTCGCGCTCGCCGTCCCGTTCATGCAAGGCGCGCTGTTCGCGGCGCTCAACGGCGGCCAGGACCTGGCGCGCGACATCGAGCACGGCTTCCTCGACCGGCTGGCGCTGACGCCGATGTCCGGCTCCGCGCTGCTCGTCGGCCAGCTCGGCGGCGCGCTGCTCACCGGCATCATCAGCGCGTTCATCTACCTGTTCGTCGGTCTGGCGTTCGGCGCCGGGATCGCGGCGGGCGTCGGCGGCGCGCTCGTGCTCGTCGTCCTCGCCGTGACGATCTGCATGGCGTTCGCGTGCTTCGGCACGTTCGTCGCGCTACGGGCCGGCTCCGGACAGGCCGTCCAGGGGTTCTTCCCGCTGTTCTTCGTGCTGCTGTTCCTCAGCTCGGCGTTCTTTCCGCGCGACCTCATCGAGCAGGACTGGTTTCGCACGATCGCGACGTACAACCCGGTCTCCTACATGGTCGAGGGCATCCGCAGCCTCGTGATCACCGGCTGGGACGCCGATGCGCTGTGGCCGGCGTTCGGAATCTGCGCCGGGGTCATCGTCGTGTTCCTCGCGCTCAGCGCGCGCGCCCTGCGAACAAGGCTGCTGCGGACATGAGCGAGCTCGCACGCACCCGCTCGGTCGCGCTGGCGGTCGCCTGGCGCGGGATCCACAACGCGTTCACGAACCCGGCGTTCCTCCTGCCGAGCATCCTCTTCCCGCTGTTCTTCTTCATCGCGTTCGCCGGCGGCCTGTCGGGCGTCCAGAACGCGCCGAACTTCGAGTACGCCGGCGGGTACACGGCGTTTCAGTTCGGCTTCGTGTGCATCCAGGCCGCGGCGTTCGGCGGCGTCTTCACGGGCTTCGCGATCGCGGCGGACTTCGAGTTCGGCTTCGCCCGCCGGCTCATGCTCGCGGCTCCGAACCGCGGCGGGATCGTCATCGGGTACGTGATCGCGGCGATGGCGCGCGCGGTCGTGGTCCTCGCGGTGGTGTTCATCGCGGGGCTCGTGAGCGGGATGGAGATCCTCGGATCCTTCGCCGACATGGTCGGTCTGCTCGCTCTGGCGCTCGCGGTCAGCGCGGTCTCGACGTTGTGGGCCGCAGGGATCGCGATGCGGCTGCGCACGATGCAGGCCGGGCCGGTCATGCAGATGCCGATCTTCATCCTCATGTTCCTCGCCCCGGTGTACGTGCCGCTGGCCCTGATCGCCGGCTGGGTCCACACGATCGCCACGTACAACCCCGTCACCGCGATGCTCGAGGCCTCGCGCGGGCTCATCGCGGGCGAGCCGACGAAGATCGCGATCACGACCGCCTGCCTCGTCGCGATGTTCGGCCTCTGCGCGTACTGGGCGCGGGGCGGGCTGCGCTCCGCCGAGTCCGCCGGCTAGCCGAATCCCCGCCGTTTGAATGCGCGCGGTTGGCGTATCCTCGCGCCCATGGATCTCGAACCGGGGGAGCACGTGATCTTCGAAGGTCACCCGTCGTGGCGCTCGATCCTCGACTTCTATGTCAAGGGCCTGCTCCTCGTGGCGGTCGCGGGCGCGATTGCGGCGGGGGCGACGAAGGCGCTCGACGACGAGGTCAACGTCGGCCTCGTCACGGCGGTCGTCGTCGGGCTGCTCGCGGTCGTGCTCGTCGTCGGCTATCTCAAGCGGCTCTTCACGACCTACACGATCACGAACAACCGCCTGCACATCCGCCGCGGGATCATCGCGCGCGCCGAGCAGCAGACGCAGGTCAACCGCGTGCAGAACGTCAACACGCACCAGTCGGTCCTGCAGCGGATGCTCTTCATCGGCAACGTGAACTTCGACACCGCGGCGGGCGACGACTACGACTTCCAGTTCGCCGGCGTCGCGAGCCCGCACGAGGTCGTCGAGGCAGTTCATCGCGCGCAGCGCGAGGCCGACCTCCCCGCTGCGCCCTCCGCCCGCTGAGCCTCGACGCTCCGCGACCCGCGAGGATGCAGCGCTGATGGCAGCGCCACGCAACCTCGTCAACCTCAAGGACGTCTTCAAGGGCTACGGCAGCCGATCGGTGCTCGCCTCGATCACGCTCGGTGTCGCGGCCGGCGATCGCATCGGGGTCGTCGGTGCAAACGGCGACGGCAAGTCGACGCTGCTGGCGCTCATCGCCGGGGCCGAGACCCCCGACGAGGGCGCGATCACCCGCGCCGGCGACCTGCACCTCGCGCTGCTCGGCCAGCGCGACGAGCTCGACGACGCGCGGACGATCCGCCAAGAGCTCGTCGGCGGGCGCGCCGACCACGAGTGGATGGCCGACAGCCGCTTCAGATCGGTGCTCGACGGGCTGCTCGGCGGCGTCGACCTGCGCCGCTTCCCCAGCGGTATCGACACCCCGATCGGGCCGCTGTCGGGCGGCGAGCGGCGCCGGATCGCGCTCTGCAAGCTCCTGCTCGACAGCCCCGAGCTGCTCCTGCTCGACGAGCCCACGAACCACCTCGACGTCGAGGGCGTCGCCTGGCTCGCCGGCCACCTCGCCGCCCGCCGCGGCGCGATGCTCGTCGTCACCCACGATCGCTGGTTCCTCGACGCCGTCTGCACGCACACCTGGGAGGTCGCCGACACGGCGATCCACCAGTACGAGGGCGGCTACGCCGCGTACGTCCTCGCGCGCGCCGAGCGCGATCGCCAGGAGGTCGCGCGCAACGATCGCCGCGTCCAGCTCGTGCGCAAGGAGCTCGCGTGGCTGCGTCGCGGCCCGCCCGCGCGCACCGCGAAGCCGAAGTTCCGCATCGAGGCCGCCAACCAGCTCATCGCCGCCGAGCCCGAGCCGCGCGACCGCGCCGAGCTTCTGCGCTTCGCGACGTCGCGCCTCGGCGACAAGGTGCTCGAGGCGATCGGCGCGACGGTCGCGTTCGGAGAGCGGGTCGTGCTGCACGACGTGACCTGGCGCCTCGGACCGGGCGACCGGGTCGCGCTCGTCGGCGTCAACGGCTCAGGGAAGACGACGCTGCTCGCGCTCTTCGGCGGCGAGCTCGAGCCGACGTCGGGAACCGTCGAGCGCGGCGCGACCGTCAGGCTCGCCCACCTCACGCAGGACACCGCCGAGATCCCGGGCCACCTCGACGTCCTGCAGTCGCTCGAGGCCGTCAAGAGCGTCGCGACGCTGTCGGGCGGCCTGAAGATCACGGCCTCGCTCTTGTGCGACCGCTTCGGCTTTCGCGGCGACAAGGCGCGCACGCTCGTCCGCGACCTGTCCGGCGGCGAGCGGCGCCGCCTGCAGCTCATGCGCCTGCTCATGGGCGAGCCGAACGTCCTGCTGCTCGACGAGCCGACGAACGACCTCGACATCGACACGCTCACGGCGCTCGAGGACCTGCTCGACGGCTGGCCGGGCACGCTCGTCGTCGTCAGCCACGACCGCTACTTCGTCGAGCGCGTCTGCGACGACGTGCACGCGCTCACCGCGACCGGTGAGCTGCGCCACCTCCCGCGCGGGATCGAGCAGTACCTCGAGTCACGCGCGGCGGAGCCCGCACCGAGGCCGGCGCCCCGGGACATCCCATCCAACGGGACCGCCGCGAAGGCGCCGGCCGGCGCGGTCCTGCGCGCCGGGCGCAAGGAGGTCGCCCGTCTGGAGCGCGCGATCGAGAAGCTCGCCGCGCGCGAGGCTGAGCTGCAGGAGGAGATGGCTGCGGCCGCGACCGATCACGAGCGCCTGCGCGCGCTGCAGGCCGAGCTCCACGCGCGCGCCGCCGAGCGCGAGCAGCTCGAGGGCGAGTGGATGGAGGCGGCCGAGGCGCTGGAGGCCTGAGCCGCGGGCGTGTGGAGCGCCCGGGAGGAGCGCTCCTCGCGCTGGAGGCCCGAGCCACGGGCGCGTGGCGCGCGGGAGGGTGCTACTCGGACGCGCCGCGGCGAACGCGCGAGGCGCGGGACTTCTTGCGGGCGCCGGTGTTCTTGTGCAGCGCGCCGCGCTTGACGGCCTTGTCGATCGTCGACACGAGCGTCCTGTGCTCGGCGTCGGCGAGGGTGTCGTCCTTGGCGGCGACGGCGGCTTCGAGGCGGCGGAAGTACGTGCGGATCGCCGACGTGTAGTGGCGGTTCTCGAGGCGCTCGCGCTCGGAACGCAGGATCCGCTTCTTCTGTGAGTGAATGTTGGCCATAAGCGTGAAAGTGCCGCGGACCGATGCCGCGGCCTGCGTAGAGTAGCGCACCGATGGCGGCCGACACGAGCCCGACGCCCGCGAAGCCCGGCCGCATCGCCCGGAACACGGCGATCTTCTCGATCCTGACCGGGCTGTCGCGGATCGCCGGCCTCATCCGCGAGATCGTCGCGTCGAGCTACTTCGGCACGAGCGGGCCGTTCTCGGCGTTCACGCTCGCCTTCCAGGTGCCGAACCTCGTGCGCAACCTGTTCGCCGACGCGGCGCTGTCCGCAGCGTTCGTGCCGGTCTTCACGGAGCTGCTGGAGAAGGGACGCAAGCGCGAGGCGTTCCAGCTCGCGTCGACGTTCGTCGTCCTCATCGCCGCGGCGCTGACGACGATCTCGGTGTTCTTCGTCGTCGTCGCGCCGTACCTCATGCCGGCGCTGACGCCCGGCGACGAGTTCACGCCCGGCGCTCGACCAGCTCACGGTCGGCCTCTCGCAGGTGCTCTTCCCGATCGTCCTGCTGCTCGGCCTGAACGGCCTGTTCGTCGGGATCCTCAACGCCTACGACCACTTCACGATCCCGGCGCTCGCCCCGCTCGTCTGGAACTTCGTGATCATCGGCCTGCTGGTCGTGCTCAAGCCGCGCTTCGACGCCGACGAGCAGCTCTACGCGTACGCGATCGCGGTGCTCGCGGCGACGTTCGTGCAGCTCGCCATGGC
The DNA here is from genome assembly GCA_963806515.1 of uncultured Actinomycetes bacterium. Taxonomy (GTDB): domain Bacteria; phylum Actinomycetota; class Thermoleophilia; order Solirubrobacterales; family Solirubrobacteraceae; genus CADCVQ01. Next base: position 8,764 of record CAWDYO010000027.1, on the reverse strand, counting down.
CGTACCCGTCCTGCGCAAGCTCGACTTCCAGTTCGAGCGCAGGGTCGACTTCCGCGACCCGCGGGTCAAGCAGGTGCTCGCGCTCATGCTGCCGGTGACGTTGAGCCTGGGGCTGATCAACTTCAACATGCTCATCAACTCGCTGCTCGGCGCGGCGGTCTCCGAGGCTGCGCCGCGCGCGATCGACGCGGCGTTTCGGATCTACATGCTGCCCCAGGGGATGTTCTCCGTGGCGGTCGCGACGGTCCTGTTCCCGGCGCTCTCGCGCCTGGCCACGCGCCGCGACTTCGACGGCCTGCGCGCGCTCACCGGCACCGGCACCCGCCAGATCTTCCTGCTGCTCATCCCCGCGGCCGCGTGCACGCTCGTGCTCGCGACGCCGATCACGCGCCTGGTCTACGAGCGCGGCGAGTTCGACGCCGACTCGACGAAGCTCGTCGCCGAGGCCCTGTTCTGGTTCTCGTTCAGCCTGCCGTTCGCGGGCGCGAACCTCTTGCTCACGAGGACGTTCTTCTCCTTGCAGCGCCCGTGGCTGCCGACGGCGCTCGGTGGCGCGACGCTCGTGCTCAACGCCGCGGTCGCGCTCGCGCTGTACAAGCCGTTCGGGATCGGCGGCATCGTCTTCGGCACGGGCGTCGCGAGCGCCGCGATGACGTTCGGCCAGGCTTGGTACCTGCGCGGCGAGCTGGGCGGCAGCCTCGAGGGCCGCCAGACCGTCGACGCCGTCGCGCGGATCCTCGTGGCGTCCGCGCTGCTCGCCGCGGTGACGTACGGCCTCTACGTCGTGCTCGACGACCTCGCCGGCCGCTCGCTGCCCGGGCAGGTCGTCTCGGTCTGCGGCGCCCTCGCCGCGGGGCTCGCCGCCTACGCCGCGGCCGTGCTCGCGCTGCGCGTGCCGGAGGCGCACCAGATCCGCGACGCGGTCGCCTCGCGGCTGCGCCGGCGCGGCTGATCGCGCGCCCTACCCTGTAGCGGACGCCATGGCCGACCAGGCACACATCCGCAACTTCTCGATCATCGCCCACATCGACCACGGGAAGTCGACGCTGGCCGATCGCATCCTCGAGATGACGAAGACCGTCGACCCGCGCTCGATGCGCGCGCAGGTCCTCGACTCGATGGACCTCGAGCGCGAGCGCGGGATCACGATCAAGGCGCAGGCGGTCCGGGTGCTCTACGAGGCGCGCGACGGCGAGACCTACCAGCTGCACCTCATCGACACGCCCGGCCACGTCGACTTCACGTACGAGGTCAGCCGCTCGCTCGCCGCGTGCGAGGGCGCGCTGCTCGTCGTCGACGCGTCGCAGGGCGTCGAGGCGCAGACCGTCGCCAACACGTACCTCGCGATCGAGAACGGCCTCGAGCTGCTGCCCGTGCTCAACAAGCTCGACCTGCCCGGCGCGGAGCCCGAGCGCGTGGCCGAGGAGGTCGCCGACCTCCTCGGCGAGCCGATGGACGACATCCTGCGCATCTCCGGCAAGACCGGCGACGGCGTCATCGACGTGCTCGAGCAGCTCGTCGAGCAGGTCCCGCCGCCGTCGGGCGACCCCGACGGCACGCCGCGCGCGCTGATCTTCGACTCCGAGTTCGACCAGTACCGCGGCGTGATCGCATACATCCGCGTCGTCGACGGCGTGTTCAAGAAGGGCGACGTCATCCGCTCGATGGCGGGCGACACCGTCGCCGACATCGACGACATCGGCTTCTTCACGCCGGCGATGGTCGTCTGCGACCGCCTCACCGCCGGCGAGGTCGGCTTCATCATCACGGGCATCAAGGAGGTCTCGGCGCTCGCCGTCGGCGACACGCTGACGACGAAGGACGGCTGGGCGCGCAACCGCGACCTCCAGCCGCTGCCCGGCTACCGCGACGTCCTGCCGGTCGTGTTCTGCGGCCTGTTTCCGATCGACTCCGACGAGTACCCCGACCTGCGCGACGCGCTCGAGAAGCTCGAGCTCAACGACGCCGCGCTGTCGTGGGAGCCGGAGGTGTCCGAGGCGCTGGGGTTCGGCTTCAGGTGCGGCTTCCTCGGCCTGCTGCACATGGACATCGTGCGCGAGCGCCTGGAGCGCGAGTACGGCATCGATCTCATGGCGACGATGCCGTCCGTGCGCTTCGAGGTCACGCTCACCGACGGCACGGAGGTCGAGGTCCACATCCCGTCGGACTTCCCGGATCCCGGCCGGATCGCCGAGATCCGCGAGCCGATGATCGAGGCCTCGATCCTCACGCCGAAGGAGTACATCGGGCCGATCATGGAGCTCTGCCAGGAGCGCCGCGGGACGCACAAGGGCATGCACTACCTCTCCGCCGAGCGCGTCCAGCTCCAGTACGACCTGCCGCTCGCGGAGATCGTCATCGACTTCTTCGACGCGCTGAAGTCGCGCACGAAGGGCTACGCGTCGCTGGACTACGAGCTGCGCGGGATGCAGGCCTCGAACATGGTCAAGCTCGACATCCTGCTCGCCGGCGAGCAGGTCGACGCGCTGTCGATGGTCGTGCACCGCGACAAGGCCTACGAGGTCGGCCGGTCGCTGACCGAGAAGCTCAAGGCGAAGATCCCGCGCCAGCAGTACGACGTCCCGATCCAGGCCGCGATCGGCGCCTCGATCGTCGCGCGCGAGACCGTCAAGGCCTACCGCAAGGACGTCATCGCCGGCTGCTACGGCGGCGACATCTCGCGCAAGCGCAAGCTGCTCGAGAAGCAGAAGGAAGGCAAGAAGCGCATGAAGAAGGTCGGCCGCATCGAGGTGCCGCAGGAGGCCTTCCTCGCGGTGCTCGAGCTCGGCGACTGACCTGCCCGCTCGCCGCGCGCACCGAGGGCCGCTCTTCGCAGAGTTCCGACCGCGCCGCGCGGATCCGTCAGGTCAGCGTGGTCAGCGCCCGCTACGGGGCGCAGGCGTAGCCATCGACGCGTGGTCGACGAACGGCCCGCCACCGGTTCCGCTGCCAAACCGGCCGGCCTCCGCCCGGCGCTGCCCGTTGACGCGTACCAGGTGACACGCAGGTCGGTCACGCAGTCGACGTCAGGCGACGCCCGTCGAGGAACAGGCCGCCGCTAATGCGCTCCGCACCAGCTTTCCGGCGTTGGCCCAATGTCGACGTAGCCGGGGCCGATGAGAACGAGACGGTGTGAGCGGTCGTCTATCCCGAGCAGCCCCCGTGGATGTCGGGGTCCGCGCGCCGGCCGCCAGCACGTGTCGTATGCCGTCGCCGCCGTCGACCGCTGTCCTGGCTGCCGTCGTTCGCCAGCGCCGACGAGCGCTGTCGCTGCCGGACGCTCGCCGGCGATCTTGAGTGCCAGGATGCCCGATGCCTGCCGTCCGATGTACATCACGTTCCGTCGAACCATGTCCGCCAGCGTGATGCCGTCCCGTCGTTTCCGTCGACCGCGCGTGATCTGCTCGTTGAGCGTCGGGCGGGTTCCGGATGACCGGCTCGCACATGTTGCCGCCGTCGCGCGGTGATCGTCTTCCCGGGGTCCGCTTCCGCCATGCAGTCGATCGTCTCGCTTGGATCCGGCGACTGATCCTCCCGATCATGCACCGTGGTGTCGGTGCTGCGTGACCGGCGGCGAGCGAGAGGGCGGCGCCACGGCCGTGGAGGTAGCGCCGGCCAATCCCGGCGAACCCGCCCCGCCGATCGAGGCCGATGGCGAGGGTCGATCGAGCGATCCGGCGACTTGGACTGCGCGCCTGCGAAGATCGGGGCGCGTGCGCCTGTCGTGAGCGCTAGGGAGCCACATCAGAACCTGTACAAGCGAAATCCGCGCGACCGGTTTTGTAACCGAGTTTGCCAGGCGCTCGGCGCAACGACCCTCTCGCTGGCCCAGAGACAGACGGGATAGAGCCGCTGCAGTCTATCGGTAGCTCGTGATTCACCTTGTCGAGGATCAGGTGGTCGTCCCGAGTATGAAGGCGCTTTATGTTGGTTGGCATAATCTCATCGCGATCGGTCTCGTCCGACAGGCTGTCGGTCGGCGTCATACCGGCGACCGGTAGCCTCACGTCGGCATGACCGACGAGCTCAGCTTCGACCTCGACGCCGCCGGCCTGCGCGCCGACGGCCCCGAGCTGCTCGCCGCGATCGAGGTGCTCGCGCGCAAGCTCGAGCTGTCGCTGCCGAACGCGACCACCGTCCAGCGGCGCTCGAAGCGGATGTTCTCCAAGGACAAGGTCGTCGAGTCGATCGAGGTGCGCCTCGGGACGACGCGCTACGGCCTCACGTGCACGGCGACCACGTCGACGCGGATCGCCAGCAGGAGGTCCGCGGCGTCGTCATCAAACGCGAGCCGCTTGAGGTCGCCGACTGGATCGTCGCGCTCGCCGCGCAGCTGCGCGAGGCGGCGACCGACAGCGCCGAGGCCGCGCCGGCGATCGAGAAGCTCGTGGATCGGCTCGCCGATGGGCTTCCTCGACCGCTTCAAGGGCCTCGCCGGCGACGACGACGAGGACGACGCCAAGGAGCAGTCGCGCGAGCAGGACATCGCGCGCATCGAGGGCGGATCGATCCCGCTCGCCGCCGAGAACCGCCTGCGGGAGCTGGGCGAGGGAAAGATCGGCTTCACGTCCGGCCTGTCGGTCGCGGACTTCGCGCTGACGCGGCTGGAGTCGATCCGGCCCGTCTGCCAGGTCATGGGGACGTCGGTCTACAAGGTCGGCTGGCAGAACTACCCGTGGTCCAGCGGCTGGGGTGGCGACGCCGTCCTGACCGAGCTGTCCGCGCTGACGCACGCCTGGAACGACGCCCGCGCGCGGGCGCTGCGCCGGCTCGAGGAGGAGGCGAGCCACGCCGGCTGTCACGCCGTCGTCGACGTGACGTTCGAGAACCGCCGCCACGCGTTCCTCAACGACGAGATCGAGATCCTCGTCAACGGGACGGCCGTGCACCTGCCCGAGGGCGTGGGCGAGGCCCGCACGCCGATCCTCACCGACCTCTCGATGCCCGACTACATCCTCCTGCGCCGGGCGGGCTATGCGCCGGTCGGCATCGTGACCAGCACGTCGGTCTTCTACATCGTCCCGAGCCGCCAGACGCGGCGCATGACGACCGGCTGGCAGCGCCTGCAGCCCAACCAGGAGCTCGCCGACTTCACGCAGGGTGTCTACGAGGCGCGAGAGAGCGCGATCGCGCGGGCGACCTCTCAGGCCGAGGCGCTTGGCGCCGGCGGCCTCGTCGGCATGAGCGTCGAGCACGACATCGACATCCGCGAGGTCGAGCAGAACAACCAGACCCGCGAGGACCTCATCGTGACCTTCCACATCATCGGCACGGCGATCGCGCCCCACGGCGAGCACGTGCCGCTCGATCCGCAGACCATCCTCAGGCTAGGAGTCAAGGCACCCTCATGACCGACTACGACCCCACATCGATCGAGGGCGTCCCGGCGGCCGGGCGCGCGCGCCTGGAGCAGAACAAGCGCGGCCTGTTCACGTCCGACCTGTCGGTCGCCGAGTTCCTGCTCGTCAAGGAGGCCGGCTTCGATCCGCTCGGTCTCGTCGTCGGCTCGTCGATCTTCCACATCGGCTTCCAGCAGTCCTCGTGGAAGACGAGCGAGGAGATGACGGTCCTGTCGGAGGCGATGTACTCGGCGCGCGAGCTCGCGATGACGCGCATGGAGGAGGAGGCCGACCAGCTCGGCGCGGACGGCATCGTCGGCGTGCGCCTGGATGTCGGGCGCTACGAGTGGGGCGAGAACATGGCGGAGTTCATCGCGATCGGGACGGCGATCAAGCACCGCGAGGGCGAGCTGCATCGCGCGCCGAACGGCGCGCCCGTTCACGAGCGACCTCTCGGGTCAGGACTTCTGGACGCTGCTGCGCTCCGGCCACCGCCCGGTCGGGCTCGTCATGGGCTCCTGCGTCTACCACGTCGCCCACCGCGGGATGTTCCAGGCGATGAAGCAGGCCGGCCAGAACATCGAGCTGCCGAACTTCACCCAGGCGCTCTACGACGCGCGCGAGCTGGCGATGGAGCGCATGCAGGCCGAGGCCGAGTCGGTCCAGGCCGAGGGCATCGTCGGCGTGCAGCTGTCGGAGCGAAGCCACGGCTGGGGCAGCCATGTGATCGAGTTCTTCGCGATCGGCACGGCGATCGTGCCCTACGGCGAGGATCACGTCATCGCAGGCGCCGACACCGGTGCTGGACCTGAGCTGAGCCGCGGGCAGCAGGCTGACGACCGCGAGCGCGCCTCAGGAGGCCGCGGCCCCGGCGCAGCGCCGGCCCCGCGCGCATGATCCAGACGGCGGGCGCGACGACGAGCGCCGCGCCGCCGATCGCCAGCGAGGCGACGCCGAGCGCCGTCAGCGCGACGCCGCCCGAGCAGCGCCAGGCCCGCGCCCGTGAGGCCCGCCAGCAGGTCGTTGAAGCCGAGCAGCTTGCCGCGCTCGGACGGCGCGGTGCTGTCCGACAGCACGGCCGTCGCGGCGACGAACGAGAGGTTCCAGCCGAGGCCGAGGACGAACAGCGCGACCATGCTCGCGGGCACGCTCGTGATCCACAGCAGGCTGATCGTCGAGACGGCCATCAGCAGCAGCCCGTCGATCAGCGCGGGCGTGCGGCCCATCCGGTCGACGAGGTCGCCGACGATGATGATCAGGCCGAACATCCCGATGACGTGGGCGCCGATGATCGGGAAGACGTTGTCCGCCGCGTGGTGGTGATGGTCGACGACGACGGCGCCCGTCAGCGTCATCACGGCGACCATCACCGCGAAGCTCGCCTGCGCGGCGACGAGCGCCGGGATCACGCCGGGGCGGCGCAGGAGCACGCGCAGCGGTGCGGCCGGGCGCTCGGGCTCTTCGGCGGCGCTCGGCGGCGTCGGCGTCGCCGTCGCTCCGTCGCGTTCGCGGAGCGCGGCGGCGATGCGCTTCGGATCGGGCCGCACGGTCAGCACGATCGCGAGGCCGACGACCATGAACCCGCTCGCGGCGAGCCATAGCGTGGCGAGCGTGTCGCCATCGAGGTCGCGCCCGCGAGCAGCGGGCTGAACACGGCGGGCCCGAGGATCGCGCCGAAGACCGAGCCGAACAGCACGAGCGCGATCCCGCGCGCGCGGCGCTCGGGCGGGTACATGTCGCCGGCCGCCGTGCGCGCGAGCAGAGCCGGTCGCGTTCGCGGTACCGACGAGGACCAGGCCGCGCGAGCACCGCGAGCGCCCAGCCGTGGGCGCTGCCCAGCGCCGCGAGGCGCAGCCCGCGATCCCGGCGAGAAGCCGGCGGCGAGGATCGGCACGCGGCCGACGCTGTCCATGAGCAGACCCGCGGGCAGCGACGCGAGCGCTCCGGGGCGAGCACGATCGCCGGCCCGAGCCCGAGCAGGCCCTCGACGTGCACGACGCGCACGAGCGTTAGCGACGCGACCGCCGCCCCCAGTTGGAGCGTCGCGGAGTTCATCGCCAGCGAGCTCGACAGCAGCGCCGTGTTGCGGCGGATCGGCAGGCCGGTCACCGGACCGAGCGTAGCGGCGCTACCCACGAGTTCTCGCGTCAGCGGTCACGTACGGGTTGCGCGCGGTACGTGGAGCCGCGCGCTCCGGCTGCAGATTAGAGTCGGCCGGGCGGAGACACATGCAACTCCAGGAGGGACGCCGGAACCGCAGACGAGGCTGGTTGGACTCCGGCGAGCGGCGGCGGTCGCAGTCGCCGCGCTCGCGTCATCGACGCTCGCCGTGGCGGCGCAGGCCGCGCCGGTGACGTTCAGCTACAGCGGGCCGCCGGTTGCGATTCCCGACAACGCCACGCAGGTGAGCGTGCCGATCGTCGCCAGTGGCCTCGGCCCGGCGATCACCGACATCAACTTCCGCATCGACGGGACGGCGTGCACGACCGCGCCCGCCGCGACGACGGTGGGCATCGACCACAAGTCGGTTCGCAGCTCGGGATCGGTCTGACGTCGCCGTATGGGACGTCGATACCGGTGGTCGCCTTCACGGGTGGCGACGGCAACAACTTCTGCCAGGTGCTGGTCGACGACGACGCGCTCGCGCCGTCGATCACGACGGCGACCGCCGCGCAGGCGCCGTTCACGGGCACGTGGAAGTCCTCGGCGCTCTTCCCGCTGTCGTTCTTCGACGGCGAGACCCACGGCACGTGGTACGTCCAGGTCATGTCATCGCATCGCCGGCGACTCCGGCAGCGTCGCGCGCCGTGTCGATCGTCATCGACTCCGGTCCGTCGACCGTGCTGGCGAACCTTCCGGCCGGCTACTGGCGCTTCGGCGACGCGGCGCCGAGCACGGTCCTGACGGACTCGTCGGGCCACGCCAACAACGGGACGTACCTGGGCGGCGTGACGCTCGGCCAGCCGGGCGCGATCGCCGGCGACCGGCGGCGTCGTTCGACGGCGTCAACGACACGGGTCGCGTGCCGGACGCGGCGTCGCTCGACGTCGGCGACAGCTTCTCGGTCGAGGGCTGGGTGAAGCGCTCGTCGACCGCGAAGGCCGTCGAGCTGTTCAACAAGGGCGCGAACGGCCTGCAGCTCACGGTGATGAACGCCGCCTCGGGCAACCAGGTGTGGCTGCGCAAGGCGGCTGACGACGATCGCCCGCTCGACCGCCGGCGTACCGGCCGACGGCGCGTACCACCACATCGTCGCGACGAAGAACGGCCCGGGCAGCGCGCGGATCGACATCGACGGCCTCGATGCCGGCACGGTGCAGGTGAGCGGGGGTCAGGTCGTGCAGGACACGGCGTTCCCGCTGACGTTCGGCGGCGCGGGCAGCTCGGCGACGCTGTTCGACGACTTCGCGCTCTACAACGGCGTC
>CAWDYO010000026.1:0-55618 GCA_963806515.1 uncultured Actinomycetes bacterium | reverse complement strand
GCGCTGTCACTCAGTTCTCGATGACGAGCCGCTCGCTACTCGCTGGCATTGCCACGGAGCAGCCACCGCCCGCAAGCCGGCGCATCCAGCGGATGACGCGGGCGCTGGATGGCCGCTGCAGAGCAGATTGATCGTTCTACCGATGGCGGATACCGTCTTGACCGCGCGCTGCTCCTCTCTCTGCGCAACCGGCCTACCGGCGCGCCTCGCCGGCGTCATCAAGCATCGCCGCGTTCGGCCGTGTGTGCGCGTCGCCAAACGGTACCCACCGGCATTGCAGCTGAAGTGCTCTGGCGATCTCGAGAAAGATCGTCACAGACAGGTCGCGCCCGCCACGCTCGATCTCGCTCAGATATCCGCGAGAGATGCCCGCGAGAGATGCGGCCTGCTGCTGAGTCAAGCCCAGCTCCTTTCGGCGCTGCCTGAGAGCGTCGCCGATGTCATGGAGAGCGCTCACTGGTCCTCGCTGTCATCCACCGGCTCTCCGCCTCCGAGATCGACCGCGCGATCGACTGTCGTGCCGAACGACTTGATCGCGACGTTCCATCCATCGGAGCCCTCACACCAAGCGAGATAGGCGAAAGCGAGCAGGTCAGATGGGCTGAACGCGTTCGCTTTGGCGAAGAGGTGCAGCGTTGCGTACTCCGGCCAGCATCGGCGCTTCCATTCGCGCTGCCATCCGCGGCCTGGCACGAGTCCGCCTTCAAACGCGATGGACAGCGCGGCGTACCACTCCGCGGCGTTGATACGGCCGAGACGGCGCCCCTCGACGATCTCCCTCGGGGTCAATGCCCCGCGCACGACTTCGGCCGGCGTGCAGCCCATTGGCGGCACGTCCTGCGCACGACGGTCGCGCTCTTCAGGCCGAACTCATCCCGCCGGTCGGTCCAAGCGCAGGACTCGCCAGACCGATAGCGGAACATGATTCCGACTGGAGATGTCCGATGAACCAGTCGAACGTCAGCCGCGAGCGAGGATACGGTGGTGGGGCGTCGAGCGCACCCGACAACCGGGAGGAGCGTAGATCGCCAAGCATGCAAGAACTGATCGGCAAGGACAGTCTTACCAATCACTTCTTGCGGACCGAGATCGTCGCCGGGGAGAAACGTGACGGGCGGCGCCGTCGGTGGGATCAGCGGTCCGAATATCTCGATCTTGATCCGGCCCTGGTCGCTGTCGTCGTGCACGACGACCTTCGATACGCACGCGCGAAGGATCTCCACGCGCCGCCGCATCGCGATCGGGTCATCGAGCGGTGGTTCGATTGGCAATTCCTCGCGGAGGCGACGCTCAAGCGCCGTAGGGTCGACGGCGTGCGGGTGGGAAGCGTCCTTACGGCGCATACGATCAAGCCTCTGCTCAAGGCGACGAATGTCTACCGCGAGGGCGCTCGCGAGTTCTGAGTACTGCGCGACGGCGTCCCCTTCCGCGTGGTCGTCGGAGACGAAGCGTGCCAAGAGGTCGGCGTGACGGTGGCGCTGGCGGTGCAGCTTCGCCTCGATGGTCGCTGTCTCCGCCGCGGTGGAGTCCTCGATCCTTGACTGCCCCTCACCGCGACCGTTGGCGATCCATTGAGCTCTGATCGTCTCGTCACCGGCGAGGCGATAGATGGCCTCGATGACCGCCCGCTCGAGCGGCGGGGCAGGCAGCGTCAGGACCGGGCACTTCTCGGGCCGCGGCCTGTGGACGTAGGAGACCGTGCGCCACGACGTAGGCCGGCGAGACGAGAGTTGAGCCGAGAGACGAATGCGTCGTCCGCTGGCCTCGTGATCGTCCTGGCATGGCGCGTGGACGAGCAGGACGTGATTGAGCAAGAAGTATCCGTACGGAGTGACGGTGTTCATTCCTCCGCGCGCGGCGCGCTGGGCCTGCGCGCGGGCGTAGTCCACTTCGGAGATCGGTCGACGCAGTTGGATCGGGCGGACGTCGTAGGTCTTGTCCTTGTACGTGGTCGTCAGGCGCCCGGTGACGTACACGCGATCGCTGAGCACGCGCTGGACGACGTAGAACGTGATGTCGATGCCCTCTTTCCGGAGCCGCCTGACGACATCGCGAATGCTGAACGGTCGTCCGTCAGGGTGCAGCGACAGGTACAACGCGAAGATCAGTTCGACGATCGCCCACTGCTCGTCGTCGACGACGAGGTAGTCCTGCGGCCCGCGACGAAATCCGAACGGGATCAGGCCCGGCCAGCCGCGACCGGTCTCGAGAAAGCGCCGGATGAGACCGTTACTCGTGCGCTCGACGATCTTGTCGGCCTCCCATTCCGCGAGCAGGCGGCGGAATGAGTGATCCAGCCGGGGGCTGTTCCAGTCCACCAGGGGGTTCTGTTCAGTCGCGAAGTAGAGCCGGATCTCGTGCTGACGCAGCCACTTGCAGAACGCCATGTTCGTCATCTGATCTCGAGCGATGCGATCGATCTCGCGCCAGCTCACCCACTCCAGCCCGTGCATCGCCACGAGATCTCGGACGAGCGCGAACCCCATGCGCTCCTCATAGGTGACGTTGCGGTCGGCGTTGAGCTCGACGATGACCCAGCGCGGGCGTAATCCGAGCCGTTCGGCCATGGAGTGCTGCACATCGAGTTGCACGGCGACCGTCTCGCCGGCACTGATGTCGTTCCCCGACAGGCGGGCCATGAGAGCGCCGTCGCCTTCGGGGTCGATCTCGAAGTAGCGCAGGATGTGGCGGTGCTTTCGCAGCTCCTTGCCCGGTCCATAGCGGGCGTCGAGCTCATTGAGCACCCCCTCGACGGTGTTGCGCACGGGGCGCCGCTTGCGCCCTCCCCTGCCGGGCCTCCCGACTACCACGGGTGCCGCTTCGAGAATCGGATGGAGGATTGGCGCCGGCGGCGTGCTTGATGCCCCGCGCAGCAGCGACGCGAGGTGCGTCGCGAATCCTGTGCGCCGCTCCGTCGCGTCCTGTTCGAGCATCTCGCTCGCGGTGATGGTCTGGCGCTTGGGAGAAGGCACGCGAGCTCGATCGGGCGGGCGTCCGGCGACCCCAGCCCGCGCGCAGCGAGCATGACCCCGCAGTCGCAGCGACAGCCAAGAATCCGGAGTCTCGAGTGCCTCCGTGAAAAGGCACGGGACGCGTACGCTCGTGCCCCTACCTTCGGCTACGTCAATGCACGAGACACCACTCGGTGCCCTGCGAGCACTCTCGTTGAGCGCGTTCCTCCTGCATATGAGCATGTTTCAATCGCATGAGCACACGACTGAAAATCGTGGTGTCCCCGGTTCGAGTCCGGGTCTCGCCATCCGCGCGTGACGGCATCCGTGCCCACATGGCGGTCTCACGTTATGATCCTTACCGAGCGACCCACGGTAAGGAGCCAGCGATGGACGAACGAGCACGGCTCACGTCTAAAGGACAGGTCACGATTCCCAAGCGCGTTCGTGAGGCGCTGGATCTGAACGCCGGAGACGAGGTCATCTTCCGGGTACAGCGCGCACGGGCGGTCCTCGCGAAGACGCCTGACTTCGTCAGGCTCGCTGGCTCGGTGTCGGTGCCGGCCGGCAAGCGTGGGACTGCCTGGGACGAGGTGATCAGCCGCACGCGCAGCGATCGCGCCCGGAGCCGACGCTGACCGCGTTCCTCGACACCAACGTCCTCATCCGCCACCTCACGGGCGATCCGCCGGACATGGCGGCGCGCGCCACCGCGGCGCTCGCCGATCCGGACACCCTCCTGCTCGCCGATCTCGTCGTCGCAGAATGCGTCTACGTGCTCGAGTCCTTCTACGAGGTCGAGCGCGTCCGCGTCGCGGAGCTCATGCGCGCTGCGATCGCGTTGCCGAGCATCGAAGTCATCGATCCCGACCTTCTGCTCCGAGCACTGGAGATCTACGAAGTCGACAGGCTCGACTTCGCCGAGGCGTACCTCGTCGCCCTCGCGGAAACGACGGGCGTGGGGCAGATCGTCTCGTTCGACCAATCGATCGACCGCGTCCGCACAGTCGAGCGCCGCGAGCCCTAGGGACCTGGGCCGCCGACCCAGGCGCCGCGTCGAGTGGGGGCTACGGCAAGACGGCGGAGTGACGCTGATGTCGTCGTAGCAGCGGTGGCACCCCGACGCCGGGCCTGCGCGAGGAGCGCCAGCGACAGCGCGACCATAAGCGAAGCGGAGTCGCGCGGAGCGCGAGGAGGGACGCGAACACCCGAATGGGGGGCGACGGATCACGCCCGAGGTCCGAGGATGAGCTGGCCCTGTCCACGACCGCACCGCGACGCCTCGACCAACCTCGTGATCACGGAGATCCCGGCCCCTGCTGTCGTCCGGACGGCTGCTCGTGAGCGCCGTGCCCGGGTCGCGCAGGCCGTCCGCCGAGTGCTGCCCGGGCTCTCGCTGGCCGCCGCGATCGGCCTGACCGCGCACGTCGCTGCGAAGCTCGCCTTCCCGTACGCGCTCGCGGTCGGCTTCGAGGTCTCGCTCGCCATGCTGCTGGGGCTGATCGTCGTCAATGCCGGCGGCGTCTCGGAGCGCGCCGTTGCCGGCGTCCGGTTCGCGGTGAAGTGGGTTCTGGGGATCGGGATCATCCTGCTCGGCCTGCGGTTGAACCTCGGGTCGATCGCGGCGATCGGGGCGGAGGCGTTCTGGCTCGTGCTCGTGACGATCGGCGGGGCGTGTGCGTTCGCGACGCTCGTGGGCGGCGGCTCGGGGTTCCGGCGCGCGTCGCCGTGCTCGTCGGGATCGGCGCATCGGTGTGCGGCAACTCCGCGGTCGCCGCGGCCGGGCCCGTCGTGCGTGCGCACGAGCGGGAGGTCGCCTTCGCGGTCGCGACGATCACAGTGTTCGGGACGGCGTCCGTCTTCCTGCTCCCGCTGATCGGCCATGCGCTGGATCTCGACGCCCTCGCATTCGGCCTGTGGGCGGGCGCCTCGGTCCCGGATACGGCGCAGACGATCGCCACGAGCGCCGCGTACTCGACGGTCGGCCGCGACGTGGCGACCGTCGTCAAGCTCCTGCGCATCCTGCTGCTCGCGCCGCTGCTCCTGCTGCTCGTCTGGGGCTGGGGACGCCGCGAGGCTGGCGCCTCCGCGGAGGCCGCGAAGCGCAGCGCGCGCAAAGCGGTCCCGTTCTTCCTCGTCGGCTTCATCGCGCTGGCGGTCGTCCGCAGCGCGCACCTCGTCGATCCCGAGGTCGTGGCCGACGTCGACGTCGTCACCCGGGCGTGCTTCCTCGTCGCGCTCGCGGGCCTCGGGCTGCAGACGCGGATGGCGAACATCCGCGTGCTCGGGCCGCGCCCGTTCCTGCTCGGCCTGGGCACCTGGGGCCTCGTGGCGACAAGCAGCCTCGCGCTCATCCTCGCCTTCGGCCTCGGTCCGGCGCGCACGTCCGTGGCCGGCGCCACCGACCCGCGTGCATTCCACGCCGAGCGCGCGACGGCGCGCGTCCCCGAGGTGCGGCTGACCGGCCGGGTGCTGGCGACCGGCATCCCCGGCGCCGGCGCGCTCAGCCCCGTCGGAGCCTTCCACGCGGGTGGTCCGATCCACGACAAGCGCGACTTCGCGGCGACGACGCGCCCCGGCGCGATCCTCGACCCAAGCCGGCTGCTCGTCGCGAGCACGTCGAACTTCGGCGCCCGCTCGCCCGTGCCGGTTGGGCGGCAGGCTCGGTCCTCTCGATCGCGACCGACGCGCCCGCACCGCTCGCGATCCCGCCGCTTCGCAGCCTCAGCCGTCGCCGCCGGCGGCGACGGCCAGGCACAGGCGCTGGACGGCGCCGTCCAGGTCCTCACCGCGCAGTCGCCCGCCTTCGTCAACCGCCTCACGAGCCCGGACGCCGCGACCGCAGACATGCCGCCGGCCTCCAACCCGACCGGCATCTCCGTGAACAACGCGTTCGGACGCCCATGGCTCTCGAACGCGACGGGTCCGGGCGGCCTCGAATCGGTCATCGATCCCGACGGACGGCCGCTTGCCGACGCGCCGAGCGAGCGCGCCGGCGGCGTGTTCGCCGGATCGATCACCGACCGCGGGCCGCAGCGCCTGCGCGGCAGCCTGCGCGCTGGGGCGCTCGGGAACGCCCTGCTGGGCGCCTCGCCGGACGCCTCCGGGCGAGCGGTCTTCGCGGTTGCGACCGCCGACGGCGCGCTGGCGCAGATCCACGTCGAGGACGGCGTCGACGGCCTCGCGCCGCCCGGGACCATCGCTCCGCTGAAGGGCCGGCGCGTCGGTATGGCCTTCAACTGGGTCCCTGACCGCTTCCTCTACGTCACCGACCCGGCCCGCGACGCCATCGTGCAGCTGCGCCTCGACGACGACTTCCACGTCTTCCGCGTCGCCGGGATCCGCCGCCTCGCGAGCCCCCGGCTCTCGCAACCTGTCGACCTCGCGCCTGCCGTCCCCGAGGTCGCCAACCCGGCGTTCTCGAGCAACACGACGCTCGCGGGCGGGTCGGACCTCTATGTCGCCAACCGCGGATCGGGCACGATCGTGCGCCTGCGCCAGGACGGCCGCATCCGCGCCGTCGCGCGGATCGCGCTGCGGGGGCGCAAGACGATCGGCGCCGGAGAGCTCAACGGGATCGCGGTCTCCCCAGACACGCGCACGATCTGGCTGTCGGTCGGGGACTCGATCGTCGCGGTCCCGGCGTTCGGCGCGCCGGGCGGATCCATCTAGTGTCGCTATACGTCCACCCCCGCGCCGCGAGCCGTCAGCGAGTGCGCAGGAAGTCCAGCAGCGCGCGGCGCTCGGCGGCCGGCAGCCTCGCGAACCGGCGCGCGGACACAGCCGCCTCGCCGCCGTGGACGACGATCGCCGCCTCGATGCTGTCCGCCCGGCCGTCGTGCAGGTAGCGCGGCCGGCTCGACAGCCCCCACAGCGGCGCCGTGCGCCACTCCGCGCCACGCGCGCTCCCCTGGACCACGCGATCGTCGAGCGCGCGGCCCATGTCGTGCAGGAGCAGGTCGGAGTACAGCGGCACCGCGCGCGTCCCGCGGCTGAGCGTCGCGACGTGGCAGGCGTTGCAGCCCGTCTGCACGAACACCGCCTCGCCCTCCGCCGCGCCGCCGCGCGGCGCCGACGCGGGCAGCGACCCGACGAACGCCGACAGGGCGCGCACGACGTCCTCGCTCGCCTCCGGCGACGCGGACTCCCCCGGGCAGCGAGCCTGTCCGGCGGGCAGCGAGCCCGCGGGCGCGAGCAGGCTCGTGACCCCGAGCTCGTTGCGCAGCGCCTCCGCGACGAAGCCCTCGAGCGTCGGCGTCTCGGCCTTCCAGCCGAAGCGGCCGACCCGCTCGCGCCCGTGGGGTCCGCGCACGAGGTTGGGCCTCCCGCTGACGCCGTCGCGCCGCTGCTCGGCGCCCGCCCGGATCGCCTCCTCCCCGATCGCCTCGATGAGGCCGGTGCCGAAGAGCGACGGCGCGTTGCGCACCGACGTCACGTTCGCACCGGCCGGAATCCCGGGCGCGCGATCGCAGGCGACGCCGAGCTCCGACACCGAGTGGGTCCGGGCGAAGGGGCCGCCGCGCCCGATCATCGGGTCGAAGCCGGCTTCCGTGAGCCGGCCGACGCGCAGGACGGTGGCCAACCCGCCGCGTCCCACCCCGCCGACCTCCGGCTGCAGATGGCAGCCGCTGCACGCCTGCTCGTTGAAGAGCGGACCCAGCCCCTGCCCAGGCGTGAAGTCCCTCCGAAACAGCGCCGCGCCGTCCGACGGCGGCGGCGCCTTCCACAGGCCGGGGATCACGAGGGCGGCGAGCGCGATGGCGACCACCGCGCCCAGGGTCTTGTAGAAGGCTGGCGAGAACGTTCGCGAACGGCCGCTCATCGTCCGCGATCCTAGGTGGGTGCGACGCGATGCACCATCGGTCAGAGTCCCGCTCCGACGCATGACCGACGAACCGACCCACGACGACGCCGGCGGCCATTGGATCGAGGGGGCGAGCGTCCCGACGTTCTTCGTGCCCGTGGACGGCGACCATGTCGCCGTCGTCTTCCTGCGCGGCGGGGAGTTCGCGGAGCCGCTGGCGCTGACGGGGATCTCCGAGATCGCGCTGCGGGCGGCTGTCGCGGGGCTGCCGGAGGGGCATGCGGTGCGCGAGCTGCGGGTCGAGGGCCTGCTGAGCACGATCGTGCTGGCGGGCGACGCCGGCGACGTCGCCGCGCCCCTGCGCATCCTCGCGACACGGCTGTCGGAGCCCGACTAAGAACGGATCCGCGCTGCTCGTCCTGGGCGAGGACCCGGCTGACGCACCCTCGATCGCCCTGGCGTCCGGCCAACCCGTCCAGACGGCGCCCGCGCCCGGCCCTCGACACCCTCGCCCTTCCCGTGCGGACGAGCGGCCCCGCCGGTGGCCTCAGCGCGTCGGTCGAGCTGCCGCGCACGCTCGCCGGCCGGCTCGCGTTCGCGCTGCTGACCCGTCGCCTCGAGGCGCGCGGCACGCCAGGCGACCTGGCCACCGCCGTCGAGCAGGTCGGCGACCGCGACGTCATCGGGCTCCTCGGCGCGCCGCTGACCGACGCGTTCGTCGGCGAGGCCGGCAGCGCGGTCGTCGAGGAGATCGCCACGCTCGCGCGCACGCCCCCGGCTGCCGACGAACTGCGCGAAGCCGCTGCCGCCCTCCATGCCCGGCTCACCGCGACGCCCCTGGACCTCGGCCGCTTCGTCGTCGGCGAGCGGCTGCTCGGCCAGCACGTCGCCTCACGCGCGGACCTCGTCGACCGGCTCTGGGCCGTCGAGCCGGACGGCGTGTCGCTCGCCGCCGAGCTCATGGCCCGCACCGTGCTGCTACTCCTGCCGCGCGGCGTCGAGATCGACGAGCTGCCGGCCGTCGAGGCCGCCGATCCCGACCCCGTCAAGGGCAAGCGCTACCGGCCGATCGGGATGGCCACCGACTGGGCCGCCCTCGCCCGCGGCTTCCTGTACGTCGGCGAGACCGGCGTGTCGCAGGTCCCGCGCGGTCACCCGACCCACACGATCCTGTTCGACGACGTCGAGACCCTCGTCGACTACGACGACGGCGTCCTCGTCCTCATCGGGCGGTCGGCGTGGCTGCAGGTCGATCCGCGCTTGTGGAAGGGCGGCGACGAGGTGCGCGAGACGATCCTCGGCCGGGTGCGCGCCGACCGCGTCGTGCCCGTGCCCCGCGGCCAGGCCGCGATGACCGCGTCGCTCGCCATCAAGACGGAGCAGCGGGCCGCGCGGCGCAGCGTCGCCAAGGCCGTTGCCAGTGCCCGCGCAACACCGACGCCATCGTCCCGGTCGAAGACTCGGTCTCGGAGACGGCCTGCCTGCGCAGCCTGCGTGCGCCGCACGCCGCCGAGCCCGGCCGAGGCGGCGGCGTCCTGCTCGCGGGCGACTGCATCGCCGATCCCGCCGCCGGCCTCGTGCGCCCGGAGACGCGCTGCGGCTCGGGCACCGAGTCGGACGGGTCGCCGCGATCGCGGCGACCACGGCGCGCTGCCCGTCCGCGGCGGTCGACTTCGCGCGCCTCGCCACGACGGACGACGCGCGGATCGTGTGCCTGTCCGGCGGTCCCGGCGTCATGACCCGCGGCGACTGCGTGACCGATCCGGCCGTCACGCCCCTCGCCGAGGTCCGCTGCGGCTCACCCGAGGCGGCGTTCGAGGTCACCGCGCGCGTGGCTGCCGCGCGCCGCTGTCCAGCGGGAGCCGAGACTGCGTTGGCGCCACGCGCGCTGCCGCGCGCGGCGATCGCGTGCCTGCGCCCAGCCGCCTTGTGAGGAGCAGCGGCGGCCGCGGCGCTTTCAGGCGCGCACGAGCGCCGGGTCTTCGGTCTCCTGTTCGACGAGCGTCTCGTCGGTCTCGCTGGGGTTCGCAGCCGCGTACTTGCGAGCGTCCTTGCGAGCCTGCTTGTCCATGCGCTTCTCGCGCATCCGGCGCTCGCGGTCGAGCTTGGCCATCGTGGTCTTCTTCTTGCCACTTGATGCCATACGGGTCCTCCTTGTCGTGGGGCCGGTTCGTCGAGGCGCAAACCGATCGGGAAATCAGACGCGCGAGTCGGTCGGCTCGACGGGACCGAACGGCCGCGGCCCCTGTACGAGGGTAGCGGGAGCTGTCCGGACTTCGCGCATCAGGTGTGACAAATCAGCGCAAAATGGGGTCCACAACCCGCCTAGCACGCATCATCGGGGGCATGGCGTCCGATGGGAGGGAAGTCGTAGCATCAGGTAGCACTGATTGCTACGCTCGCTCGATGGCGCGTCAGATCTCGGTCCGAGACCTCCGCAACCACACCGCGCAGGTGGTCGCCGCGGTACAGGCCGGCGAGCGGCTGTCGCTCACGGTCAATCGAGCCCCGGTCGCCGACATCGTTCCGCACGCGGCGACCCGCAGCCCGTGGGTCTCATCCGCCGTGTTGCGCGAGATCGTCGCCACCGCAGGAGCTGACGCCGGCCTGCTCGAGGATCTCCGGTCCGTTCGCGGCGAACTGCTCGACGACCGGTGAGCCGGGCCATCGCCGACACGTCGGTGTTCATCGCCCGCGAGGCGGGCAGGCCGCTGAAGGACCTCCCGGATGAGCTCGCCGTCTCGGTCATCACGGCCGCCGAGCTCGAGTTGGGCGTGCTGCGAGCGACCGACCCGTCGGCGCGAGCAACGCGACTGGCGACCCTCTCGAGCGTCCGCAGCGCGTATCCGCTGCTGCCGATCGACGAGGCGACGGCTTCGTGCTTCGCGCGCATCGCCGACGACCAGCTGCGCTCCGGGGGCAAGCCCCGCCGACACGACACGTGGATCGCGGCCGCCGCATTGCGCCACGGCGTGGCCGTGTTGACGCAGGACGCCGACTTCAGCGCCTTCAGCTTGGTCGAGGTCATCCGGGTCTGAGATCCCGAGCGCGGGCCACGACCGGAATCTTGTTGCGGACAGAACCTGGCCTGAACCGTTCGTAGGGTGAGCCTCGACCGGCCATTTCCGAGCGAGGAGCGCAGATGACCAAGCCAGATCGTTACATCCCCGGCGTGCCGTGCTGGGTGGACACGAGCCAGCCGGACCCGGCGGCCGCAGCCGACTTCTACGGCGAGCTGTTCGGGTGGGAGCTCGTGGATGCCATGCCGCCCGGATCACCGTCCACGTACTTCGTCGCTCAACTGAACGGCGGCGACGTCGCCGCCGTCGGCTCGCAGCCCGATGGCGCGCCACCGGCGGCGATGTGGAACACCTACGTCTGGGTCGACAGCGCCGACGAGACCGCGGCGCTCGTGCGCGCGGCCGGAGGCACCGTGCTGACCGAGCCGTTCGACATCTTCGACGCGGGTCGCATGGCTGTGTTCGCCGACCCCGAGGGCGCCGTGTTCTGCGTCTGGCAGGCCGGCGCACGCCGGGGCGCGACCGTTGTCAACGAACCGGGCAGCCTGAACTTCAACGACCTCCACACCCGTGACCCCGAGGCCGCGAAGGCGTTCTACGGCGCGGTCTTCGGCTGGGAGGCACTGGACGCCGGCGGCTTCGAGATGTGGGCGCTGCCCGCCTACGGGGACTTCCTCGAGGCCCGCACCCCAGGCATGCGCTCCGGCATGGCGGACATGGGCGCGCCGGCCGGCTTCGAGAACGTCGTGGCAAGCCTCGGCCCGATCGGCGCCGACCAGCCCGACACGCCGGCCCACTGGGCGTCACGTTCGCCGTCGACGACGCCGACGAGATCGCCCGGCGCGCGACCGAGCTCGGCGGCGCCGTCGTGGTCGCGCCCTTCGACGCTCCGTGGGTGCGGATGACCGTCATCGCCGACCCGCAGGGCGCGATCGTTCGTCGCGTCGCAGTTCGTGCCCGAGAACAAGGACCTCTCCGAGAGCCCGAGCGCGGCGATCGGCGCCTGACGGGCGAGAGCGAGCGCGGCGCCGGCATCGCGCCGCTACGACTCATCCGGCGCCGCTCCGCGCGTTCCAGCCCGCGATGAACGACGCCACGGCTCGCCCGTCGGCGAGATCGACACCCGCGCTCTTCGCCGCGAGGAGGAACTCCTTGCCGGGTCCGGACGCCGCCGGGTCCCCCGCGCGATCGAGCATCTCCTCGGTCCAGCGAGGGATCGCCTCGATGGTCTCCGAGATCGCCCACTCGGGGACGCCCCGCCGGCGCCCCGCGAAGCGCAACCACGACGCGAGCGCGACCGGCACCGCTTCGAACTCCGAGCGCTCCGCGAGCACCTTACGCGGCAACCAGTCAGTCGATGAACAGCTCGACGGTTACCGGGCTCCAGCGCAGCGGGCGGCCATCGACGTAGTCCGCACAGAAGTCGATCGCGAGGGAGACCGCGTACGCCTCGTCGCCATCGGGGTCAAATCCCGCGGCGTCCGGCGACGCCAGGAACTCGGCCAGCAACCGTTCGCGCTCATCCGCGCCCACCTCAGGCGGGTCGATGGCGACGTTTGCGAACGGCAGCTCGTCGGCGCGCAGCCGCGCAAGCGCCCGGAGCGACGGATAGTCCTCGCCGACCGGCGCCATCAAGGTCATGTCGGTGAGGTCGAGGGCGGCATTCAGGCGCGCGCACGCCTCGGCCGGATCGATCGCCTCGATGACCAGCGCCCCACCCGCGCCCGCCTCGGGGTTGGTGCGCATGATCTCCGCCACAGCGTCGATCGAGTCGGCGAGCAGGATGTCCTTGGCCAGCCCTCCGAGGTTGTGGTCGATGTAGATACCGACCGCGTGCGGCTCCTCGCCGGCATGGGCGCACTCGACGAAGACCGTGATGCCGTCATCGAAGATCTCGTCGCGCAGGACGGCGGTACGCAAGACCTCGCACTCCGCGATCGCCTCCGCCCAGTCGGGTGCGGGGATGCCGGCGGCGCGCAGCCGGGCGGCGCGCCCGCGAGCGTCGAGCCCCAGCTCGCTGTCGCTGACCTCGCCGATCGCGATGAGCGCCGCGAGCGCTCCCGGCCCGCCGCAGCGCTCGAGCTCGGCGACGAGCGCGCCGCCGATCTCGACGTCGGGGTCGCCGGCGCCGAGTTCGAGCGGGCTCGGCCACCAGAATCCGAGCAGCGACGACGCCAGCAGCTCCGCGTCGAGCGCCGTCTCGATGGTCGCGGCGTCCCGACACGCCGCGCGCGCCGCACGGCGCAGCGGATCGGCTTGTGCGCGGTCACGCTCGCGCGCGCGACGCTCCGCGACCTTCGCAGGGTGCCCGCTCGGGCGGCGGGTGCGCTTGCGTGAGGTCATGCCCGCAGGCTAGACAGCGCTCGTGGCGCGCAGAAATGCGAGCCGCACCCCTGTCCGCAATGTCCGAAGAATCGTGCGCGCGACCCGCCGCAGACGCTCGCGCAGGGGCACCTACAGGTCGAGCGAGAGGGTCGCCGAGCGGGCGTAGGTGTTGAGCTCGTCGGGGGGCGTCCGTCGTCTCCCAGCGGTCGCGGGTGAGCGAGAGCGTGAGGCGGTGCGGCGCGTTGGCGAAGCCCGGCGTCGCGATGCCGATGACCGGGACGAGGAGCGCGCGGCGGCCGTCGCCGTTCTGGATGACCTGGACGTCGATGGTCACGTCGACCTGAAGCGGCTGGCCGCCCCAGCGGCCGAGGAGGTGGACGAGGTCGTTGCTCGCGAGCAAGACCGCGCCGGGCTGCGCGCCCGCGAGCTCGGCGGCGAGGTGGCTCCCCGCGGGCAGCGTGCCGAGCGGGCCGACGGGATCGGCCTGGATGATCGCGGGGTTGGCGGGCAAAAACGGCGGGCGGACGAGGCCGCGGTACAGGTCGCCCTGGCCGCCCGCATCGACGACGACCACGGCGAGCATGCCGGCGTTCGCGAGCGCCGGATGCAGCCACAGGCGCACGTCGCCGTCCACGAACTCGACGTCGAGGATCGTCTCGTCGACCGGCGGCAGCCCGGGCAGCGGGAGCGGCTGCGGCGCCACGGGCTGGCCGGGACCGCCCGGCACGCGCGCGGTCATCGTGACCGCGATCTCCTGCGTGAAGTCCAGCGGCTCGGGCGACTCGACGAGCAGCGCGCGCGCCACGGCGCCCTCGACGAAGCGGCTCACCTCGAGGGCGGTGACGTCGTCCTTCAGCGCCAGCCCGAGCGCACCCGACCACATCGCGAAGACCGCTCGCGGTCGGCCGCCGCGGCGCCCGGCGCCATCGCGGCGATGACCTCGGTGCGCGTGGCCGTCCACAGCCCGGCGACCGTCGCCGTCGTCGTGCAGGGGCCGAGCGCATCCGGTCCGAGTGCGTCGAGCCGCCCGCTCCACGAGCCGACGTGCTCCTCGAACGACCGGTACCGGCTCACCCCGAAGCGGTACGCGTACATGTCCAGGCCGTGCACCTGCAGCGAGGCGAACGTCGCCGACCCGTCCGCGGTCAGGCACAGGCGGCCCGCGCGCAGCTCGCCGCGGTCGACCTCGACGACGGCCTCGCCCACGCTCGCCCGCAGGCGATCGTCAACCGACGTGACCTCGAGGTCGCCAAGCTGGTCGCAGCTCAACACAGGCGCGCAGCCTAGAGGCGAGCGGCGACCACGCGGCGCGAAGCCCGCCGTCAGTCCTGCCCGCGCTCCACCTGGACGTTGTCGAACGTCGTCTCGACGACCTCCTTGAAGCGGCAGCCGTTGACGTCGTCGTGGCGCATGAACGTCGGCGGCTCGACGCGGACGTGGAGGGTGTACGTGCCGTCCGCCGGCACCGTCCAGTTGCGGCCGTAGTGGTAGAGCATCGGGTGCCACAGCAACGGGTGCTCGTGCGAGCCGACCTCGTTGCCGTCGGGGTCGACGAGCGTCCCGGTGACCTTCACGCCGGGGACGAAGCGCCCGTCGGCGAGGTCGCAGACGGCGATCTCGACGTGGAGGTTCTCGTCCTCGGGGTCGTGCCAGACGAGTTCGCCGTCCTCCCACATGTACATGCCCTCCGCCTCCTCGACGGCGTAGCCGATGAGGTACTCGCCGGCCTCCTGCATGCCGCCGTCGTGGGCGACGTCGTTGGCCATGTGCTCCAGCGCCCGGCGGTATGACTCGCCCTGCTGGCGGGCGAGGTCGAGCTGCTTGGCATCGGCCTCGTCGGTGTTCGGATCCATCGGCGGCGGCTTGGTGGCCATGGTCGTGTCCCTCCTGCGAAGTCGTGGTGGTGGCGGCCCGGTTACCCGGCTAGGCGACGCGGCGCACCTCGACGCACCCTGCGCGCGTACGCGTCTCGAAGACCGGCTGCGGGGCGGTCGCCGGCCCTTGGCGGATCTCGCCGGTGCGCAGGTCGAAGCGGCTGCCGTGACACGGGCAGACGATGGCGCCGTCCTCGACGTCGCCGTCGGCGAGCGAGCAGCCGCGATGCGAGCAGCGGTCGTGCAGCGCGAGCACGTCGTCGCCGTCGCGGACGAGCAGGACCGGCGTGTCGCCGACCTGGACGGACACCGGATCGGAGCCGCTGAGCTCGTCGACCGGCAGCGCCTGCGTCCACTCCGACGAGCCGCGGTCGAACACCGTCTGGTCGACGCCGACCCCGAGCCGCAGCGCGAGGTGCCCACCGAGATGCCCGCCCGCGCTCATGACTCCCGCGCCGGCCATGGCGAGCGCGACGCCCGTCCCGCGCCGCCCGCGCCGGCGGCTGGCGAGCGACGCGGCGTAGAGTCCGAACGCGATCCCGTTGACGGCCGCGTGCACGAGCCCTACCCGGCGCACGTCGGCGTCGACGGATTCGCTGTCGGCCCAGTCGCTCCAGCCACTCAAAGCGGTCGGCGGGAAGGCCGCGATGCCGACGCCGAGCAGGACCTGCGCGGCGCGGTCGGAGTCCTCGCCGCCGAACAGGTCGAGCATGGTGGCGCTCGTCCACGAGCCGATGACGACGTCGGTCAGGAGGGGATGCAGCGCATGGCCCATCCAGGTGCCCGAGAGCGCGTCCTTCAGCGGGCCGGTGACGAGGTTGCGGACGGTCTTGCCGATCTGCTCGGCGGGGGCATCGAGCACCGCCGCCTCGGAGGCGCGTTCGGCGAGGGCATCGAAGGGCTGAGTTGCGAGTGCGGTCATGTCCGCCGGGCTACCCGCACCCGCGTGGATCGCAATCGACCGCTCGAACCGCGGTCTTGTCGTGTAGTGACCTATATCAGGTCACTTTTCGACAAGACCGCCCTGCAAGACCATGACGGTCTGTCACGATGGCCCCGTGCGCCTGACGTACGCCAACGTCACCTCGAGCCTCGCGCTCTTCATCGCACTGGGCGGAACGTCGTACGCGGTGACCCAGCTGCCCCGCAACTCGGTGGGCTCGCGGCAGGTGCGCGACGGCTCGCTGCTGCGCAAGGACCTCGCGAAGACCGCGGTCTCGGCACGGCGCGGGCCGCGTGGCGCGCAGGGGCCGACCGGAGATCGCGGACCGTCGAGCATGCGCCTGGCGCCGGCCGTCGGCGGCGTCGCGCTGTCGAGCACCCCCGGCGTGGGCACGGTGGTCCGCAGGATGGCCGACCTCCCCGCCGGCGACTGGAGCCTGCGGTTCTTCGGCAGCCCCAGGCTGCCGGTCGACGTCGGGCTGCACGTCGAATGCGCCATCCAGGTCAACGGCGATGCCGTCGCATTCGGCGCCGTCGTGGTCGGCGACCATGCCAATGCCACGCAGGAGTCCGGTCTGCTGATCGAGACCGCCGTCAAGCTGACGTCGACGTTCACCGTCACGGTCACCTGCACGCAGACCCTGGGCACGACCCCCGCCGTCACCGTGAACAGGCCGCAGATCGTCGCCACGCAGGTCGGCGACCTCGTCGTCACGCCGTAGACCGGCTCACTCGCGCGCGTCGTCGCCGGCCAGCGCCGACAGCCCGAGCACGATGAACCCGCCGAGCGCCGCCACGCCGAGCGCGTGGGGCAGTGCGCTCTCGCCGAGGACGAGCAGCGTGGAGCCGACGACGAAGCACGCGCACGCGAGGCGCGTCGCCGTCAGCGCGGCCGTGAAGCCGCCGGTCGGACCGGGCGCGGGTGCTCCGCGGACGATCGCCGGCGGCGCGCTGAAGCTTCCGCGCAGCGCGAGCCGGAACAGCAGCGCGAGCGAGGGGAACAGCACCAAGCCTCCGGCGAGGATCGCGACGACGAGCAGCACCATCACGTTGTCGGGCGCGGCCGCCTCCCGCACCGTCAACCCCGGCAGCAGGATCGGGCTCTGCGCGAGCGCCCAGCCGCCGACGAGCGCCGCGACGGCGACCGCCGCGCCGACCCGCGCGGCCTCCAGTCGCCGGCGCGCGACGAGCGCCAGCGTCGCGGCCCCGGCCAGCACCGACACCGCGACGCTCACCACGGCCGGCGTGTCGACGAGGCGATCGAAGATCCAGCGCGCGTCCGAGCGCACGACCAGCCCGCCCGCGATCGCCGCGACGCCCGACAGCGCACCGACGACGAGCGCCCGCTTCCGGAAGGCCTCGACCATCTCCTCGTCGCCCTCGCGGCGCGCGTCGGCGGCGAGGTAGACGGCCGCGAGATACGCGCTCGCGAGCAGCGCCAAGCAGCCCGCCATGAGCGACGTCGGGTTCAGCCAGCTCGACCACAGGTCGCCCGCCGCGTTGCCGACCGGCACGCGCAGCGACGCGATCCCGCCCGCCGCGGCGGCCAGCGCGAACGGCGCCATCACGGACCCGACGGCCGTCAGCGTGTCGACGGCGCGCGCCTCGGCGTCGCCCTTCGTCGCCGAGCGCAGCGCGTACGCGACGCCGCGCAGGATGATCCCGAGCCCGGCCGCGGTCAGCGCGACGGCGAGCGTCGACGCCATCGACGCGAACGCGACCGGATAGCCCGTCCAGACGACAACGAGGACGAAGATCAGCCAGACGTGGTTGGCCTCCCACACCGGCGCCATCGAGTGGTGCGCGTGCTCGCGGATCCGCCGCGCCCGCTCTCCGCGACCGGCCGCGAGCTGCCAGATCCCCGCCCCGAAGTCCGCGCCGGCGAGGATCGCGTACAGCGCGATCCCCTGCAGGGCGAAGAACATGGGCAGCTCGTAGACGTCGAGGCCGAGCACGTCAGCTCACCGCCTGCTCAGGCTCGTACGTATCGGGCATCGGCATCGCCGCCAAGCGCCGCAGGATCCACCAGACGGCGACGACGAGGCACGCGTACAAGGTCGCGAGCGTCGCATAGCCGAGCGGGATCCCCTCGGCCGCGGTCACCGCCTCCGTCGTGCGCATGACCTCGTAGACGACCCACGGCTGCCGGCCGACCTCGGTCGTCACCCAGCCGGCGAGGAGCGCGACGACCGACAGCGGCCCCGCGACGACGAGCGCGCGGTAGAACCACACGCCCGACGGCGAGCGCCTTCGCCGGACGCGCGCGAAGAGGTACCACGCGCTCAGCGCCGCGAGGAACGTCCCGATCGCGACCATGAGCTGAAACGAGACCCGCACGACGTTCACGGGCGGGCGGTCGGACGCCGGCACGCTGTCGAGGCCGATCACGCGGGCGTTCGGGTCATGGAAGGCGAGCAGCGACAGGCCCTTCGGCAGGGCGATCCCGCCCTTGACCTCGCCGTCTCGCTCGGAGTACCACCCGCCGAGGTGCAGCGCGGCACCGCGCTCGGTGTGGCCGACCCCTTCGAGCGCCGCGAGCTTCACCGGCTGGCTCTCGGCGACCTCGCGCGCGACCCAGTCGCCGACGACGACCTGCACCGGCGCGGCGAGCGCGGCGACCGTCAGCGGGATCGTCAGTGCGATCCGCTCGTAGCGCCCCCACCGCCCGCGCAGCCGCCCGACCGCGTACGCCCCGGCGACGAGGAACCCGCAGACCATGAACCCCGCGAGGTACATGTGGACGAGCTCGAAGCCGACGTGCGAGTTGCCGAACAGGGCCTTCAACGGCTCGATGTCCGTGACGGTGCCGTCCGGGCGCAGGGTGAAGCCGACGGGATCGTTCATCCAGGCGTTGACCGCGAGCACGAACAGCGAGCCGGTCATGCCGGCGAGCACGATCGGAAAGCCACACGCGAAGTGCGCGCGTGGCGACATCCGGTTCCAGCCGTAGACGTAGATCCCGATGAAGATCGCCTCGAGGAAGAAGGAGAAGCCCTCAAGCGCGAAGCCGAGGCCGAAGACGGCGCCGAACGTGCCCATGAAGTTCGGCCACAACAGGCCCATCTCGAAGCTGAGGATCGTTCCGGTCACGACGCCGCACGCGAACAGCGCGACCATGACCTTCGTCCAGCGCATCGCAAGGACGCGGTAGACCTCGTCGCCGGTACGCATCCACAGCCATTCGGCGCGCAGCACCATCGCGGGGAAGGCGATGCCGAAGCACACGAGCGGGATGTGCACGGCGAACGACAGCGCCTGCATCTGGCGGGCCTCGAGCAGGTACTCCTGGGAGACGGGATCGAGCATTCGCGATCAGCTTCCTCTCAGGCCGGTCGCGATGCAACGCGAGGCGCGCCGCTCGTCCGAACTGCCTGAAAGACCAGGGGCAACGCGACAACCAGGCGCTACGTTGGCGCTGCCTGGCACAACCGACCGGCCCGCTCGCGGGCGACCAGCCCGACCCAAGGAGGTCGCATCCCGCTAGACGTTCCACCCTCGCCTCGCTGGCGGTCATCGCCGCGATCGGCTTCGGGGTCGGTTGCGGCTCGGAGGAGGACGACACGCCGGCCTCGATCAGCGAGGCCAAGGCGACCCTGTCGAAGGACTGCCAGCAGGGCAAGGCCTCGGACAAGCCGCTCTGCGACTGCATCGCCGACGAGCTCGCGAAGGCCGGCAACGACGCCGAGCAGATCCTCGCGATCAACAAGAAGGTCAACGGCGGCGAATCGCCCGCCGCGGTCACGAAGGCCGCGACGGCCTGCGCGAAGTTCGCCGCGCCGTAGCCCCCGGCGCGTGGGGAGCGTCCCCTTCGGGGGGCGCTCCTCGGCAGGCGTGTCAGACGGGCAGCGCGACGCCGTCGCGCTCGAGCAGCAGCATCCCGAGCTCGCGCGCCTTCATCGCGGCATCGCGGTCGCCTTCGTGCGCCGCGACGATCGATCCCTTCATGAGGATGTGCCACTGCGCCGCGAAGCGCGCCGGATCCTCGACGCCGGCTTCCGTTGCCAGCGAGCACACGAACGCGCGGATCGTGGCGAGATGCGTCACGCACGCTTGGCGCACGGGATCCGCGCGATCCTCGAACTCCAAGAGCGACGTCACGAACGCGCAGCCCTCGAAGTCGTCGCGCTGAAACCACTCGGTGAAGATGTCGAAGATCGCGAGCAGGCGGGCGGCCGGCGTCGACCCGCGGCGCATGACCTCGTCCTGCACCCAGCCGACGGTCCAGCGCTCCTCGCGCAGCTCCAGGAACGCGAGCGCCAGCTCGTTCTTCGATGCGAAGTTGCGATACAGCGTCATCTTCGCCACATCGGCTTCGGCGGTGATCGTGTCGACGCCGACCGCGCGCACACCGGCGCGACTGAAGAGGTCATATGCGGCGTCGAGGATGCGCTCGCGGCCACTTCGTGGCTTCACGAGCGACTTGGTATCGACTACGGCCATGGCCCGACTATAGGGATGGTTGCGGGCAACTTGTGAGCCTTGTTGCGAATCGGCGCTCGCACGGTGCGAAGAACGCAAGCTCCCGGGGCCGAGTCCGGTCCCCGGCCCGGGGCCACAGCTATGCTCCACGAATGCAGGAGATGGTCATCTACGGGGTCAGCTTCGACATGGTCGGCAAGCAGCCGATCGTGCTGCTGAAGACCGTCGACAGCAACAAGTTCCTCCCGATCTGGATCGGCCATCCCGAGGCGGCCGCGATCCTGATGAAGCTCCAGGGCGCGACCACCCCGCGGCCCATGACACACGACCTGCTCGTCGACATGCTCGGCGAGCTCGACGTCAAGTGCACCCAGGTCGCGGTCACCGAGCTGCGCGACAACACGTTCTTCGCCTCGATCACGCTGACGGTCGACGGCAAGGAGATGGAGATCGACTCGCGCCCCTCCGACGCACTCGCGCTCGCCGTCCGCTCCGGCGCGCCGATCTTCGCCGCCGAGGAGGTCATCGCCGAATCGGCGATCGAGTTCGAGCACGACGTCGAGGACACCGAGGAGGTCGTCGAGAAGTTCAAGGACTTCCTCGACCAGGTGTCCCCCGAGGACTTCGCCGGCGACGACGGCTAGCGTCCGCCGGCGGCCTCGCTCAACTAGCGCAGCGCGAGCTCGACGACGCGCCCGATGAGCTCGTCGAAGCCGATCCCCGCGGCGTCGGCGGCCTGTGGCAGCAGCGACGTGTCCGTCATGCCGGGGACGGTGTTCGCCTCGAGCACGGTGAGCTCGCCGGAGCCGGCGTCGAGCATGAGGTCCACGCGGGCGAAGCCGGCGCAGCCGAGCGCGTTCCAGACGTCGAGCGCGAGGCGCTGCGCGCGCTCGGTCACCGCGGCGGGCAGGTCCGCCGGGCAGACGAAGTCCGTGCGCCCGATCTCGTAGCGCGCCTCGTAGCGGTCGTCCTCGTGCGGGATCGCCTCGACGACCGGCAGGACGAGCGGCTCGCCGCCGCCCGCCGGCTCGAGCAGCGACACGGCGAGGTCGCGCCCGTCGACGAACCGCTCGAGCAGGACCTTGTCGCCGTAGGAGAACGCCGCGACGAGCGCGCCCGGCACCTCCTTGGGCGCGCGGGCCATCTTGATCCCGAGCGCCGAGCCCTGGTTGGACGGCTTGACGACGATCGGAAAGCCCAGCCGCTCCTCGATCTCCGGCAGCACGTCGGCGGCGCCGAGCTCCTTGAACGCCGTCTCGTTGAACGCGAAGAAGTCCGGCGTCGGGATGCCGGCGTCGCGCATCTCGTGCTTGGCGATGACCTTGTCGGCACAGCGGATGCACGCCGAAACGCCCGAGCCGGTGTACGGGATCCCGACGGCTTCGAGCAGCTCCTGGACGGTGCCGTCCTCGCCGTCGCGACCGTGCAGCGCGACGAACGCCACGTCGGGCGCGCACGCGCGCAACCGCTCGACGAGATCGTGGCCGACGTCGATCCCGACGACCTCGTGGCCGAGGCGCTCCAGCGCGTCCTGCACCCGGACGCCCGACTTCAGCGAGATCTGGCGCTCCAGCGAGCGCCCGCCCTTCAGGACCGCGACCTTCATCCCTCGCGCGCGTCGGTCCTGGGCCGGCGCTCGGGCGCCGGCAGGTGCAGCACGTTCGCGAGCTCGACGTCGAGCGCGGCCGGCGCCGGCTCGGCGAGCGGCGCGACCGTCTCGTGCGAGCCGGTCAGCGCACCGTAGAGCTCGATCTGCTCGCGCACGACCTCGCCGATGCGGCGGATCCCCTCGCGGATGTCGGCCTCGCCGACCCCGGAGAAGTTCAGCCGCATCGAGTGGGCGCCGCGCCCGTCGAGGAACGCCGCGCGCCCCGGCACGAACGCGACGTGCTCGTCGAGCGCGCGCGCGAGGAGGTCGGTCGTGTCGATGTACTCCGGCAGCGTCGCCCAGATGAAGAGGCCGCCCTGCGGGTGCGTCCACGAGCACTCGGGCCCGAAGCACTCGGCCAGCGAGTCGAGCATGACGTCGCGCCGGCGGCGGTAGATCTCCTTGAGCGAGTGGACGTAGTCCTGCCAGCGCCCGCTCGCGAAGTACGCGGCGACGAAGAACTGCGTCAGCGACGACGAGCAGAGGTCGGCCGCCTGCTTGCCGATGTTCATCTTCTCGAGCACCGGCCGCGGCCCGACGGACCAGCCCAGGCGCACGCCCGGCGAGAGGATCTTCGAGAACGTGCCGAGGTAGATGACGAAGTCGCCCCCGTCGAGCGCGTAGAGCGTCGGCAGCGGGTCGCCCTCGTAGCGCAGCAGGCCGTACGGGTTGTCCTCGAGGACGAGCAGCTCGCGCTCGCGGATGACCTCGACGAGGCGCTTGCGGCGCGGCAGCGACATCGTCGTCCCGGACGGGTTCTGGAAGGTCGGGACGGTGTAGATGAACTTCGGCCGCCGGCCTTCGAGCGCCAGGCGCTCCAGCGTCTCCTCCAGCAGGTCGATGCGCATGCCGTCGGCGTCGCCCTCGATCTGGATGACCTCGGCCTGGTAGGAGCAGAAGGTCGGCACCGCGCCGGGATACGTCGGCGCCTCGGCGATGACGACGTCGCCGGGGTCGACGAGCGTCTTGCATACGAGGTCGATGACCTGCTGGCCGCCGGTCGTGACGAGCACGTCGTCGGCGTCGATGATCGTGCCCTCCTCCTCCATGACCTCCGCGATGCAGGACTTCAGCACCGCCAGGCCCTCCGTGGGGCCGTACTGCAGCGAGCGCGCGCACGAGTCGACGGCGACGCGGCTCATGATCGCCGCGAACGACTCGGCGGGGAAGGACGCCGTGTCGGGGAGGCCGCCGGCGAGCGAGATGATGTCCTTGCGCTCGGTGAGCGCCATGAGGTCGCGCATCGCCGAGGAGCGCATCACCTGCGTGCGCGCGGCGAACAGGCCGGCGTAGCGCTCGAGGTCGCGGGAGGTCCGGCGGGCGTGTGACGAAGGCGTGATCCGGGGGTGTTCGCGTCCGGGCCGCGTGTCCCTGTCGTCTATCGTCATGCGCCCTCACGCTACCGGACGCTGTGCGACTGCTGATCGACATTCTCCAGGGCGCCGGGCTGGCCGGCGCGGCGGGCATCCGCCCGTTTCTGCCTGCGCTCGTAGCCGGCGCGCTGGCGTCCGGCGACGTCGGGATCGACTACGAGGGCACGCCGTTTGCGTTCCTCGAGGCGCCGGGCTGGCTGCTCGCGGTCGTGCTGGCGGTCATCGTCGCCGTGGTCGCCCAGCGGCGTGGCGTCCCCGAGCGGGTGCTCGACTCGTCGCTCGCCGGGATCGGCATCGGGCTCGGCGCGCTGCTGTGCGCCGGCGCGCTCGCCGACCACGGCTACGTCTGGTGGCCGGGCCTGCTCGGCGGCGCGCTGTCCGCCGCGCTCGCCGGCGCGGCGACGCAGTCGCTCGTCGTCCGGGTGCGCGCGCGGCTGGACGCCGACGCGCGCGGCGCGCTGCCGGTCTACCTCGAAGGCGCGGCCGTGGTGCTCGCGGCGCTCGCCGTCGTCGCGGCGCCCGTCACGGTCCTCGCGATCGGCTTCTTCGCGGAGTTCCTGCGGCGCTCGCGCCGCCGCGACGGCGAGAAGTACGCGGGCCTGCGCATCCTCAGGTGAGCCGTCCCTCGAAGCTCATCCTGACCGTCATCGACGGCATGAAGCCGACGATGCTCCAGCGCGCGATCGGCGCCGGGACCGCGCCCGCGCTGAAGGCCATCCGCGACCGCGGGACCTACGTCGACGACTGCTGCGCCGCGTTTCCGTCGGTGACGCCCGTCTGCGCGGGGGTCATCGCCACCGGCCGGATGCAGGACGAGCACCGGGTCCCGTCGATGAACTGGTACTCGCGGGAGGAGGAGCGCTACGTCGAGTACGGCTCGTCGTTCTCCGCGTCGCGGAAGTTCGGCCTCAACCGCCAGCTCGTGGACACGATCTTCAACATGAACTCGCAGCACCTCTCGCCGGACGTCGAGACGATCTTCGAGACGCTCGACGACGCCGGCGTGCGGACGGCCTGCACGTCGTATCTCATCTTCCGTGGGCGACATTCGCACGAGGTGTCGCGCGACTGGGCGCTGACGCGGGTCGCGTCGCAGCTCTTCAAGCGCTCGGTCATGGGTCCGGCCGAGCTCTTCTACGCCGACATCTTCGCGAGCCGCAAGACGGGCTGCTGGTCGCGGATGGGGATCCCCGGGATGCGCGACCAGCACGCCGGCTGCGTCGGCTCCTACCTCGTCGAGCACGACCTCTTCGACTTCCTCCTGCTGTCGCTGCCCGACAACGACGCGCACTCCCACAAGAACGGCCCGCACGCGCAGATCGCCTCGATCGCGGCCGCCGACGCCGAGCTGTGGCGCGTCATGGAGGCCGGCGGCGGCGTCGAGCGGTTCCTCGACGAGCACGCGATGATCGTCATGGCCGACCACTCGCACTCGCACATCGAGCGGGTCGTGGAGTTCACGGAGGCGTTCGTGGACTGGAAGGTGCTGCGGCCGTCGGGCACGAACGCGAGCGCGGCCGAGATCGCGCTGTGCCCCGCGCAGCGCTCGGCAATGGTCTATCTGCTGCACCAGTCGCGCAGCGGCGCGCTGGCGCGGGTGATCGACACGTCGCGCGAGATCGAAGGCGTCGACCTCGTCATGTGGCGCGACGGCGAGCGCGGCAGGATCGCGGGCGAGCGGGGCGAGCTGTCGTTCGCGCCCGGCGACGCGGTGTCCGACGACCGTGGGCTGCGCTGGGACGTGGACGGCGAGCTCGACACGCTGCTCGCGACGGTCGAGGACGGCCGCTTCGTCAGCGAGCACTACCCCGACGCCCTGCGGCGCGTCTGGTCGGCGCTGACGTGCAAGACATCCGGCGACGTGCTCCTGTCCGCCGAGCCCGCCTACGAGTTCCCCGACTGGGGCAAGCGCGCCCACGTGCGCGGCGGCAGCCACGGGTCGCTGCACCGCGTCGACTCGCTGGGGGCGCTGCTGTTCTGCGGGCTGGACTGCCGCACCGACGGGCCGTGGTCGCTGGACGACATCGCGCCACTGGTGCTCGCGCACTTCGGCGCCGGGTAGATTTCGCAGCCATGACCGACGAGGCCTTCGTGGTGCCGGTCGCCGAGGCGCCGCCCCGCCGGCGCAAGCGCGTGCGCTTGGCATTGCGCCAGCGCCGCAACTGGCTGCAGCTCGTGCGCTTCGGGGCCGTCGGCGCGAGCGGCTACGTCGTGAACCTCGCCGTCTTCACGACGGCCGTGCACGGCGCCGGGTTCGGCTACGGCGCCGCGGCGACGATGGCGTTCGTCGTCGCGCTCGCGAACAACTTCCTCTGGAACCGCGCCTGGACGTTCAAGGCCGGCGACGGGCACGCGGGCTTCCAGGCCGCGCGGTTCGTCGTCGTCTCGCTGGCGGCGTTCGGGTTCAGCCTGATCGTGCTGTTCTCGCTCGTCGAGTTCGGGGGGGTCCCGAAGGTCCCGGCGCAGGCGATGGCGATCGTCGCGGCGACGCCACTGAACTTCCTCGGCAACAAGCTCTGGAGCTTCAGGACGTGATCCGCGCGGCGTGCTGCGCCGCGCTCCTGACCATCCTGCTGGGGAGCCCCCCGGCCGCCGGGGCGGCGTCGACCGCCACGTCACAACCCGCGCTCGGCACGGCCGAGCCGGCGTCGACCGCCACGTCGCAGCCCGCGCTCGGCACGGCCGAGCCCGTGCTCGCCGGTCCGAAGCTCGGCGCCCCGACCACGCCGATCTCGGCGATCCCCCCGCGCGGCGACGAGCTGCTCGCCCCGCAGAGCCTCGACGTCGCGCCGGCGGGCCACCGGCTGACGGGCGGCCAGGCCGGCGCGATCGCCGACCGGATCGCTGACGTACGGCGCGAGAAGCGCCGCTATCCGAACTCCACGCGCGAGGTCTTCCAGAAGGGGCCAGACCGCTGGCAGATCTCCTACTTCGCGAAGGTGCCGCCGGGAAAGCCGCGCAAGGAGATCGCCCAGATCGTCGTCGACGACCGCAGCGGCAAGGTGCTCGAGGCGTACACGAACTACAAGGTCGCGTGGACGATGGCTCGCGGCTACCCCGGCGCGTTCGGCCGGATCGTCAACTCGCCGATCGTGTGGATCCCGCTCGCCGTGCTGTTCGTCGTGCCCTTCCTCGGGCGGCGCTTGCGGATGCTGCACCTCGACCTGCTCGTGCTGAGCGCCTTCTCGATCTCGCTCGCGTGCTTCAACGCGGCGCGGATCGACTGGTCGGTGCCGCTCGTCTACCCGCTGCTGGCGTACCTCGCGGGCCGCATGCTGTGGATCGGCCTGCGCGGACGCTCCGAAGCGGCGGACGCCCGCCGGCCGCTCGAGCTGCTCGTGCCGGTGACGTGGCTGGCGGTGGCGGTCGTCTTCCTGCTGGGCTTCCGGGTCGCGCTGAACGTCACGCGCTCGAACGTCATCGACGTCGGCTACGCGGGCGTGATCGGCGCCGACCGCTTCGGCGACGGCCGCGCGCTGTACGGGAAGTTCCCGTCGGACAACCAGAACGGCGACACGTACGGGCCGGCCGTCTACGCGGCGTACGTGCCGTTCGAGCAGGCGCTTCCGTGGAGCGGGAAGTGGGACGACCTCCCGGCTGCTCATGCGGCGTCGATCGCCTTCGACCTGCTGGCGTGCCTGCTCTGCTATCTCGTCGGGCGGCGCATCCGCGGGCCTGACCTGGGGGTCGTGCTCGCGTACTGCTGGGTGACGTTCCCGTTCACGCTGTACGCGTCGATGACGAACTCCAACGACGCGCTGGTCGCGGCGCTGGTGCTGGCGGCGGTGTGGGCTGCGTCGCGGCCGTTCGCGCGCGGGGGCCTGCTCGCGCTCGCGGGCCTGACGAAGTTCGCGCCGCTCGTCCTCGCGCCGCTGTTCGCGCTTCACCCTCGCGCGCGGCCGCGATCGGTGGTGCTGTTCGCGGCCGGCTTCCTGCTGCTCGCGGGCCTGGCGTTCGTCCCGGTCCTCGCGAACAACTCGCTGCGCAGCTTCTGGGACGCGTCGATCGCGTTTCAGGCCGGGCGCGGGTCGCCGTTCTCGGTCTGGGGCTTGTACGAGGGGGCGTGGATCGACGCCGTCCAGCGGGGCGTGCAGGTCCTGGCGGTGCTCGGCGCCGTCGTGCTCGCCTGCGTCCCGCGGCGCCGCGACGTCGTCGGCTTGGCCGCGCTGAGCGCAGCGATCCTCATCGCGCTGCAGCTCGGGGTGACGCACTGGTTCTACCTGTACATCCCGTGGTTCTTCCCGCTCGTGATGATCGCGCTGATCGGCCGCTTGGGTCCGCCGGTCCGCGTCCCCTTGCGCGCGTGAGCGAGCGCGTGCACCTCGGGCTGGCGGGCCTGACGCTCGCGGTGCTGTGGGGCGTCGCGACGACGATCGGCCCGTTCTCCGACGTCACCGTCAACGACCTCTACGTCTACCGGACGTACGCCGACCTGCTCGTCGGTGGCCAGCTTCCGTATCTCGACTTCGGCTTCGAGTACCCGCCGCTGGCCGCGGTGCCGCTGTGGCTGGCCGGCCTGCCGGGCACGACCGAGACGTCGTATGCGGTGTCGTTCGCCGTCCTCATGGGCGCGTGCGCGGTGGCCGGCCAGCAGCTCGCGGCGCGGCTCGCGAGCGCCGCCGGACCGGCATCGGCAGCGGCGAGCGACGCGCTGACCGTGGCGCGCGCGACTGGCGCGGCGTCGGCAGCCGCGCGCGACGGGCTGGCCACAGCGCGCGCGGCGCAGCCGGGGAGCGCGACGCGGTCGTCGTCGCCTGGCTGCTCGCCTTCACGCCGATCCTCATCGGCGCGTCCGTGCGCACGCACTTCGACGCGATGCCGATCGCGATCGCGCTCGGCGCGCTGCTCGCCTTCGCCCGCGAGCGCTCGTCGCTCGGCTTCGCCGCTGCTTGGCCTCGGGACGATGACGAAGCTCTTCCCCGGGCTGCTGGCGGTCGTCGCGTTCGTGTGGCTGCTGTGGGGCCGCGGCGAGCGCCAAGCTGCGCTGCGCGGCGGAGCGATCTTGGTGGCGGTCGTGCTCGCGATCTCGTTGCCGTTCGCGGGGTCGGGCTACGTCGAGTCGTTCACGTTCCACATCGACCGCCCGGTCCAGATCGAGTCGACGCCCGCGACGGTGCTCTTCGCCCTCGGCGGCTCGGACGTCACCGGCACGAACCTGCGCCCGGACCGCTTCAAGTCCAACGGCCTCGACGGCGGGTTCGCGCCCGAGGTGCAGCGCCTCTTTGCGCTGCTGCTCGTCGGGGCGATCGCGTGGATCGTCGCGCTCGCGGCCAGGCGACCCGACGCGCGCCACCTCGTGTTGTGCGGGTTCGCCGCGCTGCTCGCGTTCGTCTCGCTCGGCAAGGTCTTCTCGCCGCAGTACGTCATCTGGCTCGCCCCGTTCGCGGCGCTCGCGTTCGTCTGGGGCCAGCGGCTCGTCGCTGCGCTCGTCGGCGTCGCCATCGTCCTGACCCACGTCGAGTTCCCGAGCCGCTACTTCGACCTGATCAACGAGCAGACCGGCGTCATCCTCGTCATCGCCGCCCGCAACGTCCTCTTACTCGCGGCGCTCGTCGTCCTCATCCGGGCTCTCACAGCAACGCGTGGCGCATTGACCCCGGATATGGGGGTCAATCCGACATCGGATCGGTTGCCCGACGGCGACCGGTCGGCGACGTAATCTGTGGACATGGCGGCAGTGGGCGAGCTTCTTCGAGGCTGAGAGCCTGGATGACGCCGCCGCCGCGCTCGACGACCTTGCGCCGAGCGACGAGCTTCCGGCCGACCTGCTGGGCGACTGCT
Organism: uncultured Actinomycetes bacterium; assembly: GCA_963806515.1. GTDB lineage: Bacteria > Actinomycetota > Thermoleophilia > Solirubrobacterales > Solirubrobacteraceae > CADCVQ01. The sequence goes on along the minus strand of CAWDYO010000026.1, from coordinate 26,481 downwards.
ACGACGAGCTCGCCGAGGCGGCCGCCGAGTCCGACGAGTACTCGCTTGCCGCGCGATTGGAGCGACGTGCGGTCGAGCTCGGCTGCCGCTCCACTCAGGTTGCGCGCGAGATGCTCGGCTGGTACCTGCTGAAGGCCGGGGCGACGCTGGCCGGCGAGGCCGAGTTCGCGGCGCTGCGGTCCGAGCGGCCCGACGACGTCGAGGTCGTGATGACGCTCGGACACGCCCGGTCCGACGCCGGGCTCCAGGATGGCGCGCTCGCCGCGTTCGACGAGGCCGTCGCGGTCGCCAAGCGGCTCGGCTACGCGCGCGTGCTCGATCGGGCGCGCATCGAGCGCCGCGCCGAACGCGAGCACGTCGGCCTGCGGCTCGACGAGGACGACCTCCTCGCTCCGCCGCCGCGACCGCCAGCCGACGAACCCGTCTCGTGGACGCTCGCGTGGTTCCCACCCGACCAGCACGCGGCCGCGCTGGCTCGCTGGCCCTCGCTCGACGAAGACCTCGCGGACAAGCGCCTCTACAACAGCCGGATCGAGGGCAGCTTGCGCCATCTGCATCGGGAGACCGGTCGGCGCCCGAGCATCGCACCGCTGGATACCGACGCGTTCGCCGAGTGGGCAGCCGGCGAGGGGCAGGACCCGGACACCGCGGGTGCGCGGAGCTTGTTCGCGATCGAGCTCGCTCGCGGCGGCCACGCCATCCACTGGCCACCCGGCCGCAACGATCCCTGCTGGTGTCGGTCCGGACGGAAGTACAAGCGGTGCTGCGGCAAGAGCTGATTCGCGACGGTTCGCGGACAACGGGCTGGGTAGCTTTGCGCTGAACCGCTCCATTTAGATGGCACCATCGACGTCCGCCGCCGCGACGACGGCACCTTCGCCGTGCTCGAGTGCAACCCCTCGCCGATGTTCGCGGCGATCGAGCGCCGCACCGGCACCGCGCCCGTCAGCGAGGCGCTGGCCGCCCTGCTCAGCGGCGGGCCGAGTGATCGACCGGCAGCCTCGTCGGTGCGCAACGCTCCAACTGAGAGCACAGTGGTGCAAAACCGGCCTGTGAGGCCGGTTTCGAACCACTGATCAGGCCGCGGGCAGCAGGATCTGCTCGATCGCGTCCGCGCGCATCGCCGACGAGCAGCGGATGACGGCGCCCATGAGCCAAGGGTCCTCGTCGGCCGTGTCGTAGCGCTCGTGCATGTGGGTGACGAAGCCGCGGATCGACTGCTCCTTGACGACGCCGATGACGCCGCCGCGCGGGCCGGTCATGCCCACGTCGGTGATGTACGCGGTGCCGCCGGGCAGAACGCGGGCGTCCGCGGTCGGGACGTGCGTGTGGGTGCCGACGACCGCGGTCACCCGGCCGTCGAGGTGCCAGCCCAGCGCGACCTTCTCGCTCGTCGCCTCCGCGTGGAAGTCGACGAGCACGTGGTCGGCCTTCCCGCGCAATTCACCCAGCGCCTGGTCGATCGAAACAAAGGCCGGATAGCCGGCGCGCACGAAGAGGTTGCCGCTGAGGTTCACGACGCCGAGCCGCACGCCGTCGCGCTCGACGACGCACACGCCGTGGCCCGGCTGGTTGCGCAGGTAGTTGTACGGACGGAGGATCTCGGGCCGCGAGTCGAGGTACGGGAAGATCTCGCGCCGGTGGTAGGCGTGGTTGCCGAGCGTGATGACGTCGACTCCCGCGGCGAACAGCTCGTCGGCGATCTTCGGCGTGATCCCGAGGCCGCCCGCCGCGTTCTCCCCGTTGACCACGACGAAGCTCGGAGCATGCCGTTCTCGCAACGCGGGCAACAAGCCCAGCAGCGTGTGCTTGCCCAGTGATCCGACGACGTCTCCGACGAACAGGATGGTCGCGGACGCCTCGGGCACGCCGCATACTCTGACGCGGGATGGCTGAGGAGGCAGCGACCCCGGAAGCACAGGCGCCGCCGCCGGCCGCGCCGGTCGTCGTCGCGCGCTGGGTGCAGCTCGTCATGCTGCCGCTCGCCGTGCTCGCGCTGTACTCGCTGGCGCACGCGGCGGGCGTCGTCCTCCTGCTGTTCATCGTCGCAGCCGTCGTCGCGCTGATCCTCAACCCGCTCGTGGCGCTCGTCCAGCGCGCGCGGCTGCCGCGAACGCTTGCCGTCATCACCGTCTACGCGGTGTTCTTCACCGCGATCCCGGTCGCGGGCTTCTTGCTCTCGGGTCCGGTCTCCGACCAGGCGACGTCCTTCGCCAACGACGTGCCCGGCCTCGTCGACGACGCGTCGCGCTCGCTCGACGACCTGCAGGACTTCTTCAACGACAAGGGCATCGACGTCCAGATCAAGGGTCAGACCGACAGCGCGCTTGCGTCGCTGCAGTCGAGCGTCGTCGAAGGATCCGGCGAGATCGTCGCGGTGACCGGCGAGCTCCTGCGCGCGCTCGTGGAGCTGTCGTTCTACGTGGTCCTCGTGATCGTCCTGTCGATCTACATGCTCATCTACGGGCCGCAGATCGGGCGGCTCGTGCGCAAGGCCATGCCGCCCGGCGACGGCACGCCGGAGGACGACTTCCCGACGCGCGTGCAGCGCGCGGTCTTCGGCTACGTGCGCGGGCAGCTGCTCTTCAGCCTCATCATGGGCACGAGCGCCGGCGTCGCGCTGTGGATCTTCGGCGTGCTCGGGATCTTCCCCGACGGCCGGACCTACGCGTTCGCCTTCGGCCTGTTCTTCGGACTCATGGAGCTCGTGCCGTACGTCGGCCCGCTGCTCGGCGCGCTGCCGCCGATCATCGTCGCGCTCGTGCAGGACCCACTGACCGCGGTCTGGGTCGCGCTGCTGTTCCTCGCGCTGCAGCAGCTCGAAGGCCACGTCGTCGCGCCGAACGTCTTCGGGCGCTCCCTGCGCCTGAACCCCCTGCTCGTGATCTTCGCGCTGCTGCTCGGCGGGGAGATCTACGGCTTCGTCGGCGCGCTCGTGGCGCTGCCGATCGCGGCGATCCTGCGCGAGACCGTCGTCTACCTCAAGGAGCACCTCGTCTTCGAGCCGTGGGGCACGTCGTCACCGCTCGTCGTCGCCCAAGCGCCCCCACCGATGCTGCCGCCCGAAGCCGCGGCGCTCGAGGTCCAGCGAGCGTCCGAAGCGAGCGAGGAGCAGGGCGACGAGGCGGAGGCCGTCGCGGGCCCTTAGTCGTGCAGGTCGTCGACCCAGCGCACCTGCTCGGGGTTGGGCTCGACGTCCGGCAGGTCGAGGTTCACGACGACCGGCTCCTGGCCGCTTCGCACGAGCACGCAGGACAGGGGCTCGCCCGAGGCGTTGATCTCCTGGTGGGGCACGTACGGCGGCACGAAGATGAAGTCGCCCGGGCCGGCTTCGGCGACGTACTCCAGCCGCTCGCCCCAGCGCATCCGTGCCCGGCCGGCAACGACGTAGATGACGCTCTCGACAGGACCGTGGTGATGGGCGCCGGTCTTCGCGTCGGGCTCGATCACGACGGTGCCCGCCCACAGCTTCTCGGCGCCCGCCCGCGCGGTCGTGATCGCGGCGGCGCGGCTCATCCCGGGCGTCTGGGGCGTGTTGGCATCGAGCTCGCCGGCGCGCACGACGCGCACCCCGTCCAGGCGCCAGTCACGGGTCTCCGTCATGCGGCACAGGTTAATCGCCCCGCGACTCGATGGTTGATTCCGCGGCCAGCGCCGGCCGCGGAATCAACCATCTAGGATCGCGCCCGTGACCGTCGATCCGAAAGAGCTCGGAGGACCCGAGCGCGTCACGCGCACGCTCGGCAACATGGAGGCGAACATCGGCTACGTGCCGGGCCACCGCCGCGCGCACGGGCGGGGCTTCGCGTTTCGCGGGGACTTCACCGCCAGCCCGGAGGCCGCCGCGCTCACGATCGCCGAGCACATGCAGGGAGACCGCATCCCCGTCACGGTGCGGCTCTCGAACGGCGACGGCAACCCGTACGCGCGCGACCGCAACGCCGTCCTCGGCCTCGCCGTGCGCTTCGCGCTGCCGTCGGGCGACACGTCCGAGTGGGCGGCGCTGAACATCAAGCACTTCCCGGCGCGCAAGCCCGACGACTTCGCCGGCCTCGCCGGCGCGCAGAAGAAGAACAAGAAGGGCAAGCCCAACCCGCTGCGCCTCGGCTTCTTCGTCCTCACGCATCGCCAGGTCCTGCCGGGCCTGCTCGCGATCCTCAAGGCGCCCACGACGCAGAGCTGGGCGCGGGTGACGTTCAACGGCTTGCACGCGTACTTCCTCGTCGACGCCGAGGGCACGCGGCGAGCGTTTCGCTACCGCTGGGTCGCGGTCGCCGAGCCCGCCGACCTCACGCCGGACGAGCAGCGGTTCCTGCCGCCGCAGTACCTCATCGGCGAGATGAGGCAGCGCGTCGCGCGCGAGCCGGTGGCGTGGGACCTCGTCCTCACGCTGGCCGAGCCCGGCGACCCCACCGACGACATGACCAAGCACTGGCCCGACGACCGCAAGACCGTCACCGCCGGGCGGCTCGTCATCGACCGCGTCCACGAAGACCAGGACCTCGTCGACCGCTCGATGTTCGACCCGACGAAGGTCCCCGCCGGCATCGAGCTCTCCGACGACCCGGTCCTGCACTTCCGCTCGGAGTCCTACATCGAGTCCCAGAAGCGCCGGCTGGCCGAATCGAAGCCGGCCATCAAGCCCGAGTAGCGGCGCTCGTCCCGAGCTACCCTTGCGGGGATGGCCTTCCCCGCGACTCGCCTGCGCAGGATGCGCGCCACCCCGGTCCTGCGCGACCTCGTCCGCGAGACGCGCCTCACCGTGTCCGACCTCGTCCTGCCGCTGTTCGTGCAGTCCAAGCCCGGCCGCGAGCCGATCGCGTCGCTACCGGGCATCGACCGCCTGAGCATCTCGGCGGCCGTCGAGGAGGCGGGCGCCGCGCAGGCGCTCGCCCTGCCGGCCGTCCTGCTCTTCGGGATCCCCGATCGCAAGGACCCCGAGGGCACGGGCGCCTACGACGACGAGGGCATCGTCCAGCTCGCGACGCGCGCGATCAAGGACGCGTATCCGGAGCTCGTCGTCATGACCGACGTCTGCCTCTGCGAGTACACCGACCACGGCCACTGCGGCCTCGTCGACGACCACGGCCACGTCGACAACGACGCAAGCGTCGAGCTCATCGCGCGCGCGGCGGTCAGCCAAGCGCGCGCGGGCGCCGATGTCGTCGCGCCCAGCGACATGATGGACGGGCGGATCGGCGCCGTCCGCGCGGCACTCGACGAGGAGGGCTTTCAGGACACCCCGATCGTCGCCTACAGCGCGAAGTTCGCGTCCGCGTTCTACGGCCCGTTTCGCGAGGCCGCGGGATCGACCCCCGCCTTCGGCGACCGCCGCGCCTACCAGATGGATCCGGCCAACGGCGACGAGGCCGTCCGCGAGGCGCTGCTCGACGTCCAGGAGGGCGCCGACGTCGTCATGGTCAAGCCCGCGCTGGCCTATCTGGACGTCATCCAGCGTGTGAAATGCGTCACGCAGATGCCCGTCGCCGCCTATAACGTCAGCGGCGAGTATGCGATGGTGAAGGCGGGCGCAGCCGCCGGCGCGCTCGATGAGCGCGCCGTGGTGCTGGAGACATTGACCTCCATCCGCCGGGCGGGCGCCGACATCATCATCAGCTACCACTCCAAGGACGCAGCCCTGTGGCTTCAGACGTGACAGCCGTCCCGAAGATCCGCTCTCGCAAGGGTGGGGCAGCGGTCGCGATGGACGACCTCGACCGCAAGCTGCTGAACCTCATGCAGGGCAGCTTCCCGATCGCGCCGCGCCCGTACGAGGCCGTCGCCAAGCTCGCCGAGATCTCCGAGGACGAGGTCCTGCGGCGCGTCCAGCACCTCCTCGACCAGCGGATCATCCGCCAGGTCACGCCGATCTTCGACACCCGCGCGCTCGGCTACGGCTCGATGCTCGTCGCCGCCAAGGTCGATCCCGAGCACCCGTGGCGCGCCGCGAAGATCATCAACTCGCACCCCGGCGTCAGCCACAACTACCTGCGCAACCACGAGTTCAACATGTGGTTCACGCTCGCCGTCGAGGGCGACTCCAAGCTCGGCCTGCAAGGCACGCTGGACCTCATGCAGGAGATGACCGGCGCGACCTCGATCCGCCAGCTCCCGACGCTCAAGCTCTTCAAGATCCGCATGGAGCTCGAGATGGACGGCGACACGAAGTCGCTGTCGACCGAGGGCGAGGCCCAGGCGCCCGTCGATCTCGAAGGCGTCGCCTACGACGAGCGCGATCGCGAGATCATCCGCGCCACGCAGGGCGACCTGCCGGTCGTCTCTGAGCCGTACGTCGATGCCGCCGCGAACCTCGGCATGACCGTCGACGAGCTGCTCGAGCACCTCGAGGGCATGAAGGAGCGGGGCATCCTGCGCCGCGTCGCCGCGATCCTCTTTCACCGCCGCGCCGGCTTCTCGGCCAACGGGATGGGCGTCTGGAAGGTGCCCGACGAGAAGATCGCCGAGCTTGGCCCGCGGATGGCCTCCTTCCGCGGCATCTCGCACTGCTACCAGCGCCCGACCTACGAGGACTGGCCCTACTCGGTCTTCACGATGGCCCACGGCCGCTCGAAGGAGGAGTGCGACGCGATCCTCGACGCGATCGCCGACGAGTTCGACATCTCCGAGCGCGCCACGCTCTACTCGTCGACGGAGTTCAAGAAGATCCGCCTGCTGTACTTCACGGACGACTTTCGCAACTGGGAACGGGAGCACGGCGCGGTCTAGGCGCCTGCTCCCATGACCGCTTCCCTCACCGACACCCGCTCCGCCGAGCACTACGCGCGAGCGCTCGCCTACCTGCCCGGCGGCGTGAACTCGCCCGTCCGCGCGATGCGCTCGATCGGCCGCACGCCGATCTTCGTCGACCGCGCAGAGGGCGCGGAGCTCATCGACGTCGACCACAACCGCTTCGTCGACTGGGTCTGCTCGTGGGGTCCGCTCATCCACGGCCACGCGCACCCGGAGATCGTCGCCGCCGTCTGCGAGGCCGCGCAGCGCGGGACGACGTACGGCGCGCCGACCGTCGGCGAGGTCGACCTCGCCGAAGAGGTCGGCCGGCGCATGCCGGGCGTGCAGATGCTGCGCATGACCTCCTCGGGCACCGAGGCCTCGATGAGCGCGATCCGGCTCGCCCGTGCGGCGACCGAGCGCACGAAGCTCCTGAAGTTCGCGGGTGCCTACCACGGCCACGTCGACGGGCTGCTCGCCGACGCCGGCAGCGGCCTCGCCACGCAGGGCATCCCCGCGTCGCCCGGCGTTCCCGCTGAGGTCGCGGCCAGCACGATCGTGGTGCCGTGGAACGACCCCGCGGCCGTCGACGCGGCGCTCGCCGAGCACGAGTTCGCCGCGATCCTCGCCGAGCCCTACCCCGCGAACATGGGCCTGGTCGCGCCCGCCGAGGGCTTCCTCGAGCTGCTGCGCGCCCGCGCCGACGACAACGGCGCCCTGCTGATCTTCGACGAGGTCATCTCGGGCTTTCGCGTCGCACCGGGCGGCGTGCAGGGGCTCACCGGCGTCCTCCCCGACCTCACGGTCATGGGCAAGATCATCGGCGGCGGCCTCCCGGCCGCGGCGTACGGCGGCCCGCGCGAGCTCATGCGCCGGATCGCGCCGTCGGGCGACGTCTACCAGGCGGGGACGCTGTCGGGCAACCCGCTCGCCGTCGCGGCCGGCCTCGTGACGCTCGCGCTGCTCGATGGCGAGCAGCCCTACGTCAAGCTCGCGCAGACGACGGCGGCGCTCGCCGAGGGCCTGCGCGGCGCCGCGGAGTCGGCTGGCTACGAGGGGATCCAGATCGCGACCGCGCCCGGCCTGCTCACCGTCTTCTTCAGCGCCGACCCCGTGACCGACTACGAAGGCGCGAAGCGCTGCGACCTCGACGCCTACGCCGCCTGGTGCCGGGGGCTGCTCGCGCGCGGCGTCTACGCGCCGGCATCGCAGTTCGAGGCGTGGTTCCCGTCGCTCGCTCACACCCCCGAGCACGTCGCGCGAACCGTCACCGCCGCCGCGGCGGCGTTCGCGGAGCTCGCCGGGTGAGCTCCACGATCGCGCGCCTGCGCGACGCCGTGCGCGAGTCGGGCACGCCGCTCGCGTCCGCGCTCGGGGAGGGCCCCGTCGATCCGGCGGGCGACGCGCGCGCGCTGCATGCCGCGGGCGGCCCGCGCGTCGCGGCGCATCGCGAGGACGTCGAGATCGCCGTCGCGGCGGTCGAGGAGGGCTATCGCCTGCACTACGCGAGCGCGCGCGCGCTGGACATCGCCGACCCCGACCACGCGCTGCTGGCCGGCGATCGCATGTACGCGCTGGGTCTCGCACGGCTCGCGGCGATCGGAGACCTCGTCGCGATCGCCGCGCTCGCCGACGTCATCTCGCTGAGCGCGCGGGCGCACGCCGACGGCGACGACGCGCTCGCGGACAGCGCTTGGCAGGCCGGCGTGACCGCGATCGCCGGGCATGCTTGAGACGGTCCGCACAAGGGGCTTGAGCCGACCCGCACAAACATCGCGGACCCGTCCGCGGTCCCGGCGTCCGGCCGCTCGCACGACGGGGCTGTCGAAGTCGCGGGGGCGATAGATTCCCATGCCCGTGCCAGACGATCGCAAGAAGAAGCCCAAGACGACCGCCGAGGCGAAGATCCCCGGCGCCTACGAGGGCGAGACCGTCACCCGCCGTCGCTTCATGACCGCCAGCGCCCACACGGCCGGCGGAATCGCGATGGCTGCCTTCACGCTGCCCGCGCTCGGGATGGCCTTCGGCCCGGTCTTCGAGAAGCAGCATGACCGCTGGGAGAGCGTCGGCCCGGTCGCCGACTTCCCGCCGGACACGTACATCCCGCGGACGCTGACGATCTCGCCGGGCATCGGCGAGGTCGGCAAGACGACGGTCTATGTGCGCCAGTACGACCCGAAGGTCGACCAAGAGGTCAAGGACGAGTACAACGACTACGTCGCGATCTCGACGCGCTGCATGCACCTCGGCTGCCCGGTGCGCTACGTCGAGGCCTCCGAGCGCTTCATTTGCCCGTGCCACGGCGGCGTGTACGACTTCGAGGGCAAGGTCTCCGGCGGCCCACCCGTGCGCCCGCTCGATCGCTTCTACACCCGCGTGCGCAACGGCGCGGTCGAGGTCGGGCCGCGCTACAGCCTGAACTCCGAGCTGCGCCGCTTCTCCCCACGCGATCCGGGCATGCCCATCGACGGGGTCGGCCAGTACATGTACCCCGCACGTCCCACCGTCCGCAAGATCCCAGGGACGTAGGCCATGGCCAAGGCACCAGCGACGTCAGGCCTGCGGAAGACCAAGGACCCCGACGACGGAGGCGGCGCGCAGGTGGAAACGGGCGCCGGAGGCGGCAAGGGGAAGGTCAAGGAGAAGCTCGCCGAAACGGGCGTCAGCACGATCGACTGGCTCGACGAGCGCACGTCGCTGTCGGCCGGCGCGCGCTGGATGATGTTCCGCAAGATCCCGCGCGGGACGAACTGGTTCTACACGCTCGGCTCCGCGACGATGTTCGCGTTCCTCTCGCAGGCCGTGACGGGCGTCTTCCTGGCGATGTACTACGACCCGTCGGCAACGCGCGCCTATGAGTCGATCCGCTACCTGACCAACGAGGTCTTCCTCGGCGAGTTCGTGCGTGGGATGCACAAGTGGGGCTCGACCGTCATGGTCATCCTCATCTTCCTGCACATGGCGCGGACGTTCTTCTTCGGCGCCTACAAGTATCCCCGCGAGCTGAACTGGGTCATCGGCGTCGTCCTGCTGATCCTCACGCTCCTGATGTCCTTCACGGGCTACCTGCTGCCGTTCGACCAGCGCTCCTACTGGGCGACCACGGTCGGCGTGGCGATCAACGGGACCGGCCCGCTCGTCGGCCCGTACCTGTCGGACTTCATGCGTGCCGGTCCCGAGTTCGGCGCCACCACGCTCACACGCTTCTACTCGCTGCACATGCTGCTGTTGCCGGGGATCATCGCGGCGCTCATCGGCGCGCACCTGTATCTCGTCGCGCGCCTCGGCACGACCGCGCCGCCGTGGATCCGCGCCGACTCCGACCCCGAGCTTCGTGAGGACCCGGCGTGAACCAGCTCGAGAAGGAGGCCTACCTCCGTGAGTACTCGATCCTGAAGTCGCAGGGCAAGCCGTTCTTCCCCTACGCGATCGCCAAGGACAGCTGGATGGCCGTCGTCGTGATGATCACGATCATCGTGCTGGCGATCGTGCTGGGCGCCGAGCTCGGGCCGAAGGTCGACCCGACGACGACGACGTACGTGCCACGGCCGGAGTGGTACTTCTACTTCCTGTTCGAGGTGCTGCGGGTCATCAAGCCGCCGTCGCTCGTGCCGCTCGCGGCGATCGGCGTCCCGACGATCTGCATGATCCTCCTGTTCCTGCTGCCGTTCTACGACCGGGGCCCGGAGCGCCGCCCGGAGCGCCGGCCGGTCGCGATGGCAGCCGCGTTCTTCACGATCGCCGCGATGGCCTTCCTCACATACGAGGGCGCGATCGCCGGCTCGCCGAACCAGATCGACATGGAAGCCCCGGCGAGCGTCAGGGCCAACGGCGGCGAGGCCCTGCGCGCCTTCGAGTCGGGCAAGCAGGTCGTGGCGCAGTCCGGCTGCCTCGCCTGCCACGCGATCGGCCACAACGGCAACACGGGCCCCGGACCGGACCTCTCGGAGATCGGGGCGCGCCTGCCGCGCGTGGCGATCGAGCGCACACTCGTCAACCCGACGGCGCCGATGCCGGCGTACACCGAGCTGGCGCCCGACAAGCGCGACGACCTCGTCGAGTTCCTCGCGCAGCTGAAGTCCGCTCATTAGCGCGCCACCGACCGACAAGGGCACCCTGCAGGAGCCGCAGGTGCGGGCGATGTTCGACCGCATCGCCGGCTTCTACGACGTCATCGAACTCGGTCATCGACCGCCGGCCTGCACCATTCGTGGCGCCGGCGCGCCGCGGACCTCGCGGAGGTCGGACCCGGTGATCGCGTCCTCGACGTCGCGACCGGCACCGGCGACCTCGCGCTCGAGCTCGCGCGGCGGGTCGGTGCGGACGGCGAGGTCATCGGCTCGGACTTCTCCGAGGAGATGCTGAAGCTCGCGAGCCTCAAGGCACCGGCGGCGCAGGCACCGATCACGTTCGAATGGGCGAACGCGATGGCGCTGCCGTACGCCGACGGCGAGTTCGCCGCCGCGACGGTCGGGTTCGGCGCGCGCAACTTCTCCGACCTCGATCTCGGCCTGCGCGAGATGGCGCGCGTCGTGCGTCCGGGCGGCCACGTCGTCGTGCTCGAGATCACGACGCCGACCCGACCGCCGTTGTCGACGTTCTACCGCCTCTGGTTTGACCGGGTCGTCCCGGTCATCGGCCGACTGGCCGGCGACCCCGAGGCCTACGAGTACCTGCCGAACTCGGTCAAGCGCTTCCCCGGCCCGCACGAGCTCGCCGCGAAGATGGACGCCTGCGACATGGACGTCCGCTACGTGCTGACTGCGGGCGGCATCATCGCCCTGCACGTCGGCACGCGCCGATGACGAGCGCCTCGGAGAGCGTCGCGGCGATCGTGCAGGCGGCCGGACCGTACGTGCCCGACCTGCTCGCACGCGTCGAGCAGCGGCTGGTCGAGCTCGCCGCCGGGCACGGACCGGTGCTTGCCGAGCACGCCGGCGCGACGATCGCCGCCGGTGGCAAGCGGCTGCGCCCGCTGCTCGTGCTGCTGGCCGCGGGATCGGAGCCCGACGAGCCCTCCGAGCTCATCGCGTGCGCAGCGGCCGTCGAGCTCGTCCACTCGGCGACGCTCGTCCACGACGACGTCCTCGACGACGCGCTGCTGCGCCGGGGGCAGCCCACGGTGTGGGCGCAGGGCGGTCGCCTGCTCGCCACCGCCACCGGCGACCTGCTGTTCTCGCGAGCGTTCGCGGAGCTCGCCGCCACCGGGCGCTTGGACTCCGTGCGGGCGCTCTCGCGGGCGTCGTCGGCGCTGGCCGAGGGCGAGCTGCTGCAGCGCGAGGATGCCTGGAACGCGGGCGTGGCCGTCGATCGCTACCTCTATCGCTGCGAGCTGAAGACCGCGCGCCTGTTCGAGGCGGCGTGCCAGCTGGGCGCGCTGGCCGCCAGGCGCGAGCCCGACGCCGTCGCGGCGCTCGGCGCGTTCGGACGGCGCATCGGCCTGGCGTTTCAGCTGCTCGACGACGTGCTGGACGTCTCGGGCTCGTCGGCCGCGACCGGCAAGCATCGCGGAACCGACCTGCTCGACGGCACCGTCACGCTACCGCTGATCCTCGCGCGCGAGCTGGACCCCGGCCTCGCGGCGATCGACCTGCGCGCGATCACGACCGCCGCGCAGGCGACGGAGCTGTGCCAGCGCATCGAGGCGACCGGCGCTGTCGCCGCCGCCGCGCACCAGGCACACGCCATCGTCGACGACGCGAAGGGCGAACTCGCGGGGATGCGGCTCGCGGACGGGCAGCGCGTCGCGCTCAACCTCGTGGCCGACGAGGTCGTCGACCGGTACGCGTAGAAGGCTAGAAGTCCTCGGGGAGGACGTGCCCGGCGGTGATCGCGCTGACGAAGCGCTCGACGTCCTCTTCCATGTTCGCGCGGGTCAGCTGGCGCAGGTCCGAGACGAGCGCCTCGGTGCCGCGGTCGAGCGTGTCGTCGAAGCGCTGGATGGCCTCTTCCTCGTAGACGCCGGTCTCGAACCACTCGCAGTTGGGGCAGCGCAGGCTGACCTCCCAGCTCGAGCGGTCGGCCTCTTCCCAAGCGACGGGGTAGACGAGGTCCGAGGCGCAGTCCGGGCAGACGTGCAGGTCGGGCTCGGTGGCCGGCGCGTGATCCTCGAAGGAGATGACCTCGATCGTCTTGCCGGACGGCAGTGTCACCTTGCGGATGTACTGCTTGTGATCCGGCGGCGGGCTGTTGTCGAACTCCTGCATGACCCACTCATCGGCATGCCAGCGAGGAACTTGACACCTCATCGCCGATGTCGACGGCAAATCCGCCGGGGCCGTTGGCGATACCCTGTCCGCTCAACCCTTCCGGGAGCACCAATGCCGAACATCGGCCCAACAGAACTCATCATCGTGCTCGTCATCGTGCTCGTCATCTTCGGGCCCAAGAAGCTGCCTGGGCTCGGACGCTCGCTGGGCACGAGCATGCGCGAGTTCAAGGACTCGATCACCGGGAAGGACGACGACAAGTCGATCTCGGCCGGCGACGACGACGAGGACGACGAGCCGAAGCCCAACGCGCAGCAGGACGACGCGATCAGCCGCCCCCGCGGCTGACTCGTCCGCTCCGAGCACCCGCCTGACACATGGCACGCGCGCTGCGGCCAATCGGTCACGAGGATCGCCTGACGCTCGTAGATCACCTCGACGAGCTGCGCAGGCGGCTCGTGCTGTCGATCGTCGCGCTGCTGCTGTCGTTCTCGTTCTGCTTCTGGCAGAGCGACGGGGTCCTGAAGCTCGTCACCGAGCCCCGTCGAGAAGACGCAGAACCTCCAGGACCCCGCCAAGGACTCCAAGGATCCGCTCGAACGGGCCGCGCTGGCCCAGCGCGAGCAGAAGCAGGCGCTCACCGCGCTCGCGCCGGCGCTGTCGTCGGCCGGGACGACGCTCGGGGCGCTAGGGGGTGCGGACAACCTCACGACCGCCCAGCGCCGCCAGATCGCCCGGACCGCGACCGCGCTCGAGGTCGCTGCCGTGCAGACCGGCCAGGCCGCCGAGGCGCTGAGCGGCGACAACGCGCGCAAGCTCGTCACGCTCGGGATCGCGGAGCCGTTCACCGCGACGATCACGATCGCGTTCTACGCCGCGCTGCTGCTGGCGATGCCGTTCCTGCTCTACCACGCGTACGCGTTCATCCTGCCGGCGTTCAGCCCCAAGGAGCGCAAGGTCGCCGTCCCGCTGATGCTCATGGTGCCGGTGTTGTTCATCGCCGGCGTGATGTTCGGCTACTTCGTCGTGCTCGAACGAGCCGTCGGCTTCTTGCAGAACTTCAACGACGACTCGTTCGACATCCTCTTGCAGGCCAAGGACTACTTCAAGTTCGCGGTCTTCTTCCTCGCCGGGATCGGCCTGTTGTTCCAGATCCCCGTGGGGGTGCTGGCCGTGACCCGGCTGGGGATCTTCACGCCGAAGCAGCTCGCAGCGAACCGGGGCTACGTCATCCTCGGGATCGCGGTCGTCGCGGCCGTCGCGACGCCGACGCCGGACCCGGTGACGATGACGCTGGCGATGGCGCCGCTCATCATCCTGTTCGAGCTCAGCATCCTGCTCGCGCGCTGGCTGGACCGGATCAAGCCGCCGCAGGATGACGAGGACGAGGACGACGACGACGACGAGGTCGACGACGACGACGACGAGCCGGAAGGCGACGACGAGCCCGACTCCGACGACGACGGACCTGACGACGACGAGCCGGACTACGACGACGAGCCCGACTCCGACGGCGACGAGCCCGCCGCGGTCGAGCCCGACGAGGACGATGAGGACGAGGACCCGCTGGCCGCCTACGAGGACGACGACGAGGAGTTCGAGACCGACGAGGTCGGCGTCTCGGACGTGAGCGCGGCGGCCGACGCGGTACAGGAGGCCTCGGAGGCCGATAGCCCTAAGCTGGGGGACACGCAAGACCCGGAAGACTCCGACTCGAAGGACTGATCGCCGATGCTGTTCGACCTGCGCGGGCGTGGCCGTCGCCGCACTGTGCAAGCCATCTATCTCTCGCTGGCCATCCTCATGGGCGGCGGTCTCGTGCTGTTCGGGATCGGCAGCGACCAGAGCGGCGGCATCGTCGACGCGGTCGTGGGCGACGGCAGCGGGGGCGACACCGCAACGGAGACGCTCGACAACCGGATCAAGAGCGCGCTCGCCAAGACGCAGACGACGCCGCGCGAGCCCGCTCCGTGGGCCGAGCTCGCGCGCCTGCGCTTCCAGCGGGCCGGGATCGACGGCATCCGCGACGACGGCACGTACACGGCCAAGGGCAAGGAGAAGCTGACCCTCTCGACCGAGGCATGGGAGCGGTATCTGGCGCTCGAGCCCAAGCAGCCCAACGTGCGCGTCGCGCGGCTCATGGTGCAGGCCTACTCCCAGTCCGGGCTCAACCAGCCCGCCAAGGCCGTCAAGGCGATGCAGCTCGTGACCGCGGCGGAGGACCCGCCGAACACGCGGCTCTATCAGCAGCTCGCGCAGCTCGCGTACGTCGCCGGCGACACCCGCACGGGCGACCTCGCGGCCGAGCGCGCGGTCGACCTCGCGCCGAAGGACGACCGCGAGAGCCTGCGCGAGATCCTCAAGTCGCTCAAGACGCAATCCACGGCACCGCCCGCGACGGGAACCACGACGCCGTCGAGTGGCTAGGATGCCCCGTCGCGTCTAGCACGCCCCTGTAGCTCAACTGGCAGAGCAGCGGACTCTTAATCCGAAGGTTCCAGGTTCGATTCCTGGCGGGGGCACTACCTTGCGCTGCGCCTCGCAGGTGCAGCAAGCGGCGCGAGGGCGTTCGGGCGAGCGGCGGGGCGTTCGGCGCGCTGATCGGCAACGTTTCCGCGCAAAGCGTGCGCAGCGGCTGCGCAGAATCGGCACGAGCGCGTCTTGTTCTGTCACAGGCTCGGGCTCAGGCTTTGTGCATGCCCAGCAAGCGCACGATCACCGGGACGCTACGTGTGCACGACGAACCGGTTTGGGAGCCGCTGCTCAGGCTCGTCGGTCGCCATGGTGTGGTGTGGTTCATGTGGATGGGCGAGGTCGAGCTCGCCGACGGGTCGGTGGTGCACATCTACAAGCACAGCGCGACCCGCCGGTCGCTGCACCTCTGCACGGACGATCGAGCGTTCGTCTACATGGGCCAGAGCACGTACCGCGAAGCCGATCCGCACGACATGGTCGACCTCGTGATCGCTGGCTGGAGGCCGGAGGACGAGGAGTAGCCCGCGCCCGGCATACGACCACGCGGGAGCGAGCTGCGCGAGCCACTGCGGCGGCGCGGCAGATACCCTCGCGTGATGCTCTGCATCCTCGATGGCGACGTCATGGACGCCGCGGACGCGACGGTCTCGATCCTCGACGAGGGGTTGTTGCGCGGCGACGGCGTCTTCGAGGTCATCCGGATCTACGCGGGGCGACCGTTCGCGCTCGACGAGCACGTCGAGCGGATGATCCGCAGTGCCACGAGCATCCGGCTGCCGTTCGACGAGGACGCCGTCCGGGCGGACGCCGCCGCGCTGCTCGAAGCGACCGGCGACGCCGACGGGGCGCTGCGGCTCGTCGTCACGCGCGGGGGCCGGCGCATCGGCATCCTGCACCCGCTGCCCGTGCTGCCCGAGACGATCGCGCTGGCGACGATCACGTACTCGCCGACGCGCGTCCTCGACGGGGTCAAGTCGCTCTCCTACGCCGCGAACATGCTCGCCACGCGGCTGGCGAAGGAGGCGGGCGCCGACGAGGCGCTCTTCGTCACACCGCACGGGCGCGTCCTCGAGGCGCCCGTGACCTCGTTCTTCTACGTCCTCGACGGCACGCTCTGCACGCCGCCCCTGTCGGATCGCATCCTCGACTCGATCAGCCGCCGCGTGCTGCTCGAGGTCACCGACGCGCAGGAGCGCGTGACGACGCGCGACGACCTTCTGGGGATCAGCGAGGCGTTCCTCGCGTCGTCGTTGCGCGAGGTCCAGCCCGTGGGCTCGATCGACGGCCGCGACGTCCCCGCCGCACCCGGCCCGGTCTCGGCCGACTGCGCCGCGCGCGTGCGCGAGCACATCGAGGCCGCGCTCGCCACCTCGACGTGAAGGTCGTCACGGTCATCGGCAACCGGCCGCAGTTCGTCAAGGCGGCCGCGGTGTCGGGACCGCTGCGCGCCGAGCACGAGGAGCTGCTCGTGCACACCGGCCAGCACTACGACGACGAGCTGTCGACGATCTTCGTCACCGAGCTCGGCGTGCCGCGGCCGGAGATCCAGCTCGGCCTGGGCGGCGGGACGAACACCGAGCAGACGGCGCGGATGCTGGCGGCGCTCGGCGACGTGCTGCGCGAGCAGGCGCCCGACGCGGTGCTCGTCTACGGCGACACGAACTCGACCCTGGCCGGCGCGCTGGCGGCGGCGCAGGTGCGGGTCCCGGTCGCGCACGTCGAGGCCGGCATGCGCTCGTTCGACCGCGCCATGCCCGAGGAGCTCAACCGCGTGCTGACCGATCACGTCTCCGACCTGCTGCTCGCCCCGTCGCAGACCGCCGCCGACAACCTCGCGCGCGAGGGCGTCGCGGGCGAGGTCGAGGTCGTCGGGGACGTCATGGTCGACGTCGCGTCGCTGCTCGCACCCCGCGCGCGCGCCGACGACGTTCCGCTCGACGCCGCGGGCGTGACCGCGGGCGAGTACCTGCTCGTCACAGCCCACCGTGCCGGCAACGTCGACGACCCGGCACGCCTCGCGCTGCTCGTCGACCTGCTGCTCTCGCTCGACGTGCCCGTCGTCCTACCGCTGCACCCGCGCACCCGCGCGCGCCTCGAAGCGACGGGGTCGCTGGAGCGCCTCGCCGCCGGCGCGATCCTGCTGCCGCCGCTCGGCTACCTCGCGTTCACGTCGCTCTTGACGCGCGCACGCGCCGTCCTGACGGACTCAGGCGGCGTGCAGAAGGAGGCGTACCTCGCGGGCGTGCCGTGCGTGACGCTGCGCGACACGACGGAGTGGGTCGAGACCGTCCAGTCGGGCTGGAACGTGCTCGTCGACCTCGACGCGGACGCGGCCCGCGCCGCCCTTCAGCGACCGCTGCCCGACGAGCGACCCGAGCTCTACGGCGACGGGCGCGCGGCACAGCGGGTGGTGGCCGCGATGGCTAGGCTCCGCGCACGATGAGCGGCCTGCCGACCCCCGGGGTGGTCCTCAGCCCGACCTTCGCACCAGGCCTCGTCCTCAGCCCGAAGGCATCCGTCGGGCGCGACGTCGTCTTCGGGGCACACGTCGTGATCGGAGACGGCGTCGTCATCGGCGACGGCTGCACGATCCAGGACGGTGCGGTGCTCGGCAAGCCGCCGAGCCTCTCGCGGCGCTCGGCCGCGGCGGGCGGCGAGCTCGAGCGGCTCGTGCTCGAGCAGGGCGTCGTGATCTGCGCGCAGGCGATCGTCTTCGGCGGCTCGGTGGTCGGCGCCAGGACGATCGTCGGCGACCAGGCCTACGTCCGCGAGCGGACGACGATCGGCGCCGACACCGTGATCGGGCGTGCGAGCGGCGTCGACAACGACGTCGTGATCGGGGCGCGCGTGCGGATCCAGTCGCAGGTCTACCTGACGGCGTACAGCGTCGTCGAGGACGACGTCTTCGTCGGGCCGTGCGCGATGACGACGAACGACGACACGATGGGCCGGCTCGAACGGGGGTCGCCGCTGCGCGGGGCGACGCTCCGGCGCGCCTGCCGGATCGGCGGCGGGGCGGTGCTGCTGCCCGGCGTCGAGATCGGCGAGGAGG
This sequence comes from uncultured Actinomycetes bacterium, assembly GCA_963806515.1. Lineage (GTDB taxonomy): Bacteria > Actinomycetota > Thermoleophilia > Solirubrobacterales > Solirubrobacteraceae > CADCVQ01. The sequence continues at coordinate 8,016 of CAWDYO010000026.1, read as the reverse complement.
CGTTCGTCGCCGCCGGCGCGGTCGTCACGAGCGACGTCCCGGCGCGCAAGGTCGTCATGGGCGTGCCCGCGCGGGTGGTCCGCGACGTGCCCGACGAGGACCTGCTCGAGCATTGGACCTGACCCTTCGACCGCGGCCACCGCGTCGACCAAGACCCCGGCGACGGATCCTGGCGGGTGGCGCCCAGCGCGGGGCTACGCCGCTTGGGCGAGCGGCACGTCGGCCATCCAGATGATCTGGTCGCGGCCCGGTCCGACGCCGACGAGCACGACCGGCACCTTCACGGCCTCGCTGATGAACGCGAGGTACTCCTGTGCGGCGCGCGGAAGCTCCGACGGCGAGCGGCACTCCGTGATGTCCTCGGTCCAGCCCTCGAGCTCGATGTACTCGCCGCGAGCGTGATGCAGCACCGTCTGGTGGTACGGGAAGTCCGAGAACTCCGCGCCGTCCGGGCCGCTGTAGCTCATGCAGACCTTGATCTTCTCGAAGCCCGAGAGGACGTCGAGCTTCGTGATCGCCAGCGAGGTGAGGCCGTTGATGCGCGAGGCGTAGCGCAGCGCGGGGATGTCCAGCCAGCCGCAGCGCCGCGCCCGGCCGGTCGTCGTGCCGAACTCGCCGCCGCGGCGGCGGAGCTCCTCGCCGACCTCGTCGTCGAGCTCGGTCGGAAACGGCCCCGAGCCGACGCGGGTCGTGTAGGCCTTCGTGATGCCCCAGACCTCGTGGATGTCCTTGGGGCCGACGCCGGCGCCGACGCAAGCCGCTCCCGCGATCGGGTTCGAGGACGTGACGAAGGGATAGGTGCCGTGGTCGATGTCCAGCAGCGCGCCCTGCGCACCCTCGTAGAGGACGAGCTTGTCGGCGTCCAGGGCGTCCCAGACGATGCGGGCCGTGTCGGCGATGTGGCGCTCGAGGCGGTGGCCGTAGGTGAGGTACGCCTCGGTCATCGACTGGAGGTCCAGCGACGGGTCCTTGTCGTAGGGGCGCAGGCTCAACCGCTTGGGGTCGATCGCTGCGGTGATCTTCTTCTTGAGGATGCGCTCGTCGAGGAGGTCCTGCATGCGGATGCCCAGGCGCGCGGCCTTGTCGGCGTAGCAGGGGCCGATGCCGCGCCGCGTCGTGCCGATCTGCAGCTTGCCGAGCTTCGTCTCGCCCGCCGTGTCGAGCAGCAGGTGGTACGGCATGATCACGTGCGCGTTGGCGCTGATGCGCAGGCCGCTCGTGTCGACCTTGCGGGCCTTCAGCGCGTCGAGCTCGTCGGTGAGGACGCGCGGGTCGACGACGACGCCGTTGCCGATGATGCAGCGCTTGCCGGGATAGAGGATCCCGGACGGAATGAGGTGGAACTTGAAGACCTCGCCGTCGCGGATGATCGTGTGGCCGGCGTTGTTGCCGCCCTGGAAGCGCACGATCGCATCGGCCCGCTCGGCGAGCAGGTCGACGACTTTCCCCTTGCCTTCGTCGCCCCACTGGGCACCGACGATGCAGATTCCAGGCATACGGCAGGAGAGTCTAGGCGGCCCGGGCGGATGATCGCCGGGCGGGGGCGTGCAGAGGCGGCCCGCTCACGCCCCGAGGGCGCGTCGAGCCGCGACTTCCTGGCGCTGATCGGAGCCGAACAGCGGAAGCACCTCGCACATCTCCTCCAGGCGCGAGACGGTCCGCTCGTTGATCTGCTCGGCCAGCGCGTCGCGCTCGAGGTTCGTCGTGATGACGATCGACCGCTCGGCCTCGTAGCGCGCGTTGACGATCGCGTAGAGCTGCTCCAGCACCCACGGGCTCGTCTTCTCGGCGCCGACGTCGTCGATGTGCAGGAGGTCGACCTTCGTCAGGCGGTCGATGAGGTCGAGGTACGAGTTGGAGCGATCGTCGTCGAACGTCGCGCGGATCCGGACGAGCAGGTCCGGCAGCGAGTAGATCGCGACGCTGCGCCCCACTTCGAGCGCGTGCTTGGAGACGAGCATCGCAAGCGTCGTCTTGCCGGTCCCCACCGACCCGAAGAACCACAGCCCGCGCCCCGCGTCGAGCTGCTCGTCGATGCGGTTGATGTACTGCTTGACCGCGGTCGTGACCGGCCTGGCGATCTCCGTGACGGGCGGGCGGTCAAACGACACGCCGCGGTACTTGCGCGGCAGGACGCCGCTGAGCGAGCGCGCGCGCGCGTTGCTGACGCGTTGGGCGCGGCAGCGGCAGTCGGCTGCGGTGTTCGTAGCCTCGTCGACGACGAAGCCCGAGCCGTCGCAGGCGTCGAACGAGCAGGGTGTTGGCGTCGCGGGTGCAGGCATGGTCGTGGGCGCCGCTTGAGCCTAGGACACCAGGCGGCGCTCATCGCCGAAGAGCCGCCCGCTCGTCGCAATCTGCGAGCAACGCGTGTGCGGGGCTCCACGCGCGCGGGGCCACCCGCCTGCAAGCGCCCACATGGACAACGCCCAGGGCGCCCCGTAGCCTCGCTCGTCGATGACGGTCCGCGACGTCACAGGGGCGGTGTTGGCGTCGATGCTCATCGCGGCCGCTACGGCCGGGTCCGCGAACGCCGTCGCGACGAAGCCGCCCGTCGACGGCCTTTCGTACGGGCGTGACTTCAGCGTGCACGGCAACGTCGAGGTTCCCATCGGACGCAGACGCGCCGTCTACTCGCTGCGCCTTCCAGCGCTCGCCGCGGGCGAGACCCTGCGGATACGGGCCGAGGTCGAGCTGACGAAGTGCGCCCCGTCCGACACCGGCTGCGGTCGCACGAGCGTGAAGCCCCGGTTGAGCGCCGCCGTGATCCTCGGCACGCGTCCAGACGACGTCACAGGGATCCCGGTCGCGCGCGCGCCGACGACGACGTGCACGACGACCTTGCACCACTGCCCCCTTGACCTGCGGCGCACCATCACCGTGAGCCGTGGTCAGCGCGGGCGCACGTACGTGAGCCTCGTCATCGACTCTCGCGGCGGACGGCCGAGCGACAAGCTCGAGCTCAAGCAGTCCCTCCGGGGCGGCGGGCATCTCACGATTCTGCGCGCGGGGCGGGCGTATCTCGCGGGACGCACCACGGTCGCGGGCGCGACCCCGCAGGCCTCCCAGCTTCCGATCCAGACCACCCGGGCCAACGTTCCGCCGGAGAAGGTCGTCGTCTACAGCGTTCCGGTTGTCGGCCTCCAGCGAGGGGAGGTCCTCGACGTCGAAGGCAGCCTGAAGGTAGAGATGGATGGGACCCTCCCGCCCGGCGGCGCGCCGCCGCTGCTTGCCTCGGAGGTCATCCTCGCCGACGCGCCCACGCAGACCGATTCGAACGCGCTCGCAGGGTGGCGGCGGATCGCGCGCAACACCGGGTTCAACTGTGACGTGAGCTGCACCGCCACCAAGGTCGGCGCGATCCGGATCGACGGCGCCGTGAAGCCGATGATGTACGTCAACTACATCGGGCAGTCCTCACGCACCACCAATGCCGCCAATGTCGTGTGCGGCAACACCGCGTGTACGGCGAAGGTGCGTGGCGGCGGCTTGATCGTCCGTCGTCTGCCGGTCGGCGGAGGCGTCGCGCCGTCCGCGAACGGCGCGTGCGGAACGGTGGTCGTCCCGGCTTCCGCGGCGTTCATCGGGCTGCGCATCACGAAGCGCAGCCGTGGGGGCCCGGATCCGGTGGCGTGCCGCGTGGCTCGACGCGTCGTGCAGAGCTACGTGTCGACCGGGATACCGCCACTCGGGTGGTACTGCGCGCCGCGCGATGACCCTGGCCATGCCGTGTGCTCGATCGGCATGCGCATCGGATGGACGGTCGAGGGGAACGTCTGAACCGCGTTGCCATTTCGGCACAGGGCTCCCGCGACGCGATTTGAGAGGCTAGGCGTATGTAGGGATCGAGCGAGGGTGGCCAGTGGGGCCGGGGATACGTGGACAATCCCGGAGCCTGATCATCACGGCTACGCCAGGGTACTTGGACAATCCCTCGGCGGCGAGGCGCTGCGTGTCCGAGATTGCGGTCAGCTCGCTCATAGGGCAACCTTGGTGCTCGCCGGGAGGTTCTTCTCCGAAGAAGGGAAGTCAAGAGAGATCGAGACTGGCCGAAGGCCAGACGGGCTCTCAGACTGACCGGCGCATAGCGCCGCTGACCACCGCCAGGAGAGGGCCTCGCTCGCTCGCCGCTGAGACGGCCCGCGTGAGACCTGCCCCTCCTGGCGGTGTGAGGCACCCAGAGCGGCAACAGGGCGTCGCCCCGCTGAGGGCCTGCCTATGAGCACCCGCCACGGTACCTCCTGGTCGGCCGCCGTCACACCGTGACGCTGGCGGCGATCGAGCGTCCCGACGGCCTGCTCGTCGGCCGGCTGCTGGCCGCCGGCATCACGGTCCTCGCGATCCATCCCAACCAGGTCAGGGCCGCACGCAACCGCTTCCGCGCCGCGGCCGGCAAGACCGATCGGTTCGACAGCCCGATCGGCCTGGCGTTCCTGGAGCGCTACCCCAGCCCCGCTGACGCAAGCGGCCTGGGCCCCAAGCGCTTGGCCGCGTTCCTCGCACGCCACGCCTACAGCGGCCGGCGCCCAGTCGAGGAACTGCTCAAACGGCTGCGCAGCGCACCCGTCGCCGTCGTCGGCGAACTCGAGGCCGACGCACGACGCGCCGCCGTCCTCGGCATCGTCGCAGCGCTGCGCCCAATCGTCGAGCAGATCGGCCAGCTCACCAGCCAAATCGCCGGCGCCGTCCGCGCACACCCCGACGGACCGACTTTCCTCTCGCTCTTCAAAGACCCCACGAGCGCGATCTGCGCCGCCGGCCTGCTCGCCGAGATCGGCGACAACCGCGCCCGCTACCCCACCCGCGACAGCCTCGCCGCCGACGCCGGCATGGCACCCGTCGCCATCCAATCGGGCAAACGCCGCGCAGCCACCTTCCGCTGGGCCTGCGACAAACGCCTGCGACAACACCTCTGCGTGCTCGCCGACAGCACCCGCCACTGGCATCCCTGGGCGCACGACATCTACCAACGCGCCCGCAACCGCGGCTGCGACCACCCACACGCCATCCGCATCCTCAGACGCGCATGGACACGCGTCTGTGGCGCTGCTGGCACGACCACACCACCTACGACCCGACCAAGCACCGAGCGGCAACGCGCCACCTCGCGACAAGAGGTTGACACAGGGCGTCTCACGCCGGCGCCGGCTCGCCAAGCTCGTCACCGTAGTGGCGCAGGAAGAGCTCCTCGAGCGTCGGGGGATGGCTGGTCAGGCTGCGGACGCCGAGCTGCGAGAGATGGCGCACGACCGCATCGAGGTGCTCGCCGTCAACGTCGACGCGCGACCGCAGGCCGTCGATCCGGATGTCGTGGACCCCGGGCAGCTCAGCGAGACCCGTCGCGGGTCGTGTCGTCTCCGCGGCGATCGAGGTGCGGGTCACGTGCCGCAGGTCATTGAGCGTCCCGCTGTCGACGGTCCTGCCGGCGCGGATGATGCTCACGCGGTCGCACAGCGCCTCGACCTCAGCCAGGATGTGACTGGACAACAGGACGGTGCGCCCCTTCGCCCTGAGCTCGCGGATGCAGTCTTGGAAGATCGCCTCCATCAGCGGATCGAGCCCCGACGTCGGCTCGTCGAGAATCAGCAGCTCGACTCCAACGCCAGCGCCGCCACCAGCGCCACCTTCTGGCGGTTGCCCTTCGAATAGGTGCGGCCCTTCTTGGTCGGGTCGAGCTCGAAGCGCTCGAGCAGCGCATCGCGCCGAGCGCGGTCGATGCCGCCGTGCAGGCGCCCGAGCAGCTCGATGATCTCGCCGCCGGTCAACTTCGGCCACAGGTTGACGTCGCCGGGCACATAGGCGAGCCGGCGGTGCAGATCGATGGTGTCGCGCCAGGGATCGCCGCCCATCAGCACGATGTCTCCGGCGTCGGCTCGCAGCATGCCGAGCAAGACGCGGATGGCCGTCGACTTGCCTGATCCGTTGGGTCCCAGGAACCCGTGCACCTCGCCGCTGGCGACGGTCAAGTTGAGCCCGTCGAGCGCGCGGGTCTGCCCGAACGTCTTGACCAGCCCGGAGACGGCGATCGCGTCGGTCATGACCACGAACGTACAGTCAGGGCGGACCGACGTGCGGGAACAATGGTGAACGCCCGAGTCTGGGCGTGCTCAACGGCGGCGTCGGGAAAGCCGCGGCTGCGAACCGCCTTCTGAACATGGACTGTCGTCCCCCGCGGCTGCTGGCTGGACGATGTAAGACAACCCAGGTACTCGCCGACGTAACGTCAAACCCTGTTCGCGTTCGCTGCGTGGATGCGTGTCGGCTACGGACGGGTCTCGACCCGTCACCAGAACCCCGACGGCCAGGCCCTCGTCGCCGCCGGCCGCCACCAGGTCTTCGTCGACAAGGCCTACCGCCTGGCGCGTGACGGCGACGGATGCTGCGGGGTGGGCTTGCGCGTACGCTGAGGTCGTGACCGGTGCCCGCATCGCAACGTGAGCGGCGGCAGTGGGCGCCCGCGCGGTCAGGTGCGCGTCGCGCTGACGGTGCTGGCGGTCGTGTTCGCGTCGGTGCTCGGCGGCCTCATCGCCGTCTGGTCATTCTCTGCGCAACGGACGGTCTCGGCCGGGACGGTGTCGTTGTCGGTGAGCCCGTTTCACCGCGGTGCGCTCGACGCGTACGTTCCGGTCATCGACTGGGGCGTGCGCTTCGGCGGCGTGCGCGCTCCGGCTCGCCTCCAGGTGCGCGTGTCGTCGGTCGATCGCGATCGGGTGGCGCGGGTCGCGCGGGACGGCATCGGCGCTGCGCACGCGCTCCAGGTCGAGGCGAGGGACGCAATCGTGTCCTACCTCGTGCTGTTGGCGGCGGTGGCTGCCGGCGCGTCGATCGCGTTGGGGGCGCTGGTGGCGTTCGCACTGCGGGGGCCGGCGCCTCGGTTGCGGTGGCTGCTGGTCGCGAGCGTTGCCGGGGGTGTCGGCTGGGCGCTCGTCGTTGTGCTGCTGCTGGCTCCGCGAGGTTCGCTGTCGAGTCCGGTGTACTACGGGCACGGAAGCGACATCCCCGTCGCGCTCCGCGCGGTGCAGGCGGCGTCGCGTGCTCCCGGCCAGCTCGGCGAGGAGGTCGACAGCCAGTTGCTCGGGCTCGCGCGGCTGGTGACGACGCCTGGCAATCGCGTCGCGCTCACGGGGCTGCCACGGCTCACGGTCGCCTCGGACCTGCACAACAACCTCGTGTCGATACCGGTGCTGCGCCAGGCCGCCGCCGGTGGCCTCGTGATCGTGGCGGGCGATCTGTCAGACCGCGGAACGCCGCTTGAGACGGCCGCCGTGCGCTCGGTCGTGGGCACCGGCCGCCCGGTGGTGTTCGTCGCAGGCAACCATGACTCCGACACGTCGGCGCGGGCGCTGGCCAAGGCCGGCGCGGTCGTGTTGACGCGGCGTGGCCGGTTGCTGCCTCGGGGTGGCTTTGGTCCGGTGGTCGTGCGGGCCGGCGGGCTGAGGATCGCCGGCTACGAGAGTCCCAACGAGCGCCGCGCGTCCGACGACTACCGCGATCGGGGCGCGGCTGTGACCCCCATCCAACAGGCCGCGTTTCAGACGTGGCTGATGGGGCTCGCGGGCAAGGTCGACATCGTCGTGGTTCACGAGCCCGCGCTCGCGCAGCCTGCCGTCGACGCGGTGCGCGCAGCGGATCCATCGGGACCGCTGCTCGTGGTCGCCGGCCACACGCATCAGCAGGCCGTCGACTCGGACCGTTCCGTTGCCGAGGTCAACGGCGGGACCGCCGGGGCGGGCGGCACGGGCAACCTCACCGAGCGCCAGCCGATCGGGCTTGCCGTCGTCACCTACCGTCGGGCCCCCTTCTTGCGCGCTCGCGGTCGATCTCGTCCAGGTCGCGCCGGGCACGGGGCGGGCTCGGCGCGCCGGATCCGTCTCGACGCCGGGCCGGTGTCGGCCGGTGACGCGCTCGCCCCGTCGCCTGAGGAGCCCGACGCCACCTTGACCGCCCCGTGATACCGGCCTCGTGTTGACGAGGGCGTCGACGCCCGGCGCTCGACCCGGCGCGGGCTTCAGTTCAGCT
>CAWDYO010000025.1:0-77311 GCA_963806515.1 uncultured Actinomycetes bacterium | reverse complement strand
TCGTCCGGCTTGCGCGATATCCATTTGCGAGTGGATGCGCAAGCCGGCGAGAACGAGGGTGTGACGGCCGACCGCGAGGTTCGGCTTGCGAGTGTCGTCCAGGTTCTCATAGCGCACCCGGACTCGGCGCGTACGTCGCGCTCGCCGGCGGGGTCGCCTTGTGGCTGGCACGGCTGCCGCCGGGATTTCGCCGACACAAGCGCTCGCGGCCGCGGAGCCGGTGGCCCTTCTCGCGAATGGCTATCGCCTCCTGTTGGTGTTCCCGCTCACCTATGCCGTGGTGCGCGTATGCCTACGAGTGTCCGCCGACCTCGAGGCCTGACCGACGCCCCCTGTGGCCGCCACCGCCGCCATACATGGCTGGAGGATCGGCTCGCAGTTCGTACTGGGGTATTCCGCGCTGGTCGTCGCGTTGATCCCGACTGCCGTCGTCACCGGGCTGGTGGCCTTGGCCTTATTTTCTCGTCTGCTCTGGCGCTCGGTCTGATGGGACTTCAGGCGCGCGCCCCGCAGCGCTTCGACATGCTGGAACTCACGGTTCCCGGTCAGGGTGGGGCGCCTTCGCATTCGATGCGGGCAGCCGTGATCGGGACAAGAGGTGACGCCTACGTCGTCGCCGCGTGTGATCGCGTGCGGTCCGAGGTTCTCGACGAGCCCGGCTGGACGTCGCAGCGGGCCGTGTTGCTACGTCTCCCGAAGGTGGACTCCCGCGACGCGGTGATCACCCGCGACGCCTGTGCCTTCTTGCCGCGGTCGGAGCCCTCTCTCGGCAGCGCCCTGCTCTCAGCCATCGACGACGCGCTTGGCTTCCCCGCGTTGATCTCCTCGATCTCGCTCCATCCGCCGTCGTCGCCCTGGGATCGCGTCGAGTGTCTGCGGCGGCGAGAATGGCTCGGTGACGCAGGCACGCGCCGCGATAAGAGGGGCGGGTGACGGATGAGGGCTTGCGGCGCGGAGGGAGTCGCGCCGGGCGAGGAGCCCTGTCCTATACTCACGACCTCGTTATGCCCAAGATGAAGACACATTCCGGCGCCAAGAAGCGCTTCAAGCTGACCGCCAACGGCAAGGTCAAGGCGCGTCATCCGTTCTCGAGCCACATCCTCGAGAAGAAGTCGCCGAAGAAGAAGACCGCGATGAGCCGCCCGCTGATCCTCAACGATCACGATTCGCCGCGCGTCAAGAAGCTGCTTGGAGCCAAGAGCAAGTGACCCGCGTCAAGCGTTCGTCCACGCTCGCAAGAAGCGGCGCGCGACCCTCGAGCGGACGAAGGGCTTCCGCGGCGAGGCGAACTCGAACTACAAGCGGGCCAAGGAAGCGCTGATGAAGGCGGACGCGTACGCGTACCGCGACCGGCGCAACCGCAAGCGCGACTTCCGGCGGCTGTGGATCACCCGCATCAACGCCGCCGCGCGCCAGAACGGCATGACGTACGCCACCTTCATCCACGGCCTCCATGTCGCCGGCATCGAGCTGGACCGCAAGGTCCTCGCCGACATCGCCGTGCGCGACCCCGAGACGTTCTCCCGATTTGTCGACGCCGCCCGCGAGGCGTCGGCTGCCTAACCGCACCAAGCCGACAGAACCACCTCCCCGGGCGCCGCTTCCTTGCAAGGACGGCGCCCTTTTTCATTTCGTGATCATCACCAGCCCCCACAACGACAAGCTCAAGGAGATCCGCAAGCTCGCGCGCCGGCGCGAGCGCGACGAGCGCGGGCGCTTCGTCGCCGAGGGCGAGGACCTCGTCGCGGCGGCCGCGCGCGCGGGCTGGGCGCCCGTGCACCTGCTGAGCGCCGCCGGCTCGGGCCTGGACGGCGAGCTCGTCGAGCAGGCGCTGCTGGACTCGGTCAGCGGCCTCGGCTCGGGGTCGCGCACGATCGGCGTCTTCGAAGCGCGCTGGGGATCGCCCGCCGGCCCGCTCTGCGTCTACCTGCACGGCGTCGGCGACCCCGGCAACGTCGGCACGATCCTGCGCTCGGCGCTCGCCTTCGGGGCGGGCTCGGTCGTCCTCGGGCCGGGCTGCGCCGACCCGTTCGGGCCGAAGGCCGTGCGCGCGTCGATGGGGGCGATCTTCGAGGTCCCGGTCGCGCGGGGCGGCGGGCTTGACGACCTGCCGGGCGAGCGGATCGCGCTCGTCGCCGGCACGGGCGCCCCGCTGACCGGCCCGGCCGAGGGCGAGGCGACGCTCGTCGTCGGCGCGGAGCGCGCGGGATTGCCGGCGGACGTCGTCGCCGGCTGCGACCGAACGGCCCGCATCCCGATCGCGAGCGAGTCGCTCAACGCCGCGATGGCCGCGACCATCGCGCTGTACGAGCTCACGCGGGGCGTGTGTCACCGTGATCGGGCCGCGGCCGAGGTTCCCGACGCACCCCCTCGCCGGCTTCGGGAGGATGGCGTCCACATGATCGATCGCATCGCAGAGCTGCGCGCGGAGGCCGAGTCGGCGATCGCCGGCGCGTCCGCCAGCGCCGAGCTCGAGGAGCTGCGCGTGCGCTTCTTGGGGCGCAAGGCGGAGCTTCCGAACGTCCTGCGTGGCGTCGGCCAGCTTCCGCCGGCCGAGCGCGGGCCGACCGGCAAGGCCGCCAATCAGGCCCGCCAGGCGCTCGAGGCGCTCATCGCCCAGCGCGGCGAGCAGCTCGCCGCCGGCGAGCTCGAGACCAAGCTCGAGACCGACGCCGTCGACGTCACGCTGCCAGGCGCCCCGCCGCAGCCGGTCGGGCGGCTGCACCTGCTCACCGCGACTCGCCGCGAGATCGAGGACGTCTTCCTCGGCCTGGGCTTCAAGATCGCCGAGGGGCCCGAGGTCGAGACCGTCTACTACAACTTCGACGCGCTGAACCACGCGCCGACGCATCCCGCCCGCGGGCGGATGGACACGTTCTACGTGGCGGATGACGTCGTCCTGCGGACGCACACCTCGCCGATGCAGATCCGCGCGATGGAGGCCGAGCCGCCGCCGCTCTACGTCATCGTGCCCGGGCGCGTGTACCGGCGCGACTCCGACGCGACGCACACGCCGCAGTTTCATCAGATCGAGGGCCTCGCCGTCGACGAGGACATCACGCTCGCCGACCTCAAGGGCACGCTGCTCGCGTTCGCCCGCGCGATCTTCGGCCCCGACCGCGACGTGCGCCTGCGCCCGCACTTCTTCCCGTTCACCGAGCCGTCCGTCGAGGTCGACGTCTCGTGCTTCAACTGCAAGGCCGGCCATCTGCGCGACGGCTCGCGCTGCCCGGTCTGCAAGGGAACGCAATGGCTCGAGATCCTCGGCTCGGGGATGGTCGACCCGAACGTCTTCGCCCACGTCGCCGAGCACGGCTACGACCCCGAGCGCGTGCAGGGCTTCGCGTTCGGCATGGGCATCGAGCGGATCGCGATGCTCAAGCACTCCGTGCCCGACCTGCGGCTGTTCTACGACAACGACGTGCGCTTCCTGGAGCAGTTCGGATGAGGGTCCCGCTGCACTGGCTCGCCGAGTACTGCGACCCGGGCCTGGACCCGAGCGAGCTCGCGACGCGCCTTGCCATGACCGGCACCGAGGTCGACCGCATCCACCATCACGGCGTCGCGAACCTCGACGCGTTCGTCGTCGGGCGCGTGCTGGCGACCGAACCACATCCCGACGCTGACCGTCTCACGGTCTGCCGCGTGCTTGTCGCGGAACACGCCGAGACACAGATCGTCTGCGGAGCGCCCAACGTGGCCGCCGGTCAGACGGTCGCCATCGCACGCCCCGGGGCCATCATGCCCGATGGGACGAAGCTCAAAAAGGCCAAGCTGCGCGGCGTCTCGTCGGACGGGATGATCCTCGCCGAGGACGAGCTCGCGATCAGCTCCGACCACGACGAGACGATCGTGCTGGCAGACGATACCCGCTCGCCTGGCGGCTCGCAGGGCACAGGCGGCCTCGTGCCCGGTCAGCGGCTCGACGGCGTGTTGCCGATCTCGACGGAGGTCCTCGAGCTCGAGATCACGCCGAACCGGCCGGACTGCCTCGGCGTCTACGGCGTCGCACGCGAGGTCCACGCCGCGACCGGCGCGCCGCTCGGCGCGCCGCCGTGGGCGGAGGATCCGGCGCGGACGAGCGTCGCTGGGGGGGCAGCCTGGACGCGGGCGCCGGAGGCCGTGTCGAGGTCGTCGTCGAGGCGACCGACCTCTGCCCGCGCTTCACCGCGCGCGCCTTCGAGGACGTGACGGTCGGCCCGTCGCCGATGTGGCTGAAGGCGCGCCTCGTCGCCGCGGGCCAGCGCCCGATCTCGAACGTCGTCGACATCACGAACTACGCGATGCTCCTCACCGGCCAGCCGCTGCACGCCTTCGACCTCGACCGGATCGCCGGCGGGCGCCTCGTCGTGCGCCGGGCGGGCGACCGCGAGCAGGTCGTCACGCTCGACGGCCAAACGCGGGTGCTCGATCCCGACGTCGTGCTCATCGCCGACGACGACGGCCCGACCTCGATCGCCGGCGTCATGGGCGGGATGCGCTCAGAGGTCCAGCCGGACACGACGCGCGTGCTCATGGAGGTCGCGAGCTGGGACGGGCCGAACATCCACGCCACGTCGACGAAGCTCGGCCTGCGCTCGGAGGCGAGCGCGCGCTTCGAGAAGGGGTTGTCGGTCGAGCAGGCGATGGATGCGCAGATCGTCGCGACAAAGCTCATGCTCGAGCTCACCGGCGCGCGCCTTCTGCCCGGCACGATCGACGTGGGGGGCGCGGGGCCGGAGGATCTCGTGATCAGACTGCGCGATGCGCGCGTCGATGGGCTGCTCGGCGTCACGATCGAACGGGCCGAGAGCGCGCGGCATCTGGAGGCCTTGGGCTTCGACACCGCCGACCGCGACGACGGGCTCGACGTCACCGTGCCGCACTGGCGGCGCAACGACGTCACGCGCGAGGCCGACCTGATCGAGGAGGTCGCCCGCCTGCACGGCGTCAACGACCAGCTGCCGTCGACGCTGCCCAGCCGCCGCGGCGCCGCCGGGATCCTCACGCCCGCCCAGCGGATGCGCCGGCGCGCCGAGGACGCGCTCGCGGGCCGCGGCCTGCTCGAGATCGTCGGGTGGAGCTTCGAAGCGCCCGCGGTCGACGACCGCTTGCGGCTGCCCGCCGGCGACCCGCGGCGGGCGCGGGTCGTCATCGAGAACCCCATGAGCGCCGACCAATCGGTGTTGCGCACGACGCTGCTCGGGTCGCTGCTGGGCGCCGCCGGCCACAACTTCGCCCGGGGCCAGGGCCTGCCGGGCATCTTCGAATCGGGCGCCGTCTATCTCGCGACCGGCGAGCAGCTGCCGCACGAGCACCACGCGATCGGTGCCCTCGTGCCCGGCGACGTCTTCGCGGCGAAGGGCTACCTCGAGGCGCTGTTGCGCACGCTGCGGATCGACGCGACGTTCGCATCGGCGACCCAGCCGTTCCTGCATCCGGGCCGCAGCGCGGAGGTGCGCGTGGGGGAGACCGTCATCGGCTGGGTCGGCGACGTCCACCCGCTCGTCTATCTCGACGTCTTCAGCCGCGAGGTGGCGGCGTTCGAGATCGATCTCGACCTGGCGATCGACGGCGTCGACACGACCCCGCGCTACGAGGACCTCACGTCGTTCCCCGAGCTGCGCGAGGACATCGCGGTCGTCGTCGACGCGTCGGTCCCGGCAGCCACGGTGCTCGGCGTCGTACGCGCCGCGGGCGGCAAGCTGCTCGCGCGCGCCGAGGTCTTCGACGTCTACCGCGGCGAGCAGATCGCGACGGGCCGCACCTCGCTGGCGATCGCGCTGACGTTCCGCGCGAAGGACCGCACGCTGACCGACGCAGACGTCGCGCCGATCCGCGAGAAGATCGTGGCGCGGCTCGCGAAGGACCTCGGGGGTGAGCTGCGTGGCTGACAGGGGGGCGCCGAGGGAGCGCGAGCTCGCGGTGAGCTGGGTCGTCGATCGTGCGCGCGAAGCCGTGCCCGATCCGCACGGGGTTCCGCGGGCGGCGCCGGTGGCCAAGACGCGGGTCCTCGTCGCGGGTGGCTCGGGCTACGCCGGCGCGATCGCGGCCCGGCTCGTCGACCGCCACCCCGCGTTCGCGCTGTCGGCGGTCACGAGCCGTAGCGACGTCGGCCGCCCGCTCAGCGACCTCTATCCCCACCACCGCGTCGACGCGGTCCTCGAGGAGCTCGACCTCGACGTCCACGGCGACGCCGACGCGGCGATCGTCGCCTACCCGCACGGCGCGGCGGCCCCCGTCGTCGACGCGCTGCTCGAGCGCGGCGTGCGCGTCGTCGACCTCTCCGCCGACTTTCGCCTCCGCGACCGGCCGACCTACGAGCGCTGGTACGGCGAGCACGGCGCGCCCGAGCGCTTCGGCTCCGCCGTCTACGGCCTGCCCGAGGTCTACGGCGAGCAGATCGCCGGCGCCGACCTCGTCGCCAACCCGGGCTGCTACCCGACGGCGACGCTGCTCGCGCTGGCCCCGCTGGCCCGCAGCGGCACGCTCGCCGACGTCGTCGTCGACGCGAAGTCCGGCGTCTCCGGCGCCGGCCGCGCGCCCTCCTCCAAGACGCACTTCGTCACGGTGACCGAGAACCTCGTGCCCTACGGCGTCGGCGCGCATCGCCACATGCCCGAGATCGACCAGGAGCTCGCGGCGCTCGGTGCGCCCGTGACGGCGACGTTCACGCCGCATCTCGTGCCGCTGGACCAGGGCGAGATGGTCTCCTGCTACGTCACGACGTCCGAGCCCTGGAGCCAGCAACGCGTCGACGACGCGTACGGCGAGTTTGCCGCCGACCGGCCGTTCGTCGAGATCGTCGGCGCCGCGCCGGGCGTGCGCGACGTTCGCGACACGAACCTCTGCGCGATCTGGCCGCGCGCCGACGCGCGCACCGGCAAGGTGTTCGTCTTCGCGGTCATCGACAACCTCTACAAGGGCGCCGCCTCGCAGGCCGTGCAGAACCTCAACCTCATGTTCGGCCACCCCGAGACGCTGGGGATCGAGCCGTGAGCCCGTTCTTCGACTCGCGCTGGGTGCCGTGCCCGGACCACGTCCGGGAGGTCGGCGAAGGACTGCCGGCGGGCTTCCGCGCCGGCGCCGCCGCCGCCGGGATCAGGGCCGAGGGCGTCCCCGACGTCGGACTGCTCGTCTGCGACGCGCCGGACACCGTCAGCGCCGCGCGGTTCACGCGCTCGGGCGTCCTCGCCGCACCGGTGCTCGTGACCCGCGACCACGCCCGCACCGCCGAGCTGCGCGCCGTCGTCGCGAACTCCGCCAACGCGAACGCCGCGACGGGCGAGCAGGGGATGAACGTCGCGCTCGCGATGCAGGTCGCCGCCGCCGAGGCCGCTGGCGTGCCGACAGACCAGGTGGCCGTCAACTCGACCGGCGTCATCGGCGTGGCGCTGGACGTCGATCGCGTCGCGGCCGGGATCGCGCAGGCCGCGCGGTCGCTGCACGCCGGCGGCGACGTCGAGTTCACCCAGGCGATCATGACCACCGACGCGTTTCCGAAGCTGGCGTCGCTCGAGGTCACGCTGCCGTCGGGGACCGTCCGCCTCAGCGCGCAGGCCAAGGGCGCTGGCATGATCGAGCCGGCGTTCGCGACGATGCTCTGCTTCGTGCAGACCGACGCGCACCTGGAGCCCGAGACCGCCGACCTCTTGCTCGGCGTCTGCGTCAAGCGCTCGTTCGACCGCATCTCCGTCGACGGCCAGCTCTCGACGAACGACACCGCGATCCTCCAGTGCTCGGGCGCGAGCGGCGTCCACGTCGCGCCGGAGTCCGACGACGAACTGAAGCTCGGCGAGGCGCTCGACGCGCTGCTGCGCCAGCTCGCGATCCTCATGGTGCGCGACGGCGAGGGCGCCAAGCGGATCGGCCGCGTCGTCGTGCGCGGCGGAGACCAGGCCGACGCCGAGCGCTGCGCGCGGGCCGTCGCGAACTCCCCGCTCGTGAAGACCGCGCTGCACGGCGCCGACCCCAACTGGGGGCGCATCGCGCAGTCCGTCGGGATGGCGATGCCGTACAGCGCCCCGCTCGCGCTCGACATCGCGATCGAGGGCATCACGCTGTGCCGCGGCGGCGCGGCGGTGCCCTATGACGTGGAGGCGCTGAACACCGCGGCCACCGCCGCGGAGATCGACTACGAGGTCGACCTGCCCGGCGAAGGCGCCGAGACCGAGGTCTTCTTCTCCGACCTGGGCCACGGATACGTGACGATCAACGCGGAGTACACGACATGAGAGACGTCGGCACCCTTCTCGAAGCGCTCCCGTACATCCGGGAGTTCCACGGCCGCACGGTCGTCATCAAGTACGGCGGCGCCGCGATGACCGACCCCGAGCTCGTCGACGACTTCGCGCGCGACATCGTCCTGTTGAAGTACGTCGGGATGAACCCCGTCGTCGTCCACGGCGGCGGCCCGGACATCACGGCCTACATGAAGCGCCTGGAGATGCCCGTCGAGTTCGTCGGCGGCCTGCGGGTGTCCGACGAGGCGACGGTCGAGATCGTGAAGATGGTGCTCGTCGGCAAGGTCAACAAGGACATCGTCCTGCGCCTGAACCGCCACGGCCAGCCGGCCGTGGGGCTGTGCGGCGACGACGGCTCGCTGTTGCGGGTGCGCAGGCAGGCCGCGCCCGGCGGCGAGGACATCGGCTTCGTCGGCCAGATCGACAAGGTCGACGTCGACGTCCTGCTGCACATCGCGTCGGACTACATCCCGGTCATCGCGTCGGTGGGCGCCGACCGCCAGGGCAACTCCTACAACATCAACGCCGACGAGGCCGCGGGCGCGATCGCGCGCGAGCTCGGCGCCTACAAGGTCATGTTCCTCACGGACGTCGCGGGCTGGCTGCGCGATCCGAAGGACCCGACGTCGGTCATCACCGCGGCGCGCGCGAACGAGGTCGAGGACGCGCTCGAGCACGTCGACGGCGGGATGCGGCCGAAGCTCAAGGCCTGCATCGACTCGATCCACGGCGGCGTCAAGGCCGCGCACATCGTCGACGGGCGCGTCGCGCACTCGCTGCTGCTCGAGCTCTTCACCGACGCCGGCTCGGGCACGAAGATCACCCCGGCGGCATGAGGTCGCTCGCCGACCTGCAGAGCCTCGAGCGCGACCACCTCGTCGGCGCCTACGCGCGCATGCCGGTGCAGTTCGTCCGCGGCGAGGGCGCGCGGCTGTGGGACGACGAGGGGACCGAGTACCTCGACTTCCAGACCGGGCTCGCCGTCACGTCGCTGGGCCACTCGCACCCGGCGGTCGTCGCGGCGATCCGCGACCAGGCGACGCGCCTCGTCCACGTCGGCAACCTCTTCTACAGCGAGCCGTCGCTGCGGCTTGCACAGCGCCTTGCCGAGGGCTTCGTCGCGGGCTCAAAGGTCCACTTCGCCAACTCCGGCACCGAGGCCAACGAGGCGGCGCTGAAGCTCGCGCGCAAGGCGAAGCAGGGCGGCACGATCGTCTCCGTGCATCGCGGCTTCCACGGCCGCACGTACGGGTCGCTGTCGGCGACGCCGCAGGAGGCCAAGCAGGCGCCGTTCGCGCCGCTCGTGCCCGGCTTCTTCGCGGTCGCCCCGACGGCCGAGGCGATCACGGCGGCGGTCGACGAGCGCACGGCGGCCGTCATCCTCGAGCCGGTGCAGGGCGAGAGCGGCGTCTGGGTCCTCGACGACGACGTCCTGCACGCCGCGCGGGCAGCCTGCGACGAGCACGGCGCGGCGCTGATCTACGACGAGGTCCAGTGCGGCCTCGGGCGCACCGGCACGTTGTGGGCCTACGAGGACGCGGGCGTCGTGCCCGACATCCTGACCTCCGCGAAGGCGCTCGGCGGCGGGCTGCCGATCGGCGCGGTCATCTGCGGCCCGCGCTACGCCGACGTGCTCGAGCCCGGCGACCACGGCTCGACGTTCGCCGGCGGCCCGGTCACCTGCGCCGCGGCGCACGCGGTGCTCGACGTCATCGCGGACCCGGCGCTGCTCGCGCGCGTGCGCGCGCTCGGCGAGCGGATCGCCACGGCGCTCGCAGCGCTGCCCGGCGTGACCGAGGTCCGGGGCCGGGGCCTCATGCTCGCCGTCGACCTCGCGGGCGGCGGCGCGCCCGACCTCGTGCGCCGCGCGCTGCTCGAGCAGCGCCTCGTCCTCAACGCGACCGGTCCGGCCACCCTGCGCTTCCTGCCCCCGCTGACGATCTCCGACGCCGAGGCCGACGAGGCGCTGGCCCGGCTCGGCGCGCTGCTGGCCGCGTAGAACGACCGCGGGCCCTCCGAAGAGAGCCCGCGGCCTGCTGGCTGGTGCTGCCGGAGGGCCTAGAGCCTGCCGCGCGCCACCGTCACGACCTTGCGGACGTTCTGGCGGTTGTTGTCGGCGTCGATGACCGTGATGATCACCGTCGAGCGGACGCGACCCTCACGCCGCAGCACGGACCGCCGCTGCGCGTTGAAGTCGAGGATCGCGAAGCCGACCTTGCGGACGTCGAGCTGAACGGCGTCCGTGGCGAACGTCACCCGCCGCTTCGGCCTGGCCGGCAGCCCGAAGCCGTGCGGGAGGATCGGGTTCAGCGACCTGACCTTGAGGTTGCCAGAGCACGTCCTGACGGCGATGCTCCGGCAGTAGATCCGGACGCGGACGCGGCCGACGTTGCGACCCTTCATCGGCACCGTGATCGTCTGGGCGTCGATGCGGATCATCGCCAGGCGGCTGCTCGAGTCGGCATCCGGCAGCGAAGACCCGGCCGTGCCCTGCGCACCTGCGGGACCGCGAGCGCCGGGAGCTCCCGGAGCCCCGGTCGCGCCGGTGGCCCCGGTCGCACCGGTGTTGCCGGTCGCGCCGGGGTCGCCCTTCGGACCCGCGGCACCGGTGAGACCCAGCCCGGCGGTCTTGAACGTCTTGACCCCGCCGCGCGTCGTCCCGACCGAGTTCACCGCGACCACCTCGAAGTGGTAGTCCGACAGCGGCGTCAGGTCGGCACGGGTCACGCTGTTGGGTGCGATGGCCACGTTGCCGTCGCCGATCGGTCCAAGGAAGCCGGTCGCGGGGATCCGGGCGGTGAACGCACCGCTGAGCCCCGGGCCGATCTCGTAGTAGTACGTCGTGTCGGCGCCTCTCGGCGTGATCGAGCTGTTGAGGATCGCCGTCGTCGCGCTGGCTGCCGCGTCGCCGGTGGTCGCCAGCGGCGGGCAGTCGGTCGTGAACGACTTCGTCGCGCCGAGCGTCGCCGTGGTGCTCGCCGTGTTGGTGGCCTCGATCCGGAAGTGGTACGTCGTGCACGCCGCCAGCGTGGCCGGCGTCGTCCGCGGACGGCTCACGGCCTCGGTGAGCTGGCCGCCGTTGAACCCGTTCCCGGCGGCGTCGGCCGCCAGCAAGGTGGACGTGGCGAACGTCGGGTCGGTGCTGTAGCGGTAGACGAACGTCGTCGGCAGGCCCTGGGCGTTGACCGTCCCGTTGAGCGTCGCCTGGTGCGTCGCCGGTCCGGTCCCGCTGATGTCGGTCGCGTCGAGCGTCTCGACCGTCGGCGGGCCGAAGCGCGGCGTGCCGTCGACCACGCGCAGACGGAGGTTGTCGAAGTTCGCGACGGTCTCCTGCAGGCCGACGCAGAGGATCGCGCAGTTGAACGTCGTCGTGATCCGGATCTTGTACGTATGGCCGAAGGCGATGCCCGGGATGCCGGTGTGGTCGGCTCCGTCGTTCAGCCGTCCGAGGAAGGTGTTGTCGGAGTCGTCGAGCTCTTCGAGCCACAGCTCCTGCTCGGTGTTCGCGGTCGTGTCGACGAGCACGAAGCGGAACGTCGCCTGCCCCTCGAGGTTGAGGATCGACGCGACGTCAGCGCGGCGATCGAACTCGAAGGTCGTCTTGCCGCTCGCGCCGCCGGTCGGCGCGGCGATCGTGAAGGTCGAGGACTCCGCCACCGCGCGCGACTCGAACAGCAGCGGCGCGAGGCCGTCGGCGGTCCCGTTGTAGCTCTGCTGCAGCGAGCCCGGCGGCGTGCCGATCCCGGCCGCGTGGGTCGTGTGCGTCTGACAGACCTGCGGGTCCTCGGCCGGCAGTAGGCCGGCAAGGATGGTGCAATCGTTCTCCAGCTCCGTCCAGCCGCTACCGCCAGGGTGGCTCAGACCGGTGTCGAAGGATGAACCCGTCCTCGTGTTGTCCGGGTAGATCGTGTCTGCCTGCGCGACCTGGGCCGTCGCGAGGAGGACGAGGGCCAGCGCGAGCAATGCCCCGCTGACGCCGCGGTGAACGCGGCGAGCCTCGATCGTCATTGGTGTTTCCCCCTGCTGTCGTTGGACCGGTCAAGCACGCCCCCGCGTAACGCCGGTACACGGGAAGCTAACCGAAAACGCTCCAAACGTCACGTGAGCTAGCACATTGGGCATTCCGACCTGGACGTTCGGGCAGTGATGGCGCGCGCGACGCGCGGACGCGCTCGCAAACGCCAGGCCTCGTAGGCTTCGCTCGCATATGGCCGAGACGACCAACCAGACACCACACACGCGAACCGCCTCCTACGAGGCCCACCCCGGCGAGGTCGGCCGGGTGCTGCTGCTGTACTCCGGCGGCCTGGACACGAGCGTCATGCTCAAGTGGATCGCCGACGAGTACGAGGCGGAGGTCGTCACGCTGACGGTCAACCTTGGCCAGCCGGGCGAGGACTACGCCGCCGTCGAGGCCAAGGCGCGCCAGATCGGCGCCGTCGACTGCCACACCGTCGACGCGCGCGAGGAGTTCGCTCGCGACTTCGTGCTGCCGGCCATCAAGGCCAACGCGCTGTACGGCGGCGGCTACCCGCTGTTCACGGCGCTCGGGCGACCGCTCATCGCCAAGCTCGCGGTCGACGTGGCGCGCCGGACGGGCTGCGACACGATCGCGCACGGCTGCACCGGCAAGGGCAACGACCAGGTCCGCATCGAGGCGACGATCGCGACGCTCGCGCCCGACCTGAAGGTCATCGCCCCCGTGCGCGGCTGGAGGATGGGCCGCGAGGAGGAGATGGAGTACGCGCGCACGCACGGGATCCCGCTGAAGACCGGCACGGAGATCCAGCCGTACTCGATCGACGACAACCTCTGGGGGCGCTCGTCGGAGGGACGCTGGATCGAGGATCTGGAGCACGCTCCCGACGACGACGTCTTCCAGCTCGTCACGCCGCCCGAGCGCGCGCCGGACGAGCCGCGGATCGTGCGCATCGGCTTCGAGCGCGGCATCCCGGTGGCCGTCGACGGCGAGCGCTTCGACCTCGTCGCGCTGCTCGAGCGCGTCGCGGAGATCGGCTGTGAGCACGGGGTCGGGATCGTCGACCACATCGAGGACCGGATCGTCGGCCTCAAGGTCCGCGACATCTACGAGGTGCCGGCCGCGGCGATCATCCTGCTCGCCCACCAGGAGCTCGAGAAGCTCGTCGGGACGATCCACCAGAACCAGTTCAAGCCGCAGCTCGAGCGTCAGTGGGCGTACCTCGTCTACGCGGGCCTGTGGTGGGAGCCGCTGCGCGGCGACCTCGACGCCTTCATGGAGCGTGTCAACGAGCAGGTCACCGGGACGATCGGCATCAAGCTCTTCAAGGGCTCGGCGCGCGTCGTCACCCGCGAGTCGCCGAACGCCATGTACGACCAGTCGCTGGCGTCGTTCTCGGAGTCCGGCGGGCTGTTCTCCCAGCAGGCGTCGCCCGGCTTCATCGAGCTGTGGTCCCTGCAGTCGCGGATGGCACACCAGTTGCGCGCGCGCAACGCCGGCGACTGAGCCCGCCCGGCGCCACATGCCGACACGACCGCAGACGTGGCGCTTCCAGGCGATCTACAGCGGCTTCGAGCACGGCGGGCTGCGGACCGAGTTCGACCGCGCGACGAGCACGCCGATCAACCGCGCGGGACGCGTCGTGCGCGTCGGCGGGCACATCCTCACCCGGGACGGCCGCCGCGTCGGGCACTTCACGCGGATGCTGGCGACCGGCCCCGACGGCCTGCGCGCGCGTCACGAGGAGATCAGGCTCGCGGAGGAGGCCCGCGGCCGGGGCTTCGCACGCGCGCTGCACCTCCACTCCGAGGCCGTGTACATCCGGATGGAGGTCGCGTACGTGACGATGCACGCGGAGGCGGTCGGCTCGCTGCTGTGGCCACGGCTGGGGTTCGACTTCGACCTGCGCCGCGTCGAGGGGGAGACGGAGGCGGAGCGGCGCGCGCACGCGGTGCTGCGGCTGCTGTCGCCGCGCGCTCGCAAGGTCGAGGGCTACCCGCGGCCGGCGGAGCTGCTGGCCGCGTGGGCCGCATCCGGCGATCCGGCCCGGCGGGCGGCGGCCGGCAGGCTGCGCGACCTGCTGCCGACGCCGGGGCGGGTGGCGGCCGGTGAGCTGTCCGGCCTGCTGCTGGATCCACGCTCGCTGGGCGACTTCGACGCCGCCGGGACCGGCTTGGGGCGAGCGCTGATGCTCGGGGCCTCGTGGGACGGCTACAAGCGCCTCGCCGCGGACTCGTAGGCGCGAAGCGGGACGCTGTGCGAGCGGCGGCCTGGCCCGTGGCCGCCGCTCACAGCGTGGGACGACTCAGACGGCGAGCTGCTTCTCGATCGTCGACAGCTGATGGCGGGCCATCGCGAGGTTCGCCTGGTCCTTGTTGAGCGCGACGTAGAGGAAGAGGCCGTCGCCGCGGTCGTTGTCCATCATGCGGATGATGTGCAGCTGCTTGTCAAGGGTGATGAGGATGTCCTCGATCCCGCCCTTGATGCCGAGCTCCTTCATGACCGCCTGCTTGGCGCGGACGACCTCCGTGTTGCCGGCGGCCGCGACGTCGAGGTTGATCCCGTTGCCGCCGGCGGTGCCGAGCGTCATGCCGCTCGTGTAGTCGACGAGGGCTGCGCCGATGGCGCCGTTGATCTTCATCGCGTCGCTGAGTGACTCATCTACGTTCTTGGCCATGGTGGTCTCCTTGGGGGCGTGATCTTCTGGGATACGTGCTGGGGTACTGCCTTGTCCTGCCGTGCTGTCCTCGCTACTGCCGGGTGCTTCGGTAGTGCCGGGATCGGTCTTGGTCGGCGATCCCGTGGTCGTGGTTGTCCGGGGTAAGTTGGTTGCCGGGGGGCGCGGCGGCGGGGTGCGCCGACCGACGAGCGCCCGCACCTGCTGACGGAGCGCGCTCAGGGCGAGCCCCCCTCCAGGGCGAGTGCGACTCGCATCGCGCAGCGCCGCGCCTCGAGATGCAGGCGGCCGAGGTTCGCGCCGGCCGAGGCGGTCGTCGCGAGGACGGCCAGCGGGCCGGCGCTGTAGACGACGAAGTAGCCGCCGCGCGCGCGCACGACGTTCTCGTCGAAGTCGCCGAAGCTGAAGTTCTCGACGAGGCGCTGGCCGAGCCCGGCAGCGGTCGCCGCCATCGCGGCGATCCCGGCGGGATCGTCGTCGTAGACGTCGTGTGCGAGGGGCAGGCCGTCGACGCTCGCGACGAGCGAGCCGAGCAGGTCGGGGACCGCGTTGCGCAGCACGGCCAGGGACTCCTGGACGTTCTGGCGAGCCGCCCGATCGCCGACGCCCTCCGGGCGTTGGCGGCGTGAGCCTCTGGCGGTGGCGCTCACCACGTGGTCTCCGTGTCGACCGCGTACAGCACGGCCTCTAGCAGCGCCAGGAGCATGTCGCGGGCCGAGTCGCGGTCGTTGGCGTCGCAGATGACGACCGGGGCGTCGCCGCCACCGATCGCCTCTGCGAGGCCCTCGACCTCGGCGGGGTCCCCGGAACCCTTGTTGGCGCCGATGACGAAGGGGGCGTCGGAGATGTTGCGGAAGTGCGAGATGATCCCCGCGGCTTCCTCGAAGCTTTCGGGTCGCGACAGGTCGACGAGCACGACGTAGCCGTCCATGCCCTCCGCCAGCACGTCCCACATGAAGTTGAAGCGCTGCTGCCCCGGCGTGCCGAACAGGGAGAGCTCGACGACCATGTCCTCGTCGGCGAGCGTGAGCTTGCCGAAGTCCATCGAGACCGTCGTGTTCGACTTGATCGAGCTCGTGTGGTCGGTGACGACCGTCTCCGTGCCGATGACCGGGATCTCGGACATCGTCTTGACGAGCGTCGTCTTGCCGGCCGCGAACGGTCCGGTGATCACGAACTTGATGACGACCGTCTCGCGCTCGTGCTCTTCGAGCTCGGCGAGGTCGTCGCGAGACGTGAGGGATGTGCTGGGCTCGAACATGGTCCTCACAGGCGCCGGAGGGCGCCGATCATGCGGCGCAGACCGCGGACCTTGGGGGGAGGCGTCTGCGCCACGGTTGACAGCGGGGCCGGGGGAGGCGGGGGCGCGGCGATCGTGCTCGCCGCGCTCTCGGCCATGGTCTGGACGGCGCTGAGGAACGTCGGCTCGGCTACGGGCTGCGCAACGGTCTCGAACGAGTAGCGGCGCGATGGCGCGGCCGCCGGCTCGGTCGCTGCCTCGGCCTCGGCCGTGGGCTTCGAAAGGGGTGCGGGCGCATGCGCGGGCGCGGGCTCGGGCGCCGGCGAGGCGGGCGCCTGGCGCGAGAGCATCTCGACGAGCGCGCGCTCCTCGTCGAGCTTGCGCTCGAGGTCGGCGATCCGGCGCACGAGCTCCTGCAGCGCGGAGGACGAAGGCGGCTCGGCGGCCCACTTCGTGTGCGCCGCCTCGGCGTTGAGGAACGGGCCGCTGATGACGAACTTGATCACCGTCTCGCGCTCGTGCGGTGCGTCTTGCGAGCCGATCTCGCTCGACGAGGGCTGGTACATGGCTAGTGCCTCCGACCGGAGAGGATCCGGCGCAAGCCGCCGCGGGGCTTGGAGGAGGCCAGGGCCGGAACCGACGGGGCCGAGGCCGGAACCGACGCGGCCGGGGTGGGCGCCGCAACCGCCGGCTCGGGAACGGGTGCTGGTGCTGCGGGCTCGACTCGGACCGCGGACTCGATGACGGGCGCCTGGCGCCGTGGCTGCTGGCCGGTGGCGTGCTCGGCGGCGACCGGGGCCTCTATGCGCGGCTGCTGGCCGGTGGCGTGCTCGGCGGCGACCGGGGCCTCTATGCGCGGCTGCTGGCCGGTGGCGTGCTCGGCGGCGACCGGGGCCTCTATGCGCGGCTGCTGGCCGGTGGCCAGCTCGGCGGCGCGGCGCGCGAGCTCGGCTTCCAGGCGCCAGCGCTCGGTGCGCTCCTGCTCGAGCCGCGCGCGCTCCTGCTCGAGGATCGTGCGCTCGCTCTCGAGCTCTGCGCGGACCCGGGCGAGCTCCTCGTCGCGCTCCCGTGAGACGTCGTCGGCGACTCCGCGCGACTGCGCGAGGCGCGTCAGGACGTCGTTGGCGGCCTGGGCGGCAGCCGACATGCCCTCGGCGTGCTGCTGCGCGCCCCGAGCGCGCTCCTCGGCGGCCCGTGCGACGTCGACCGCGGCGCCGGCGCGCTCCTCGGCGACCCGCATCCTCGCCTCGGCGGCGGCCAGGCGCAGCTCGAGGTTGGCCTGCGCGGGCGCCTCCGGAGCGACGAGCCTTGGGGCGTCGCGTGCGGCGAGCTCCTCGGCTTCGCGCGCTGCACGGGCTTCGCGCGCCTCTTCCGCTGCGTGCGCCTGCGCTTCGCGGGCGGCGCGCTCGTCGGCCTCGCGCGCGACAAGCTCCTCGCGTGCGGCGAGCTCCTCGGCCTCGCGTACAGCCAGCTCCTCGCGTGCGGCGAGCTCCTCGGCTTCGCGGGCGGCCTGCGCTACGCGGGCGGCGAGCTCCTCGGCGTCGCGGGCGGTCTGCGCTTCGCGGGCGGCGAGGGCCTCGGCTTCGCGGGCGGCCTGGGCTTCGCGGGCGGCGAGGGCTTCGGCTTCGCGGGCGGCGCGCTCCTCGCAGGCAGCGCGCTCCTCGCGAGCGGCGCGCTCCTCGCGCGTCCGGGCGGCGGCGTCGGCGAGGCGCTGCTCGAGCGTCGAGGCGCGATCGGCGAGCCCCGTGTGACCGTTCGTGGCGGTCGCCGGGGTCGTCGGCACGGCGTGCAGCGGTGAGCCCGAGAGCTCGTCCGAGACGGGGTCCGCAGCGGACGGGATCGCGCCGGTGAGTTGCGTAAAGCTGTTCACGGACCCGGTGATCGGCCGTCCGCCTGAGAACTTCAGCTCATTCTTCGGCCTGCCAACGGGTAGCCTTGCCCCTATGCGATACAAGGCTCTTGGCTTCGTCGTCTGGCAGGGTGCCCGCTGGTACGTGCGCCGCCGGTACGCCCGGCTCGTCCCGTCGCGCCGCGTCGTCGCGGCGACCGCGGTCGTCGGAGCGGTCGGCGCGCTGGCCCTCGTGGCCGCGCAGCGCAGCTCGGATTCCTAGCCTCGGCGGCCCGCGGCGCAGGCGCCGCGTCTGCTGCTGACGGACGCCCGCAACGTGCGGGATCGGATGCTGCGCGCACCGTCGCGCCGTCCGCTGCGGCACCTATTCTGGACCGCCCGTGACCGCCCCCGCTTGCGCCCACCTGCACGTCCACTCCGAGTACTCGCTGCTCGACGGGGCGTGCAACATCGAAGCGCTCGCCAGGCGCGCCGCGGAGTTCGGCCAGCCCGCGCTGGGCCTGACCGACCACGGCGTCATGAACGGCGCGGTCGAGCACTACCAAGCCGCCCGCAAGCACGGTGTGACGCCGATCATGGGCTGCGAGATCTACTTCGTCGACGACCACGCCGCCCGCGGACGCCACGAGCACAACCACCTCACGCTGCTCGCCGCGTCGAACACCGGCTATCGCAACCTCGTCAAGCTCTCGAGCGCCGGCTTCCTGCGCGGGCTCAATCGCGGCAAGCCGACGGTCGACCTCGGCCTGCTCGACGCCTACGGCGAGGGGATCATCGCGCTGACGGGCTGCCTGGCGTCGCGCTTCTGCCAGCGGCTCGTCGAGGATCGCGACGACGAGGCGCGTGCGCACCTCGACGACCTGCTGCAGGTCTTCGGCCCCGAGGACGTCTACCTCGAGGTCCAGCGCAACGGCCTCGCGCCGCAGGACAAGTGCAACGAGAAGATCGTGCGGATCGCGCGCGAGCTCGGTCGGCCGATCGTCGGGACGGCCGACGTGCACTACCTGCGCCGGGAGGACTACCACCACCACGCCGCGCTCTTGTGCGTGCAGACGAAGTCGACGATCAAGGCGCCGAAGATGTCGTTCGACACGAACGAGTTCTTCCTGAAGTCCAACGCGGAGATGGCGGAGTCGTTCGCGGCGTGGCCGGAGGCGATCGCCTCGACGCTCGAGATCGCGCAGCGCTGCAACGTCGAGATCGAGCTCGGCGCCCAGCTCATCCCGTCCTATCCGACGCCCGACGGCTCACCGGAGCGCGAGTACCTGCGCAAGCGCGTCCTCGAGGGCCTCGCGGAGCGCTACGGCGACCCGCCGCCGGCCGATGCGTTCGAGCGCATGGAGATGGAGCTCGGCGTCATCAACCGGATGGGCTTCGACGCCTACTTCCTCATCGTGTGGGACTTCATCCGCTACGCGAAGTCCAACGGGATCGCGGTGGGGCCGGGTCGCGGCTCGGCGGCAGGGTCGATCGTCGCGTACTGCCTGTCGATCACCGACGTCGACCCGCTGCGCTACGACCTGCTCTTCGAGCGCTTCCTGAACCCCGAGCGCGTGTCGATGCCCGACATCGACATCGACTTCTCGGTGCGCGGGCGGGCACAGGTCATGCGCTACGTCGTCGAGAAGTACGGGCGGGAGTCCGTGGCCCAGATCGTGACGTTCGGCAAGATGTTCCCGCGGGCGGCGACACGCGACGCGGCGCGAGTACTCGAGCACGACTACGGCGTCGGCGACAAGCTCGCCAAGCTCATCCCGGACCCGATCATGGGTCGGGCGCCGTCGTTCGAGGACTGCCTGCGGCCGGGCGAGGCGCTGCGCCTCGCCTACGACTCAGACCCGATCGCCAAGCAGATCGTCGACGTCGCGCGGGGCCTCGAGGGGATCGTGCGCAACTCGTCGATCCACGCGGCGGCGGTCGTCATCGCAGAGGGTCCGCTGACCGACGTCGTGCCGCTGCAGCTCGCCGACTCCAACCAGGTCGACGCGGACGGCAACAAGATCTTCAACATCGTCACGCAGTTCTCGATGAAGCCCGTCGAGCAGCTCGGCCTCCTGAAGATGGACTTCCTCGGCCTGCGCAACCTCGACGTCATCGAGGACGCGCTGGACATCATCGAGCGGTCCACCGGCATGCGGCCCGACATGGCGATCCTGCCGCTCGACGACGAGCCCACGTACCAGATGCTCTCCGCGGGCGACTCGATCGGCGTGTTCCAGTTCGAGTCCGAGGGGATGCAGAAGGCGCTGCGCAACGTCCGCCCGACGGAGTTCGACGACCTCGTCGCGCTCGTCGCGCTGTACCGCCCCGGCGCCATGGACTCGATCCCGACCTACGCGCGGGGCAAGCGGGTCCCCGAGTCCGTGGAGTTCCCCGACGAGCGGTTGCGGCCGATCACCGAGTCGACGAAGGGCGTGATCCTCTACCAGGAGCAGTCGATGCAGATCGCCAAGAAGCTCGCCGGCTTCTCGGGCGCCAAGGCGGACGACCTGCGCAAGGCGATCGGCAAGAAGAACCGCGAGGCGATGGCGAAGCTCGAGCCCGAGTTCCGCGAGGGCTGCCGGGCGTCGGGCACGCGCGAGCAGGTCATCGAGCAGCTGTGGCAGACGAACGTCAAGGCAGCTGACTACTCCTTTAACAAGTCTCACGCTGCGTGTTATGCGTTAATCGCATACCGCACGGCGTGGCTGAAGGCCAACTACCCCGCGGAGTACATGGCCGCGCTGATCTCGAGCGTGATGTCGACGAAGGACAAGGTCCCGTTCTTCGCGACGCAGGCCGAGCAGATGGGCATCGAGATCCTGCCGCCCGACGTCAACCTGTCCGACCACGACTTCGTCGTCTTCGAGGGCAACATCCGCTTCGGCCTGGATGCGGTGAAGGGCGTCGGCTACGCGGCCGTCGAGGCGATCAAGGCGGCGCGCGAGGAGAGCGGCCCGTTCGAGTCGTTGTGGGACTTCTGCGCTCGAGTCGACGCCCGCGCGGTCAACAAGAAGGCCATCGAGGCGCTCGTCAAGTGCGGCGCGTTCGGGTCGACGGGCGCGACCCGCAAGGGCATGCTCATGGTCCTCGAGCAAGCGCAGGCAGCGGGCCAGAAGGCCCAGCAGGACCTCGAGATCGGCCAGGGCTCGATCTTCGACGCGCTCGACTTCGGGGCCGGTGAGTCGAGCAACGGCGCCGCGGCGGCGTTTGCGGCGCCCGCTCACCCGCCGATCCCGACGGAGGAGTTCGACCAGCCCGAGCTGCTGGCGGTCGAGAAGGAGTCGATCGGCCTGTTCATCTCGGCGCATCCGCTCAAACAGGTGCGTGAGGCGCTGCGCGAGATCGTCGACTGCCCGCTGGCGGAGCTCGCCGCCCGCAGGGACAAGGACTGGGTCTCGGCCGGCGGGATCATCACCCAGGCGAAGAAGATCCGCACGCGCAACGGCGAGCACATGATGTTCGCGACGCTCGACGACCTCGAGGGCTCCGTCGAGATCCTCGTGTTCGGCAAGGCGCTGGCCGAGTACGAGGGCGCGCTCGGGATCGACTCGGTCGTCGTCGTTCGCGGCAGGGTCGACCACAAGGACGCCGACAAGACCTGCCTCGTCGTGCAGTCGGTGGAGCCGTTCGCGCCGACGCCCGAGGAGATCGAGAACGCGAAGGCCGCGGCGGCCACGCGCACGGTCGGCCCCGTGCCGTTGCACCTGCGCCTCGACGCCGCGACGCTGCCCGCCTCGGTCATCGACGACCTCAAGCACCTGCTGGCCAACTTCCCCGGCGAGTCCGACGTCGTGCTCGAGCTGCAGATGAGCGCCGGCGATCCGCGCACCCTGAAGCTCGGTCCGTCCTACAAGGTCAAGCCGACGCCCACGCTGCGCGCCGAGCTCGAACACGTCCTCGGCCCGTCGGCGCTCGCCGCCGTCTGAGCAGAGAAAGCGAGTGGACAGCAGCGTTGGTCTCCGCCGCGTCGGCTAGCGTTTGCTCTTCTCCCGGACGAACCGCATGCTCGGCCTCAGCCACCCTCCAGCATCTAAGCGACGTATTCGATTCTCGGGCGCGCCTGGACGATGACCCCGTCTTCGTTCGCACCTGAGTCTGACCGCGTTTCGCCTGCTCTCGTGCACGTGGCTGGCGGCGGGTCGAGTTCACCGGCTGTCCGTGATCTGGTGCGTGGGTTCAGCTCGCCGGCTGGTCGTGATCTGGCGCGGTCGATCGGGTCGCCGGTTGGCCCGCGACGTGATTCGCGCGATCAATCGGAGCACTGCTCTCCCGAGCGACACCCGACTGGCGTCCGCCGCGCATCGCGTCGCCCTTCGGTCGTTGTCTTCCGAGCAGACCGGAAGGGAAAGGCGCAGCCACTCCGGGAGAGGACTCCGTCCGCACCTCATCGTCGAACGCGCCCGTCCATGCTGAGCCCCAGACGGACCGCGGGCTCGCCACTGAGACAGCTGAACCGATCCTGTACCCCGCGGAGAGGGACCGGCAGGTGTTGGATGCTCTGGAGGACGTTCGGGCAGCACTCCGGGAATCATCTGAGCGAGAAGCGACCTCGCTCGCGCGTGCTGAGGACGTCGAAGCCCTCCAAATGGTTGCCCAGGCGCGCGTCTAGTGGGTTACGGTTGTGTCCACTGCTATCGCATTCCTGTCCTTCGCCTTTGCGGTAATCCTCTCCCTGTCGTGATGGTTACCGCGGCTCGTCTCCGCGCGGGTGGGCGGTCACGGCGAGCAGCGCTGCAACGTCGCGCGCGTCGGCCGCGCGGCCGCTGGCTCGCTTCATCGAGATGAGGTCGTCGAGTCCCGCGCACGGAACCGCGACCCCGTCAAGCTCGATGACGAGCGCCCGCGCGCGCAGGTCCGCGTAATCCGGGGCGCCGCGTACGTCGCGCAGGACGTGCAGCTCGCCATGGTCGGTCGTGAGCGGTGGCACGATCGGCGCGGTTGCGAGGTGGTCGGCGGTCGGCGGGCCGCCGGGGACGTCGCGGGGTCGGGCATGGAGCTCGCGGAGCGCCGTCGCCAAGCGTTCGAGGTTCTCCCGGTCCGGGCTCGCCATTACGTCGAGATCCTTCGTCGTACGCCGGTGGCCATGGACCTGCACGGCGACTCCACCGATCACCGTGTAGTCGACGCCGTGGCGATGAAGCGTCGCGAGCAGGGCGCTCAGATCGAACGCCGCCGTCGGCACGCGGTCGGGGCTCATGAAGGCCGCGTACGGCGGGCGCGCGCGCCTGCTATCTCGAGCTTCGTCGCGACGAGGTTCCATGACGCCGACTCCGCGAGCCGCTGCTCGTAGGTCAGGCGGCGGCCGTACGCGAGCTCGCCCAGGTCCACATCGTGGTCCAGCGGCCGAGTGCCGAGCAGCGGGCGCTCGCCAAGTACGAGCAGCAGCGTCTGGAAGCGCTCCCAGCTCGGCGACTCGCGACCGGACTCGATGCGGCTGATCGCCGCTTGGGTCGTTCCCGCGCGGCGTGCGAGCGACCGCTGCGAGACGCCCCGACGCAGCCGGGTCGCTCGAACGATGTCCCCGAGTTCGGACACGGCGACATCGTATCCGGTATCAGGGACGTTCGGGCGACGACCGTGTCGCGCTCGGCGTGGTAACGCCGGCAGCTAGGAGCGCTCGACGCTCGGCGGCGTGATCGGGTGCTCGCCGGGCCGCTCGGACGCTTGGCGGCTGTTGAGCACCGCGCCGACGCCCACGAAGACGGCGGCGAGCACGGCGATCGCGAGCAACGCGACCGTGAACGGCGAGTCGGGCAGGGCGAGCCACAGCCCGAGCGCGATGACGGGCACGGCCAGCATCACGAGCCACTGCCAGAACGCGACGCCGGGACGGCGGGGAAGGTCGTAGGTCTCTCGAATGTTCTCCATGCGTCCCGCGTACCCGGAGCGCGTGGTTGGCTAGCGCGCAACGCTCGTCGCGGCCGGCACACGGCTACGGTCAGCTGCGCGCGAGGCGCGCGGCCAGACCCCGCCGGCGCAGGTCGCGAGCGAGCGCGATCTCGTCGCGAGTCGGCCCGCTGTGCTTCGGGCCGGGCGTCTCCAGGACGCACGGCAGGCCGTCGAAGCGCGGATCGGAGAGGAACACGGAGCACCCCTCCGGCCCGATCTCGCCCTCGCCGACGTTCGCGTGGCGGTCGCGGTTGGAGCCGAGCGGGTTCTGCGAGTCGTTGAGGTGCAGCGAGCCGAGCCGTTCGAGGCCGATGCAGGACGCGTACTCGTCGAGCACCGCGTCGAGCGACTCCACGGTGCGAATGTCGTACCCGGAGGCGAGCAGGTGGCAGGAGTCCAGGCACACGCCGAGCCGCTGGTCGCCGCCGGCGAGCTCGATGAGGGCGGCGAGCTCGGCGAACGAGCGGCCGAGCGTGCCGCCCGTCCCCGCCACGTTCTCCAGGTGCAGCGCGCAGCCCTCGGATTCGGCGAGCGCCTCGGCGATGACCGCGGCGGCACGCGCGATCGCCGGCGCCACCGCTCCCGCGAGCGCCGAGCCGGGATGCAGCACGACGGCGTGCGCACCGAGCGCCGCCCCGGCCCGCAGCGAGCTCGTCAGCGACGCGAGCGACTTCGCGCGGATCTCCGGGTCCTCGGAGGCGCAGTTGAGGAGGTAGACGGCGTGGATGAGCAGCGCGTCGACGTCCGACGCCGCCATCGCCGCGCGAAACTCCGCGGCCTCGCTGTCGGCGTACTCCCGCGGCTTCCAACCGCGCGGGTTCTGGTTGAAGAACTGGATCGCGTGGGCGCCGCGCTCGACGCCGCGCGCGACGGCCTTCGCCGGACCGCCGGCGGTCGAGACCGCGGCGCCGATCAGCATCCGGCGCCGCCGGCCTCGGGAACCGGCCATCTCGTAGTGTCAGGGCGCATGAGGGTTCGCTTCGCTCCATCCCCGACCGGCGCGCTGCACGTCGGCGGCGCGCGCACGGCGCTGTACAACTGGCTGCTCGCGCGGCACGACGGCGGGACGCTCGTCCTGCGGATCGAAGATACCGACCGCGAGCGCTCGACTCCCGAGAACGTCGAGCAGATCCTCGATGCGCTGCGCTGGCTGGAGCTCGACTACGACGAGGGTCCGATCAGCCAGCTCTCGCGCACCGAGCGCCACCAGGAGGTGCTCGCCAAGCTCCTCGACGAGGGCCACGCGTACCGCTCGACCGCAGCCAAGGCCGAGGTCGACGCGTACAAGGCCGAGCATGGCGCGGAGCGCGGCTTCCGAGGCGAGCCGGAGGCCGAGGGCGCCGTGAGGCTGCGCGTCCCCGACGAGGGCGCGACGGTCGTCCACGACCTCATCCGCGGCGACACGACGTTCGCCCACGTCCACCTCGACGACCCCGTCATCGCCCGCGCCGACTCGAGCGTCCTCTACAACTTCGCCGTCGCGGTCGACGACCTCGACGCCGGCGTTACGCACGTCGTGCGCGGCGAGGACCACCTCTCCAACACGCCCAAGCAGCTGCTCGTCCTCGAGGCGCTCGGGGCGCAGCCGCCGCTCTATGCCCACCTCCCGCTCCTGCACGGCATGGACGGCAAGAAGCTCTCCAAGCGCCACGGCGCCGCCTCCGTCCAGGAGCTGCGCGACGCCGGCTACCTGCCAGAGGCCCTGCGCAACTACATGGCGCTGCTGGGCTGGGGTGCCGAGGACGACCAGACGATCCTCTCGACCGCGCAGCTCGTCGAGCAGTTCGGCATCGAGCGGGTCTCGAAGAACCCGGCGCGCTTCGATCACCAGAAGCTGCGCTGGCTCAACGGCCGCTACATCCGCGAGCTCTCGGTGGATGACCTCACGGCCAGGCTGGAGCAGTTCACCGGGCGCACCGGCCTGCGCGCGGCCGTCGAGATCTCGCGCGAGAAGATGCAGACGCTCGCCGACTTCTGGCCGCTGGCGGGCTTCGTCTTCGACGGTCCGGCTGACGACCCCGCGGCGCGCGAGAAGTGGCTCGACGAGGGCGGCCGCTCGGTGCTCGCCGACGTTCGCGCCGCGCTCGAGCCGGTCGAGCCCTTCACGCAGAACGCGGTGCAGGCCGCGCTCGAATCCGTCGTCGCGGCGCGCGCGGCCAAGCCCAAGCAGGTGTTCCAGCCGATCCGCGTGGCGCTTGCCGGGCGCGCGATCTCGCCGGGGATCTTCGAGACGCTGGTCGTGCTCGGCCGCGACGAGTCGCTGCGGCGCATCGACGCCGCGCTGGCGGGCTGACCGGGGGCGCAGCGCCTCGCCGACGCCCGCCCGCTCGGGTGAGGACTTCAGCGCCACCTGGTGCGCCTAGCAGAAATCCTGCGAACGGCTACGGATCATCCGGCCAGTGGCGCGAACCGACCCGCAATTCGGAACGCGTGCGCGCCAAACGGCCCGCGCCTTCGCGTTCTTGAGCCCGCGGGCCGGCGGGGCGGCCGCACACGAATCTGGCGAGTGCCCTCAACCAAACGTCCATAGCTGCCGATGACAGGGGTGCCCCACCGATCCCGACCCGAAGGCAGGGACCGTCTAACCATGATCTCTCCAGCACCCGTACGTCCCGGAACCAGCAGCGCCGCCGTCCAACGGCATCACAACGAGGGCCACGGCCGTCGGCTCACTGCCGCGTTCGAGGCGCTCGAGGCGTTCCCGGCACTCGCGGAGTCCCGCAATCGCCTGCTGCGCCTCGTCAGCGCAGAGCGCGTGTCGCCCGCCGACATCGTCGCCACGGTCGAGTCCGACATCGCGCTCGTCATCAGCGTCATGCGCCTCGCCAACCAGCTCGACGGCCCGCGCCGCGGCCGCGTCGAGTCGGTCGTCAAGGCCGTCGAGATCCTCTCGCCCGAGTCGGTCCAGGCCCTCGCCAGCCGCGCACGCACCTTCGACTTCTTCGAGCGCTCGTCCGTGTGGGACGCCGCGCCCGAGCGCTTCCGCCTGCACGGCGTCGCCACCCAGCGCGCTGCCGACCGCCTCGCCCAGGAGGCCGGCTACGAGCACCGCGACCGGCTCATGGTCACGGCGCTGCTGCACGACATCGGCAAGCTCGTCCTGACGCACGCCTACCCCGGCTACCCCGAGCAGGTCCACGGCGATGCGCGCACTCCCGAGGAGCGCGTCCATCGCGAGCGCCGTGAGCTCGGCGTCGACCACGCGCTCGTCGGCGGCGTCCTCGCCCGCCGGTGGGGCCTGCCGGGTCCCGTCGCGTCTGCGATCGAGCGCCATCACTCCGAGGACGCGCAGGGTGAGGCAGCGTTCGTGCGCCTCGCCGACATGCTCGCCCACTACGCGCACGGCGACCAGGTCTCGCCGAACTCGCTGCTGCGCACCGCGCGCGCCGTTGGGCTCGGCCCGGTCGAGCTGCGCTCGGTCATGTACGACCTGCCCTACCCGACGTCCGGACGCCCCCGCCAGATCGATCCGTGCCCGCTGTCGGGGCGCGAGGTCGAGGTGCTCAAGCGCCTCGCCGAGGGCAAGGTCTACAAGCAGATCGCTGCGGAGCTTCAGCTGTCGACCTCGACCGTTCGCACGCATCTGCACAACATCTACGGCAAGCTGGGCGCCGTCGACCGGGCGCAGGCCGTGCTGATCGCCACCGAGCGCGGCTGGCTGTAGCCCGCTACGCCTCGCTGCCGGCGGGAGTGCCGGCAGCAGGCCGCAACGGCCACGGCGGCCCCGGCCGCCCGCCGCGTCGCCGCGCCGCAACCGTCCAAGCGAGCGCTGCGACGCCCATGCCGATCGCGTCGATCGCCACGTCGGACGCCGCACCGTGGCGGCCTTGCACGAACGTCTGGTGGAACTCGTCGCTGGCCGCGTACGCCAGTGCGGCGACGGTGGCGGCGATGGGGCGGCGCCACTCGGTCGCACGCGCGAACGTCAGCCAGAGCAGGGCGAAGATCGTGATGTGCGCTGCCTTGCGCAGGACGAGGTCGAGGCTGCCGAGTCCCGAGCTGAGGTCCGGGGTCGCGGACAGCCAGAAGATGAGCGCCATGACCGCGACCGGCGGCGCGTAGCGGCTGATCACTCCGGCAGGTCGCATACAGTGACGATAGAGCGATGATCTCGATCACCACGAAGTCGCCGTACGCGCTGCAAGCGCTCGCCGAGCTCGGCCGCTCCGGTGACGGGCCCGTGCCGATCGGCGAGCTGGCGCGCCGGCGCAACATCCCCGTGCAGTTCCTCGAGCAGCTCTTCGCCACGCTACGGCGAGCCGGCGTCCTGAAGTCCCAGCGCGGCGTCAAGGGCGGCTACACCTTCGCCCGCCCCGCCAGCGAGATCACCGTCCTCGAGGTCGTCGAGCTGCTCGACGGCCCCCTCGGCCGCGACGCCGCCGGCATCTTCGGCGAAGCCTCGGCCGCGGCCCGCGCGGTCCTCGAAGCGTCGACGATCGCCGACGTCGTCGAGCGCGAGGCCCGCGACGCGGGCGTCGCGATGTACTACATCTGAGCGGGGGTCTGCGGCTACGGGCTGCGCCCAGTGTTTCCGGGGGTTTCGACCGCTGGAGAACCGCTCGGAACCGCTCGTATGGTGCAACGACTGGCCCATGACTGGCCCATGGGGGCCGGTCGACCCTCTCGGGGCGCTCTAGATTCGGCTGGCCCCGGAGCCTCGCGCGCCGACGATGGCCCGAGTGATTGCGTCGACGATACGCTTGCCGCGTCTGCTGAAGCCGAGCTCGTCGACCATCGCTGTCAGGAGTTGCTCTTGTGTGCGTAGGAGCGTGTCCGACTCGATCCAGCGCACGAGGCCTCGTAGCTCAGCCTGGCTGTAGTCCGTGATCGTCTGGTATCGCCGCACCGGCGGGCGCGGGCCGCGCTGCGGCGTCTCGGTCGCAGCTGGTCGCGAGCGTGTCCTGAACCGCTCCAGTCGGCGTGGAGGCCTGCTCGTGGTCGCCGTCGGCGGCTGCTACGGCCATGGTGTAGGCGGCGACCGCCCTATCCGTCTCGCGTTGCTTGTCGCGGAACCAGTCCTGCGACCAGATGCGGTGGAACGTCCAGCCGAGGCGTTCGAGCTGTTCCTGGCGCAGCCGATCGCGGTCGCGCGCTGTCTCGGACGAGTGGTAGCTGGCCCCGTCGCACTCGATCGCCAGCACCATCCGGCCGGGCTGCGTCGGATGCTTGGCGGCGAAGTCGATCCGGTATCCGGAGGCAGCCGTACTGCGCCATGAGCGGGATGCCGGCCCGCGTCGAGCGTGTCGCGAACGTCGACCTCGAACGGGTTGAGCGCCGGGATCTCGGCTGCTGCGCGTCGCCGAGCTTCGCGCCGTTGCTCGCGGCGTACTGCGAGGTAGGCCGCAGCAGCTCGACGCCGCGTGCCGAGGAGCGCGTCCGGGTCCATGTCGTGGTGCGTGAACGAAGAGACGCAGCGTCATCCGCTGCTTGGCGCGGGTCACGGCGACGTTGAGGCGGCGCTCGCCGCCTTCCTGGTTCAGCGGGCCGAAGCGGTAGAGCAGCCGGCCGTCGGCGTTCTTGCCGTAGCCGACCGAGAGGATGATCGCGTCGCGCTCGTCGCCCTGGACGCGCTCGAGGTTCTTGACGAAGAACGGCTCGTGCCGACTCTCGTCGAAGAACTCCTCGAGGTCGCTCGCGTTCGCGCAGCGCGGCGCGCAGCGCCTCGTCGATGCGGTCGGCGTGCTTGATGCCCATCGCGATCACGCCGAGCGTCTCGTCGGGCCGACGTCTCGGCGTGCTCGAGGATCAGCTCGACGACCCGTTCGACCTCGGCCGTGCTGCTCGTCTCCGAGCCGGCTGGCCCGGCGTCGAACGGAACGTGGACGTGGCTGGATGCAGTCGGGGCCGGCGACGCCGGGGAAGGTCGTCAGGCCGCGGTCGTAGAGGTGGACGTTCGAGAACGCGATCAGTCGCTCGTCGCGGCTGCGGTAGTGCCACTGAGCATCCGGAAGTCGACGAAGGCAGCCAGCGCGTCGAGGATGCGACTCGTAAGCTCGCGTCGGCAGACGCAGCGTCGTCGACCTCTTCGTCTCCGGTCTCGAGGTTGCGCCGGTGAAGAAGTCGGTCGGCGGCAGCTGGCGCTCGTCGCCGGCGACCACGAGCTGGCGCCCGCGCAGGATCGCCGGGATGGCCTCGGCCGGACGGACCTGCTGGCCTCGTCGAAGACGACCACGTCGAAGTACGGCTGGTCCGACGGCAGGACCTGGAGACGACCAGCGGGCTCATCACCCAGCACGGCTTCAGCGCGTCATCATCTCGGGCGCGCCGAGAACAGCTGGCGGATCGGCAAGTGCCGACGCTTCTTCGCGGCCTCGGACGCTAATCAGCGCGCGCCTTGTTCGGGTTCCGCGTCTTGGGCGCGCTACGCGCTGCTCGGCGCAGCAGGCGGCGCACCCGCTGCGGGGTCGTCTCGATGTGCTCGCGGTCGGCCGTCCTTGAACTCTTCGACGACCGTCGCGCGATGCTGTTCGCCGTCGAAGGCACCGAGCGACCGTCTCGCGTGAGCTGGATGTGCTCGAAGCAGCGAGCGCAACCAAGCGCACTCGAAGCGTCTGCGCCGGCCTCTTCACGGCTCGACGGGCTTGCGCTTCGCAGGTCGGCGAGGAGATCGCGCATCCCGGCCTGCGTCAAGGCCCCGTCCGCAGACGGTGGAGCTCGGGCAGCTTGCCGAGCGTTGGCACGTCGGCGAGGAGCGCGTCGAGCCGGTGCGCGACGTCTCCGTCGGCCGCACCGGCTCGAGCGGACCCAGGTCGAGCGGCGCAGCGCGCGCCAGTTCGCTCGCAGCAGCGCCTCGTATGCGGTCGTCAGCTCGGCAAGGTGCGCCGGGCACGCCGGTGGGCGCAGCGGTCGCGCCGATGCGAGGCCCAGCCGCTGGCGATCAGCTCGCGCGCCTTGCTCGCGCGCCGTCGTAGCATCTCCTTGCGCCGAGAGCTTGTGCGCCCTCGCGCAGATCGCCTCGCGCAGCGTCTTCTTGGCCGCGCGGTACTCGCCTGAGATCAAGGTCGCGCCGAGACCCGCGTCGCCGGCCGACCCGCGGCGAGCGGTTCGGCGTCGACGCAGGAGCTGCGTCGAGGTCGAGCTCCAAACACGCTCGGCTCGACACGTCTCCAGCGAGCCTCGACGTCTCACGCCAAAGAGCTCTAGACGCTCCTGCCAGCCGGCGATCGTTGCCGGCTCGGTCGAGGCCGGTCGCGGCGGCGGCCGCGCCAGCTCGGTCGAGGAACCGGCGTCGCAGCGTCTGCGCGCGGAGTGCGTTCGACCCTCGCGCATCGAGCGACCTGCGCTTCCTCGGCGCGAGACCACCGTCGCGCTCGGCCCACGGCGAACCCGGAGTCGCCCAAGCTGCAGGCCGCCCAGATCCGACGTACTCCTGCAGGTCCTCGGCGAGCGCGCCTCCATCGCCTCCTCCCCCAGCGCCGTCGAGCCGGCGCCGCGGAAGCGGACCTCGAGTTGAGGCCGGCGCGCGGCAGGCCGAGCAGCCGCGACTGGGCCTCAAAGAAGCTCACCCCCCACGGGTCGTGCGCGGCGATGCAGCGCCTCGACGTGCTCGCGTCGAGCTGCCTCGCGGCGCTCCTCGAGCCGGCGGTGGTACCTGCTCGACGCTTGGCTTTGCGCAGTTGCTGCGTTCGTGGCGCAACGCCCTCGAGCCAGCGCCTGCGGCGGTCTTGCGCCGCGAGGAGACGCCGCCGTGGAGATCTAGGACGAGGTCGCCCAGGCCGACCTCGTGCCAGGCGACGGAGGACCGCGTCGATCGCCGCCCGCTTCTCGGCGACGAAGAGGACCCGCTTGCCGCGCGCGACCAGGGTGGAGATCAGGTTGGAGATCGTCTGGCTCTTGCCGGTCCCCGGAGGTCCCTTGATGATCAGGCTGCGTCCGGCGAGGACGGCGTTGATCGCGTAGTTCTGGCTCGAGTCGGCGTCGAGGACGAGGAACTCGTCTTCGGGCGGGGTGAAGTCGGGGCTCGGGATCTCGATCGCCGCGCGCCTGGCCGCGCGATCGCCTCCTGTGCCACGGGATCGCCCGCGAGGGCGGCGATCATGTCGTGCTCGGCGATCGCCTCGA
The DNA here is from genome assembly GCA_963806515.1 of uncultured Actinomycetes bacterium. GTDB lineage: Bacteria > Actinomycetota > Thermoleophilia > Solirubrobacterales > Solirubrobacteraceae > CADCVQ01. The sequence continues at coordinate 45,412 of CAWDYO010000025.1, read as the reverse complement.
GCGCACCCTCGAGGTCGCGGACCATCGGTAGCTTGCGCGTAGGAGAAGTTGCCGACCACGAAGCGCTCGGAGATCATCGAACCCGGGTATCGCCGCAGCACTTCTCGCGCAGCCACGCGTAGGCTGACCTCGAGCTCCTCGGGGGTGTCGATGACCCCCTCGATCCCCGCGGAGCCGAGCAGCTCGGAGGGATCGCAGGAGATCTCGAACTCCGCCTTCAGCATCTGCAGGAAGGTCGGGTTGACCTCAAGCTCGCCGGTCACCGTCAGCTCGAACTCCTCCTGGGCGGCGCCTCTCGGCGCCAGGCGGACCGGGACGAGGAGGACCGGCGCGGCCGGAGTCGAGGCGCTCTTCTGCGCCGGTCCAGGTCGCAGCTGTCCGCATCGACGGTCCGATGCACCCTGCCACCACTCCGAGCGACGTACCGCCGCGCGATCTCGCTCGACGAGCCGAAGTCAATCCGACGACCGGCCTCAAGCTCCCCCACGCGGCGGGCGCGACAAGATCGTGACGCCGCAGCAGGCCGCGAAGCTCATCGATGCGCTCCTACCGCGCACGACCGCGCGCTCTGGAACGGCGCCACGCCGGCCTGCGGCGCGGCGAGCTGCTCGCGTTGATGTGGGAGGACATCGACGTCAATGCGGCAATCACGTCCAGGCTCGGAACATTCAGGAGGGCCACGACGTGCCCAAGAGCGCAGTTGCAACCGAAAGGTGCCGATCGCGTCGTCTCAAGGCCCGGCTCGCCGCGCACCGGCTGGCATCGCCGCGCATTACCGCCACGTCGTCGGATCACGGGGACGGGCGTCGCGGCGATCCGGCACGTCACGAAGCGCGCTGGCGACGCATGGCAGGCGGCAAATGATCGCGCGCGTGCCGACGCCGAGAAGCGCGGGGAGAAGGTCGACCCGGCGATGCTGCTGGAACGCATCACCTTGCACGATGCACGCCATACGTACGCCTCGCTGATGATCGCGGCCGGCGTCAACGCCAACGCTCTCTCGACCTACATGGGTCACGCGAACATCTCGATCACGCTTGACCGCTACGGCCACCTCATGCCCGGCAACGAGGCGCAGGCAGCCAAGCTGCTGGACGCCTACCTCGCCGCAGCGACGGTATAGCCGCCGCTCCTCGGGGGAGACTTGACGAATGGCCGAGTTCTCCGCCGTGATGGAGTCGATCCGTGTCCTCCACCGGGAGCATCCTGATCAGGGCTGGTCAGCAGACAGTCCCGGCCTGCCCGGCTGGCGCGTGTTCGGAGACTCCTACGAGGACGCGCACCAGCTCGCCGAGTACGGCGTGCGCTTCGTGCTGGACTGCGAAGCGGAGGATCGCGGCGAGCCTGTGCCGGCGACCTATCCGCCGATCGAGCACTACATACTCGCTCCGGCCTGACGGACTCGACGGGTGGATCGCTCACCTGTCGAGCGCCTGAACCACCTCATCGGCCGACACCGCCGTTTCACGGCCACAGTCGAGGTCAGCCAGCCGCTCGGAAGCTATCCGGCCATCCTCTTGGTCGATGAGTTCCTCGTAGCGTTCGACAAGAACGGCCCGCTCAGCGTCATGCGTGCTCATGTGCGCCAGCGTAGCCAGCAACGCCAACTTGGCGCCGTGCGTCCTGGTCACGCCATCGCCCAGCTACGCTGGGACGAGCGAAGGAATCGGTCTAGATGTCCGGAATACCCATTGTGTTCCCGGCCATCGCGGCCGATCATCAGCACGACGCTGGTCGCCAACCCAGGGAGCGCCACGCCATGACAGTCGCAGAACGTCAGCAGCAGCTAGTGCCCAAGGAAGACCTTTCTTCCTACGCGGGGCAATGGGTCGCGCTGCGTGACGGCTATGTGATCGCGTCGGCCTTGGACGCCGTCACGTTGCGCAAGCAGCCCGAGATCCAAGCGGATGACGTGCTGATTCCCGTACGCCGGCATGGCACCGGCGTCAACGTCCTCTAGGGAACCCGCGATGACCGACGGTGGCCCCGGCTTCGGCCGCCAGATCGTCACGCTCCCATACCTTGAGGAGTTCCCCGGCGCCCTCGCCGGCCCTATCTCTGGCTTGAGTTCGAGGGTCCGTCCGGCGCTCGTGGGCCGGTGCTCGGCTTGGTCGACACGGGAGCCGACATCTCGGTGCTGCCGCTCGGCTACGCGGCGCTGATGGGGTTGCGCGCCGAGGACCTCGACCTGTTCGAGATTTATGGCGTGGGCGGCCAGGTCGATACCTACCGGCCACGAGATCCGATCCCCGCGTGGGTGGGAGGGCTCGAAGACATCGTCGTCCCGATGAGGCCGGCATTCATCGAAGGCGGTGACGCGCTGTGGGGTCGCAGCGACTTCATGGCCGTGTTCGGCGTCATGGTCGAGGAAAGCAAGTCGGAGCTGTCGTTGATCCTTCCGCCCGACGCGACAATCCCGTAGCGACTGGCCCACGGATCCTCCGTGCCCGCGCCGGTCCGCACGTCTGCGTGCCGCCTTCGAGGGGCGTATGGCGCTGCACGTTCGACACGTCGACTTCCTGTGCGCCGAGAGCTTCTTCAACGTCGCGCCATTCGTCGACAGCGACACCGTTCGCTCGCGCGAGCCGCGGCGGGAGACGAAGCTGTTCGGACGGGCGCGCGGATCGAGGAGACACCATGGGCGACGTACAACGAAAGCGCCCTTGGTGGCACTGGGTGCTGGGCGGATTCGTGGGGCTCGTGATCCTGAGTGCGATCTTCGGCGACAACGAGACGGAGCCTGCGTCGCAGGTCGCGACGGTCACGAACGCCGCCGCCGCGCCGCGTTCTGCGCACGCGCCAGAGCGCGACCTGGCCCTGGCCGACGCCCGCTCGGCTGCCGATGACGGACGCTACGTCGCGGCGGTCTCGCTCGCTGACGGGGTCAGCCCCGCAGCGAGCGCGGCGATCAGGCGCCGGATCGCCAACCGGATCGCACGCCGTGCCCTGCGGTCGGTCGGCACCGGCGATCTCCGCGGCGCGCGTGCGCGGCTCCGGCAGGCCGATCGCTTCCCGACGACCGAGCTCACCCGCGCGGCTCGAGCGAGCTACGCGGCGGCGAGGGCGCGCTCGGTTGCGCGCGCGACGCGTCGTCGCGACGCGACAGCGCTGCGGCGGCGCGTCGCCGCGAACGCGCGAGCAGCGCGGGCGGAGACTCAGTCGCAGCCTTCGAACTGCGATGCGAGCTACGAGGGGGCGTGCCTGAATCCCGACTCCGCGGACTACGACTGCGAAGGCGGCAGCGGCAACGGTCCCGACTACACCGGCGCCGTCCGCGTCGTCGGCAGCGATCACTTCGATCTCGACCGGGACGGCGACGGCACCGGCTGCGAATAGCACCGCGATCGGCGGGGAAGGCGTACGAGCGCCGCAGCGCCCTTTGGAACCCGTTCGCCCTGGACCCGCCGGGACGGCTGGCATCGTTTCGCGCCGCTTGTCGTCAAGACCCGAGAAAGGGACCCGCCTGATGCCAGCACGCAAGCCCACGACCGTCCGGCCGCGCGGGTGCGTGGCACGCGTCGCCTTGTGACGCTCATCTACGCCCGCGAGCGCGGCTACGTCAACCAGCGCACGCCGTGTGACTGCATGCGGGGCGCGGTCGCAACCTACCTCGGGCTGCCCTACGAGCAGACGCCGGACATCTCCGGCCGTCGCCACGCGCACACGTTCTGGTCGGACTGGGCCGAGTGGCTCGCGACGCGCGGCCTCGTGATGGCGACGTTCGCGTGCGCGCCGGGCCACCTTGCGCGCTGAATCGCGATCGTGGGACGGACGCACCCCGGCCCCTTGCACGCCGTCGTCATGGCCGGGACGCATCTCCTCCACGACCCGGCCCCGCCCACCGATCGCATGACTGCCGTGACACGCAGCGACGTCCTCTGCGCGGTGGCGATGGGACCGCTTCGCGATCCGTCGTGGGCAGGCGACATCTCCGAGGCGATGCGCAACTCGCTCGCCAGCGGCAGCGGTCACGTGTGGTGCCTCCAGCGGCTCATGGACGCGCCGTGGAACGTCGACCTGCTGCGCCTGCTCGGCCAGGAGGCCGAGGCCGACGCGATGGCGGCGCGCCTGGACGGGCTCGTGCACCGCTGGCCGGCAGCCTCGATCGCCGCCGCCTGACGACGGCGCAGCGGAGGAAGTACGGTCCGGCCGATGGACTACGTCGCGATCCGGGAGCGCTCCGTCCGCAAGCTCGCGGGCTGGAAGCTGTCCGATCCCGGCGTGCTGCCGCTGCACTCCGACGCGGACTTCGACTGGGTCCGCGACGCGGGCAGCGTGGCCGCTCGCTGCCACGCCATCGCCGCGGCGCTCGCTCTGCAGCAGGGCGCGCCCCCCAAGCGCATCCGCGCAGCGCTCGAGGACAACGACCTCGTGGGCTGGCTCGGGGCGCGCGAGCTGCGCCTCCTGCGCCACCTCGAGCGCGACCTCACGATGAGCGCGGAGGACCTCCACCAGACCTCCGTCGACATCTCCTGGCGCGAGGAGGCGCTGTGGGCGCTCATGTGGAGCGTCCAGCTCGTCGACGACCTGCCGGCCGACGAGCTCTGCGACCGCGGCCCGTTCTACGAGCGCCTCGCCCCGGACCTCGATCCCGCGAAGGGCAGGACCGACGTGCAGCTGCGCCCGCTCGCCGAGATCGCGGCGATGCTCGACTTCTACTACCTCCTGCACTGGCACGCGCGCAACGCGCAGTACCACGGCCAGATGTGGGATCCGGAGATCGCTCCGGGCGTCGTCCTCGAGCGCCGCCGGGCGCTCGAGTGGCTGTTTCAGGACGTGCCGTGGGAGGACGTGGACCTCGGCGCATGACGCGCACCGTCATCGCCTACGCCGTTGCGCTCGTCGTCGTCGGCGGTGCCACCGTCGCGATGGTGCGCCAGCTCGCGCCGGGGCCACCCGGCGACGGCGGCTTTCCGCTCGCGCGCTCGGTCCCCGGCGAGCGGGCGACGATCTGGGCGGTGGGCGACGGCGCCGACGGCGGCAGCGCCGCGCGGGCGGTCGTCGCGCGCATGCGCGCAGGGGACATCGACCGGCTGCTGTACCTCGGCGACGTCTACGAGCGCGGCACCGCCCGCGACTTCCGCGAGAAGTACGCGACGACGTACGGGCCGCTCGCCGCGGTCACCGCGCCGACGCCGGGCAACCACGAGTGGCCGCGCCACGAGCGCGGCTACGACCCCTACTGGGCGCGCGCGCTGCACCGCCCGCGGACCTCGTCCTGGTACGCCTTCCGCGCCGCCGGCTGGACGATCCTGAGCCTCAACTCCGAGACCGCGCACGACCGCGGGTCGCCGCAGGAGCGCTGGCTGCGATCGCGCTTGGACAAACAGGGCACCTGCCGGATCGCGTTCTGGCACCGGCCGCGGTTCAACGCTGGCGGCCACCACGGCGACGCCCGCGACATGGCGCCGATCTGGGACGCGCTGCGCGGCAAGGCGACGATCGTCGTCGCGGGCCACGAGCACAGCATGCAGCGACTTCGCCCGATCGACGGCATCACGTCGTTCGTGTCGGGCGCCGGCGGCCACGGGCGCCACAGGCTGCGCCGCCACGACCCGCGGCTGGCCTTCGGCGACGGCGAGCACTTCGGCGCGCTGCGGCTGCACCTGCGACGCGGCGAGGCTCGCTACGCGTTCGTCTCGCGGGCCGGCCGCCACCTCGACAGCGGCACGCTGCGCTGCCGGCCGCTTCGCCAGGCGAGCTAGACCCTGGCGTGCTGGCTCGCGCCGGGCGCTGCGCCCGCGCCATGTCGCGAGCCGGCGTGCCGGGTCCGCGGGGGCGGCGTGCGGGCCGGCAGCGCGAAGCTGAGCTGCACCTCGGTGCCACCGCCGTCGACGCTGCGGACCTCGCAGCGGTCCGACTCGCTGGCCATCAGGCTCAGCCCCAGGCCCATCCCGGGGCTGTCCGTGCGCGGCGCCATGCCGCAGCCGTCGTCGCGGACGGTGACGTCGAGCGTGCCGCGCTCGACCCCGGCCGTGACGTGGATGCTCCCCGCGACGGCGGGCGCACGGTAGGCGTGTAGCACGACGTTCGTCGCCGCTTCGCTGACGGCGAGCTCGAGGCGGATGAGCGTCGCGACGTCGGCTCCGCCGCGCTTGGCGATGGCGCTGACGGTGCGCCGGATCACGGCGACCTGCGGGGGTTGTGCCGGATAGGAGGCGTTCAGCCCGATCGCGGCTTCGGACAGAGCCATCTCGCACCCCTACCCGCTGCGGCACGACCCATCACATCCCGCGGGGGGATACGGTGTCACCGCGAATGTCGAGAATCCCGATCAACATCGCCGAGCACGTGGGCCGCACGCCGATGATCGAGCTCACGCGGCTGGCTCCCGAAGGAGTCCGGCTCTTCGGCAAGCTCGAGTCCTTCAACCCCGGCGGCAGCGTGAAGGACCGCATCGGCGTGGCGATGATCGAAGCCGCCGAGGCGGACGGGCTCATCGAGCCGGGCCGCACGACCATCGTCGAGGCGACGTCCGGCAACACCGGCATCGCCCTGGCCTTCGTCTGCGCGGCGAAGGGCTACGACCTCGTGCTGACGCTGCCACAGGGCATGAGCCGCGAGCGTGAGTCGCTGCTGCGCCTGTACGGCGCGCGCGTCGAGGTCATCGAGTCGATGGGCGGAATGAACGAGGCGGTGCAGGCCGCGCGCGACATGGCCAAGCGCGACGACGTCTTCCTGCCGGACCAGTTCTCGAACCCCGCGAACCCCGAGGCGCATCGCCGCACGACCGGACCCGAGCTGTGGGACGCCCTCGACGGCGACATCGACGTCCTCGTCTGCGGGGTCGGGACTGGGGGCACGATCACGGGGGCGGGGGAGGTCCTGAAGGCCCACAACCCCAAGCTGCACGTCGTCGCCGTCGAGCCCGCGACGTCGGCGGTCCTGTCGGGCCGCGCACCGGGTCCGCACAAGATCCAGGGCATCGGCGCCGGCTTCATCCCGCCCGTGCTCAACCGCGAGATCATCGACGAGGTCATCCCCGTCGACGACGAGGACGCGCTCGACACGGCGCGCGCCGCCGCCCGCCTCGAGGGCGCGCTCGTCGGCATCTCGTGCGGCGCGGCGCTGTGGGGCGCGATCCAGGTCGGTCGCCGGCCAGAGTTCCGGGGCAAGCGGATCGCGGTCGTGCTGCCGGACTCCGGCGAGCGCTACGTCTCGACACCGTTCTTCGCGCCGTAGATCCGCGCGTTCTCACCCTGAGATAAGGTCCATCTAGCAGGGAGTCGGCCCCGGTAGTCTCAAGGGATGCTCGGGCTTTCCACGCTGTCGCGCGTGATCGGCGAGGTGCGCCGCGACGTCGCCGCAGCCCACGCCCGCGACCCCGCGGCGCGCGGGGCGCCGAGCGCCGAGATCCTGTCCTCGTGGCCGGGCGTCCAGGCGCTGCTCGTGCATCGCGTGGCGCACGAGCTGCACGGGATGGGCATCCCGGTACTCCCGCGCACGCTCTCGATGGCGTCGCGCATGCTGACGGGGATCGAGATCCACCCGGCCGCGAGCATCGGGCAGGGCTTCTTCATCGACCACGGCGCCGGCGTCGTCATCGGCGAGACCGCCGAGATCGGCGACGACGTCACGCTCTACCAGGGCGTGACGCTCGGCGGCACCGGCTTCGCCACGGGCAAGCGCCACCCGACGCTCGAGGACAACGTCACCGTCGGCGCCGGGGCCAAGCTCCTCGGCGCGATCACCGTCGGGCACGGCGCGAAGATCGGCGCGAACTCCGTCGTCATCAACGACGTCGAGCCGAACTCCACCGTCGTCGGCAACCCCGGTCACGCGGTGCGCGTCGACGGCCGGCGACCGGAGGGCCCGGACACCGACTGGATCCACCTGCCCGACCCGATCGCCGACGCGATCAAGGGCCTGTCCGCGCGGATCGGCGACATCGAGCACGACGTCGCCGAGATGTCGGGCACCGAGCGCCCGCCCGAGGCGGACGTGCGCCCACTGCGCCAGGTCCGCGGGCCGAACCCCGCCGGCGGCTGACGCGTCAGTAGTAGACGCTCCGGCAGCGATGCCGCGGCCGATCCTTGTACTGCGGCGCCTGACCGCGGCTCCACAGCGCGTTGTCGAGCTCGTGCGGCGCGACGCCGAGGCGCTGCGCGATGAGCTCGCACGCGTGCACGGCGCACGCACGGATCTCGCGCTCCTCGCGACCCGGCGCCAGGAGCTTGCCCGCGTCGACGTGTTCCGCCAGCGTGGCGTCGTAGCGCAGGACGCCATCGCAGCGCAGGACGTGCGGGACGAGGTTGTCGGCGAAGATCGTCAGGCGATCGAGGTCGCCGAAGCGGACCACGCCCGCGAGCGCGAGGTCGGCGGCGGCGATCTGGGCGCGCTTGTAGAAGCCGCGGTCGTCGAAGAGCGCCATGCCGGCCGCGAGCATCGTCGCGAAGCGCTCGGCCGATCCGCGCGCGTCGCGCGCGAGCTCGAGCGCATCGCGGTCGCCGAGGAACGCGCCGAGCGACCGCAGCGCCTGGGCGTAGAGCGCCACGAGCTCGTGGTCGCGGGGCTGGCCGAGCGTGTCGGCGAGCTCGTCGGCGCGCAGCGTGCGCAGCTGCGCGCCCGACCACGGACCGGTCGCGCGGAAGCGGTCGGCGAGCGACCATGCCACCGTGAAGTAGCCCGAGCACCCCGAGCGCTTGCGCAGGGTGGGAAACCAGCCGGAGCCGAAGTTGATCGCGTCGAGCGTGAGCAGGTACGTCGCGACGTCCGGCTCGGGCCCTTCGAGGTAGTGGCGCACGGGATCCAGCGCCGGCGGCGGGCCGGGATCGACGTCGCCGAGCGCGTCGAGGTCGATCCGCACCGATCGCGCGCCCGCCGCGATCCGCGCGCAGGACGTGCGGACGTCGTCGCACAGGGCCATGCCCGCATGATGGCGGGCGGCGCGCGCTAACTACGGGCGTGGACGAGCGTGAGCGTCGACGACCCTGCGGCAGCCCCGCGCACCGGCGTGCCGAGCGCAAGACCGACGCCGAGATCGCGGTAGGTTCGGTCGAGCAGGATCGAGCGGTGCTCGCGGCTCTGCATCAACGACGCGACGAGCCGGAAGGGCATCGAGCGGCGCGATGCTCCGTACGTGAGCGTCTCCGCGGCGGCCCGCCAGCGGTAGCCCGCGCGCGTCACGCGCTGGAACACGGAGCTGCCGTCCGAGCCCGAGTGCGAGAGGGTCCGGTGCGCGACCATGTCGGCGCTGTGCGCCGCCGCCGCGCCGGCGAGCTTGGTCGAGGCGCGCATCGCGGGCAGCCCCCGCTTCGCGCGCTCGGCGTTGACGAGGCACAGGACGGCACCGCTCGCGGTGGCGAGGTAGGCGGCGTCCGTCGCAACGACGTACGCGCCCGAGCATGCGCTCGCGCCCGTACCGCTCTTCTTCGCACCTGCCGTGGCGATCGCCGGTGCCCCAAGCACCAGCGCAGCGATCGCCCACGCGACCGCCGCCGTGCGCAACAACACATCCCCCTGCTTCCCTCGTAAGACGAAGCGCGAGTATACGAGCGCGAGCGGCGCCTTCGCAAGCGGGGACCCGCGGCGCGGAGGCCTCCGACGGCAGGCCTATCCTGGATGTGGATGTCCGACACCGCCGCAAGCGACCGCGTCGACGAGCTCCTCGCGGGGCTGAACCCGCCTCAGCGCGAGGCCGTGACGCACGGCGAAGGGCCGCTGCTCATCCTCGCCGGCGCGGGCACCGGGAAGACGCGCGTGCTGACGCACCGCATCGCGTTCCTCGAGCACACCGGCCAGGCGCGCGCTTCGGAGATCCTCGCGATCACGTTCACGAACAAGGCCGCGCAGGAGATGCGCGAGCGCGTCGAGCTGCTCGTCGGGCGACGGACGCGCGCGATGTGGGTCATGACGTTCCACGCCGCCTGCGCGCGGATGCTGCGCGCCGACGGCGAGCGGCTCGGCTACACGCGCCAGTTCACGATCTACGACCAGGCCGACTCGCGGCGGATGGTCAAGCGCTGCCTCGACGCCGACGGCGTCGACACGAAGCGCTACACGCCCGGCGCCGTCCAGCACCAGATCTCCGACGCAAAGAACAAGCTGCGCGACGCCGAGGCCTACAAACAGCTCGTCGGCTCGTACTTCGAGCAGACGGTCGCGGACGCCTTCGAGCGCTACGAGCGCGAGATGCACAAGATGAACGCGATGGACTTCGACGACCTGCTCGTCAACGCCGTCAACGTCCTCACGCTCTTCCAGGAGGTCCGCGACCGCTATTCGAGCGCGTTTCGCCACGTCCTCGTCGACGAGTACCAGGACACGAACGCCGCCCAGTATCGCTGGCTGCAGCTACTCGCGGGCGAACACCGCAACCTCGCGGTGGTCGGGGATGACGCGCAGTGTCTCGTCGCCGGCACGGAGGTGTCGATGGCGGATGGCACGCTGCGCCCGATCGAGGACGTTCGGGAGGGCGACCTCGTGCGCTCCTGCTACGGCAGTGGCGACTTCCGACCCGCGCGCGTGACAGCGGCCTTCGCGAGCCACGATCGGCGCGAGGGCGTCGCGATCACGATGGTCAGCGGTCGACGGATCGTCTCGACCCCCGAGCACGTCCATTTCGCGGGCTACAAGCTCGGCGCGAGTCCTCAGCTGCACATGACCTACCTCATGCGCAAGCGCGGCAAGGGCTTCCGCGTGGGAACGTCGAGGACGTACACCCGCGGCCAGGTGAAGCCCGTCGTCGGGTTCACGCTTCGCTGTCGAAGCGAGGCCGCCGACGATGCGTGGGTGATCTCAACGCATTCGAGCGACGCGGAAGCGCGGGCCGCCGAGGCGTTGCTGTCGCTGCGCTACGGCCTGCCGACGTTGCCGTTCGTAGCGCGCAAGTCCAAGAGCGACAACAGCCTCGTGGGCAACCAGCCGTTGATCGATAGCGTGTTCGCGGCTGTCGACACCGAAGCTGGTGGCTTGGCGCTCCTCGAAGACGAAGGGCTGGGTTGGGCACGGCCGCACCACGCATCGCAGGCGTACAGCGGTCGTCGCAGGCGGCTCGTCGCGTGCCTCTGCGGGGACAGACGCGGTCGGACTCCAATGCATCGGTTGAGCATGTACGGCTACGACGAAGAAGGCCGCCTTGCCCTTGAGAGCATTGGGCTCTCGGTCCGTCCCGCCAAGGCCGGCAGCCGCGGTTGGAGGTACGAGAGCAGTTTCGCCGACGCAGCTCGCATGCTGGACGTGGCCGATCGCATCGGCGCTGTGCTCGACGTGACCCTCTCCTCGGTCGCCCGGCTTGGACGCAACGACGGCCAGACGGCGCAGAGCAACTCGCTGCCGTTCACCACGGCCGGATCGGTTCGTGCCGGAATGGTGATGTTCGATGAGCGCGGCGGCTTCGACACGGTCGCCCGCGTCGAGCGCGTGGAGCTCGACGGCCCCGTCTACGACCTCAACGTCGAAGGGACGCACAACTTCGTGGCGGAAGGCCTCGTAACGCACAACTCGATTTATGGCTTCCGCGGAGCCGACATCAGCAACATCCTTGACTTCGAGGACACGTTCCCGGACGCACAGGTCATCAAGCTCGAGCAGAACTACCGCTCGACGCAGACGATTCTGAGCGCGGCAAACGCCCTCATCGCGCACAACCGCTCGCAGAAGCCCAAATCGCTGTGGACCGAGGCCGGCGACGGGGAGAAGATCAAGATCCGCGAGCTCGACGACGAGCACGCGGAGGCGCGCTACGTCGTCGGCGAGATCGAGCGTCTCGTCGACGAGGGGGCGAGCCGCTCGGAGATCGCGGTCTTCTACCGGATGAACTCGCAGTCGCGGCTCATCGAGGACACGCTCGTGCGCCGTTCGATCGACTACCAGGTCATCGGCGGGACGAAGTTCTACGAGCGCGCGGAGATCAAGGACGCGATCGCCTATCTCACGGTGCTCGGCAACCCGCAGGACGTCGTCTCGTTCACGCGGATCGTCGGCTCCCCGCGTCGCGGGATCGGCGACAAGTCCCTCGCGCACGTCGTCAGCCACGCCGCGACGATGGGGATCACGGTCTGGGAGGCCGCCGCCGACGCCGGCTCGGTGCCGGGCCTCGGCAAGGCGGCGGTGCGCGCGTTCGGGATCTTCATGCAGACGATGACGACGCTCCGCGACCTCGCCGAGCAGAACGTCCCGATCGCGGACCTGCTCCAGGCGTTGCTCGACGACACCGGCTACCTCGACGCGCTCAAGGCCGAGCGCACGATCGAGGCGCAGGGCCGCGAGGAGAACCTCGAGGAGCTCGTCAACGCCGCGGGCGAGTTCGACGCCAACGCCGAGCCCGAGCCAGAACACCTTGGACGTCTACCTCCAGCAGACGGCGCTCGTCGCCGACGCCGACACGCGCACCGAGGACGACAGCAAGGTCACGCTGATGACGCTCCACAACGCCAAGGGCCTCGAGTACCCGATCGTGTTCATGGCGGGGATGGAGGAAGGCGTCTTCCCGCACGCCCGCGCGCTCGACGAGGGCGGCCTGGAGGAGGAGCGGCGGCTCGGCTATGTCGGCATCACGCGGGCGATGCGCCAGCTGTACCTGACGAGCGCCCGCCGGCGGATGGTCTTCGGCGCGACGCAGTACGGGATGCGCTCGCGGTTTCTCGACGAGATCCCCGCCGAGCTCACCGACAACCCGGCGCGTCGCTCGGGCTTCGGCGGTGCGCCGTCGCCGCGCACCGCGTCGTGGGCGTCCTCGAGCGTGCGCGAGACTGCGCCGTCCGCCGACTTCCGGCTGGGCGACGACGTCATGCACGCGGCCTTCGGCGCCGGCGTCGTGACCGGGCTCGAGCCGGGCGGGATCGTCGTCGTGCGCTTCGCCGGCGACGGCAGCGAGCGCAAGCTCATGGCCGAGTACGCGCCCGTGACGAAGGTCTGAGAGGCTGCGCGCGTGGCAGCGGAGGTCATCGACGGCAAGCAGATCGCGGGGCGCGTGCGGATCGACGTGGCGCGCGAGGTCGAGCGCTTCGTCGAGGAGTTCGGCGGCGAGCGGCCCGGCCTGGCGACGATCGTCGTCGGCGACGACCCCGGCTCGGCGGTCTACGTCGCCAACAAGCAGCGCGCGAGCCACGAGGTCGGGATGGTCGGCACGAACCACCCGCTGCCTGCCGACACCCCGCGCGAGGAACTCGTCGCGCTGATCGAGCGCCTGAACGCGGATTCGAGCGTAGACGGGATCCTGTTGCAGCTGCCCGTCCCCGAGCATCTCGACGGCGTCGAGCTCACCGGCATGATCGATCCCGACAAGGACGTCGACGGGCTCACGCAGATCAGCGCCGGGCGGCTCGCGCTCGGGCGTCGAGGGCCTGCGGCCGTGCACGCCGCGGGTGTCATGACGCTGCTGGACGCCGCGGGCGCGCAGCTCGAAGGCGCCGAGGCCGTCGTCATCGGCCGCTCGAACCTCTTTGGCAAGCCGATGGCCCAGCTCCTGCTCGGCGCCAACGCGACCGTGACGATATGCCACTCGCGCACGCGCGACCTCGCCGGGGTCTGCCGGCGTGCCGACGTCCTCATCGCCGCGGTGGGCCGCGCGAAGATGGTCAAGGCCGACTGGGTGAAGCCCGGCGCGATCGTCATCGACGTCGGGATGAACCGCACCGAGGACGGCCTGTGTGGCGACGTCGACTTCGACGCCGTCAAGGAGGTAGCCGGGGCGATCACGCCGGTGCCCGGCGGCGTCGGTCCGATGACGATCGCCTTCTTGCTACGCAACACGCTGCAGGCCGCGCGAATGGCGCGCGCGCGAGGCTGACGCGATGGACCTTCGCAGGCTGCGCAGCGGCGAGCTGCTCGCGGGCGCGTGTGCCGGCGGGTTGCTGGCGGTGACCTTTAGCGAGTGGTTCGGCGGGGAGTCGGCGTGGGAGACGATGGCGATCGCGCGGTTCGCGCTCGTCGCGCTCGTCCTGTGCGCGCTGGCGCTGCTCGTCCTGACCGTGTCGCGGACGGTCGCGATGGCGACGTCGATGGCGACGATCACGATCGCCGTTGGTGTGATCACGCTGCTGCTCGTCGTCTATCGGGTCGTCGTCAACGAGCCGGGCACGAATGCCGTCGTCTCGATCGACGCCGGGGCCTATCTCGGCCTCGCGCTCGTCGTCGGCGTCATGGCCGGCGCGTTCCGCGCGCTGGCCGACGAGCGCACCCGGGCGGCCGCCTCGCTGCGCCAGACCGAGCGCGTGCTCGCGGTGCGAGGCGCGCCGCGCGAGCCCCCGCCGACCCGCGACCCCGGTCGCCGGACAGCGGGCTCGTAGCGCTCCGCACGGCGGGCGACCCGGCGGCACCTAGAATCGCCGTCACATGATCGATCGCGAACAAGTGCTGCACGTCGCCCGCCTCGCCCGCCTCGAGCTGACCGAGGACGAGGTCGCGAAGATGAGCGAGGAGCTGTCCGCCGTGCTCGGCCACATCGAGAAGATCGGCGAGCTCGACCTCGACGGGGTCGCGCCGACGACCCATGTCGTCGAGGTCTCAAACGCGCTGCGCCCGGACGTCGTCGCGCCGTCGCTGCCGCACGAGGTCGCGCTCGCGAACGCGCCGGCGGTCGCCGACGGCGGCTTCCGCGTCCCGAGCCCGCAGGCCGGATGAGCGCCACCGATCCCACGGCGCTGACGGCCGCCGCCGCGGTCGCCGCGATCGAGCGCGGCGAGCTGTCCGCGGGCGAGCTCTTCGACGCCTACCGCGCAGCCGCCGCGGCCGACGACCTCAACGCGTTCACGTGGGTCGCCGAGGGTGCGCCGGAGGCCCCGGCACCGGGCGCGCCGCTGGCCGGCGTGCCGCTCGCCGTCAAGGACCTGTTCTGCACCGAGGGCGTGCCGAGCCAGGCCGGCTCGAGGATCCTCGAGGGCTACCGCCCGCCGTACACGGCATCGGTCGTCGCGCGGCTGCACGCGGCCGGCGCGCCCCTGCTGGGCAAGACCAACCAGGACGAGTTCGCGATGGGCTCGTCGAACGAGAACTCGGCCTTCGGACCGGTGCTGAACCCCTGGGACCGCGGTCGCGTCCCCGGCGGGTCGAGCGGCGGCAGCGCCGCCGCGGTGGCCGCGGGCAGCGCGCCGTGGGCGCTCGGCACCGACACCGGCGGCTCGATCCGCCAGCCCGCCGCGCTGTGCGGGATCGTCGGCCTGAAGCCGACCTACGGCACCGTCAGCCGCTACGGCATGATCGCCTTCGCCTCGTCGCTGGACCAGGCCGGCCCGCTCACGCGCGACGTCACCGACGCCGCGCTCCTGCTCAGGCACATGGTCGGGCAGGACGACCGCGACTCGACCTCGATCGGGTTCCCCGGCGACATCGCGACCCCGTCGGCCGAGCGGCTGGACGGCATCCGCCTCGGCGTCCCGGAGGAGCTCACGGCCGCGGCCGCGGGCCTCGAGCCGGGCGTCCTCGCCTCGTTCGAGGCGACGCTGAAGATCGCCGAGGAGCTCGGCGCGAGCATCGAGACCTGCCGCCTCCCGCACGCGCCGCACGCGCTGGCCGCGTACTACGTGCTCGCCCCCGCCGAGGCGTCGTCGAACCTCGCGCGCTACGACGGCGTGCGCTACGGACCGCGTTCGGACAGCAACGGCGGTGGGCTCGTGGAGATGTACACGCGCACGCGCTCCGAGCACTTCGGCCCGGAGGTCAAGCGCCGGGTCATGCTCGGGACGTACTCGCTCTCAAGCGGCTACTACGACGCCTACTACGGCCGGGCGCAGCGGGTCCGGACGAAGATCGCCGACGACTTCCGCGCCGCGTTCGAGCGCTTCGACTTCGTCGTGACGCCGACCGCGCCGACCGTCGCCTTCGAGCTCGGGGCGCTGACCTCCGACCCGCTCGCGATGTACCTCAACGACTACTGCACGGTGCCGATGTCGCTCGCCGGGACTCCGGCGATCTCGATCCCGAGCGGCTTGAGCGACGGCCTGCCGGTCGGCTTCCAGCTCGCGGGACCGGCCTTCAGCGAGAACGCGATCCTCGACGCGGCGTTCGCGCTCGAGCGAGCGATCGGCTTCGACGCGACGGGAGCGCGGGCATGACCGACTACGAGCCCGTCATCGGCCTGGAGATCCACGTCCAGCTCGCGACGAACACGAAGATGTTCTGCGGCTGCGCGCTGTCCTTCGGCGAGCCGCCCAACACGCTGACCTGCCCCGTCTGCCTCGGCCTGCCCGGCACGCTGCCGCTGGCCAACGAGCGCGCGATCCACTTCGGCCTGATGATCGGGCTCGCGGTCGGCTCGGAGCTCGCGCCGCGGTCGATCTTCCACCGCAAGAACTACTTCTATCCGGACCTCCCCAAGGGCTATCAGATCAGCCAGTACGACGAGCCGCTGTGCAAGGGCGGCCGGCTTGGCGACGTGCGCATCCACCGCGTCCACCTCGAGGACGACGCCGCGAAGCTCATCCACGCCGGCGCGAGCGGGCGAATCCACGGGTCGGACTCGTCGGTCGTGGACTTCAACCGCGGCGGCACGCCGCTCGCGGAGATCGTCACCGAGCCCGACCTGCGCTCCGCCGCGCAGGCGCGCGAGTGGCTGACGCTCCTGCGCACGACGCTGCGCTCCCTCGGCGTGAGCGACGTGAACATGGAGGAGGGCTCGCTGCGCTGCGACGCCAACATCTCGATCCGGCCGGTCGGCTCGCACACGCTCGGGACGAAGACCGAGCTGAAGAACATGAACTCGTTCCGCTTCATCGAGCGCGGGATCAACGCCGAGATCGCGCGCCAGACCGCGCTGCTCGAGGCGGGCGAGCAGGTCGTCCAGGAGACGCTGCACTTCGATCCGCGCACCGAGCAGATCACGTCGCTGCGCTCCAAGGAGGAGGCGCACGACTACCGCTACTTCCCCGAGCCCGACCTCGTGCCGATCGCGATCACGACAGAGATGCTCGACGCCGCCCGCGCCGCGATGCCCGAGCTGCCGGCCGCCCGCGAGGAGCGCTTGCAGGGTCTCGGGATCACCGCGGCGAACGCCCGCCAGCTCGCCTGGCGCACGGAGCTCGGCGACTACTTCGAAGCCGCCTTGCAGTCAGGTGACTCGCCGGTGGGCGAGGGTATCCAGCCGCTTGCGAACTGGGTCTGCAACGAGCTCGTCGCGCGCGTGGGGGATGACGACCCCGCGCAGTCGAAGGTCTCGCCCGCGGCGCTCGCCAAGCTCGTGGGGCTCGTCGGATCGAAGGCGGTCTCGGTGTCCAACGCCAAGGTCGTGCTCGACCGGCTCGTCGCCGACGGCGGCGACCCGGCCGCGATCGTCGAGGCCGAGGGCCTCGGCTCGATGGGCGGCGGGGAGGACGAGCTCACGCCGATCGTCGAGGCGGCACTCGAGGCCAACGCGGACGCCGCCGAGAAGATCAAGGCCGGCAACATGAAGGCGATCGGGGCGATCATCGGGCACGTCATGCGCGAGACGAAGGGCCGCGCGGACGGTTCGGAGGTCACGCGAATCGTGCGCGAGAAGCTCGGCGTCTGACTCGCGCCCGGTAGGACGACGCGCTCATGGTTCACCGGCCGGCGGTCGACCGCGGCCAGCGAGGCGGTCGAGTTTTCGGCGAGATCGCGCCGTTTCGGCGCATCGCCGGGCGCGGTGCAGGTAGCGTGTCGCAGATGAGGTGGCTCCGCCCCGCGACGGTGATCTCAACGCTGCTCGCGGTGCTCGCGACCGGGGGGGCGCCGGCGGCCGCGCAGGGTCCGGCACCGAGCGGGGTCACGGCGCTCGAGCAGGCGCGTGAGGAATCGGGCGTGCAGAGCCCGCCGCGCTCGCGCTACGACCTGCCCGCGGGCGTGCTGCGCCTGTCGCGCAGCGAGCTGCTCGCCGCCAACCACCAAGAGCTCGAGGTGAGCGTCACGCTTGACCGCGAGGTTGCGTCCGGCCAGCTCGAGCTGACGCTGCCCGCGCGCTGGATCTCGCGCTCGGGCATCAGCGGCCTGCCCTTCGCGAAGGTCCCCGCGGCCGGTCGCGCGAGCGGCTCGGACACACGCGCCGTCCGCTCCGGCCGTACCGTGCGGCTGGCCTTCGACGGTGCGAGCGCCGGCGCCGAGGCGACCTTCTCGCTGACCGATGCGGGCCTCCCGGCGGGGGAGTACGAGCTGCCGTACCGCTGGAAGGAGGCGGGCCGCGCGGGCGCGACCGGCACCGCCCGGGTCATCTTCTACGCCCCGGTGCGCGAGTCCGCGGAGGAGGAGACCGCCGACTGGACCGAGCTGCTGCGCGACGTCAACGTCACGAACGACGGATCGACGGAGTCCGAGACCTTTTTGACGACCGTCCCCGGCAACCGGCTGCGCTTCGCCGTCGGCGCCAACGGCGGCGGCGGCTACAACGCGTGGATCACGAACACCGGCGGCTGCGCCGTTCACGAAGGCGACGATGTCGAGCGCGGCCATCGACGCGCCCGCCGAGGCGGGTCCGGAGACCGCGGCCCTGTGCTGCGACCCGATGTCGGCCGCCGACGCGACTCGGCAACGTCTGGTACGGCGGGCTGGCCAGGCCAACGGCGGGGGCAACCCGAGCCGGATCGTCGTCGCGCGCTCGGCACCGGCCACGACGACGTTCGTCAACACCGTGGGCCTGCCCGCTCGCACGGCCGGCACGCAGGACAAGCCGATGATGACGATCGACAACTCGCCGGTGAGCCCGGCCTTCGGCCGTCTCTACGTGGTCTGGAACGAGCCCGGGGCCGGTCTCAGGGTCGTCATGTCGCAATGCGATACGCGACCCGGTGGGGTCCCGAACGCGGCGAACTGCGACAACGCCGACAACTGGAGCACGCCGGTCTCGGTGACGCCGCCGACCGGCAGCTACATCTACGCGGACGTCGCGACGGGACCCGACGGCAAGGTCTACGTCGTCTGGTGGGACTTCTCGGCGGCGAACGCCATCCGCGGCGAGGTCTGCCATCCGGCCACGGAGAGCTGCACCTCGGCCGCGACCTGGGGGACGCCGCAGACGATCGCCACGCTGGACGCGACCGGCGGACCGCTCCCGTTCGCCTGCCCGATCGTCCCGCAGCCGGGTGGCCGGGCGTCGACCTCGCCGCAGGTCGACGTGGATCGCTCGGGCGGGCCGAACCACGGGCGCGTCTACGTGAGCTGGAGCGATCTGCGCACCGGCAGCGGCACGACGAAGTGCGGCGGCACGCCGAGCACCACCCACCTGACGTTCGACAGCTTCGTCGCCTCGGCCACTGGTGCACTGCCCGGCAGTGCGAGCCCGTCGCCGTCGGTGGCGACGCGCCTGCTGACCGACGGCGAGGGCGGCGGCCAGGCGAGCTCGGACGACTGGTTTCCGTGGCTGGCCGTCGACCAGACCACTGGCCTTGCCTGGGCGGACTTCTACTCGACGCGCGACGACGCGACGCGCGACACGACGCACTTCTACGTGCGCAGCGTGGTCCCGGACGGGACGGGCCATCTGCTGGGCCCCCTGAAGCGCGTGTCGACCACCCCGTCGGATTACAGCAACAACACGTGCTGCACCTTCGGCAACGACCACGGCGACTACACCGGCATCGACGCGACGCAGAGCGCGGTGCTGCCGGTGTGGTCCGACAAGCCGATCGCCGTCGACGGCGAAGCGTTCATCGACACCCTGCTGGCTCCGTACCTCGTGCCGCTTGCGCAGACGTTCGACGACTCGCCGGCAGCCGGCGGCGACGGCGATGGCGTGCTCGAGCCGGGCGAGTCGTTCCGGCTCGCGAAGGTGCTGCGCAACGACGGCGCGGCGGCGGCGACCGCCGTGACCGCGACGCTCGCCGCTCCCGCCGGCTCCGGCGTCACGTTCACCCAACCGACCTCGGCGTATCCCAACGTGGCCATCACAGCGACGCAGTCCAACTCGACGCCGTTCGCGGGCTCGCTCGCGGCCGGGTCGCCGTGCGGGTCGTCGGTCACCCTGTCGCTGCGGGTGACGAACGCGACGAACGCGGCGCTCGTGCCGATCACGGTGCCCACCGCGTGCCCGCCGCCGCCACCGCCACCGCCGCCACCGCCACCACCGCCCCACCGCCCCCGCCGATCGTGGCGCCGCCGCCACCGCCCCCGCCCCCGCCCGCGGTGATCGCGCCGCTGCGGTTCGCGCTGACCGGCACGAGCCCCCAGAAGCCGCCGACCCGCACGCGCCGCGTCGTCGTCAGGCTCTCCTGCCCGCTGGAGGCCTGCCGCGTCGCGATGAAGGCCGTCCTGACGATCCCGTCGACGAGGGTCGGCGGCAAGGCCTCGAAGGTCAAGCTGCGCTCCTCGACGGTCCAGGTGACCAGGGGCGTGACGAAGCGGCACTCGTTCTCGGTCTCGCTGTCGCTGCGCAACCGGATCAACCGGGCGCTGCGCAGCGCCCGGACCCGCAGGGGCGTCAAGGTCCTCGTGACCGCGACGGCGCGCGACAGCGCCGGCCGGCGCGCGGTCACGAAGACGAAGACGATCAACATCCGCCGCTGAGCGATGTCCCGCCGCCGACTCATCGCGTGCGCCGCGGCGGTCGCCACGGGCGTGGCGGCGCAGGTCGCGTTCGCCGCCGCGCCGCCGACGCGCTTCGACCTCCCCGCGGGCGAGCTGCGGCTGTCGGATTCGAGCGTCCCTGCCGGCAGCGGCGCGAGGGTCACGTTCACGGTCCGCCTCGACCGCGCCGTCCGCAGCGGCCGGCTCGCGCTGACGCTGCCGCTGCGCTGGAGGCAGCGCTCCGGGGTCAGCGGCCTGCGCTTCACGAAGCTGCCCGTCCAGGGTCGGGCAACGAGCTCGCGCACAAAGGTGACCCGCTCGCTGCGCGTCGTGAGCTTCGCGTTCACGCGCGGTCGCAGCGGCGACTCTGGGAGTTATGAGGTGCGCGACAACGGGCTGCCTGCAGGGACCTATCGCCTGCCGTACAGCTGGCGCGAAGGTGGCCGGACCACCGCACGCGGCGCGGCGCGGGTCGTCGTGGCGACGCGTCCGCGCACCCGCTGACGGCGCCGCGCCGCCTCGGGCTGCCCAGCCGGCTCGAGCCGCGCGCCGCTGACGGCGGCGCCGCACCTCGGGCTGCCCAGCGGGCTCGAGCCGGTCGGCCCGATCGCAGGTCGGTCCGGAAGACGAGCCCCGACGCGCGCGAGGCGCAGCCGGAGCGCCCTCGCTCTAGCATCGCGGCATGCACCGGCGCCAGCTCGCCGCGACCGCGGTGGCGGGCGCCTTTCTCCTGCCGCTGGCGTTCCTCGTCCTCGGCGCGCTGCGCATGCCACGGTCCGCGCCGCCGACGGGACTCGAGGTGCTCGTCCCGCAGCTGACCTTCGCGGCGTTCGAGCGCGCGTTCGGGCTCGTCGACCTCGGCCGCCAGCTGCGGAACTCCGGCATCGTCGCGCTGCTCGCGGTGCCGCTGACCGTGCTCGTCGCGTCGTGGGCGGGCTTCGCGGCGACGCGCCTGGGGACGCGCGGGCGCCGGCTCGTGCTGGGGGCCTCGCTCGTCGCGCTACTCGTCCCGCTGTCGGCGCTGTGGGTGCCGCGCTTCGTCCTGTTCACGAAGCTCTCGCTCATCGACACGTACGTGCCGCTCGTCGCGCCGGCACTGATGGCGACCTCGCCGCTCTATGTGCTGCTGTTCTACTGGAGCTTCAGCCGCCTGCCGCCCGACCTCGTCGACGCCGCGCGCCTGGAGGGACTCGGCCTATTCGGCGTCTGGCGTCGCGTCGCGTCGCCCCTCGTGCGCCCGACCACGTTCGCCGTCGGGGCGTTAGCGTTCGTGTTTCACTGGAGCAACTTCGTGGATCCGCTGCTGTACCTCAACGACCCCGCGCTCTTCACGGCGCCGCTCGGCCTGCGCCAGCTCGTTGACCTCGGCCCGACCGACTTTCCGACGCTGCTCGCGGCGTCGCTCGTCGTCACGCTGCCGGCGGCGCTGGCCTTCGGAGCCGTCTCGCACCGCTTCCTGTCGGACGTGCGAGCGGCCGGATGGCTCGGCCGGTGAGCGCCCGGACGCTCGTCGCGGCGGCCGTGCTCGCGGCGGCGCTGCTCGCCGGGTGCGGCGGCGACGCCGGCTCGGGCGACGAGCGCACCGTGCGCTTCCAGGTCTTCGGCGGCGCCGAGGAGCTCGCGGCCTACCGCGAGGTCGTCGCCGCCTACGAGCGCAAGGGGGAGGGCGACGTCCAGCTGATCGAGGTGCCTGACCGCGACGCGCACCTGCAGAAGATCGCCACGGGCTTCGCCGCCGGCCGACCGCCGGAGGTCTTCCTCGTCAACTACCGCAACTTCGCCGGCTACGCCGTTCGCGGCGCGCTCGATCCGGTCGGGCCGCGCCTCGAGACCTCGAAGGTCCTGCGCCGCAAGGCCTTCTACTCCAAGCCCGTCGAGGCGTTCACGGTCGACGGCACGCTGCAGTGCATGCCGCAGAACATCTCAAGCCTCGTCGTCTACTACAACCGCGATCTCTTCCGGCGGTTCGGCGTGAAGGCGCCGCGCAAGGACTGGACCTATGACGAGTTCGTGGCCGCCGCGCGCCGCCTGACGGACCGCGATCCGCCGAAGGGCGGCGTCGCGCGCTACGGCGTCGGGCTCGATCCCTCGATCGTGCGCCTCGCGCCGTTCATCTGGTCGGCCGGCGGCGACATCGTCGACGACCCCGAACGACCCGACGAAGTTCACGATCGACACACCGCGCGGCCGCGAGGGCCTGCTCGCGTTCCTCGATCTCCAGGGCGGCGAGCGGCTCGCGCCGTTCGAGCGCGAGGTCGAGGCGAAGGGCCTCGAGGAGCGCTTCCTCGACGGCGAGCTCGGGATGTTCCTGAGCTCGCGCCGCGAGGTCCCGTCGTTCCGGACGATCAAGGACTTCGACTGGGACGTCGCATCGTTCCCGCGGCTGCGCGAGGCGGCGAGCGTGCTGCACTCCGACGCGTACTGCCTCGCGAAGGGCGACGGCGCCGACGCGGCCTGGCGCTTCGTCGAGTTCGCCGCCGGGCCGGAGGGCCAGCGCCTGCTCGCGCGCAGCGGACGGATCGTGCCGTCGCTGCGCTCGGTCGCACGGTCGAAGGACTTCCTCGACCCGTCCAAGCCGCCGCGCTCGAGCCAGGTCTTCCTCGACGCGATCCCGACGATCCGCCGGCTGCCGGTGGCCTCGACTTGGCCGGAGCTCGAGGACGCGATCGACCTCGCGATCAAGCGGGCGTACTTCACCGAGCTGACCGTCGAGGAGACGCTCGACCGGATCGACAAGGAGACCGCGCCGCTTCTGAAGCGTGCACGCGATGCTCGTCCTTGAGGGCGTCGAGAAGCGCTTCGGGCCGGTCACGGCGCTCGACGGGCTCGATCTGACCGCGGGCGAGGGCGAGCTGCTGGCGGTGCTGGGGCCGTCGGGGTCGGGCAAGTCGACGGCGATGCGCGTCGTCGCCGGGCTCGAGCAGCCCGACGCCGGGCGGGTCCTCGTCTCCGGGCGCGACGTCACCTCCGTGGCACCGGCGCGGCGCGACGTCGCGATGGTCTTTCAGTCCTTCGCGCTGTTTCCGCACCTGACGGTCCGCGAGAACATCGGCTTCGGGCTGGCGGCGCGCCGCACGCCGGCGGCCGAGCGCGAGCGGCGCGTGCTCGAGGCGGCGCAGGTGCTCGACCTGGAGGAGCTGCTCGCGCGCCGCCCGCACATGCTCAGCGGCGGCGAGCGCCAGCGGGTCGCGCTGGCCCGCGCGCTCGCCGGGCGCCCCGCGGTGCTGCTCATGGACGAGCCGCTGTCGAACCTCGACGCGCCGCTGCGCGAGCGCGCGCGAGGCGAGATCAGGCGGCTTCACCGCGAGACGGGCGCGACGGTCGTGTACGTCACCCACGACCAGGCCGAGGCGCTGTCACTCGGCCAGCGCGTCGCGGTCCTCGACGCCGGGCGGTTGCGCCAGGTCGGTGCGCCCGAGGATGTCTACGAGCGGCCCGCCGATCGCTTCGTCGCGAGCTTCGTCGGCAGCCCGCCGATGAACCTCGTCGCCGCGCGGGTTGGGGGCGGGCTGCTCCGCGGTCCGGAGCCGATCGTGCTCCCCCTGCCGCCGCCGGCGGCCGCAGCCGCACCGGCGGCGGAGGGATCGCGCGTGCTGGCCGGGTTCCGCGCCGAGGGGGTCTGGTGCGGACCGGCGGCGGGCGCAGACCCGGAGAGCCGTCCGGGGGGCACCGGTGGCGGCGCCGGTGCGGAGAGCCGCGTGCGGGGCGCCGGCAGCGGCGCCGGCGCGGCGCGCTCGTGCCCGTCCTTTCGCGCGCGCGTCGAGGCGGTCGAGCGGGCCGGTCACGAGCGGCTGTGGTACCTCGTCGCCGGCGGGCAGCGCCTCGCGATCCGCCCGCCGCCCGGCGCGACCGCGGCTCCCGGCGACGAAGTCGAGGTCGCGGTCGACGCGGCAGCGGTTCGGTTGTTTCATCCCGACACGGGACTCGCCCTGCCGTGAGGACGCCGGTCCTGTCCGAGCGCACCGCCGCGCGGTTGATGGTCGCGCCCTACGCCTGCGGGCTGGTCGTGCTGCTCGCGATGCCGGCGGTCGTGACGTTCGCGCTCTCGCTGACCGACTACGACCTCTTCTCCGCGCCGACGTACGCCGGCCTGCGCAACTTCGGCGACATGCTCGACGACCCGGCCTTCCGCGCGGCCCTGCCCGCGACGCTCGCGTTCCTGGCCCTCGCCGTGCCGCTGCGCGTCGCCGGGGCGCTGGCGCTCGCGCTGCTGCTGCACCGGCGCGCGCGGGGGGCGGCGTGGCAGCGCGGCGCGGTCTTCCTGCCGACGGTCGTGCCGGACGTCGCCATCGCGCTCTTGTGGCTGTTTCTCGTCAACCCGCTCTACGGGCCGATCGCGATCCTGCTGAGCTCGGCCGGCCTGCCGGTGCCCGACCTGCTGACGACGTCGACCGGCGCGCTGCTGCTCGTCGTCGGGATGTCGGCGTTCGCCATCGGCGAGGGCTTCGTCATCGCGCTGGCGGTCCGGCGCGAGCTGCCGGAGGAGCTCTACGAGCTCGCGCGCGTCGAAGGCGCGTCCGCGGGCTTCGCCTTCCGGCGCCTCACGCTGCCGTTGATGGCGCCGACGCTGTCGCTGCTGGCCTGCCGCGACGTCGCGCTGAGCTTGCAGTTCGCCTTCGTCCCCGCGCTGCTCGTGACCGGTGGCGGCCCCGACCGCGCGACGACGTTCCTCCCGCTGCTCGTCTACCGCAACGCGTTCGAGAACGGCCGCTACGGTTACGCGGCGGCGATCACGGTCGTCGCGTTCGCGCTCACGCTCGTGATCGTCGCGACCCAGCTACGGGTCTTGCGCCGCGGGCGCCTGGCCGGTTGAGCGCAGACGGCGCCTTGGCGCGCCTCGACGGGCGTAGCATTCAGATGGGACTTCCCGCAGCCAAGGAGGCACGCGATGTGCAAGCTCATCCGCATGGACCACACCGGCCACTCGACGCTCGCCGAGTGGACGCCGCAGGACCCCGCCGCGGTGCAGGCCGCGGTCAACGCCTTTCGCGCGGAGCTCGACCGCGGCTATCTCGCGATGGTGAGCACCGGACCCGGCCACGCGGAGCAGGTGCGCGAGCTGCCGGTCGACGCGCCGCTCGTCATCCTGCGCCTGCCGATCGCCGGCGGATAGGCGTGCAGCCCGCGGCGCCACCGCACGCCGACCCGAGCAGGTAGCGCGCGGTGGCCTCGGAGGCCAGGGCGCTCGAGCTCGACGTCCTGCCCGAGACGGCGGGCGTCCACTGGCGCCCGCGGGTCGACGAAGCGCGGCTGCGGCGCGTCGGCGCGCTCTGGACGCTGACGACCGTCGCGCACGTCGTCCCGTTCCTCGGCGCCGCCGCGCTGCTCGTGTGGCTCAACCCCCTGGCCTTGCCGGTCGCGCTCGCGTGCGTCGCGCACGCGTGGGTCATCCCCGAGCTCTACGCCCGGCGCGGGGCGAACGTCCTGCGCCCGCGGGCCCGCGCCGCCGCGGAGCCCGAGCGCCGCTCGGTCGGGCTGCTCGGCGACCTCGTCGACCACGACGCCCGCGAGCTGCACGCCGCGACCGGCTTGGTCCTCGAGCCGGGCCGTCTCGGCACCTGGCTCGTCGGCGAGGGCGGGGCGCTCCTGTTGTCGCGGCGACGCGCCTACTGCTGGTGCATCCGCGTCGACAGCCGCATCCAGGCGGCGAGCACGCTGCCGTCGGGAGACCGCATCGCCCATCTGCTGCTCGCGCCTGCGCGCCGACGAGCAGGGCTTCGCGACCGTCGCGAACCTCAGCTTCGCGGGCGCGCGCTGGCGCCTTCGCCGCCGCGTGGACAGCGCGATGCGACCGGCCATTCATGCGGCCGAAACACTGCACGACACCCGGTCCACAGGTCTCCGCTGAATCCGGGACACGCGGCCAATGCCGCAATTTGCGGCGCGGTCCAGTATGCGTTCCATGCCCGCCTCCGCCGATCTCACCCGCCGCATCCTCGTACCGGTCAATGGTCAGCAGGTCACCGCAGCAACGCCTCGGGTCCGTCGCTACAAGATGGCTCGCATGGCTCCCGTCAGTCGGGCCGATCCGACGCTCGACCGCTTCGCGCATCTGCGCCGAAGCTACGACTGACGCTCTCTCGACCCGCACTCGCCCGCTGGCCGGCGAGGTACGCTTGAGGGCATGTCCACCTCCTCTCCTTCAAGCTCCTCGCTCGGCAAGCGGGCGATCGCGGTCGTCGTCCTGCTGATCGCGGCGGTCATCCTCTTCAAGGTCGTCGTAGCGGCGATCGCGGCGGTCGCCGGGATCGCGGTCATCCTGCTCGCCATCGTCGCGGTGATCTGGGCGATTCGCGTCCTCAGCCGGTCCCCGTGGCCGGCGGCGCCTACATCTCGATCGCGCTCGGCTTCGCCCTGGGCGGCGGCGTGGTCGGCAGGCTCAAGGGCAGCTCGTTCTGGCTGTGGTTCTTGATCTCCGGCGCCATCCCGGTCCTCGGCCTGCTCGCCGCCGTCTGCTACCGGTCCGAGCGCGACGAGCTGCGCCGCCAGTGCCCGACGTGTGGGCGCGTGTGCAAGCTCTACGACGCGCTCTGCGTGCGCTGCGGAACGGAGCTCGAGTTCCCCGAGGAGGCGCTCGCATCCGAGACCGCCGCGCCCGGCCTGCGCTAGCGGCGACGTCTGTCGTGGTAACGCGCGGCGCGTCAGTGCATCGTTCGTCTAGCGCCTGACGTCACGAGGCGCGACATTCGTCTGTCGTCTCAGCATCTCGTCGTCAGCGCGCATAGGTTGGCGCGCGACTGTCGATGACGTGCGCAGTGGTCCGGTCAGGCCCACGCCAGTGGCCCCTGTTTCGTTGGTAGAGCGAGATGGCCGCGGCCGCGCATCGACGGACGGGGAGCGACGTGGCTCGGTCCGTCGGTGCATGCGCCGGTTCTTTCGCGCGTCGCCCGCGGCTAGGCTCGCGTCGGTGAGTGCCACGCGCGACGCATGACGGTTCGCCCTCCGGAGGTCGTGCAGACCTCGGCGATGGATTGCGGGCCAGCGTCCCTGGCGGCGCTGCTGGGAGCGCACGGCATCACGGCAAACGTCGACGCGTTGCGCGAGGTGTGCGCGACCGCCGTCGACGGCACGTCCGTGGACGACCTCGAGGAGGTGGCGTCGGCGCTGGGACTCGACGCCGAGCAGGTGGTCGTGCCGTTCGAGCAGGTGCTCGCTCTCGCAGAGGCGTACCTGCCCGCGATACTCCTCACGCGCACGCCAGACGGCTACGTGCACTTCGTCGTCGCGTGGCGTGTGCGCCGCAAGCGCGTCGACCTCGTCGATCCGGCGGTCGGGCGCAGACGCGTCAGCGTCGAGGCGCTCGCTCGCGAGGTGTTCACGCACGAGCTCGAGGTCCCGATCGATGCCTGGGCGGACTACGCCCTCGGCGACGACGCGGCCACGGCGCTCGTCCGGCGCGTGCGCGCACGCGGCGCGTCACCTGACGCCGCGCGAGCGCGGGTTGCGCACGCCCAGCAGACGGGGCCCGTCGACGGCATCGGCGGCCTGCTCGCCGAGCTTGCCCCGGGAGCAGCACCCGTGGTGCAGCTCGTGGCGGAGGACGGCGCGGAGGTGCGGGTCCGCGGGGCCGTGCTCGTTCGCGCCCCGCGCGTGCGGGAGAACGCGGACGTCCCTGTCTGGTTGGAGCACGTGCTCGCCGCGCCCCGCGCGACGCCGCGCGCCCAGCTCAAGGACCTCGTCGCGACGCAGGCCGGTGCGGTCGCGCTGGCAGCCGGCCTCGCCGTGCTCGCCGGGCTTGCCGTCGTAGCCGAGACGGTGAGCGCGCAGCGCGTGCTCGAGTCGGGGGCCGGCTCAGGGCGTCTCGGCGGGCTGGCGCTCGCCGTCACGCTCGCGCTGCTCGCCTCGGTCGCATATCTCGCGGCCGCGTTCGCGGCGGGACGCCGGATCGAGCGGCGGCTGCGCGAGCTGCTGCTCGAACGGGTCGCGAGGCTGGGCGACAAGTACGTCCGCAGCCGACCGGCGGGGGACCTCGCCGAGCGCGGGCACGCCATCGTGCTCGTTCGTGCCGCCGTCGAGCTTGGCACGCGGGCGCTGCAGCGCATCGTGGAGGCGGTCGTCGCATCGGTGGCGGTCGTCGTCCTGGCGCCCGCGGCGTGGCCTGCAGCGGTTGCGCTCGCGGCGCTCAACCTGTTCGTGCCGGCCCTGCTCGCGCGCCGCCTCGCGGAGGCCGACCTCCGTGCGCGCAGCTCGCAGGGCGCCATCGCGCTGCAGCTCAGCGACGCGCTTGGGGCAGCCGACGCGTTGCGCGCCCATCGAGCGGCGCCGGTGCTGCGCGCCCTGCACGCCCCGCTGCTGGCGGTCTGGGAGGGCGCCGTCGACGTCGTGCAGCGTCGCTATGCGGCCGCCGTGCTGGCCATCGAGCTGACGGGGCTGCTCGCCGCCGCCGGTGCGGCCGGCCTCGCGGTGCGCGACGGCGCGGATCCCGCGGTCGCCCTGCTCGTCGTGGTGCTCGGGTTCGCCGCGACGACATCTGCGCTGGACCTCGCGCTGATCGCCCGGCGCATGGTTCCGCTGCGCAACGCGCTGGCCCGCGTCCTGCAGCCGCTCGCCGCCGAGCTCGCCGATCCGGACCCCGACGTGGCCCCTGGCGAGGCTGACGGCGGGGCCACGATCGACCTGCGCGGGATCGACGTGGTGCTCGGCGCGACGCGCGTGCTCGCCGACGTCGACGTCCGGCTGTCGGCCGGCGAGCACGTTGCCGTCGTCGGACTGTCGGGTGCGGGCAAGTCGTCGCTCGTCGCCGTGCTCGCGGGATGGCTCGCGCCGAGCGCCGGCGTGATCGAGGTCGATGGCGACCCTCTGGAGGGCGTCGCGCTTGCACGGCTGCGACGTGCGACGGCGTGGTCGGACAGCTCGACGCGTCTTGACGACGCCTCGCTCGCCGCCAACGCGGACTTCGGCGCGCACACGGGTGCGCCGCCTGCCACCGAGCGCCTGCGGTTCGTGGGGCTCGCCGCGGTGCGCGAGCGGCTGGGCGACACGTCGATCGGCCCGGACGGCGCTTGCCTCAGCAGCCCCGAGGCGCAGCGGCTGCGTTTGGCGCGCGCGCTCGGGCGGCCGCGTGCGCGCCTCGTGCTGCTCGACGAGGCGCTCGGTGCGCTGCCCGGCAGCCAGTTGCGACCGCTGATCGCCCGGGCCCGCGCCGTCTGGCACTCGGCAACGCTCGTGCACGTCACGCACGACGTGGCCAGCGCGGAGGACTTCCCGCGCGTGCTCGTCGTCGAACACGCGCGCATCGTCGAGGACGGCGATCCGGCGCTCCTCGCGGCCGACCCGGGCAGCCGCTACGCCGGGCTGCTCGCCAGCCAAGCGCGTCTCCAGACGCGTGTCGCCGCGCGCGGCGACTCCACATCCGCGTCCGCACCGGCGTCGACGACGAGCGGCGCGCCGCCGAGCCGGGTCCTGCGCCGCGTGCTGGCCGAGCGATCGATCGCCGTGCCCTTCGCGCTCGCGCTGGTCGCAGCGCTGGCCATGGCCGTGACGCTCGTCGTCGCGGGCGATCGCCTCGGAGCGGGCGTCCGCGGCCCGGACGCCGACCAGCTCGAATGGCTCGTCGCGGTGGCCGCGCTGCTCGCCGGGTCCGCGGCGGGGTCGGCCGCTGCTGCCTACCTGCTGGGTCGCTCCGCGGTCGCGCTCGGGCGCGCGCTGCGCCGCCGGGCGCTCGCCGGCGCTCCGTTCAGCGCGGCTGGGAGCGCCGGCGTCGGCGAGCGCATCGCTCGCGTGCTCGATCTCGAGCAGCTCGAGGCCACGGCGCTCGGCGCCGGCGCGCGGATCGGCTTCGCCGTGCTCCAGGCGCTGGTGGCCGGCGCCGTGCTCGTCGGCATCGGGCAGCCGCTCGCGGCGTCGCTGCTCGCCGTCGTCATGCTCGGGACGCTCGTCGGGGGCCACGCGCTCGCGAGACGAGGACAGACCGCCGCGACGGCACGCGTCGCGGCCACCGGGCACCTCGTCGAGCGACTGCTCGCGCTGCGCACCGTCACCCTGCAGGAGGACCCAGTCGTCGAGCGCGCCGAGCGCGTGCGACTGCTCGACGCCGTCGAGCGGGCCCATGCGCGGGTCGATCGCGTGCGCGTGATGATCGCGGCCGCGATGCCGCGCGCGGGCGCGCTGCTCGTGCTGGGCGCCGTCGCGCTCGACCCGCCGTCGCAGCCGGCGGCGGCGGCCGGCGTGCTCGGGGCGATCCTGCTCGGGCTCGGGGCGCTGGAGATGATCGGCGAGGGGATCGCCGAGCTCGCGCCCGCCGCGGCGGCGGCGCGGGGCGCGCGGCCGCTGCTCGTCGCGCCGGGAGGAGATCGGAGCACGCGCAGCCTGCGCGCGCCCGAGGCTCGTGCGGAGCATCTCCTCCACCAGCCGCTGGCGGCGAACGCCCTCATCGGCGGCGGCCGCTGGCCGCCGTCGTCAGTCCAGCTCGACGAGCTGCGGGCGCGGCTGCACGGCGTTGGACTCGGCGCCCTCGTGGAGCGCATGCCGCTCGGGATCGGCCAACCGCTCGGCCAGACCGGATGGCGGCTGAGCGGCGGCGAGCGTGCGCGGCTCGTGCTCCTCCGCGCCCTCATGACCGACGCTGACGAGATCGTCGTCGAGAACCCGCTCGTCGCCCTGGATCCAGAAACCGCGGCGATCGTGCTCGACGCGCTCGACGCCGAACCCCGGACCGTCACGATCACGGCACCTTGAAGGCCTGACATCGGTCCGGCAGCCCAGCGTCACGGCGGGAGCGTGCTCGAAGCCCGCGGAGCGGCGGTCGCCCGTCCCGTGCGGGCGCGCGACCACTAGACTCACCTGCTCCTGCCGGCCGCGAGGGCTGGCTCGTTTCTGCTGAGAGGAGGTCGTGACATGCGTGCGGTCGATGCCATCATGGAGTGCTTGAAGGCGGAGGGTGTGGACGTCGTATTCGGCCTCCCCGGCGGCGCCAACCTTCCGACGTACGACGCGTTCGTGGATGCGCACATCCGCCACGTCCTCGTCCGCCACGAGGCCGGCGGCGGCCATGCGGCCGAGGGCTATGCGAAGGCGACCGGCAAGGTCGGCGTGGCGTTCGCGACGTCCGGCCCGGGCGCGACGAACGTCGTGACCCCGATCGTCGACGCGATGATGGACTCGGTGCCGACGGTGTTCATCACCGGCCAGGTGCGCACCGACCTCATCGGGACCGACGGCTTCCAGGAGACCGACACGCTCGGCATCACGATGCCGGTCGTCAAGCACTCCTTCCAGATCCGTGACCCGCGCGAGATCCCGCGCGCCATCCACGAGGCCTTCTACCTCGCGCGCTCCGGGCGCCCCGGCCCGGTCGTCGTCGACATCCCACAGGACCTCAGCCGCGCCGACATCGACTACGAGCCGATCGCCGACGTGCACCTGCCCGGCTACCAGCCGACCACGGACGGCAACACGAAGCAGATCCGCCAGGCGGCGAAGGCGATGGCCTCCGCGCGGCGGCCGGTCATCTACGCGGGCGGCGGCGTCATCAACGCCAACGCGTCCGCCGAGCTGACGGAGTTCGCCACGATCGACCGCTTCCCGATCACGTGCACGCTCATGGGGCTCGGCGGCTTCCCGGCTCCGCACCCCCAATGGCTCGGGATGCTCGGGATGCACGGCACGCGCGCCGCGAACTACGCGATGGACGAGGCGGACCTCATCTGCTGCATCGGGGCGCGCTTCGACGATCGCATCACCGGCAAGCTGTCGGAGTTCGCGCCGAACGCGAAGTTCATCCACATCGACGTCGACCCGGCGGAGATCTCGAAGAACATCCCGGCGCACATCCCGATCGTCGGCGACTGCAAGAACGTCCTGACGAAGCTCATCAAGGAGTACCGCTCGCTCGAGGCCACCAACCCGTCGCGGATGGACGAGTGGTGGTCGCGGATCGAGAAGTGGCGCGCCGATCACCCGCTGCGCTACGACGACTCCTCCGACGGCGAGATCAAGCCGCAGTACATGGTGCAGGCCTTGTATGAGGCGACCGGGGGCGACGCGATCGTCTGCTCGGACGTCGGCCAGCACCAGATGTGGGCCGCGCAGTACTACCACTTCAACCAGCCGCGCCGGTGGATCAACTCCGGCGGCTTGGGCACGATGGGCTTCGGCCTGCCGGCGGCGATGGGCGCGCAGGTCGGCTGCCCGGATCAGACCGTCGTCTGCATCTCCGGCGACGGCTCGATCCAGATGAACATGCAGGAGCTCGCGACCTGCGCTCAGAACGAGATCCCGGTGAAGGTGTTCATCATGAACAACGGCTACCTCGGCATGGTCCGCCAGTGGCAGGAGCTGTTCTGGGACAACCGCTACTCGCACGTCGACATGGGGCAGTTCCCCGACTTCGTGAAGGTCGCGGAGGCCTACGGGGCGACGGGTCTGCGCTTCAGGGACAAGGCGACGCTCGTCGACGACATGAAGGCCGCGATCGCGACGCCCGGCCCGGTCATGGTCGACGTCCGCGTGACGCGCGAGGAGAACACGTACCCGATGATCGCGCCCGGCCAGCCCGCGCGCGACATGGTGGGCTGAGCGTCATGGGCGAGCCGGGACGAAGGACCGCCTCAGCCTCGAGGACCTCGAGGCGACCGCCAGCCTGCGCACGCGGCCGCAAGCACATCCTGTCGATCCTCGTCGAGAACAAGGCGGGCGTCCTGACCAGCGTCGCCGGACTGTTCGCGCGCCGCGGGTTCAACATCGACACGCTGACGGTCGGGCCGACCGAGGACGAGCAGTTCTCGCGCATCACGCTGACGTTCGACGGCGCGATGCACCCGGTCGACCAGGTCACCAAGCAGCTGCACAAGCTCATCAACGTCCTGAAGATCCGCGACCTCGAGCCGGCCGACACGGTCTCGCGCGAGCTCGCGCTCTTCAAGGTCGCCGTCGAGGGGCTCGCAGCGCGCGGAGGTCATGCAGATCTGCGAGATCTTCCGCGGCAAGGTCGTCGACGTCACGCGTCGCTCGGTCATCCTCGAGATCACCGGCACGACCGACAAGATCGAGGCGTTTGAGCGGATGGTCCGCCCGTTCGGCCTCATCGAGATGATGCGCACGGGCGAGATCGCGATCTCGCGCGGGCGCGGCGAGACCTGAGCGCCGGCGCTGTGCCGTCGCGCGGGGGGGTGTCGGCTCGGTCTGAGAGCGATCCGACACCTCCGAGTGGGCTTGCATGACCGAGCGAGTCAGCCCCGCCTTCGTGCTGCGCCGAGGCAGCGCGCGCTGCTGCGCAAGCGCTTCGAGCAGGCGGTGCGGCGCGCGCGCGGCGGCGGCGTCGGAGGGCGTGCTCGCCGCGATCACGGTGCCGGTCGCGCGCGACGTCGATCCGTCGGCGGTCGCGCTGGTGTGCCGCCGGCCCGGCGAGCCGTGGTTCTGCCTCGAGCAGCCCGAGCGCGAGCGGTCGGCGATCGGCGCGCTGGGCACGTCGTGGCGCTCGAGGCGCGCGGGCCCGCCCGCTTCGACGAGCTCGCGGCGCGCTGGCGGGCGCTCGCGCGCGAGGCGGTGTGCGACCCGCCGGACGGGCCGCGCGGAGCCGGGCTCGTCGCGTGCGGCGGCTTCGCGTTCGCGCCGGACGGCGGATCGAGCCCGCACTGGTCGGCGTTCGCGCCGGCGTCGCTGCACGTGCCCGAGGTCGCGCTGGCGCGGCGCGGCGACGAGGTCCTGCTGACGGTCGCCGCACTCGCCTGCGCCGACGACACGCCCGACGGGCTCCTTGCCCGGGTCGAGCAGCGCCTGCGCGAGCTGCGCAGCGTGCCGCTGCCGCTGCTGGATCCCGACCCCGTCGGGCGCTACACCGTCGCCGCGACGACGCCGCCCGAGCACTACGAGGGCGCGGTCGCGCGCGCGGTCGAGCGCATCCGCGCGGGGGAGATCGAGAAGATCGTCCTGGCGCGCGAGGTGCAGGTCCACGCGCCGGCGGCGCACGACGTCGCGGCCGTCTACGGCGTCCTGCGCGAGGGCTTCCCGTCCTGCTTCTGCTTCTGCGCGGGGCGCGGGGACGACGCGTTCATCGCCGCCAGCCCCGAGCTGCTCATCCGCCGCGAGGGGATGCGCGCCTCGACGCTCGCGCTCGCGGGATCGACCCGCCGCAGCGCCGACCCCTCCGTCGACGACCACCTCGGCGAGCAGTTGCTGCGCTCCGACAAGGATCGCTCCGAGCAGGAGATCGTCGTGCGCCGGATCGAGCGCGCGCTGCGGCCGCACTCGGTCTGGGTTACGGCGGCGCCCGAGCCCGTGATCGTGCGGATGGCGAACATCCAGCACTTGGCGAGCCCGATCCGCGCGCAGCTGCGAAAGCCCGTCGGAGCGGTCCGGCTCGCGGGACTCCTGCATCCGACGCCGGCGGTCGGCGGCGAGCCGTTCGACGTCGCCGAGCCGCTGATCCCGGCGCTCGAGGGCATGGATCGCGGGTGGTACGCGGGGCCGGTCGGGTGGACGGACACCAACGAGGACGGCGAGTTCTGCGTCGCGCTGCGCTGCGCGCTCCTGAGCGGGCGGGTCGCGCGCTGCTACGCGGGCGTCGGCGTCGTGCGCGACTCCGATCCCGCGGCCGAGCTCGCGGAGACCGAGGTCAAGCTCGGCGCCCTGCTGCCGGTCCTCGCCGGCTGAGCCACCCGTTTAGGATCGCCGTCAATGGCGGTGCTTGCACTTCTTGCGCTGAGCGTGCTCGCGATCGCGCTCGCGACGCCGTCGGTCGCGCTCGCGGACTCGAGCTGCTTGGTGCCGGAAGGCCCGCTGCGAGCGGTCGGCGGCCAGGTTGCGCAGGCGGTCGCGGGCGAGCTGCGCGGGCTGACGCCCGGCGGGTCGGCGGCCGCCGCCAGCCCGCCGTCCGAGGCGGATGCGCTCGACATTGCGACGGGCGGGGGTGCGCAGGTCAACACGGTCTGGAGGGCGGGATCGGCGGTCTTCGCGGCACGGGTCACCAGCCCGCTCGCCTTCGGCGCCCCGGTCGCGGTGAGCGCCGCGGCGGACGCGGGACCGGTCTTCGCGGCCCGCGCGAGCGCAGGCTTCGACGCCGGCGCGCAGCCCCGTCTCGCGCGTCTGACCGCGACGGGCGCGCTCGCCGACGTCGTGAGCCTCGGTCTCGCCGGCGATCGGATCGCGGGACTCGTCGACTCGCCGGGTGTCGGTGCTTGGACGCTGCTGCGCCGCGGCGACGGCGTGCTCGCGCAGCGCGTGCCGGCGGTCGGGCCCGCGGATGCGCCGATCGCGCTTCCGGGCATCGACGCCGAGGATGGCGCGATCCGCTTCGTCGGCAGCGGCAGCCGTGCGTGGGCGGTCTTCACCCAGACGTTCTCAGGGCCGGGCGCGGTGCGGGCGATCCGCCTCGACGCGGGTGGCGCGGCGCCCGCCGTGACGATCACCGGGTCGGCCCGCCTGGCCTTCGCCGCGAGCAGCGGCTTCGCGGCCGCGACGCGCGACGGACGGCTGCTCGTCGCCTACAGCCGCAAGGGCTCGGGCGGACGCGCGGACCTGTTCGCGCGCAGGGTCTCGAAGGCCGGCACCGGAGCGGTCCAGCAGCTGACGAGCACGGGCGACCGCGACGAATGGGTCGAGGATCTCGAGTGGACGACGTCCATCGCGCTCGCCTCGGTGGCGCGCGGCCGCGAGCGGACGCCTGCGGTGCGCACCGGTCGCAGCGTCCCGCTGCGCACCGTCGTGGCGCGCATCGGCGCGTCGGGCGAAGCGGACATGCGCAACGTCAGCGGCTCGACGCGGGAGGTCTTCGACTCGCACGTCACTCGCGCTCAGGGCCGCATCTTCGTCACTTGGGAGGAGGAGGATCTGCCGGAGGAGTCTCCGGACGACGTCTCGCGGCTGCGCGGCCGGCGGCTGACGCCGTCTCCGCCCCAACCGATCCGCGACGTCGCGGACTGCGTCTCCGCGCCCGACGACGACGGGTAGCGGTGAGCAGGTTCAATCGCAGAACGGAATGACCGGGATCCCGATCGTCGTGACCTTCTTCGTCGTCGCGTCGACGGCGAACTGCAACCGCCCGCCACCGGATCTCGGGACCTTGTAGAGCGTGATGCCGAAGACCGATTCGGTGCTGCGATCGACCACGGCCTTCGGGTACGCACGGCGAATCCGCGACGCGCTCGCGCCGATCCCGACGCCGCGCGCCGTGGCGCCGCCGGTGACGGCGATGTTCGTGACCTTGCGCGGCGACGTCTGGGTGAAGTCGACGCCGCCCTTCAGCGGGCTGCGCAGCCGAGCGGCCCGGGTGTTCGGGCCGGCGAGCTCGCAGCCCTTGCCAATGGCGCCGACGAGGCCGGCGGCCCGCAGCGACGTGTAGGTCGCGCCGAGCTTGACGGCTCCGACGCCGGCGGCAGTGATCTTCTTCGGCGTCGCGGCCCGCTGGGTGACGGCGGACGCGCCGGCCGCGCTGAACGCGACGGCGATGGAGGCGGTCAGTCCGACCGCCGCGCGGCGGCTTCGAGAGGCGAGCATGGGCAGACGGTAGCGCTGCCGGCGGTATGTTGGCCCGTGCAATCGGCCAGGGAGGAGCGCGCGCATGGTGGTGACCTCATCGAGGCTCGCGGCGGACGAGTGGGTGACGGACGACGCGTTCGTCCCGCTGACCTACGAGAAGGTCGTCGGGCTGAACAACCTCCTGAGCATCGGCTGGGTCAGCCGGGCGCTGGAGCTGGCGGCGTGCGTCTGCCGGGTCAACACCCCCGCCGGCCCCGGCTCGGGCTTCCTCATCGCGACGGATCTGCTGCTGACCAACCACCACGTCCTGCCCGACGCGACCGTCGCCGCGGCGACCGTCGCGGAGTTCAACTACCAGAACGCCTGGGGCGGCGAGCCCGAGCCGGTGCGCCGCTTCACGTGCGACGCGTCGTTCTTTCGCAACAGCAAGGAGCTCGACTACGCGATCGTCCGGCTCAACGGGGCACCCGGCGACCTCTACGGCTTCGTCAACCTCGCCAAGCGCGCCGAGCCGACGGTCAACGACTTCGTCAGCATCATCCAGCACCCGCAGGGCGGCCCGAAGAAGATCGCGTTCACCGACAACAAGGTGTCGGCGGTCTTCAACGACCTCGTCCAGTACTCGACCGACACCGAGCCGGGGTCGTCCGGGTCACCGGTCTTCAACCAGGACTGGGAGATCGTCGGCCTGCATCACCGCGGCGGCGGCCTCGCGGGACCCGACGGCAAGAAGTACTTCACGAACGAGGCG
The DNA here is from genome assembly GCA_963806515.1 of uncultured Actinomycetes bacterium. GTDB lineage: Bacteria > Actinomycetota > Thermoleophilia > Solirubrobacterales > Solirubrobacteraceae > CADCVQ01. The sequence continues at coordinate 7,854 of CAWDYO010000025.1, read as the reverse complement.
ATCCAGATCGGGGCGGTCATTCGCGACGCCGCGAGCTTCCTTGGCGTCTCGGACGAGCTGTATGACCTCGCGTTCGGCGATCTGCGAGCGGCGCTCGCGGGACTCGTCAACGTCTCGGACCCGCCTTCCAAGCCCGACGACGTCGCTCGCGAGCTGGTGCTGCGGCGCCCGCGCTTCTCGTACGCGCTGGAGCAGTGGAGCATGCTCAACGGGGTCGAGGGTCAGCGGATGGCGCTGACGACGGCGATCGCCGGCGTCGCGATCGGCGCGGCGCTGCGCCAGTGGGCGCGCACCGACGGCCACGAGTCGATCGAGGCCGCGGCCGCGGCCGACCCGGCGCCGAGCGCGGCGTTGAACGCGCTCGTCGGCGTGTTCAACGGCACCGACTCGCTGCCGCGCGACGTCTATGACTCGCTCCTCGCCGACCTGCGCGCTCAGCCGGCGCTCGTCGAGCCGATCGTGGTGGCGGCAGCCGGCACCGACGACGGCGTAGCCGCGGCCGCGCGGTCGTTCGTGCGCGGGGTGTGCGTGGGTGCGAAGGCCTACGACGGGAACGGCGCGGAGCCCGCGGCCTCTGGCGATGCCGCGCCGCCTGCGGCTCCCGCGCCGCCGCCGGCCTCGGGCGATGTCGCGCCGCCTGCGGCTCCCGCGACGCCGCCGGCCTCGGGCGATGCCGCGCCGCCTGCGGCTCCCGCGACGCCTGCGGCCTCGCGCCGCCTGCGCTCCCGCGCCGCCTGCGGCTCCCGCGCCGCCTGCGGCTCCCGGCGCTACGCCGCCCCCGGGTCCTGCGCCGGACGTCGGCGCGCCCGGCGCGGATCGGTAGGCCGCTCGCGCGAGCGCGAGCCGGCCTGACCCGCGCGGTCAGGACGGCGAAGCGAGCACGATCGCGAGCAGCTCGCCCGCCGGACGCTCGGCTTCCTCGAGCGCGCCGTCCAGAGCGTCGCCGGCGAGCGCCCGAAGCTTCACGGCGAGCGCCGCGGGGTCGAGCGGGTTGGCGGGCGAGCCGCGCGGCGCGGTGACGCATGCTGCGACCTCGCCGTCGATCTCGATGCGCGCCTCGTTGCTGCCGAGCGCGCGATCGGTTCGCACCTCGACGCGCGCCGCGAGCGCGGCCACGTGGCGATCGACGCCGTCGAACGAGGCCAGCCTGGGAGCGCCGTGCAGCAAGGCGTACGCCGTGAGGTAGGGGATTGAGAACTTCGCCTGCAGGCCGTCGCGGACACCGTCGAGCGCCGCGGCCTGGCGCGACAGCGGATGGACGGCGACGACGATCCGTCCGTCCGGGACGCCGCCGACCGCGAGCGCAGCGTCGATCGCCGCGTGCGTCTGCAGGCAGCACGGGTACGCCTTGATCCAGTTCTCCGCGAACGCACTCGCGGCGGTGCGCGGCGCGCTGGCGCCGGCCGCAGCGCGCGCGGAGGCCGGGGAGATCGCGGCGTGGAGCGAGGCGTCGACGCCGGCCGCGGTGCGCGTGGCGGCAAAGGAGGTCGCGGCGTGCGACGCGGCGATGGCCGCCGCCGCGGCCATCGCTTCGAGCGTCGCCGTGGACGTCGGGACGCCGAACGAGCCTGCGAAGCCGTCGCCGGCTCCCGCGATCGCGGCGACGTCGACGCGCGCGCCACCGGCGGCGAGCAGCGCTGCCTGCACGCCCGTGGCGGCCGCGAGCCCGACCTGCAGCGCCTTGCCGTCCGAGCCGAACGCCGCGCGCAGCCCGCCCGCTCGCAGCAGCGCGAGCGCGATGGCCGTCTGCTCGCGTTCGGGCTCCAGGCCGAGCAGCCGCGCCGCGGCGACCGCCGCGCCGGCGCCGCCGCAGACCGCGGTGGGGTGCCAGCCGCCGTCGTAGAGCGCCGGATGGCACGCACGCGAGAGCACGGCCATCGCCTCGAAGCCGCCGACGTAGGCGGCGAGCACCTCGCCGATGCTCGCCCCGCGCGCGGCGCCCAGCACGAGCGCCGCAGGCGCGACCGCCGCGCTGAGGTGCGCCAGGCCCGGCGCATAGGTGTCGTCGAAGTCGAGCACGTGTCCCGCGGCGCCGACCGCACTGACCCGCTCGAGCAGGCCGTCCCCTGCCGCGCGCGCAGCCAAGGCGGCGGGCTCGCGGGCGCCGCGCATCGCGCACGCGAGCCAGTCCGCGAACGCGAGCCCATGCGCGTCGCACATCGGCCCGGTCACTCCGACGGGGTTGCCGCGGCCGCGAGCGCCCGGTGCAGCGCGAGGTTCGCGGCGCGCTCGGTGCGGACCTCGAGGATCGACGTGCCACGCTCGCCCGGCGCGCGATCGAGCGCCACGCGCAGATCGCCGACCGTGGCGATCCGCTCGTATGCGCAGCCGTAGAGCGCCGCAGCGTGCGCGAAGTCGAGGCCGTGGGGTGTCGCGATGTGCTCCTCGAACGCGTCGCGCTCGCCGGCGACCGGCAGGAAGTCGAAGATCCCGCCGCCGTCGTTGTTGAGCAGCACGATCGTCAGCGCGAGCGCCGTGCGGCGCGCCGCGAGCAGACCGCCGATGTCGTGGGCGAGCGCGACGTCGCCGATGAGCAGGACGACCGGCCCGTCGCTCACCGCGGCGACGCCGAATGCGCTCGAGACCGTCCCGTCGATGCCGTTGGCGCCGCGGTTGCAGAGCACGCGCACCGCGTCGTCGCGGACGGCGACGTAGCCCTCGACGTCGCGGACCGGCATCGAGGACGCGACGAACAGCGTCGCGTCCGCGGGCAGCCGCGCGCCCAGCTCGCGAGCGACGCGCGGCTCGGACAGCTCATCGCCGAGGACGCCGTCGATCGCGCCGGCCGCGCGCGCGTCGGCGGCGCGCCACGCCTGAAGCCACGCCGGATCGGCGCTCGGCGCGTGTCCCGCGGTCGCGACGAGCGTCGTGGCGGGGTCGGCGGCGAGCGCGGCGTGCAGCGCGCCGGAGGGGTCGTGCCAGCTTGACTGCGGATCGAAGGCCATCTGCATGACGTCGGGGCCGAGGCCGTCGAGCCAGGCGCGCAGCGGCTTGGAGGTGGGGAGGTCGCCGCAGCGCACGACGAGGTCGGGCCGCTGCGCCGCCGCGAACGCCGGCGAGCGCAGCAGGAGGTCGTAGTGCGCGACGGCGGCACCGCCGCGCCGGGCGCCGCTCAGCGGGTCGGCTAGCAGCGGCCAGCCGAGGCGCTCGCAGGCCGCCGCGATCGGATCGAGCCCCGGCTCCGCGCGTCCCGCCACGACGACGGGCCGGTGCGCGTCGCGCGCGACGACCGCGAGCGCGCGCCCGGCGGCCGCGGCGTCCTCGCCCGGCGTCGAGCGCAAGACCCACGGGCGCCCGCCGGAGCGGGGCGGGTGGGCTGACATCAGGTCGAGGCCGAGCTCGGCGGGCGGCACGAGCGGCTCGCGCAGCGCGAAGTTCAGGTGCACCGGGCCGGGGCGACCCTCGAGCGACGTCCAGACGGTGCGGCAGGCGAGCATCCGCATCCAGCGCATCCGCTCGGGCGTCGCGTCGTGCGTCCCGACCTCGAAGAACCACTTCGCGGCCGAGCCGTAGAGCTTGACCTGGTCGATCGTCTGTCCGGCACCCACCTGGCGCAGCTCGGGCGGCCTGTCGGCGGTGAGGACCACGAGCGGCACGCGCGCCTCGTGCGCCTCGATGACGGCGGGGACGAGGTTCGCCGCCGCCGTGCCGGAGGTGCACGCGATCGCGACCGGCCTGCATGCGGCCTTCGCGGCACCGACGGCGAAGAAGCCGCTGCAGCGCTCGTCGACGTGCGAGAAGCACCGCAGCCTGCCGTCGCGGACGAGCGCGAGCACGATCGGCGAGCTGCGCGACCCCGGCGACGTGCACGCCTCGCGCACGCCGCAGCGCGCGAGCTCGTCGACGAACGCGCGCAGCAGCAGGTGGGTGTCGGGGCCGGCGGGCATGATGGCGGGCGTGTCCGAGCCGCTCCTCCTGCTGCATGGCTTCACGCAGACAGGTCGCGGCTGGGACGAGGTGGCGCGCCACCTCGACGGCGAACGCTACCGGCCGCTGGCGCCCGACCTGCGTGGCCACGGCGCGGCGGGCTCACGACGCCCGATCGACATGGACTCGTGCGTGCGCGACGTGGCCGGTCTCGAGGCCCGGCCGGTTCGCGCTCGCGGGCTACTCGATGGGCGGGCGGATCGCGCTGCACGTCGCGCTCGCGCACCCCGAGCGCGTGTCGCGACTCGTCCTGATCTCGACGACGGCCGGGATCGAGGACCCGGCCGCGCGGGCCGCGCGCCGTGCGAGCGACGACGACCTCGCCGCCTGGATCGACGCGCACACGATCGCCGAGTTCGTCGACCGCTGGGGCGCGCAGCCGCTGTTCGCGGGCCAGTCGCCGGAGGTGGCCGAGGCCGCGAGGGCCGATCGGCTGCGCAACTCCTCTGAGCACCTCGCGTGCGCACTGCGCGGGATCGGAACGGGCGCGATGGCGCCCGTGTGGGATCGCCTCGGCGAGTTGACGATGCCCGTCGCCGTGCTGGCGGGCGAGCGCGATGCGAAGTTCGTGGCCCTGGGGCGCCGGCTCGCCGCCGCATCGCGGGGCGCGTCGCTGACGATCGTCGCCGGAGCCGGCCATGCCCTGCCGCTCGAGGCGCCGTCCGCCATCGCCGCCGCGATCGCAGCGACGTGATGCTCGCCAGCGCCGGCTTTGGCGAGTAGTGAGCGCTATCCGCTCATTACTCGACAGAGAACGGCCGCGCGAGCCCTACCGGCCGAGCCAGGGGAACGCGACCGCGCGGCGCGCCGAGCGCTCGATCGTGATCGAGCTGTTGCGGCGGCAGCGGGGCAGCGGCCGGCGATCGAGGAAGGCCTCGACGGCCCCGGTGGCGCAGCCGTTGGGGTCACGCCCGAGCACCCCGTGACCGACGCCGCGCTCGATGAGGAACCGACCGCCGAGGGACCTCGCGAGCCGCTGCCCGCTCTCGAGCGGCGTGCGCAGGTCGAGGTCGCCCGACAGCACGAGCGTCGGCACGGTCGTCGGCAGCGGCGGCGGCACCACGTAGACCCGCTCGCGCGCGGGCCACTCGGCGCAGAGCGGCAGCAGGCCGAAGTTCAGCGCCGCGCGGCCGTCGAAGGGCGCGAAGACGTACTCCGGCAGGATGTCGATCGACGCTGCGAGCCTGGCTGCGGCGCTGCGCGGGGGTCGCCACCGGGTCCCAGGCGAACGTCGCGTCCTCGCACGTCGTCGCCGCGTAGACCGCCGGGCTGAACGCGCCAATCGGCTCGCGCGAGCCGTCCACCTGGCCCAGGCCGTAGAGGCTGGCCTTCAACCGCACGAGCGGCGCGGCGTTGCCGCCGAGCGCCGAGCGCACGGCGGGCGGGATCTGTCGCATGAACGACGGGACGAGGTCGCTTGAGACGAGCATGCCGAGGAGGTCGTCGGCGCTGACGGTGACGGGCACGCGCCGGCCGCCGCGCCGCACGACCATCCGGATCGGGGCGCGGCGCAGGCGCTTGACGAGCCGCGCGAGGTCCTCGACGGGATGCTCCTCCGCGCCGCCGCAGCCCTGGCGGCAGACCGTCCGGACGACCCGCGCGACGGGAGCTCAGCGTCTCGCGAGCCAGGGAATCGGGTTCGTGGACGCCCACCGGTGAGTCGAGGATCATGCGCTCGACCCGGTCGGGGTAGCGACGCGCGTACTCGACTGCGACCCGCGTGCCGTAGGAGACGGCGTAGAGCGCGATCCGCGGGACGTCGAGGCGCTTGCGCAGCGCCTCGAGGTCGTCGGCGGAGTCGTGCCGTGTAGAACGAGCGCCGCTTGCCGATGCTGCGCCCGCAGGCACCGGCGGCAAACGAGAAGCCGGTCGTGATGCGCTCGAGGCTGCGGCAGCGCAGGAGGCCGGACGCGCCCGTGCCGCGCTGGTCGACCATCACGAGGTCGCGGCCGGCTGTCGGGAGGATGTAGTCGTAGCTCTCGGTGTAGATCACGCCGGCCTGGCCGGGACCGCCCGTGAGGCCGATGATCGGCGGGCGCGTGGCGCGCCGGGACGGCAGCCGCGCGGCGCGGATGCGGATCGCGCCGGGCAGCTCGCCGGAGCGATCGAGCGGGACGACGACGCTGAGGCAGCGCGCCGGCCGGGGCGCGGGGCAGCCTGTGGCCGCGGTGGCCGGGGCCGGGGTCGCAAGCGCGGTCGCGGCGACGAGGAGGATGGGGGCGAGCGCGCGCAGCGCTTCATGGTGTAGCACGTATGGTCCGGGCGTGAGTCAGATCTCGACGGCCTTTCTAGCGCTGCTCGCGACCGCCACGCAAGGCGCGGTCGGCCCGGACTCCTCCGAGCGGCTCGCCGCGGCGGCGCCGCCGGCGCTGACCGTCCGCCAGCTCGTCGGCCGGCACATGGTCTTCGCGTACGACGGGCTCGTTCCGCCGCAGGCGCTGCGACGCCGGATCGCGCGCGGCGAGGCGGCGGGCGTGATCCTCTTCGCCCGCAACGTGCGCTCGGCCGGGCAGGTGCGCGACGTCATGCGCGGCCTGCAGGCGATCCCGCGGCCCGCGGGGCTGCGCGCGCCGCTGATCGTCATGGTCGACCAGGAGGGCGGGCCCGTGCGGCGCATCCCCGGCGCGCCGGCCCGGGCGGCCGACGGACGTAGAGCACCGCCGAGCGAGGCGCGCGCGGACGGACGCGACCGCGGCGACGCTGCGCGGCGCCGGGGTGAACATGGACCTCGCCCCGGTCGCCGACGTCGGCCGGCCCGGTAGCGCGCTCGTCGAGCGAACGGCGCATCCTACGCGAGCTCGGCGAGCGCGCGTCGCGACCCTCGCCGGCGCGTTCGCGCAGGGCCTGCAGGCCGGCGGCGTCCGCGCGACGGCGAAGCACTACCCCGGCTTCGGCGCCGCCACGGTCAACACCGACAACGCGCCCGCGCGGGTGACGGCGTCGCTCGGCATCCTGCGTGACGTGGACGCGCGTCCGTTCGCCGCGCTCATCGACGGCGGCGTCGACGCCGTCATGGTCTCCACCGCCGTCTACTCCGCGGTCGACCCGCGCCCGGCGGCGTTCGCGTCGCGCTGGGTCAGCGACGAGCTCCGCGGCCGGCTGGCTTCCGCGGCGTCGTCGATGACCGACGACCTCGGGACGCCCGCCGTCCAGTCGTTCGGCTCGATCGCCCAACCGCGCCGTCCTCGCCGTCAAGGCCGGCATCGACCTGCCGCTCTTCTCCTCGACCTACCGCGACAGCGCCCGCGCGGCCGAGGGCCTGCTCGCCGCCGCGCAGCGCGGCGACTTTGACCGTGCGGGGCTCGGCGCCCAGGCCAAGCGCGTGCTGGCGCTCGGGCGAAGCTCCGGCCTCGTGCCCGTTGCGCAGCGCTGAGCGCCCTCGCCTCGCGGAGCTGGCGCTGCGGGCGAAGCTCCGCCTCAAGCCCGTTGCGCAGCTCTGAGCGCCCCGCCGCGCGGAGCTGGCGCTGCAGCCAACCTCCGCCTCAAGCCCGTTGCGCAGCGCTGAGCGCCCCCGCCGCGCGGAGCTGGCGCTGCCTTCACGGAGCCTCGAGCCAGCCGGCCGCCGCGCGCCACGCCGGGGTCGTCGGGTCGATCGGCGAGCGGTGTTGCGCCCTGCGTCTCGATCAGCGTCACCGGCGCGCCGGCGCTGCGCGGCGGCAGCGTAGTCGCGCGAGCGCTGGACGTCGACCGTCCCGTCGTCACGCCGTGGACGAGGCAGACCGGGATGTCGAGCGGGATCCGCCGCATCGGGTCGGCCTGCGCCCAGCGCTCGGGCACCTGGTCGGGCGTTCCGCCGAGCAGCGCCACCGCGACGTGCCGGCCCGCCCGATCTCGCAGACCGCCGCCAGTGCGAGCACGCGCTCGGCCACGACCCGCGGCGACGCGCCGGGCGCCCCCGCGGGCAGCGTCGAGCGGCCGGCGGCCCAC
>CAWDYO010000024.1:0-26284 GCA_963806515.1 uncultured Actinomycetes bacterium | reverse complement strand
GCGTCCTCGCCTTCCTGATCCTCGGCGGCGCGATCGCGCTCCTCTTGCGGGGCGTCCGCGACACGACCGCGCCGGCCGGCCTGCGGCGGGTCGCGCTCGGCGCCGACGGCCTGGCGGCACCGGGACTCCCGCGCGGCGCGCTGGCGCTGGCCGCGATCCCCGCGGCGTACGTCGCGATGGCGCCCGCGCTCGGCGGCCATGCGAGCGTCCAACAGCCCGTCGCGCTGCTATTCCCGCTCGATGTCGCCCATGTGCTGGCGATGAGCGCGTGGATCGGCGGCCTGATCGTGCTGCTGTTCGCGCTGCCCGCCGCGACGCGCCGCCTCGACGCGCCCGATCGCACGCCGCTTGCTGGCCGCGAGCCTCGTGCGCTTCTCGCCGATCGCGCTTGGCTGCGTCGGCGTGCTGCTCGTGCACCGGCACGATCCAGGCGATCGAGCACATCGACGGCGTGGGGTCAGCTCCTGGACACGGGCTTCGGCCGCGCGGTGCTCATCAAGGCCGCGCTCATCCTGGTGCTCATCGCGGTCGGCGCGGTGAACCGGCGGCGCGTGCATCCCGAAGCTCCGGGCGCCTCGTCGCCGCCGCCGCGGCGCCCGGCGCCGCCGGCCATCTCCTGCGCCGGACGCTGCGCGCCGAGGTCGCGCTCGTCGTCGTCGTGCTCGGCGTGACGGCGGCGCTGGTGAGCTATCCCGCCACCCGATTCGCTCGCCGGCGGCCCGTTCGGTGGCTCGGCGACGCTCGGACCGCTCCGCCTCGAAGCGACGGTGGACCCCGCGCGCGTCGGCCCCAACGAGTTGCACCTCTACCTCCTGAAGTACCTCCGACGGCACGCCGTTCGACGCGCGAAGGAGTTCACGGTGACGCTCCGCTGCCCGCGAAGGCATCGGCCCGCTGCCGGCGCGCCGCGCGAGGCCGGGCCCGGCCACTACGTCGTCGACACGCTGGAGCTCGTCCCGGCGGCGACTGGCGGCTGCACGTCACGAGCCGCGTCTCGGACTTCGACCAGTACGACACGACGCTGAAGGTGCCGGTGCGCTGATGCGTCGCATCCCTCCCACCAAGGAGCTCGCCATGACCCGCAGGACCATCGCCGTCGCGGCTGTCGCGGCCACGCTCGCACTGCCCGCCGGCCGCGGCCGCGCATGTCACGCTGCAGCCCAGCGAAGCGCCCGCGGGCGGCTTCGCGCGCCTGGATGTCCGCGTCCCCAACGAGGAGGACGCGAACGCCACCACGAAGGTCGTCGTCGAGATGCCACCGGGCTTCGGCGACGCCTCCTACGAGCCGGTGGCGGGCTGGACCGTGCGCGAGACGCGGCGCAAGCTCGCGACGCCGATCACGACCGAACACGGCGATACGCGCACCGACGAGCTCGCGACGGTCAGCTTCACCGCCGCGCCCGGCAAGGGCATCGAGCCCGGCCAGTTCCAGGACTTCGGCCTGTCGCTCGGCCTGCCCGACAAGGCCGCGGGGACGAAGCTCACGTTCAAGGCGCTGCAGACCTACGAGAGCGGCGAGGTCGTCCGCTGGATCGGGGCCGAGGGCTCGGATCGCCCGGCACCTGTCGTGACGCTCGTCGCGTCGTCCGGTGAGCACGCAGCGGCGGCGGCCGCGGCGCCGGCAGTGACCGTGAACGACGACGACGGCGGCAACGGACTCGCGATCGTCGCGCTGATCGTCGGCGCGCTCGGCCTGCTCGCCGGCGGCGCGGCGCTCGCGGCCAAGCGGAGGTCCGCCTAGAGCTCCTCGACCTCGTCGGCCTCGGGCTCGGCGTTCTCGTCGTCGTCGACGATGTCGTCGTCGCTGTCGAGTGCTCCCGAGAGGGCTGACCCGTGGCGGACCTGGAAGCGCTGCATGAGCTCGTCGCGCACCCCCTCGTCGATCGGCGACTCGTCGGAGATGAGGACCCAGTCTGCGCCCTCGAAGTCCTCCATGTTGAAGACCTCGGTGTCGAGGTCGGGTGAGTCGTCGACGACGATCAGCACCTCGGTCTGAGGGTTGAAGTACGTGCCGGGACGGATGACGACGTCCTCGAGGTCGAACTGTCGGGGATTGGCCATGGCCTATCTGTATCAGTTCAGCTCGCGCAGACGGCGCTCGACCTCGGCTTCGACGTCGAGCGCCTCCATGCCCGTCCGCGCCCGGCGGCGGTTGCGCGCCTCGACCAGGACCCGCAGCTCGTCGCGCAGCTCGTCGTCGCCGGCGTCGCGGGTCAGCTCGGCGAGCTGCGCGTCGACGTCGAGCGGCGGCTCGCCGCGCCGGGCGCGCCGGGCGTTGCGGGCTTCGAGCAGCTCGCGGATCTCCTCGTCGCGGTCGTCGGGTGGGTCGGGGGTGGCGGGAGCGGCGGCCGACCGCTGCTCTCGGCACGTCCAGCCCGCCCTTGCCGATCTCGCGGTAGGTGTGCCCACTCGTCGCCACGGCGTACACCGCGACCATGCCGCCGATCGCCACCACGACGACGACGAGCGTCACGAGCGCGTCTTGCATGCGGCGATGATCGCACCGCGCGGCGGGCCGCGGTCGCGGCCGGTCGGAAGTCCGGGCTACCCCCTACAGAAACATGCGTGGATGTCCGATACTCTGCGGGTATTCAAAGTTGACTGACCAGTCAATCGGACACCCTCCAGGAGCCAACCCCATGGTCGATTTCACGCTGACGGACGAGCAGAAGGACCTCCGCGACCTCGCGCACGACTTCGCGGAGCGAGAGATCCGCCCCGTCGCGTGGGAGCTCGACCGCGACGGTGGATGGCCGCAGGCGATCCTCGACAAGGCCCACGAGGTCGGGCTCATGAACACCCACATCCCCGAGGAGTACGGGGGTGCCGGGCTCAGCACGCTCGACGGCTGCGTCATCGAGGAGGAGCTGTCCTGGGGCTGCTCCGGCATCCAGACCACGCTCGGCGCCAACGGGCTCGCGGCGGCGCCGGTCTTGCTCGGCGGCGCGGACGACGTCAAGCGCGAGTTCTGCGAGGCGCTGCTCGACGACGTCAAGCTCGCGTCCTTCTGCCTCACCGAGCCCGACGCGGGCTCGGACGTCAGCGGCATGCGCACGCGCGCCGTCCGCAGCGCGGCCGGCGACAAGTACGTCATCAACGGCTCGAAGTGCTTCATCACGAACGGCAGCTACGCCGACTACTACGTCGTGTACGCGAAGACCGACCCCGAGGCCGGCCACCGCGGCATCTCCGCCTTCCTCGTCGCGAAGGACGACACCGTCATCGTGGACAAGAAGGAAGACAAGATGGGCCAGCGGGCGTCGAACACCGCGACGATCACGTTCAACGACACCGAGGTCGACGCGCGCTACCTGCTCGGCGAGGAGAACAAGGGCTTCAAGCTCGCGATGATGGTCCTCGACCGCACGCGGCCCGGCGTCGCGGCGATGGCGACCGGCATCGCACGCGCCGCGTTCGAGATGGCCGTCGCGTACTCCAAGGAGCGCGTCCAGTTCGGCGTGCCGATCGCGATGCACCAGGCGATCCAGTTCATGATCGCCGACATGGCGACGAAGGTGCACCTCTCGCGGCTGGCGACGTGGAACAGCGCGGTCCTGCTCGACCAGGGCAAGCGCAACACGCTCGAGTCCTCGCACGCCAAGCGCTTCGCCGCCGACGCGGCGATGGAGGTCACGACCGACGCCGTGCAGATCTTCGGCGGCTACGGCTTCATCAAGGAGTACAAGGTCGAGAAGTTCATGCGCGACGCGAAGATCATGCAGCTCTACGAGGGCACGTCGCAGATCCAGCGGCTCGTCATCGCTCGCGAGACGCTGCTGCCGCGGCGCATCGAGCAGCCGGCGACGGCGACGGCCTGAACCCGCGGCGCGGGAGAACCGCGGCAGTTCGCGCATTTGCGCGCGGAGGGCTCACCCAGGTGTGGAAATACGCCACCCGGACGGCGAGATACAGCACACATGTTCGCCCTTGCTCGGTTGACGATCGGTGCTCGTCAACCGAACAAGGAGTCATGTCATGTCTCACACAGCCACACCCCGCCGCCGCACCAGGCTCGGCCTGGCGGGCCTCGCGTCGCTCGCGACGCTGACGCTCGCCTCGCTCGGAGTCGCGTCGGCCGCAGAGCTCGCCGAGGCCCCCGATCCGATCGACATCGGCAAGGACACGATCGTCTACGAGAGCGACCGGACGGGCAACGACGAGATCTGGGTCAAGCGCGGCGACGAGAAGCCTCGGATCGTCGCCAGCAGCCCCGCTCGTGACTTCGATCCGCAGCTGTCGGCCGACGGCACTCGGATCGCGTTCGCCAGCGACCGCGACTTCAACCGCGACATCTACACGGTCAACGTCGACGGATCGGACCTGCGGCGCATCACGACCCACACCGCCGACGACGTCGAGCCGGCGCTCTCCCGAGACGGCCGCACGCTCGTGTACAGCAGCCGCCGCGCCGGCGGGTTCGAGATCTACATGCTGCGGCTGCCGAACCCCGGGACGCCGGCCCGGCTGACGTGCGACCCCGGCGAGGCCCGCCGCGCCGCAGTATCGCCCGACGGGACGCAGGTCGCGTTCACGACCCTGCGCCACGGCGGCGATCCCGAGATCTATTCCGTCGGGGTTGACGAGACGAACGACTGTGTCGAGAACACGCCCCGGCGGCTGACCAGTCACCCAGGTCTCGACACGGACGCCGAGTACGCGCCCGACGGCGCGGAGCTCGCGTTCGTCCGCGCCGAAGCCGGTGGGCGGGGCGACATCTACGCGATGCCGATCGCCCCGCCGTCGCTGCCCGGCCCGCCGGTCCGGCTCACCGCCACCGACGTCCACGAGCAGCAGCCGGCGTACTCCCCGCTCGGCGACATGCTCATCTTTGCCCAGGACCCGGGCTTCGATGGCGTCGTCGGCCGGTTCGAGCTCGTCGTGATGGACCGCTACGAGCCGACAAGGTGGCGCAACATCACGAACGACCCGTACGCGCGCGAGCTGTCGCCATCGTGGGGTGAGACCCCGGTGGACCTCCTCCCGCCGCCGACCGCGTAGCCGAGCGTCGAAGGCACGTACACGGATCGTCCGGACGCGACCGCCACCGGCGGGAGCGTCCGGACCGTGCCGCCATACTGGGCGGCGATGAAGACCCGCGGCGCATCCACTGAGCAGGCCGTCGCCGACACCGCCGCGCGCAGCGACATCCGCGCGGCAGCCGGTGGCGCGGCGGGCCCCGGCTCGGCTGACCCGCTCGTCGCCGGGCTACGCAAGGCGGGCCTGCTGCGGCTCCTCGTCCTGCACCTGCTGCGGGATGGGCCGTCGTACGGCAACCAGCTCATGGAGCGGGTCACGGCGTTGACCGGTGGGCTCGTGGGCGTCAACCCGAACACGATGTACCCGCTGCTGCGCGCGCTGGAGGCCGATGGCCTCGTCGCGGGGGAGTGGGAGCACCCCGAGCGCCGGTCGCGACGCTTCTACTGCCTGACCGACGCCGGAGGGGTCGAGCGCGACCGGCTGGCCAATGACATCGGCCCGCGCCTCGACGACCTCGCGGTGGCGGTGGACCTCATCCGCCGCGAGCTCGTCCGTTGATCGCCGGGTGGCGCCACGGCCCAGTCCTGTGCCGGCTCGCTGGCTCATAGACTCTCCGGCCCCCACCGAAGGAGCCCTCTTAGCGTGTTCGTGTTCAAGGCCGCGGTCGTCGGCGCAGGGACGATGGGCGGCGAGATCGCCCAGGTCATCGCCTCCGCCGGGATCCCGGTGGTGCTGAAGGACGTCAAGCAGGAGTTCGTCGATCTCGGGCTCAAGAAGGCCGAGGAGGTCACGAGCGCCCAGCTCGCCAACCTCGTCCGCAAGCAGAAGCTCAGCGAGGAGCAGGCCGCCGAGCAGGCCGCGGAGATCCTCGGCCGGATCAGCGGGACGACGGACTACGACGGCTTCGGCGACGTCGACTTCGTCATCGAGGCCGTGCCGGAGCGGATGGAGATCAAGCAGGCCGTGCTCGCCGAGCTCGACGCCTGCACGCCGGGTCACGCGATCCTCGCGTCGAACACGTCGGCGCTCTCGATCTCCGAGATGGCGCTCGCGTGCAGCCGCCCCGACAAGGTCGTCGGCTTTCACTTCTTCTATCCGGCGTCGATGATGCGCCTCGTCGAGATCGTCGAGGGCGAGGACACGTCGATGGAGACCCTCCAGGTCGCGACGACGTTCGCCCAGACGATCCGCAAGCTGCCGATCACCTGCGGCGAGGAGCCGGGATTCGTCGTCAACCGCGTCCTGAACTCCGCGATCTCCGAGGTCTGGCGGCTGCAGGAGGAGGAGGGTCTGTCGATCAAGGCCGTCGACGACGCCGTCGCCGCCTCGCGCGTCGCGCCGATGGGGCCGTTCTTCCTCACCGACCTGCTCGGCCTCGACACGGTGCTCCACGTCGCCGAGCACCTGCACGACTCCTACGGCGACAGCTTCTACGTCCACGAGGGCATGCGGGCGCTCGTCGAGGCTGGCGAGCTCGGCGCGAAGACCGGCAAGGGCTTCTACGAGAACGGCGAGCCGCGCTCGGACGGCTCGACCGAGGTCGACGGCGAGGACCTTGCGCAGCGCTTCGTCCTGAAGGCGTTCGTCGAGGCCTGCCTGCTGCTCGAGGACGGCATGGCGACCATCCGCGACGTCGACCTCGGCATGATGGCCGGCGCGGGCCTCATCCCGCCGCCGTTCGCGCGCGCCGACCAGACCGGCCTCGACGTCGTGCTCGACCAGCTCGAGGCCGCGACCGGCGAATGGGGCGAGCGCTTCGCGCCGCCGATGATCCTGCGTCGCCTCGTCGCGCAGGGCCGGCTCGGCGCGAAGACCGGCCAGGGCTTCTTCGCCTACGCGCGCCCCGACGAGTCCGGGTTCGAGCAGGGCGACGCCGTCAAGCTCGAGACGCGCGACGGGGTCGCGATCGCGTGGATGGACCGCCCGCCGGCGAACTCGCTCTCGCCGCAGGTCATCGCGGAGCTGGGCCGGCTGTGGGAGCACGTCGACGCCGATCCGGCGCTGCGGGTGCTCGTCATCTGCTCGGCGAACCCGATGCTGTGGTGCGCGGGGGCGGACATCAAGGCCTTCACGACGATGGACGCCGCGGTCGGCGAGGCGTTTCTCGCCGAAGGGCACGAGCTGCTGCGCAGGATGGAGCGCTCGTCGACGATCACGATCGCCGCCGTCAACGCCGTCGCCTACGGCGGCGGCTGCGAGCTGGCGATGGCGTGCGACGTGCGGATCGCCGCGCAGTCGGCGAGCTTCGGCCAGCCCGAGATCAACCTCGGCATCATCCCCGGCCTCGGCGGGACGCAGCGGTTGCCGCGCCTCGTCGGCACCGCCCGGGCGCTCGAGCTCAACCTCACCGGCGACCCGATCTCGGCGTCGGAGGCCTTCGAGATCGGGCTTGCGACGCGCGTCGTGGCCGACCACGAGCTGCACGACGTCGCGATGGCGTGGGCGCGCAAGCTCGCCGGGCAGGCGCCGCTCGCGGTGCAGGCGATCAAGCGCACGACGGCCGGCGACGCGGACCTCGACGAGGGCATCGCAGCCGAGCAGGTCGCGTTCGCCGAGGTCTTCGCGACGGCCGACGCGCGCGAGGGCATCGGCGCATTCCTCGGCAAGCGCAAGGCGGCGTGGAAGGGCGAGTAGCGGGCCGCGCCGCCTCAGCTCGCGGCGCATGGCCGGACGCGTGAGCGCCGCGGACGGCGTGGAGGCCCTCGCCGAGCTCGTCCGCGCGGCGGGGTCGGTCGTCGCGCTGACCGGAGCCGGGATCTCCGTGCCGTCCGGGATCCCGGACTTCCGCAGCCCCGGCACGGGCATCTGGGAGCACGTCGACCCGATGGAGGTCGCGCACATCGATGCCTGGCGGCGCGATCCCGAGCGCTTCTGGAGCTTCTACGGCGATCGCTTCCAGACGCTGACCGTCAAGCAGCCCAACGGCGCGCACACGGCGCTCGTCGAGCTGGAGACCCGCGGGCTGCTGCACGGCGTCATCACGCAGAACATCGACATGCTGCACCGAAAGGCGGGAACCCGCGAGCTCGTGGAGGTTCACGGGTCGATCGCCTCGTCGTCCTGCCTGGAGTGCGGCGCGAGCTACGCCCTCGACGAGGTCGTCGCCCGGCTGGCCGGCGGCGCCACGATGCCGGCGTGCGACTGCGGCCGACCGCTGAAGCCCGACGTCGTCCTCTTCGGCGAGTACCTCCCCGAGGAGGCGCTCGACCGCGCGGCCGGCCTCGCCGCCGGCGCCGACCTCCTGCTCTGCGTCGGCTCGTCCCTCGAGGTCTATCCGGTCGGCGGCCTGCCCGAGCTCACGCTGCGAGCCGGGGGAGACCTCGCGATCGTGACGCAAGGGCCGACGCCATGGGACGAGCGCGCAACGGTCAGGCTCGACGGCGACGTCGTGGACGACCTGCGCGCGCTCGTCGCGGCCTTGTAGCGCGCGTGCCGGTCACACGCCGGCTGGCCGCGCTCGTAGCGGCCGTGTAGCGGTCACACGCCGCCGGCCGTCCGCGCTCGCAGAGCCGCCTCGATCCGGCCGAGCACGAACTCGACGACCTCGATCTGACCGGCCTCGAGCCCACCCTGCAGCGCGGTAGCGGCGGCCGCCTGGACCTCGTCGCGATGGGCGGCCAGCTCGTCGAGGCGCGCGCCGAGCCCGGCCTGCTCGCGCCACGGCTCGAGCTCGGCCAGCGCGGCGTCCAGCGCGACGCCCAGCTGCATCGCTGCCTCACGCCAGCGCTCGGCGTCGAGGTCTGAGCGCGCGCGCAGGGCGAGCTCCTCGCAGGCGAGGACGGGGTCGCGACCGGCGAGCACGGCGGCGAGGCGCTCCTGCGGGCGCAGCGACACCCGCCGCAGCGGGCCGGGGTCGGCGCCGAGCCCGAGCTCGCTCGCGCGCTCCCAGCGTCCGTCGGCGACGTGCTCGCCGCCGCCGAAGCCGATCCGCACGACGAGCGCGCGGGCGAGCGCGACCTCCCGCGTCGCCGGGTCGGCGGTCGCGACGCGGTGCGCGTGCAGCACGCGGTTCAGCCGCGCGATCGCGTCGGTTGCGAGCGCCTCGAGATCGGCCGAGCGCAACCACGCGTCGGCCGCCTGGCGGCCGTCCATCGCCACGGTGTCGATGAGCGTCGCGCGCGACGTGAGGACCGGCGACGGCGCCGGGCCCGGCGCCGCGTCGCGCGCACCTCGCCGGCGCCGCAGCAGCCGCCGCTCCGGCGCGCCCAGCACCGTCAGGACGAGGATCCAGCGGATGCCTTCGCCGAGGTGCTCGCGGATCGAGTAGCGCCCGGGGTCCGGACCCAGCGGCCACGCGAACTCGACCTGGACAAAGCGAAACCGCCGTGAGGGACTCACGGCGGTTTCGTTGCGACGCAGACCGGAGACCCGGCCGTGATGACTGTTACTCGGCTACGTGGGCCGAGCTCGCGCGACCGCCGCTGGCCTTGATCGCGTACTTCGACGGCGCAACCGCGACCGTCGGGTTGTCGATCTGACCGAGGCGGTCGATGAGCTTGATCCACTGCGACGGCTTGAGCACGGACTGGGCGAGCCGGCCGGCCTTGGTCGTCGGATCGAACTGCGGACGGAAGCCGACGTGGATGTGATCGGCGTGGTCGCCCATCGCAAGCGTGTTCGCGGCCCCTTCGTAGGTCATCAGGGTGATGATCTGCGCGGGCTTCATGATGCCCTGCAGCGTCAGCAGCCTGCGGACCGTGATGTCCGTGATCGAGCCGGCTCCCTGGTTGCCCATGATCGAGATGCCGTTGATCTTCGCGATGTCGATGGCGTTGCCCGACGAGTGCGCCGAGACGTTGCCGCTCGTCGTGTAGAAGCCGTGGCCGCAACGCAGCGACGTGACGGTCGGCTTCAGGCCACTCGACGCGAGGAACTCGAGCACCGCGAGAGCGCGGCGATCGACGATCCCGGCCTCGATGTCACGACGGCCGCACGAGTAGACCTCGATCCGCGGGTTCGCGAGGACGCGCTGTGCAAGCGCCTCCTTGCTCATCAGCAGGATCTGGCCGATCGTGGCGCCCTGGGCGTTCTCCCCGAAGAACGGGTTCTTGCCCTGTGCGCGGTAGATCGCCGTGGCCTCGAGGACCTTCCAGCCGTCGAGGATCGGCTTCGGGTCGATCCGCGGCGCGCCGCGGCCCGCGGGCCGGATCTCGAACAGCATGTGCGGGGCGAGCACCTCGGACGTGCGGCCGATGCGACCGAGGACCGTACCGGCGATGACCCGGCGGCCCTTGACGAGCGGCTTGAGCACGACCTCGCTCTTCTTGAGGCCGTAGACCCCGGAGAAGTACGACGAGCTCGAGACGCCGTCGGCCAGCGTGGACTCCGACTCCATGAGCTGACGCTTGCCGCCTGCCCGCAGTGCCTTCGGACGCGTCGGGTTGGCGAACAGCCGCTCCTTCGCGACCGCATCGGCGGCGGACTCGGTGACGGTGGCGGCCGTGTCGGCGACCTTGGCGACGGCCTTGCCGGCGTTGCGGCCGGCGCTCGCGGCCTTCGCGGGCGCCTTGTCCTTCGGCAGCGACAGCTCCTTGGCTATCGACGCCTTGCTCTGCGTGCGCTCCTTCGGCACGAGCACCTGCGTCGCGACCTTCTTCAGGCCGGCGTAGGTGTACGAGTTGCCGTAGACGTCACGCATGATCACGAAGTTGCCGAGCCGGCGGCTGTTGCCCATCTTCACGATCGTGCCGTCCTGGACCGCGATGACCCGCGAGCCGGACTTCGCGAAGATGTTGATGCCGCGACGCGACGTGCTCTCGACCGGCAGAGCGGCGTTCTGGCCCCGTGCGACACGGCGCGTGGCCGCCCGCTCGGAGATGTCGTCGGCATACATCGCCTTGGCGTGCACCGGGAAGCGGCCCTGGGTCAGCCCGCTGAGCGAGCCGACGAGGTCCGCCGGCATCCCGCCGATGAAGCGTGCACGCATGAGCACCGAGTTGACGTACCAGTCGGCGTGGTTGTACGCGAAGATCGCCTTGCGGAGGTCTTCCTGTCCGTCGGCCGCCTTGAGGTAGCGCGCCGCGGCGAAGATCGCGTCGACCGGGTTGTACGGGTCCTTCTTGCCGTCGCCGTTGGCGTCGACTCCGTACATCTTCCAGCTCGAGGGGATGAACTGCATCCAGCCGACCGCGCCCGCGCTGGACACGTTGAGGTTGCGCCCGTAGTTCGTCTCGATCTCGTTGATCGCGGCGAGGACCTCCCACGGGATGCCGTACTGAATGCCGGCAGCCTGGTAGATCGACAGGAGGAAGACGGGGATGCGGAACTTGTCGATGAAGAAGTTCGGAACGCCGACCGCCACCGGGCCCGGGAATGCCAGGGACATGGTCGGGTTCTGCAGCGTCGGAACGCCATCGGGGAAGCGCAGCTGCGTCTTCTCCGGCCGGGCACGCTGCACCTTCGTGACCGCACCTTGGATGACGTTGCCGGCCGAGTCGAGCGCACGCTCGCCCGTCCGTGGAACGCGCTTCTTCTTGCCGGTCGTGCGTTGCGTCTGGGTCGATCGCCTCCCCAGCGATCGCCTCCCCGGCGGACGGATCCGCGGTGACGCCTGGCACGGTGACGGCCGGAGCTGCCGGGGCGGCAGGTGCCGCGGGCGTGATCTCCGTGATGTCGAGGATCGGCAAGCCGAGGATCGACGGCAGCTTGATCTGGTCGATCGGCACGTCTTTGCCGACGTCGACAGTGATGGTCTTCTTGATGTTTCCGACGACGGTGACGACGAACGTCCGCGTGCTCGGCGTTCGCGGTGACCGCGAATGACGCCAAGCCGACGGAGAACCCGCCGGTCGCCACCAGAGCGATGAGCAGCCTACGCTTGTGGTGCATGTGTTCCTGCATCTCCCCCCTGGAGGTGTTCCAAGTACGCGACTCCCGATGCGCGTGCGCGGCAGCCTATCGGGAAATGGCACGAAGCGCTAAGCCCCGGCTCAAGACCCTGTGCGAAGGCGCATTCCACTGCTCGCAGCGGACGGAACTCTCGCACGCGCGCGCGACGCGAGTACGCGGTGCGAACGAGCGCCCGGTTCGGTGCGAACGAGCGCCGGTTCGCGCCCGGCGGTGCCGGGCGCGGCGCCGCGCCCTGGCTGCGCTAGCCTCAGATCGGCCCCCTACAGGCTGGAGGATCGCAGCCCGATGAGCGACGAGACCGAGTCCGAAGGGCTGCGCGAGCGGCTCACCAAGCAGAGCGAGGACACCTTCGGCAGGCTCGCCGAGGACCTGCTCGCCAACCCGCTCGTGAGCGGCGCGATCGCGCGTGCGTTCGAGGCGCGCGAGAAGGCGACCTCGGCCCAGGAGGCGACGTTCGCCGCGCTCAACATCCCCACGGCGGCCGACATCGAGCGCCTGACGCGGCGCGTGCGGTCGGTGTCCCAGCGCCTCGAGGGGATCGAGGACGGCATCGACCGGCTCGACGAGCGGCTGTCGGCGATCGCATCCGGCACGGGGATCGACCAGCGTCTCGAGGCGATCGAGGCCCAGCTGACCGCGCTGACCCGCGAGCTGTCGGGTCTGCGCGAGGACCTGCCCGGCGCGCGCAAGCCGCAGCCGGCGCGCCAGGAGCGCATGAAGGTCCCGGGCTGAGCGGCTCGCGTAGGTCCTGTCGCGCCGGCGCGACAAGACCTACACGTCGCCCGCCACGCGGGCGGGCGGCCTACCCGCCGCCCTCCACCCGGACGGCGAGCGCCGCGGCGGCGATGAGCCCGAGCCGCTCACCCGCGGCGACGAGGCCGTCGGCGTCGATCCGCCGGCGCGCGCCCTGCGCGTCGAACGTGTCCGTGACCGCGAGCAGGCAGGCGACGGCGATGCCGCGCAGCTCGCCGACGCGCATGAGCGCGGCCGCCTCCATCTCGACCGCGAGCGCGCCCTCGGCCGCCCAGCCGCGAGCGCGTGCCGGGTCGCGGTCGTAGAAGACGTCGCTCGTCGCGACGGTGCCGGCGCGAGCGCCCGCGCCGGCCGCGACCAGCAGCGCGGCGACGAGGGCGGCGTCGGCCGCGACCAGCGGCCCTGCGCCCAGCGCGCGGCTCGTGCCGTCGCAGGCCAGCGCCGCGTCGGCGACGACGAGGTCGCCGAGGGCGAGGCCGCCGTCCAGCGCGCCGCAGGTCCCGACGCGGATCGCCCGCTGCAGGCCGAGGTCGCAGAGCTCCTCGAGCACGATCGCGGCGCTCGGGCCGCCCATGCCCGTGCTCTGGATCGTCAGCGGCTCCCCGTCGGCCGCCGTGCCGGTGTAGCCCCACAGCCCGCGGTTGTGGTTGAACATCTTCGGCTCGGACGTCAGCAGCTGGGCGAGCAGCAGCGCGCGCCCGGGGTCGCCGGGCAGCAGCGCGCGTGGCGCGAGCGGAGCGGTGGGGTGCAGGTGTACGGGCACTAGTAGTGGTCCGTCTCGCAACAGATCGCCCGGACTCCCGGGCGCCGATCACCGACCAACGGCGATCCGTCGGCAAGCCGCCGGCTCGCCGTCGGTGCCCGCTGCGTCCTCGGATCTCGATGTGGCAGAGCCACACCTTCGATCCTGCGTCCTTGCCAGCCGGCGCCGGCATCCCGGGACTCCGGGCGATTTGTCACGAGACGAACCACGGGCGGGGCATATGATCGGGCCATGGCCAAGAAGAAGCCCAAATCACGCACCGACGCCGTCCGCCAAGCCGTCGATCAGGCGTTCCAGACGCAGATCCCGCGCGAGCGCATCGGCGAGCTCCTCGACGAGCTCGGGTCCACGGCCGGGCGCCTGCGGGGCGCCGTAGACGACCTACGCCCTGCGTCCGCCGAGGACGTCAAGACCCTGCGCGCCGACTTCGAGGCGCTCGTCGCGAGAGTCGACGCGCTCGAGGCGGCGGCCAAGGCGAAGCCGAAGCCCGCGCCGCGAAGCCGCGCCGCGGCCAAGCCCGCCGCGGCCAAGCCCACCGCGGCCACGGCCAAGCCCGCCACGCGGGCCCGCAGCACCGCCAAGACCGCGACGAGCACCGCCGCCAAGCCGGCCGCAAAGCCGCGCAAGCGCGCCGCGGCGAAGCCCAAGCCCCCCGCCGAGGGCTCCTGATGGGCGTCGAGTTCGACAGCCCGCGCGAGTTTCGCGAGGTGATGGACCGCGTCTTCACGCTGATGAGCGAGGACCCGGACATGGGTCCCAAGCTCCGCGACGCCGACGTGCCGCAGCGCTTCGAGTTCGAGGACGTCGACCTCATCGTCAACATCCGCGCCGCGCGCGACGGCGAGGACGGCTGCCTGCACTGGGAGTGGAGCGACGACGTCGACTGGAAGTCCAAGGTCCAGATGAAGATGTCGGCCGAGACGGCGAACAAGTACTTCCAGGGCAAGGAGAACGTGCCCGTCGCCATCGCCCGGCGCCGGATCAAGACGGGCGGCGACATCAAGGCCGCGCTCGCGCTGATCCCGATCACGAAGCCCGTCTACGCGCAGTACCGGGCCGTCATCGAGGACGAGTACCCGCACCTGCTCGCATAGATCGGCCGCCGCCCACCCGCCCCCGCCGCCGCTCGCGCGTGGACATTAAGACGCGTTGACACGGCGCCCCGCGAGGCGTAGACATAGGGACACCAGGTCGAACAGTGGGTGGCTGACCATCCGCAAGGCGCCGCCGGCACGAAGACGAGCGCCGTCGACCGAGGCAGCGGGCCGCGTCGCCCGCAGACGGCGGGGCCAAGGCTCCGCCGTCGTCATGTCAACGCCGCACCGCCGGGCGTCAGTCGTCGAGCATCCGCCGCTCGGTGGCCCAGCGCGACAGCTCGTGGCGGCTGGAGAGCTGGAGCTTGCGCAGCACCGCGGAGACGTGGGCCTCGACGGTCTTCGCGGAGATGCCGAGGCGCAGCGCGATCTCCTTGTACATGTAGCCGCGCGCGATGTGCTGCAGGACCTCGCGCTCGCGCGGCGTGAGCTGGTCGAGGTCGGCGTCGTGCTCGGGACCGGGGCGCGCGCCACCCGGCTGCCCGGCGAACGCGTCGAGCACGAAGCCGGCGAGGCGCGGCGAGAAGACCGCGTCGCCGCCGTGGACGCGGCAGACGGCGTCGGCGAGGTCGGGGCCGGAGATCGTCTTCGTGACATAGCCGCGCGCGCCCGCGCGGATGACCGCGATGACGTCCTCGGCGGCGTCGGACACCGACAGCGCGAGGAACCGCACCTGCCCGCCCGCGCCGCCAGCCCGCAGCCGGCGGATGACCTCCAGCCCGCCGCCGTCGGGCATGTGGACGTCGAGCAGGACGACGTCGGGCGCCTCGGCGCGGATGACCTCGACCGCCTCGGCGACGGTCGCGGCGTCGCCGACGACGTCGACGAGCCCGTCGAGCTCGGAGCGCACGCCGGCGCGAAACAGCGCATGGTCGTCGACGAGGACGACGCGCGGCCTCGCGCCGGAGGCCTGCGCCGTCACGGTGCGCTCCGGTCGAGCACGAGCTCGACGCGCGGCCTCGCGCTGGAGGCCCCCGCCGTCACGGTGCGCTCCGGTCGAGCACGAGCTCGACGCGCGGCCTCGCGCTGGAGGCCCCCGCCGTCACGGTGCGCTCCGGTCGAGCACGAGCTCGACGCGCGGCCTCGCGCTGGAGGCCCCCGCCGTCACGGTGCGCTCCGGTCGAGCACGAGCTCGACCTCCGTGCCGCCACCGGGCGAGGCGTGGATCGCCGCGTGCCCGCCGTGGCGCTCCATCCGCCCGACGATCGACTCGCGCACGCCGCGGCGGTCGGCCGGCACCGCGGACGGGTCGAAGCCCGGCCCGCGGTCGCGGACGAAGACCTGCAGGCGGCCCTCGGCGGCCTCCGCGTAGACGGCGACCGGCGCGTCCGCTCCCGCGAACTTCGCCGCGTTGAGCATCGCCTCGCGCGCGGCCGCGACGAGCGCCTCGCCGTCGGCGTCGAGCTCGGCGTCGCCGACCGCCACGACGTCGATCGGGACGCCGTGGGCCTCCTCGACCTCCTGCGCCGCCGCCTCGAGCTCGGCCGCCAGCCAGCGCTCGCCCGCCTCGTGCGCGGGCGCGCCCGACAGCCACGTGCGCAGCTCGCGCTCCTGGCGGCGTGCGAGCGCCGCCACCTCGCGCGGGTTGCCCGCGCGCCGCTGCACGAGCGCGAGGGTCTGCAGGACCGAGTCGTGCAGGTGCGCGGCGACCTCGGCGCGCTCCTGCGAGCGGATGCGCTCCGCCCGCTCGGCCGCGAGCGACTTCGCCAGCCGCACGAACCACGGCGCGAAGATGACGCCGAACGCGATCGCGACGACGAGCGCGGCCAGCGCGACGTCGGTCGCCGCGGCGAGCGCGCCCGTGAACTGCAGGAAGACGATCGCTGCCGCGAGGACGAGCGTCACGCCGATCCCGATGCGCGAGATCACGGCCGGCCGCGACTCCCCGGACGGCGGCGTCGCCGGTTCGGCGGACGTCGGCGTCGTGAGCGCGGCGCTCGGCGGTCCGCTCACGGCGACCGCGGCGGCGCTGCCCGACGCGCGGTGCCAGATCAGCGTGCCGCCCGCCGTGACGAGCGTCAGCGGCCAGATGAGGACGTCGGAGAACGGCAGCCCCAGCTCGCGGAACGCCAGCAGGAGCGCGAGCAACAGGAAGCCCGCGCCGAGCGCGACCTCGACCGTCGCGCGCCGGCCGTGGTCGGCGATGACGGCTTCGAAGGTGCCGTCCTCGGCCTGCTCGACCGGCATGAGGATCCACGCCAGCACGTAGATCACGAGCCCGACTCCGCTGGCGAGCGTCGCCGCCACGAAGCCGAAGCGCACGAGCAGCGGATCGACGTCGAGGCGCTTGCCGAGCCCCGCGCAGACGCCCGCGACCATCGCGCCGTCGCGATCGCGGCGCAGGTCGCGCTCGACCTTCGCCGCGCCTCCCTCCGAGCTCGTCGCCATGACCGGCATCATCACGCCCTGCGCGACAGCCCGCTCGTGAGCAGGATGGCTCCCACCGCGCCGAACGCGATGGGAGCCATGGATCCGAACGTCAGCGTCAGCACGCCGGCGCTCTCGAGCAGCAGCACGACGCCGAGCGCGACGAGCACGAGCCCGGCGACGAGCGAGAGCCGATCGGGCTCAGCCGTTCGACGCACTGCTGCCCTTGCTCGCCGTTCGCGTGAGGCACGCGTCGTTGCGCTCGTCGCGCGCGTCGGGATCGAAGCCGCGCCGCGGGCCGTGGATCGTGTCGGCGCGGTGGCGCACCTCGAGCAGCCCGAGGCCGATGTCGCCGTCGACGACCAGCCGTGGCGTGCCCGCGGGCGCGCGGCGCGAGTCGCTCCAGTCGACGTCGATGCCGCCGCCGTCGCGCCCGAAGACCGAGACGCCGCCCATCCCGACGGTGGCCGTCGTCGCGACGCAGACGTCGTCTGCGACGAGCACGAGCGCGTGGCCGGTTCCCACGCCGATCTTCAGCCGGCGATCGCCCGCCGGCAGGTCGACGTCGCGCAGGTCGACGACGAGCTCGCCCGCGCCGAGGCGGTAGCCGTCCTTGACCTCGGCGAGCGTGCCGGGTCGAACGTGGCGCTCGCCGAAGCCGCCGTTGAGGTCGATGCTCGCGGCCGAGACGAACGCGAGCGGCAGCGCGATCGCGAGCGCCGGCAGGACGAGCCAGCGCGCGCCCCCGACGAAGGCCGCCGCGACGAGCGCCGCGCCGGCTGCGATGACGAGCGAGGCCATGACGACGCCGCCGCCGAAGCCGCTCGCGAGGAAGCTGCCGACCGACAGGGCGAAGCAGCCGAACAGCAGCGCGACGCCGAGTGCAGCGCGCTTGGCGACGTCGCCCGCGCTGCCCGACGGCCGCTCGCCCGAGACGAGCCACCAGACCGCGAGGCCGGCGACGCCGAGGAAGGCGATCGGGCCGATCGCGCCGCCGAGGCCGAAGCCGAGCCCGAAGAGGCCGAAGGACAGGCCGACGATCGTCAGGCCGATCGCGAGGCTGACGGCGAGCGCGCGGTCGCGCTGGTCGTTGGGACCGGGCACGACCTCGCCGTCGGACGGGACGAGGACGAGCGCCGCGGCGTAGACGATGAGGCCGGTGCCGCCGAGGAGCGCGAGCGCGACCATGCCGATCCGAACGAGCGTCGGGTCGATGTCGAAGTAGCGGCCGAGGCCGCCGCAGACGCCGCCGATGAGTCGATCGGTGCTCGAGCGCTCGAAACGCTTCGGGCCCGGGGGAGGCGGCGGGTCGGTGGGTGTGGTGTCGGGTGTCGAGTTCATACGTGGCAGTCTCGGGTCGCGCGCGCCGCGCGCCTATCGGGAATGATCCCTAGGGGTCGGCCCGGGGCTCCTAGACTCGCCCGGGTGACGGACGATCTGCTCGAGTGCGTGCGGGCGACCGGGCTGCTGCCGGCAGGCCGGCCGGTCGTGGTCATGCTGTCGGGAGGGCGCGACTCGGTCTGCCTGCTCGACGTCGCCGTCCGGCTGGCGGGCCCGGGCGCGGTGAGCGCCCTGCACGTCAACTACGGACTGCGGTCCGAGGCGAGCGCGGATGAGGCGCTGGTCCGCGCGCTGTGCGTGGAGCGCGACGTCGCGCTCGAGGTACTCACGGCGCGGCGGCCCGAGGACGCCGGCAACCTCCAGGCGTGGGCTCGCGACGTCCGGCTCGGCACCGGCGCCCGCATGGCTACGGCGCTCGGCGCGCGCCTGGCGACCGGCCACACCGCGACCGACCAGGCGGAGACCATCCTCTACCGGCTCGCGGCCTCGCCCGGCCGCCGGGCGCTGCTCGGCATGGCCGCGCGCGACGGGCTGCTCGTGCGCCCGCTGCTGCGGGTGACGCGCACCGAGACGGCGGCGCACTGCGCGGCGCGCGGGCTCACGTGGCGCGAAGATGCGTCCAACGAGGACCCCGCGTACGCGCGCAACCGTGCGCGTGCCGGGCTCGTGCCGGCCCTGCGCGAGCTGCATCCGGCGGCCGAGCGCAACGTCGTGCGGACGGCGGAGCTCCTGCGCGAGGAGGCGGCGGTGCTCGACGAGGTCGTCGCGACCGCGCTCGCCGGCCGCGATCGGATCGAGGTCGCGCACCTCGGCGCGCTTCCGCCGGCACTGGCGCGGCTCGTCCTGCGGCGGCTCGCCGAGGATGCGGCCGGCCGGCTCTGTGCCCGCGCGGCAGCGCGCCTGGCGGACGTCCTCGCGCTCGGCGACGGCGCGCTCGACCTCGGCGACGGCGCCCGCGCGGTCGTCGAGGGCGGCGTGCTGCGGGTCGAGCCCACGCCGCCCGGCCGGTCGGCGCCCGCGCCGGCCACGGCCTGACCCGGGGGCCGCGCTTACACTCCGGCGCTCATGCGCGACGAGTACGTCGGCGAGATCCTCGTCCAGCCCGATGACCTCTCGCGGCGCGTTCGCGAGCTCGGACGCCAGATCACCGAGGACTACGCCGGACGCGACCTGCTGCTGGTCGGCGTGCTCAAGGGCGCGATCTTCTTCCTGTCGGACCTCATGCGCCAGATCGAGGTCCCGTGCGAGGTCGACTTCATGGCGGTGGCGAGCTACGGGTCGTCGACGGACTCCTCCGGCGTCGTGCGGATCCTCAAGGACCTCGACGAGCCGATCGCCGGGCGCCACGTGCTCATCGTCGAGGACATCGTCGACTCCGGCCTGACGCTCCAGTACCTCTTGCGCAACCTCGCCGCCCGCGACCCGGAGTCGATCGAGGTCTGCGCGTTGCTGACGAAGCCCGCGCGCCGCAAGGTGGCCGTCGAGCCGCGCTACGTCGGCTTCGAGATCCCGAATCGCTTCGTCGTCGGATACGGGCTCGACCACGTCGAGCGCTACCGCAACCTCCCCTACGTGGCGGTCCTCGTCGACCCGTAAGTCGCGCTCCGAAGCGAGTTGGCACGCCTCGACCATCGGTCAAGACCGACACCCGACCTTGCTAGTCTGACCACTTCGTGTCCGTCCGGGAATTCTCAGCATGAGCAAGTTCTCCAAGAGCGCTGCGTTCCCGATCCTCATCGTCGTGATCCTGGCGTTCTTCGCCTCGACGCTCATCAGCGGGTCCAACGACAAGAAGGACCCGGGCTTCGGCGTCTTCATCAAGGAGCTCGACGACGGCAAGCTCAAGTCGGTCGAGATGCGCAATCGCACGAACGAGCTGCAGGTCACGCGCGACGACAAGACCCGGTACCGCGTCGGCTTCGCGACGGACTACGGCGACACGCTGACCAAGGACCTGCTCGCCGCCGAGTCCGAGGGCAAGCTCCAGGAGTTCACGACCAAGGGCACGCGCACGAACGGCTGGCTGACGATGCTGACGTACGTGCTGCCGTTCCTGCTGTTCATCGGCTTCTGGATCTTCCTGATGAACCAGATGCAGGGCGGCGGCTCGAAGGTCATGTCGTTCGGCAAGTCGAAGGCCAAGCGGATGTCGGTCGACGCGCCGAAGATCACCTTCCGCGACGTCGCGGGCGCCGACGAGGCGGTCGAGGAGCTCCACGAGATCAAGGAGTTCCTCGAGAACCCGAAGAAGTTCCAGGCGCTCGGCGCCCGGATTCCCAAGGGCGTGCTGCTCTTCGGGCCGCCGGGCACCGGCAAGACGCTGCTCGCCCGCGCGGTCGCCGGGGAGGCCGGCGTGCCCTTCTTCTCGATCTCCGGCTCGGACTTCGTCGAGATGTTCGTCGGCGTGGGCGCCTCGCGCGTGCGTGACCTCTTCGAGCAGGCCAAGCAGAACAGCCCGTGCATCATCTTCATGGACGAGATCGACGCCGTCGGCCGCCATCGCGGTGCCGGCATGGGCGGCGGTCACGACGAGCGCGAGCAGACGCTCAACCAGCTGCTCGTCGAGATGGACGGCTTCACGATGACCGACAACATCATCTTGATCGCCGCCACGAACCGTCCCGACATCCTCGATCCCGCGCTCCTGCGCCCGGGCCGCTTCGATCGCCAGATCGTCGTCGACCGCCCCGACCGCAAGGGCCGCGCGAAGATCCTCGACGTCCACACGCGCGGCAAGCCGCTCGCGAAGGAGATCAACACCGACGCGCTCGCCGGTCAGACGCCGGGCTTCACCGGCGCCGACCTCGCGAACCTCGTCAACGAGGCCGCACTGCTGTCCGCTCGAACGGGCAAGCGCGAGATCGGCCAGCACGAGCTCGAAGAGGGGATCATGCGCGTCATCGCCGGCCCGGAGAAGAAGACCAGGGTCATGAGCGAGAAGGAGCGCCGGATCACCGCGTACCACGAGATGGGCCACGCGATCGTCGGTCACTTCCTCGAGCACTCCGACCCGGTGCACAAGATCTCCGTCATCGGCCGCGGCCAGGCGCTCGGCTACACGATCTCGATGCCGACCGAGGACCGCTTCCTCACGACGCGCGCGGAGCTCACGGACTCGATGGCGATGACGCTCGGTGGCCGCGCCGCCGAGGAGATCGTCTTCGGCGAGATCACGACCGGTGCGTCGAACGACATCGAGAAGGTCACCGCGACGGCGAAGGCGATGGTCATGCGCTACGGCATGAGCGAGCGCCTCGGCCCGCGCGTCTTCGGCCACGACCAGAGCCAGCCCTTCCTCGGTCGCGAGTTCTCCTCGCAGGCCGACTACTCCGACGAGATCGCGCGCGAGATCGACGACGAGATCCGCCGCGTCGTCGAGGCCGCGCACCAGCGCGCGAAGGACATCCTCGCCGAGCACCGCGAGACGCTGAACACGGTCTCGGAGATCCTCGTCCGCCGCGAGACGATCGAGAAGGCCGAGTTCGAAGCGCTCATCGAGGGCCAGGCCGAGGAGGACGTGTTCCCCGAGGAAGTCGAGGGAACGCCGCAGCTCCCGCCGCCCGCGACGCCCGTCGACGCGCCCGGCCGCGACGCTCCGCGCACGCTCCCGCGCCCCGGCCTCGCCGGCGGCCTCGAGGCCCGCGCGGACGAGCCGCGCAAGCCCGAGCTCTAGCCCGACACCGGCGGCGCGCGACCGCGCGCGACCGGGAGGCCGATAGCGTGCGAGGCGATGCGCCTCGAGGAACCGCCCGAGCCGATCGTGATGGGCGTCGTCAACGTCACGCCGGACTCGTTCTCCGACGGCGGCGAGTGGCTTGACGCCGCGGCGGCGATCGCGCACGGGCTCGAGCTGATCGCCGAGGGTGCGGACATCCTCGACGTCGGCGGCGAGTCGACGCGCCCCGGCGCCGAGCCGGTGACCGAGGCCGAGGAGCTGCGACGCGTGGTGCCGGTGCTCGAGGGGCTGGCGGGCGCCGGCGCGCGGCTGTCGATCGACACGTCGAAGGCCGCCGTCGCGGCCGCCGCCCTGGACGCCGGCGCGACGATCGTCAACGACGTGACCGCGTTGCGCGGCGACCCGGCGATGGCGGTGGTCGTGGCCGAGCGCGGCTGCGACGTCTGCCTCATGCACATGCTCGGCGAGCCGCGGACGATGCAGCACGACCCCACGTACGTGGACGTCGTCGACGACGTCAAGGCCTTCCTCGCGCAGCGGCTCGCGTTCGCCGTCGCGCAGGGGATCGCCGAGGAGCGCGTCTGGCTTGACCCTGGGATCGGATTCGGCAAGACGATCGACCACAACCTCGAGCTGCTGCGACGCCTGGACGAGATCGTCGCGCTCGGCCGTCCGCTCGTCGTCGGCACCTCGCGCAAGTCGTTTCTCGGCACGATCACCGGCCGCGAACCGCGCGATCGCGTCGCCGGCACGATCGCCACGAACGTCCTTGCGCTCGCCCGCGGCGCAACCGTCTTCCGGGTCCACGACGTAGCGCAGGCGCGGGATGCCCTCGCGGTCGCGGCTGCTACGTTGCGCGGGCGATGGGCTCCCACGACGACGCCGACGACGAGGAGCTAGACGACGAGTTCGGCGACGACGACGAGGACGTGATCCAGACCGTGGTCACCGTCGAGGTCAACGGGCTCTCGCTGTACACGCACCACGGCGTCACCGCCGCCGAGCGCGAGGTCGGCCAGCGGCTGATCATCGACATCCGCCTGGAGCTCGGCGAGGCCGACGCGACGGTCACCGACCGCCTCGAGGACACCGTCGACTACGGGCGCGTGTGCGAGGTCGCGGCGCTCGTCGCGACCCAGCGCTCCGACAAGACGCTCGAGCGCCTGTGCGCGGCGATCGCCGACCGCCTACTCAAGGACTTCGACGCCCAGGCCGTCTCGGTGAAGGCCGCCAAGCCCGAGCCGCCGATCCCGCTCGTCGTCGACGACGTGTCGGTCGAGGTCTGGCGCGAGCTCGGCGAGCTCGACGACTAGAACGGCTTCGGGATCTTGCGGAGCTTCGTGCGGTACGTCTTGTAGCTCGAGCTCGCCGCGACGTAGCGCCAGAACGTCGTGCGCCGGAAGC
Organism: uncultured Actinomycetes bacterium; assembly: GCA_963806515.1. Taxonomy (GTDB): domain Bacteria; phylum Actinomycetota; class Thermoleophilia; order Solirubrobacterales; family Solirubrobacteraceae; genus CADCVQ01. The sequence goes on along the minus strand of CAWDYO010000024.1, from coordinate 3,060 downwards.
TCGGGCAGCAGCCGGGGTCGGTCGCGCGTGAGTAGTTCTCCTCGGTGCGCAGCTCGAGTCCCTTGATGCCCTTGTCGTAGTCGTGGATCGAGAGGTAGCCGGTCCGGAACGACGTCCCCTTGGGCCGGCGGCCGATCGTCTTGGGCTGCGGATAGGAGAAGAGCGTCTTGTGAACCGAGATGCAGCCGTTCGCGTCGGCCTTGAAGCGCACGACCTTCGCCTGCACGCCGCGCGAGGTCGCGCCCGCGCGCGCCTCGAACGCGAGGTCGTCCTTCCGGCCGTCGCGGTCGGCGTCGACGATCTCGGCGAGCGACACCTGCTCCATCTCGCGCGAGAGCCTCAACCGGACGGTGTCGGACGTACACGCGTCCTCGACCGTGACGTAGAACGCGCGCAGGGAGCCGGCTTCGCACGGCGGCGGCTTCGGGCCGTCCTCCGTGAAGCACTGCGTCTCCAGCGCCGACACCGTCTCGTTCGTGCCGTCGCCGTCGAGGTCGGCGGTGAGGGGCGTGTCGAGCGGCAACTGCTCGTCCGCGGCGCTCGCCATCGCGCCGCCGGTCAGCAGGGCCGCGGCAACGAGCAGACATCGGAGGGGCGCACGGTCACGGGCGCCGATCATGCTCGCCGGCTCGGCCCCCGTCAAACTCCGCGCGGATGGAAATCGGATACCTCGGCTTGGGCTCGAACGTCGGCGAGCGCCGCGCGCACCTGCAGGCGGCGATCGGCGCGCTGCCCGCGCACGGCGTCCGCGTGCTCGCGAGCTCGTCGACCTACGACACCGATCCGGTCGGGGAGATCCTCGACCAGCCGGACTTCCTCAACGCCTGCCTGCGCATCGAGACCGACCTCGAGCCCGAGGCGCTGCTCGACGCGTGCAAGGCCGTCGAACGCGAGCTCGGCCGCGCCGCCGGCGGACCCCGCCACGGCCCGCGCCCGATCGACGTCGACGTGCTGCTGCTCGGCGACGTCGAGCTTCGGACGCAGCGGCTGGCCCTGCCGCACGCGCAGGTGCTCGCGCGCCGTTTCGTGCTCATCCCGCTGCTCGAGCTCGACTTCGAGCTGCGCACGCCGGCCGGCGACCGGTTGTCGGACGCGCTCGCGGCGCTGCCCGTGACCGAGGGCGTGCGCCGCGCCGGGCCGCCACTGGCGATCACGTAGCCTCCTCCAGATGAGTGCACACGGAAGCGAATCGACCGCGACCGGCGTCGAGAGCCCGCGCCGGCGCGACGCCGCAGAAGAGGCCCGCACGCTCGTCTCGTCGATGACCGTCGGGTACCTCGCGACGGTCGGCGAAGACGGCGACCCGTGGTCCTCGCTCGTCGTCTACGGCCCGACCGCGGACGGCGACCCGGTGCTGCTCGTCTCGTCGATGGCCGAGCACGGGCGCAACCTGGCGCAGGACCCCCGCGCGAGCCTCGCGATCGCCGACCCGTCGCTGCCCGGTGACCCGCTCGACCGCCCGCGGATCACGCTCGCGGGCCGCGTGATCAAGCCCGAGGGCGACCGGGCCGAGGAGGCGCTCGCCGCGCACTGCACCGCCGTGCCCGGCGCGATGCTCTACGCCGGCTGGGACGACTTCACGCTGTGGGTGCTCGAGGTGCAGCGCGTGCGCTGGGTCGGCGGCTTCGCCAGCATGGCGACCGTCAGCCACGAGGAGTACCGCTCCGCGGAGCCCGACCCGACGGCCAAGATCGCGGAGAAGTCCAAGGCCCATCTCAACAAGGACCATGCGGATGGCCTGCTGCTCATCGCGCGCGAGATCGCCGGGGCGCGCGGCGCGGTGTCGGCGGTCTGCACGGGGATCGACCGCTACGGGATCGACCTGAGCTGCACCGGCGCCGGCCAGTCGGCCGCGGCGCGCGCGCTCTTCGCCGAGCCGCTGCAGAAGGCAGCCGACGTGCGGCCGGCCACGGTCGCGCTCGTGCAGCGCGCGCGGGAGTCCGCCGACGGCGCCTGAGTCAAGGGGGGTGGTTCGTCCTACGCCCTCCAGAGCAGTCCAGGACGACCGCCCCCCGGACACATAGAGTCGAGACCATGCTGCTCGCCGTCGACGTCGGCAACACCCAGACGCACTTCGGGACGTTCCGCGACGGGCGCCTCGTCGAGCACTGGCGCTTTGCGACCGTGCCCGAGTCGACCGCCGACGAGCTCGGCGCGGCGATGCGCAACCTGCTCGAGCTGCGCGGGGTGGGACTTGCGGACATCGGCTCGTCGATCGTCTCCTCGACCGTGCCGCGCCTGGAGCCCGAGTGGCTCGCGATGGGCGAGCGCTACCTCGGCCACGAGATGCTCGCCGTCGGGCCCGGCCTGAAGACCGGGATGATGCTGCGCTACGACAACCCGCGCGAGATCGGCGCCGACCGCCTCGCGAACGCCGTGGCGATCCGCGAGCGCTTCGGCGGGCCGGCGATCTGCGTGGACTTCGGCACGTCGGTGAACTTCGACGTCATCGGCGGCGAGGGCGACTTCCTCGGCGGCGTGCTCGTGCCCGGCGTGGAGATCTCACTCGCGGCGCTCACCTCGCGCGGCGCGAAGCTGCCGACGATCGACCTCCTGCCGCCGAAGGCCGTGATCGGCAAGAGCACGGTCGACGCGATCCGCTCGGGCGTCGTGTACGGATTCGCCGGCGCGATCGACGGGATCCTGCGCCGCCTGCTCGACGAGCTCGGCGACGAGACGGACGTCATCGCGACGGGCGGCCTGGCCAGCGCGATCGTCCCGTTCACCGAACTCATCGACGAGGTCGACGACCTGCTGACGCTGACGGGGCTGCGGCTCCTGCACGAGCGAAACACCTGACGGCGCCCGCCGCTGTGACACCTGCCACGAACGACAGTCCATCGACCGCGGGGTCGCTTGCTATCCTCTCGCGTCGCCATCAGCCCACCGCCTCCGGTCGGCGAGGTCTCCTAGCCCGCACTCCGCGCAGACGGGGTCGGAAATTCGTCGGTTATCCCCGGGAGCACATGCCCAAGGACGTCATCCTCACCGCCGACGGACTCGAGAGCTCAAGGTTGAGCTTGCTCACCTGCAGGGCGACAAGCGCCGTGAGGTCGCCCA
>CAWDYO010000023.1:0-69265 GCA_963806515.1 uncultured Actinomycetes bacterium | reverse complement strand
AAATGGAGACGGCGGGAATCGAACCCGCGTCCGCGATCGCGTGGCGGAGGCGTCTACGAGTGTGTCCGGCGCTCTGATCTCATCTTCGAATCGCCTCGCCGGCGGGGTTTTCGAAGACCAGCTTCCTGAGATGTCCCCGGTTCGGCGGAAGCGGACCTCCCCGGGTAAGCCGACATTATGATCCAGCCGAGCCCCGCGGTCGGCAGGCGGGGGGCCAGAGAGCCTCGCTAGCCGTTAGGCGTAGGAGAGCTCGAACTCGTGAGAGTCCGCACTTATGGTTTGCCAGGTGATTTACGAGGCCTCCTGGCACCTCGACTCGCAACCACCGTCACGAAGCCGACCACGTCGAAGCCATGTCGTCCCCGTGTTGGTGCCCGACGGAGTCTAGACGACGCACTCGCAGCGGCGGACGGACGATCGGCGCTACGGAACCTCGACCGGCGGCGGCGGCTCGGCAACGGGCGGCGGCTCGGCCGCGGGCGGCGGGACCGGCGTCGTCGTGGCCTCGCCCTCCGGCGGGGTCGTGACCGCCGGTGGCGGGGTCGTCACGGTCGGCTGCGGCACCGTGACGGCCTCCTCTTCCTCCGGCGTCGTGACGGTCTCCTCGGACTCGGTCGTCGTGGTACTCGTCACCGCCGGCGTACCGCCCTCGCGCTGCTTGCCGCCGAAGAGCGTCGTGCTGCGCCCGCCACCGGACGCCGACTCGCCCGCGACGAGCTCGGGCACCGTGAACAGCACTGCCGCGACGAGGAAGCCCAAGCAGGCCGGTGATGATCGCCACCCGCCAGTTGCGCCGGCGCGTAGACGAGCCGTGGTAGGCGATCTCGCCGGGCTGAGCGACGCGCGTCGCCTGGTCTTCGACAGGCGGCTCGCCCACCGGCGGCTGCTCGGCGCCCGCCAGATCCGCCGCCGTCCAGTCGCCCGCCGCGGCGACCTCGGGCGTGTCGGGACCCCCCGCCCGCGCGCTGCGCACCATGCCGCGCACCGGCACGACGTTCACGACGACCGCCGTCGACTTGGCCAAGGCCTCGCGGATGATCGCGACGAGCACGGGCGTGAAGGCGGCCGCGGCGAGCGTCCCCGGCGCCCACAGCCGCGAGCACGTGTACGCGGCCGCGGCCGACGACACGGCCGTGATGAGCAGTGTCTTGAGATCGATGCCGGGCGACGCGGGCGGCTGCGCCGGGACGGTACGTGTTGCGGGGTATTGGGTCATGGCGAAAGGTCGGACGCGGCTCGAACGACGCCGCGGTCCTCGGTTGCAAGCAAGCGACGGGGTCGTCGCCATCGCTCCGGCTGCCCGCCGGCCGCGCGCGCTAATCGCGCGTGCGGTTCAGAGTAGGACACTCGTCGAGCGCGCCAACAAGCGCTTAACGAAAGAGCGACGCGAGGCTGGGTCGCGCTTGAGGACCCGGTCTGCCTGGTCGCACCCCGAAGGGGCGCCCTGGCGTCAGGGTGGCGCGGCCTCACACCTCATGGCCTCGCTCTTCTGCGGTTCCCAGCACCGCGTCGCAAGAGGAAGTAAACGCCGACGGCGCTCGCCGCGCAAGAGCCGATCCGCACAAATCCCGCAACGTCCGGGGAAATCGTCCCGGGGCACCCACCCAACCCGCCAGTTTGCGGGGGTTTGCGGACGCGCCCTCTAGTCTCCAGCCAATGACAGTCGATGACGTCTCCTGGGACCTTTCACCACTCGTCCACGGCGAGGACGAAGCGGGCGCCGACCGGCTGCTCGACGAAGCCGCGACCCGTGCGCAGGCGTTCGCCGAGACCCACGCCGGCCGCGTCAAAGAGCTCGAGGCACCCGCGTTCGTCGCAGCCATCGACGAGCTGCAGGCGATCTCCGAAGCCGCCGCGCGCGCGGGCAACTACGCCATGCTGCGCTTCAGCGTCGACACCGCCGATCCCGCGATCGGCGCGCTCATGCAGCGCGTGCAGGAGAAGAGCACGGCGATCGAGACCCAGCTGCTCTTCTTCGAGCTCGAGTGGGCGTCGCTGTGCGACGAGCACGCCGACGCGCTGCTGAACGCCGAGGGCCTGGAGAGCGCCCGCCACTTCCTGCGCTCCGCCCGCCGCTACCGCCCGCACCTGCTCTCCGAGCCGGAGGAGAAGATCCTCGCGGAGAAGTCCGTCTCGGGCGCCTCGGCGTGGGGTCGCCTGCACTCCGAGCACCTCTCGTCGCTCACGGTCGACCTCCCCGGCGACGGCGAGCCCGTCACGCTCGACGCGGCGCTCGCGACGCTCATGTCCTCCGACCGCGACGTGCGGCGCGGCGCCGCCGAGGCCGTCACCGCCGCGCTCGCGCCGGGCATGCGCACCCGCGCCTTCATCTTCAACACGCTGCTGCACGACAAGGCCGTCGACGACCGCCTGCGCAACTACCCCAACTGGCTGGCCGCGCGCAACCTCTCCAACGAGGCCTCAGACGAGTCCGTCCAGGCGCTCCTGAGCGCCGTCCGCAGCCGCTACGAGCTGCCGCGTCGCTGGTATCGCCTCAAGGCGCAGCTGCTCGGGATCGACAAGCTCGCCGACTACGACCGCATGGCCGCCGTCACCCGCGACGACGAGCCCGTCGAGTGGGAGGACGCCAAGGAGCTCGTGCTCGACTCCTACGCAGCGTTCACGCCCGAGCTCGGCGACCCGGCGCGCGCGTTCTTCGACGAGCATCGCATCGACGCTCCCCCGCGGCCGGCCAAGCGCGGCGGCGCGTTCGCGGCCTACACGGTCCCGTCGGCGCATCCGTACCTCATGCTCAACTACACGGCCAAGCGCCGCGACGTGCTCATCCTCGCCCACGAGATGGGCCACGGCCTGCACGCCGAGCTCGCCCGCCCGCGCGGGATCCTCGAGCAGCACACGCCGCTGACGCTCGCCGAGACGGCGTCGGTCTTCGGCGAGACGCTCGTCTTCCGCCGCCTGCTCGACCAGGCCGCCACCCCCGAGTCGCGGCTCAGCTTGCTCGCCGAGTCGATCGAGGGGTCGATCGCGACGGTCTTCCGCCAGACCGCGATGAACCGCTTCGAGGAGCTCGTCCACACCTCGCGCCGCGACGAGGGCGAGATCTCCGTCGACCGCTTCAACGAGCTGTGGGTGCAGTCGCAGGAGGAGATGCTCGGCGACAGCGTCGAGCTCACCGACGGCTACAAGACGTGGTGGTCCTACGTCCCGCACTTCATCTCCACGCCCGGCTACGTCTACGCCTACGCGTACGGCCAGCTGCTCGCGCTGTCGATCTACAAGCGCTACGTCGACGAGGGCGAGCCGTTCGTCCCGGCCTACCTGGAGCTGCTGCGCGCGGGCGGGTCCAAGAGCCCCGAGGAGCTCGGCGCGATCGTCGGCATCGACCTCGCCGACCCCGGCTTCTGGGACTCGGGCCTGGACCTCGTCGAAGCCCAGCTCGAGGAGGCCGAGGAGGCCGCGAACGCGTCGCTCGCGCATACGTGATGCGCCGCGCCGTCGGACAGGCGGCGTAGCCCGCAACGCCGTGTTGCCACAATGAACCGATGAGCGCTCACTGGCCCGCCCCGGTACCTCGCGCGGGGGATCCCCCCGCCGATCCGCCTGACCCCCTCGGCGCTCCCGGCTTCGAGGCGGTCCCCGAGGAGCGGCCGATCGTTCCCGAGGCGCCGAAGCCGTGGTGGCGGCGCGGCATGAGCGCGCTCGTCATTGCCGGCCTGCTGATCTTCAAGTTCGGCAAATGGGCGCTGCTGCTGATCCCGAAGGCGAAGATCCTCACGACCTCGGCGACGATGCTCGTCTCGATCGTCGCCTACAGCTTCATCTGGGGCTGGAAGTTCGCGGCCGGCTTCGTCTTGCTGCTGCTCGTCCACGAGATGGGCCACGTGATCCAGCTGCGCCGCGAGGGCATCGAGGCGTCCGCGCCGATGTTCATCCCGTTCCTGGGCGCCGCGGTGATGGCGAAGTCGCTTGGCGACAACGCGACGGCCGAGGCGCGCGTCGGGCTCGCGGGCCCGGTCCTCGGGACGCTCGGCGCGCTCGCGCTGCTGCCGATCGCGATCAACACCGGCGACGACTTCTGGTACGCGCTCATCTTCACCGGGCTGTTTCTCAACCTCTTCAACCTGCTGCCGGTCGTCCCGCTCGACGGCGGGCGCGCGATGGCGGCCCTGTCACCGAAGTTCTGGTTCGTCGGGCTGTTCGGGCTGGCGGTGCTGACGTTCACGTACCCCAACCCGATCCTCATCCTCATCCTCCTGCTCGGCGGCTACGAGACGTACCGGCGCTGGAAGCAGCGCAAGGAGGGCGGCGAGGAGATCATGGCCTTCTACCGCGTCAAGCCGGCGCACCGGTGGGCGATCGCCGCCGTCTACCTGGGCCTCATCGTCGTCTGCGCGGTGGGGATGGAGCTCACGCACATCGAGCGCAGCATCCCGTCCTGACCCTCCGGGCGGCGCAGGTCGATAGCGTCTCGCGTCGTGTCTGAGATCCAGGTCGAGCGCCTGACCAAGCGCTACGGGGAGACCCTCGCCGTCGACGACCTGTCGTTCACCGTCGACGCGGGGCGTGTCACGGGCTTCCTCGGGCCCAACGGCTCCGGCAAGTCGACCACGCTGCGAGCCCTGCTGGGCCTCATCCGGCCGACGAGCGGGACCGCGCTCGTGCAGGGCAAGCAGTTCCACCAGCTCAAGGACCCGGTGCGAACGGTGGGCGCCTCGCTCGATGCCAGCGACGTGCATCCGGGCCGGACCGGGCGCTCGCACCTGCGCACGCTCGCCGCCGCCGCCGGCCTGCCGAACAGCCGCGTCGACGAGGTCCTCGACATGACCGAGCTGACGCCGGCACGCGACCGCCGCGTGAAGGGCTACTCGATGGGCATGCGTCAGCGGCTCGCCTTGGCCGCAGCGCTGCTCGGCGACCCGAAGATCCTCATGCTCGACGAGCCAGCGAACGGCCTGGATCCGCAGGGCATGCGTTGGCTGCGCGACATCCTCGTCGCGCTCGCCGCGGAGGGCCGCGCGGTGCTCATCTCAAGCCACGTCCTGTCGGAGGTCGAGCAGACGGTCGACAGCGTCGTCGTCATCGGCGTCGGGCGGCTCGTCATGCAGGGCACGCTCCAAGACCTCGTCGCCGGCGACACGCGGCCGGCGCTCGTGCGCTCGCCGCGGATGAACGATCTGCGGCCCCTGCTGGAAGCCGCGGGCGCTGCGGCTCGCCGGGAGGGTCGCGCGGACGCGATGCTCTTCCACGGCGTCTCGCTCGAGGAGATCGGGACGATCGCGGCCGACAACGGCATCCCGATCTTCGAGCTCACGCGCGCCGCCGCCACGCTCGAGGACCGCTTCCTCGAGCTCACGGGCGAGAGCGGCAACGTGCGATGAGGATCCTGCGCTCGGAGTGGCTGAAGCTCATCTCGGTGCCGACGACGTGGCTGATCCTCGGGTCCATGCTCCTGCTCGAGGGGCTCGCGGCCGGCCTGCTGAGCGGCCTCGCCGACATCAAGGACCTCAAGAGCGGCGACGCCTCGACGCTGCTGCGGGGCACGGGCATGGCGACCGTGCTGATCTTCACCCTCGGCGCGCTGCTCGCGACCAACGAGTACCGCCACGGCACCGCGAACCACACGTTCATCATCACGCCCCGGCGCGAACGCGTGGTCCTGGCCAAGCTCGCCGTCGGGCTGGTCGTCGGGACGGTCGCCGGGCTCATGTACGTCGCGGTCAACGCCGGGTTCGGGTTGTCGATCCTGTCCAGCCGCGACGTCAACGTCGACGGCGACCTCGCCGTGAACATCTACCTCGGGATGGGCACGGGCATCCTGCTCGGCTGCCTGTTCGGCGTCGCGCTCGGCGTGCTCCTGCGCAATCAGATCCTCACGATCGTCGTCGGCCTCGTCCTGTTCCTGCTCAAGGGCAGCGTCGCGCTCTTCATCGGGACGACCGTCGGCAAGTACTTCCCCGGCGAGGCGTTGATCGCCCTGCAGACGCCGGGGGCGGACGACACGCTGATGGGCCAGGTGAGCGGGGGCCTCGTCCTCGCGACGACGTGTGCGGCGCTGGCGGCGGGCGGCATCTTCGCGACGCGCTACCGGGAGATCAACTGAGGGGGGTGTGTAGGTCTACTCAGTCCAGGGCTGAGTAGACCTACACACCCCCTAGTGATTCGCGTCGCTGAGCGCTCGGGAGAGGTCGCGCTTCATCTCGCGCGACTTGATCGTCTCGCGCTTGTCGAACGTGTTCTTGCCCTTCGCGAGCGCGATCTCGACCTTCGCGCGGCCCTTGGAGAAGTACATCCGCGTCGGGACGAGCGTCAGGCCCTTCTCCTTCGTCTGCGCCTTGAGCTTGTCGATCTGGCGGCGGTTGAGCAGGAGCTTGCGATCGCGGTCGGGGTCGTGGTTGTTGCGCGAGGCCGGCGCGTACGGTGGGATGTGGACGTTGATGAGGTAGACCTCGCCGTCCTTGATGAGCGCGTAGCCCTCCTTCAGCGTCGCGCCGCCGTTGCGCAGCGACTTGACCTCGGTGCCGAACAGCACGATGCCGCACTCGAGCTTGTCCTGGAGGTCGTACTTGAAGCTCGCGTAGCGGTTGGACGCGACGTCGCCAGGGGCGACCTTCCTCTTCTTGCCCTTGGCCATGGGATCCAGCGTAGTACGGTGCCGGTCATCCACACATCCGGGGGGTCCCTGCGAGGGGCTGAGAGGGCGCTGCCTAGCGCCGACCCGACGAACCTGATCTGGGTCATGCCAGCGAAGGGAGATCACCATGCCCGAGCGCACGCTCTTCCCGCCCGACGCACCGTGCCGCACGCAGATGTACGCCGCCCGCCAGGGCGAGGTCACGCCCGAGATGCGCCGCGTCGCCGAGCGCGAGCAGCTCGACCCGCAGCTCGTCCGCGACGAGGTCGCGCGCGGGCGGATGATCATCCCCGCCAACGTCCACCACGCGGCGCTCGACCCGATGGCGATCGGCCTCAAGGCGCGCGTGAAGATCAACGCGAACATCGGCAACTCGCCGACGACGTCGTCGCTCGACGAGGAGGTCGAGAAGCTGCGGCTCTCGGAGCGCTGGGGCGCCGACACGGTCATGGACCTCTCGACCGGCAAGCGGATCGTCGAGACACGCGAGGCGATCCTCGAGGCCTCGAGCGTGCCGATCGGGACGGTCCCGATCTACGAGGCGATGGACGGGATCACGCACGCCGAGGACCTCACGATCGAGCGCCTGCTCGAGGTCATCGAGGCGCAGGCGCGCCAGGGCGTCGACTACATGACGATCCACGCGGGCGTGCGGCTCGAGCACCTGCCGCTCTGCCAGCACCGCGTCACCGGGATCGTCTCGCGCGGCGGCGGGCTGCTCGCGCGCTGGATGATCCATCACAAGCGCGAGAACCCGCTGTACGAGGCGTTCGACGAGATCCTCGAGATCTTCCGCGAGCACGACGTCTCGATCTCGCTCGGCGACGGCCTGCGGCCCGGCTCGATCGCCGACGCATCCGACGCCGCGCAGTTCGCCGAGCTCGACACGCTCGGCGAGCTGACGCTGCGCGCGTGGGAGCGCGACGTGCAGGTCATGGTCGAGGGGCCGGGCCACATCCCGCTCGACCAGCTCGAGATGAACGTCCGCCGCCAGCAGGAGGTCTGCCACGAGGCGCCCTTCTACACGCTTGGGCCGTTGGTCACGGACATCGCGCCGGGCTACGACCACATCACGAGCGCCATCGGGGCGGCGATCGTCGGCTGGCACGGGACGTCGATGCTCTGCTACGTCACGCCCAAGGAGCACCTCGGCCTGCCGAACGCCGAGGACGTCAAGCAGGGCCTCATCGCCTACCGCATAGCGGCCCACGCGGCCGATCTCGCCCGCGGCAACAAGCGCGCCGCCAAGCGCGACCGCGCGTTGTCGGAGGCGCGCTTCTCCTTCGACTGGCGCGAGCAGTTCGCGCTCTCGCTCGACCCCGAGACCGCGCAGGCGATGCACGACGAGACGCTCGGCGACGACTACTTCAAGTCGGCGGAGTTCTGCTCGATGTGCGGCCCGAAGTACTGCCCGATGCACAACTTCAAGGACGTCGACTGGGACGAGATCGCGGGCGTCGTGGCGGCGCGCAAGGCCGAGCGAGCAGCGGTGTAGGCGCCGCCTCTGGCGAGAAGCGTCTGGTTTGCACTGCAAACTAGTTGACGGCACGCGCTCCAGTCCGTAAGGTTTGCGTCGCCAACCAGTTTGAGAGAGGAAGCATGGAACGCGAGAAGCTGGAGTCCAGAGCAGCGAACTATCCGTATTTGCAGGGCCTCTGGGCGATCCCGATGGGCGTCATGATCGTCCTCGCGGGGATATCCAACCTCGAGCGGGGACCCTCGACGCCCGTCCTGCTCGGCCTCGTCGTGGCCGGACTGCTGCTGTGCTGGGGGCTGTCCGTGCGGATCGCCCAGCACTACCGAGACGCCTACGGCGAGGTGACGCCCACGCGAAGCCGGAATGTGCGCAGCGGCATCGCCGTGGTCGCGTTCGTCGGCGTGCTGGCCGTCGTCGGAAGCAAGTACACGTTCTGGTCTGCCGGCGGTCCGCGCTGCGTCTACGCGGTCGCGTTCGCCTTGGGCATCCTGGCCTACTACGCGATCCTCGTCGGGCTGAGATCGCACCACCTCATCATCTGGGGCGCTGTCTGCGCCGCCGGCCTGCTCCCGATCTGGGGAGGCTTGGGCGCCGATCGCGACCCGCTGGCGATGATCGGGCTGGGAATCGCGTTGATGGCATCGGGAGCCTTTGACCAGCGCTTGCTGGCGCGCAGCTTTGCGATCTCCGACGGTCTGAAACCGGCGAGCAGCGATGCCGGAGGGTAGCGGCGACATCCTGCTGGACCGGCTGATCCACGAGCCCGCTCGGCTGGCGATCATGACCGTGCTGTCACCCGTCAAGGCTGCGGACTTCGTCTTCCTCCAGCGCACGACGGGGCTGACCAACGGCAACCTGTCCAGCCACCTGACGAAGCTCGAGGAGGCCGGTCTGATCACGATCGAGAAGCGCTTCGTCAAGAAGAAGCCCAACACCAACGTCGCGCTGACCGCGGTCGGCAAGCGGCGGATCGCACATCACTGGATCCAGCTGGAGCACTTGAAGAAGCTCGCCGAATCCGGCGACGGGTAGCGGCGCTCAGTCGGAGTCGGCCGGCTCGACCGGGGCGAGGTCCACGCGGCCGCGCGCCGTTTCGACGCGCTCGACGCGCACGCGGATCGGGTCGCCGAGGCGCAGGGTCTCCCCCGTGCGCTCGCCCGTGAGGATCGTGCCGTGCTCGTTGAGCTCCCACCAGTCGCCGCGCAGGCGGCGCAGGGGCAGCATCCCCTCGTGGCCGCCGCCGAAGCGCACGAACGCGCCGGCGCCGATGAGGCCGGTGATCTCGCCGTCGAACTCCTGGTCCCAGCCGCCTTCGAAGAGCTCGCGCTCGAGCATGAACGCCCGCGCGACGCGGTCGGCGAGCCGCTCGATCTGCATCGCCTCGCGCTCGCGCGCCGACGACCACGTGCCGACCTCCTCCATGTCCGCACCCCGCGGGGGCTCCTGGCCCCCGGCCACCGCGCTGAGCAGCGCGCGGTGCACGACGAGGTCGGGGTAGCGGCGGATCGGCGAGGTGAAGTGCGTGTAGTGCTCGAGGCCGAGCCCGGCGTGGCCGAGGTTCTTGGGGTCGTAGTAGGCCTGCTTGAGCGAGCGCAGGATCAGGAACGTCAGCGCGTCGCGGCCGTGGCCGACCCGCTCGACGTGCTGGCTCACGAGGCGCGAGCAGGCGGCGACGACGTCCGCGGCCTCCGACGGCGTCATGTGCTCGAGCACGGGCGGCGTGGCGACGTCGAGCGACGCGAGCTGTTCGACGAGCCGCAGCGCGCTCTCGCCGTCGGGCTGCTCGTGGACGCGGTACAGCGACGGGACGCCACGCTCGGCCAGCACGCGCGCGACCTGCTCGTTGGCCGCGATCATCAGATGCTCGATGAGGCGGTGCGACTCGGTCTGCTCGCTGGGCCGCGACTCCGCGACGTGCCCGCCGGCGTCGAAGCGAAACTCGGGCTCGGAGGTCTCGAGCTCGAGCGCGGCCCGGGCGAGGCGTCGCTCGTGCAGTGCGGCCGAGACGGCTCGGGCGGCGGCGAGCGGCGCGGCCCACGGTTCGAGCGCCGGCTCGTCGCCGTCGAAGATCCGATCGACGCGCTCGTAGTCCAGGCGCTCGTCGGAGCGGATCGTCGAGCGGTAGAACGACGCGCGCTTGACCTCCGCGCCAGCGAAGTCGAGCTCGACGGTCACCGCCGCGCGCTGCTCGCCCGGGACGAGCGAGCACGCGTCGTTGGACAGCGCCTCCGGCAGCATCGGCTCGACGCGACCGGGGACGTAGACGCTCGTCCCGCGGCGCGCCGCCTCGCGATCGACGAGCGAGCCGGGCGCGACGTACGCGCTGACGTCGGCGATGTGGACCCAGACGCGCGTCGTGCCGTCGTCGCGCGCCTCGGCGGAGATCGCGTCGTCGAAGTCGCGGGCGGTGACGGGATCGATGGTGAACGTCGTCAGGTCGCTGAGGTCGCGGCGGGCGACGTCGGGGTCCGGTCCCGCGTCGCGGGCCTTGCGCGCCGCGCGCTCGACCGCGGGATCGAAGTGCCGCCGCAGCCCGCGGTCGAGCATCAGCGCCTCGAGCACGTCGCCGGCGACGTCGGGCTTGCCGAGGACCCGCACGACCTTCGCGTGACCGCCGCTGCGCGATGCGGGCCGCACGAGGACGAGGTCGCCGACGCGCGCCTTCGCGTCGCGCTCGACGATCATGCGCCCGCCGCGCTCGAAGAACGGCTCGGCGGTGAGGAAGCGCCCGCGCTTGTCGAGCACCGCGACGATCCCCTCGGCGGTGGCGGTGGCGCCGCGGTGAGAAGGGGTCCGGCCGGGCGAGGATCCGCCTGGGGTCCGGGCGCCGGGCGAGGGTCCCGCCGGGGTCTCGCTGGGCGAGGAGCCGCGCGTGGTGCGGCCGGGCGAGGATCCTGCCGTGGGTCGCGGCTTGGGCCGCGGTGCCGGGCCGCGCTTGGAGCCGGGCCGCCTCTTGCTCACAGCTCCTTCGCGATCACGTCCAGCGCGCGGTCGAGAGCCTCGTCGATCCCGTCGGTGTCGGGATCGTTCTCGGCACGCACGTCGGGCTTCAGCCCGCTGCCGCGCCCCACGCCGGGGCCGCCGAGGTTGCGCCCGCTGGGCAGGAAGTACTGGCCGACGGTGATGTCGAGCGCGCCGCCGTTCGAAAGCGGCATGACCTGCTGGTAGACCCCCTTGCCGAAGGTCGTGACGCCGACGAGCTTCGCGCGCTTGCGGTCCTGCAGCGCGCCCGCGACGATCTCCGACGCCGACGCCGTACCCGCGTCGACGAGCACGACCGTCGGCAGCTTGCCGGCGAGCGGGTCGCCCTTGGCCTTGAGCGTGCGCGTCGGCTCGGAGCGGCCCTTCGTCGTGACGATCGGCCCGCCATCGAGGAACATGCTCGCCACGAGCTGGGCCTCGCTGACGAGCCCGCCGCCGTTCTCGCGCAGGTCCAGGACGATCCCCTTCGCGCCGCGCGCGCGCTGCTTGCGGATCGCCGCGGCGACCTCGACGTGCGCGGTCTGCGGGCCGAACGTCGACAGCTTGACGTACGCGACCCGCGTACCGCCGGCGTTGGCGAGCTTCGACACGACGACGGGGACCGAGACCGTCGCCCGCGTCACGCGCTTGACCAGCGTCCGCGATCCGCGCCGCAGGCGCAGCGTCACCTTCGTGCCCTCGCGCCCCTTGATGAGCGCGACCGCGGCGTCCGACGCCAGGCCGGCGAGCTTGCGGCCGTTGGCGGCCGTGATGACGTCGCCGACGCGAATCCCCGCCTTCGCCGCCGGCGACTTGGGATAGACGGTCAGGATGCGCAAACCCTGTGGGACGTCGCGCACGCCGGTGCCGATCCCGGAGAACTGGTTGTTGATCGCCTTGTTGAACAGCGCGTACTCGCGCGGCGAGAAGTAGTTCGAGAACCGATCCTCGAGGTCGGCCACGGCGCCCTTGAGCGCCGCGTTGGAGAGCTCGTTGCGACCGATGCCGCGGTAGTACTTGTCGTAGATCGCGTCGAGTCCCTCGCCCACGACGCGGCGATCCTCGTCGCCGACGAACACGTCGGCGACCGGGCCGGGCAGGAAGCGCGGATGCCCGCCGAGCCAGATCCCCACCACGAGGACGAGCAGGGACGACAGCACGGCGACGGTCCTCGACGTCAGGATGCGGGTCAGCATGTCGCCTGCACCCTAGAGATCGACTGCATGCGGAGATGCTCCAGCGGACGAGGTCGGCGCGCGCAGGAGGGGGTCAGCGCGAGCGGATGAGTACGGCGCGCCGCAGCTGCGTGCGCAGCTTCGTGCGGCTGGAGATCAGCTTGCTGTCGGCGACGGCGACGAACGTGACCTTGCCCTTGCGCACGCCGAAGAGCAGGTGGCGCGTGGCGCTGGCGGAGCCGGCGACGCGGTAGACGCCCGGCAGCACCGTCCGCAGCTTCGGGAACTTCTTGCGCAGCGACTTCAGCGAGCTGCCGCGGGCGATGCCCGCGCGCTTGTGGCCCTTGGCGGTCGTGGCGGCGAAGCCGACGCGGCTGGTCGTCGTGAAGGCGAGGAGCACGCTGCCGCCGCCCTTGACGCAGTAGCGCAGGACGCCGCGAGCGGTCCGGCCGGGTGGCCCGAGCCTCCGCCCGACGGTGGTGCGCGTGAGCCGCAGCTCCAGGCGCCCGATCGACCTCGATCCGACCTTCAGCGACTTGGCGACGCAGCGCGTCGGGATCGACTCGGCCTCGTCGGGTCCCTGCGGGACACGCGACGCCATGACCTCCTGATAGGGGGAGTGCTCGGGATCGCTCGCCGGGAGGTTGTTGAGCTGCGTGTCGTTCCAGAACGGGATCGCGAGGTTGTCGTCGGCGACGAGGCCCTGGTAGTCGCCGATGAACTTGCCCGACACGGAGGTCGGCGCGTTGATCGCGGGGTCCCACATCCGCTGCGAGGCGCGGCGGTCGGAGAACGTCGCGCCGCCGTCATCCGAGCGCGCGAGGTACGTGTCGATGAAGTAGTTCGCCGGGTCGTTGCGTCGGTCGAAGAACGAGATGTTCACCTGGCCGGTCTCGGTGACGGCCATCCACGGCTGGAACTGGTCTGCGTCGCCGTTGCGCGGATCCTGGTTGACACGCACCGGTCCCGTATACGAGCGCCCGCCGTTGCTTGACTTGAAGAGCACGATGTCCGACCCCGACAGCGGGCCGAGGCCGTCGCCGCCCGCCTTGTAGCTCACGCCGGCGAGGTTGTTGGCCTTCTTTGAGACCAGCAGCGCCTGGAGGCCCTCGATCGAGATGCCACCCGACTTGATCTGCCTCCCGAGCGCCGGCAGGTTGCCGAGCAGGGGGTTGCCCTGCGCGTTCAGGGAGGCGACGGCGACGTACACCGTGCCGTTTCCGTCGACCGCCGTCGTCGGGATCGACAGGTTGCGGAAGGCCTCGCCCGGGAACGGGTTGTTGACGCCCGCGATCCCCACGATCGGCACGGCGAGCGACCACAGCGCCCCGCGGTTGTTGGACTTCGCCTGCATGAGCGCGTTGAGCTGGTTGTCGTACCAGGTCGCGTAGACCTCGCCCTTCGGCCCGATCGCGATGTGGCAGCCGATGCCGGAGATCAGCGTCTTCTGGCTGACCGGGAACGGGATGTTGTCGCCGGGGGTGATCCCGCCCCACGTCTTGCCGCCGTCGCGCGAGCGCATGACCACGATCTGCTGGATCGGCACGTCTGTGCCGTCGAAGCTCCAGCAGATGTACATCGTCCCGATCTTGCCGTCGCGTGGCGCGTTCGGCCCACCGTTGACGTCGGTGTGGTTGTCGACAGCGATCCAGTTCTTGTCGTCGAGGAACAGCCGGGTCGTCAGCGCGTTGACGCGGTTGTCGTGGACGACCGTCGGGAGGCTCCAGTCCTCGCCCGGCCGCTTCGTGTGGAGCGTCATGTTGAAGCCCTGGAACGCGTTCGTGCCGCCGGGCGCGTCGAGGACGTTGATGTACACGTTGCCCTCGTCGTCGAAGTCGACCGTCGGGTCGGAGGTCGTGCGATAGGCAACCTCGTTGGCAGGGTCGCACTGGCCCGGCGCCTGGCAGTAGCCGGGGAGGTGGCCGAGGTCCTTCCACGTCTTGCCGCCGTCGAACGACTCGTACGTGCCGACCTTGAAGAGGTACTTGGCGTTGTTCTCGTACATCTTCGAGGCGGCCATGAGGTGGTTGTGGTCAAGCGGGTCCATGGCGATCGTCGGCTCGGAGTGCGACGTGTACTCGTCGCGCGACGCGCGGTAGTTCTTCGGACCCTTCGGTGCCGCGGCCTGGGTCTCGGCGTAGTTCGAGCCCTTGCGCGTGACGAGGTCGGCCTTCGCGGTGTAGCTCTGCGGCCCGATGGTCGTGTACGGCGTCAGCACGACGTAGAACGCGCCGCTCGCCTTGTCGATCGAGACGCCCTCGTCGACGCCGAGGAGCTGGCCGTCGCCGGTGACGAAGTCGCCGCGGGTGCCGTCGGCGTTGCGCTTGTAGACGTAGAGATCGAGGTCCGCGAGGCCGAAGCCGGTCGCGCGGATGCTGACGGCGCCCGGGTTGGTCTCGTAGAAGGCGGCGTTCGTCACGACGTCGAGCGCGAAGACGTCGCAGCCCGTCGTGGCGGGGCCGGGCTTGTTGTCGGCGCCAAAGCAGGCGGCGCCCTGGTCTGAGATCAGCGTCTCGCTGCCGATGTTGACGGTGCCGCTCCACGCGACCGAGCCCGCACCGGCGGCGTCGGGCGTGATCGTGCCTGCCCCCGGAGTCGCGGCGTGCGCGCTGCCGGCGGCGCCGAGGATCGCGACCGCGCCCAGCCAGCCGGCGATGCACCGCAATCCGAAGTCCCTCCCGCGCCTCACCGGCGCCAACGTACCACCAGGGCTGGCGCTACGCAGCGAAGTGCGCCTTGACCGTGTCGATCTCCTGCGCGATGAGGCCCTCGAGGAACGGCAGGAACTCGGGATCGGCGCCCTCGACGACGCGGAACTCGCGCGTCCACTCGACGAAGCAGCGGCCCGGCTCGTTGGTGATCGGCAGCACGCGGTAGGTCGCCAGGTAGTCGACGATGCTCAGCACCTGCCCGACGGAGCGGTAGGTCAGCGAGCGCGTGCTCTCGTTTCGCCCGACGACCTCCTCGAGCGCGACGTCGCCGCCGGGCAGCAGCGTGAACTCGAAGCGCGACGGGACATTGTCCACCGAGCCGCCGTCGACCCAGTGCGCGTTCTCGATCGCGTCGCCGAAGACAATCGGGAGCAGGGCCATCATGTCGCGCACCTGCGACCAGACGGTGTCGGGGTCGGCGTCGAGGACCGACGAGTGGTAGACGGTGTGCTTCGGCTCGGCCACGAGTGCTCCCTTCGCTGTCGGTCGGCGGACCCGCCGGAGCGTAGGGACTCGATGCCCGAAGCGCGCGGCGCGCGATGTCGCGCGCGGCGGGACCTTCCCCCGCCCCGGGATTTGACGCACGGCCCCGCCCGCCGCATACTGGCCCGTCCATTGGCCTCCGCGTCGAAGCCTCAACAACCGAATCGCGCCCGTCCACCGTCTCTCGCGCGCCGGCTGCTTCACACGACGATCGCGGCGGCGACCCTCCTCGCCGTCGGCGGCGCTACTGCGCCCGTCGCTTCGGCGATCGACGGCTCCCCGTGTGGCAGCCAGACGACCGTCTCCTGGTGGGTGGGGCCGGTTCAGCCGTGCGACCTCACCTCGCCCAACCCCAGCGGCTGGGTACCGGTTTACGGCGCGCCGATGCCCTACGCCGCCGGAAGCCTCCCAGCGCCTGCCGGCTGGCTGAAGGGCACCACCGGCAAGCTCTTCGTCTGCCAAGAGGATCACGCCGGCGCCGAGGTGCAGTTCAACGGGACGCGCAGCTCGTGGTGGGCCTACACGAAAGCCGACGACGGCGACTTCGGCTACGTCTCGGAGGTGTTCTTCCGCGGCGGCCTCGCCGACGAGCCCGATGGGGGACTGAGGCGCTGCCCCGAGCCGGAGCAAGGGCCGGTGGTACCCCCGGGGCCCCGCCGCCGCCACCACCCGCTCCCCCGACCGGAACCCCCGCCGACAGCGACCACGACGGGACGCCCGACAGCGTCGACGAGTGCCCGAAGGAGGACGCACGCCGCCAGGATGCGAACCTCAACGGCTGCCTGGACCTCCGGCGCCTGCAGCCGGACTTCCTCGTGAACCCGGGGAGCTACACCAAGCTCGTCGGCGGCCGCTACAAGTATTTCGGGATCATCACCGAGGAGGTCACCGTGACCGCCCTTCCGACCGGCACTCGGGTCACGCTGAGCTGCACCCGGAGGGCCTGCCCGTTTCAGCGCAAGACCGCCAAGGCCGGGCGCCGCATGGAGTTCAAGGCGATGCGCGGCATCAAGCTTCGTACCGGGGTGCTCCTCACGTTGCGGGCGACGAAGGCCGGCAGCGTGGGTCGCGGCGCGAGGTACACCATCCGCCCGAACGGGCTGCGCAAGCGCGCGTTCTGCATCCGCCCGACGGGGCGCGAGGGTAACTGTTCGACCAAGCGCTAGCGATCCGGCTCAGTTGGACACGTCCGCGCGCCGGGGGAGACGGCCCCGGCTCGCGTCTACTCCTCGGGTGGCTCGGGCGGTCGAACGGGCGGAGGTGGAGGTGGAGGTGGAGGCGGAGCAGGCGGCGGTTGCGCGACAGCACCCGAGCTCGGTGGCACGGGCGGCGGCGTTGGCCGGGGCGTCGCCTCGGAGGACCCGGCCGCTCGACGCATCTCGGGCACGACCGGCGGACTGCCGAGCGGATCGATGAGCGGCACCCGCGACGCCGGCGCGAGCGGCTTTGCGATCGCGGGAGCCGCGGACCGCGCTTGGTCGCCGGTGAGCGCCGCGCCCACACCGGCCGCCGTGGCAAAGACCACCCCGAGCCCGGCGATCGCTCGCTTCGTACCCGTCACCGTTCACCCACCCCGTAGCCCGCCGAGCGCAGCCCTGCCACCGCCGTCGCGACACGCCGCACGGCGCGCGAGACAACGAGCGCGGCGCGGCGATAGCGACTGCCCGATCCGGCGCGAGCGGCGCTCGCCAGTCCGGTGAACGCGTCGCGCCCGTCCCGCAGCGCGGAGACGATGCCCGCGCGTGGCGGGTCGCTCGCGCCGGCCGGGTCGCAGCGCTCCCAGCGATCGCGCCGCCAGCTCGTATGACCGGCCGGCCCGGGCGGCCGCCTTGGCCTGGCCGGCAGCCGTCTTCGCGGAGCGCAGCGCCCGCCCCTCGCGTAGGCGACGGGCATCCAGGCGGTCGAGGATCGCCGACACCGCGCGGGCGTACGTCGCGTCGGGGCCCAGGGCAGCCGCTTTGGCCGACCGCAGCGTCAGCGTGGTGGCGACGCCCTCGCACGTTGCCAACGCCGCCGCCGCTGCGGGTGGCGTCGCGATGCATGCGACGGTCGCCACCGCCCGATCGGTCGGGATCGCGTAGAGCGTCAGGCGGGTTCCGGGCTGGCCGGCCACCGCGACCCCGCGGTAGCGCAGCGCCTGCAGCGCGCCGAGCATGACGGCCTCGGCATCGTCCGCGTCGGGGCGGGCGAGCTCGCGACCGTTGAGCTTGAGCAGCGCGGGGCCCTCCGCGTCGACGAAGCCCGCCACCATGCGCGTGCCCCGGGCGTTCCGGGGCCCGACGGCAAGCGGTTGCTCGAGTGCGATGCCCGGTACGCGCGTCTCCACGCCCGCACGACGCCATCCATCCGGGACTCGTACGCCGAACGCGGCTCCGGTGATCGCCGTCGTCGTAAGCGAGCGGCTCGGCTCGTGACCGCGCACGGCGCTGCCCGTCGCAAGGCCCGCGGCCACGACGAGGACCGTCGCCAGCGCCGCGGCAACGGCCCTCGGCGAGAGGCGGCTAGAGCGTGCGCCGGGGGAAGGCCCGGCGGCGCTCGCGGCTGGCTGCGCGCTCGCTGCCCGAGTAGAGGACGAGTGGCTGGCAGCGAGCTCGCCTGCCGCGATGCCCGCGTCGAGCGGCGGCAGGTGCGTCGTCCCGAACAGCCTGATCGCGTGCTGCTCGAGCGCGGCCCGCGCGATCGCGGCGTCGGCCGGGCGCGCCGCGGGATCGGTGGCGAGCATCCAACCGACCCATGCGGCGATCCCGGCGTCCAGCCCCGGTTCGCGATCGCGCGCCGAGGCCGCAGGCTCGATGACGATCCGCTGCTTCGCGACGTGCGCCGGGTCTGCATCGAACGGTAGCCCACCGGTTAGCAGCTCGAACGCGACGAGACCGGTCGCGTAGAGGTCGGTCCACGCGCCCACCTCGCCGACTCCCACCTGCTCCGGTGCCATGTACCTGGGGGTTCCGATCGGGGCGCCGGTCTGCGTCAGCGCGGATCCGGGTTGATCGAGTGCCCGCGCGATGCCGAAGTCTGCGATCTTGACCCGGCCGTCCGCGCCGACGAGGACGTTCTCGGGCTTGACGTCGCGGTGCACGAACCCGCGCTCGTGCGCGTACCCGAGCCCTGCGAGCATGCCCTCGACGACCCCGAGCACCTGAGCGAGGGTGGCCTTCTGGACGCGCGGCCGCAGCGATCCGCCCTCGACGAGCTCCATGACGATGTAGTTGCGGCCGTCGTCTTCGATGAAGTCGTGGACCGTGACGACGTTCGCGTGGTTCAGCGACGCCGCCATCCGGGCCTCGCGCTCGAAGCGCTCCACGAGCTCCGGTTCGTCGGCGCGGTGCACGCGAAGCTCCTTGAGCGCCACGTTGCGCCCCAGCCTCATGTCGTTCGCGAGATGCACGATCGCCATGCCGCCTCGCCCGAGCTCGCCGAGGATCTCGTAGCGCCCGACCGTCCGCTTGACCTGGCGCATGCAACGAGCCTAGCCCCCGGGGCGCGGGCGCCACGCGGCGCCCGCCGGGAGCGTTCCCGGCGGGCGACCGCGCGACGACGTGATGACTACGCCACGTAGCGGCGCAGCTTGACGCCGCTGGCGACATCATCGGCACCGAGCCAGATCGCCCAGCGCGAGGCCGAGGCCGGGTCGGAGATCAGGTACTCCGCGCCGTTGCGGCTGTACCCGACGATGGTCGCGTAGTGGCCGGCGAACCTGGCGCCGGCGATCCGCGTGACGTTGATCACGACTGCGTGGCCGCGCGACACGTTGTACAAGACGTCGTAGCGCAGCGACTTGCGCAACGCGGCGTCGGACGCCAGCTGCTTGGTCTCGTAGTAGCGCGTGCCGGTGTAGTAGTTCAGCGCGTCGCGCAGGTTGTTGATGTTCGGCAGTCCGATGGACGGGCTGACGCGCATGTACTGCGCCAGCGCCCCCTGCGAGACGTACTTGCCCCGCACGCTCAGCGCGATCCTGGCCGCCGCGGCCGAGCACCAGTAGCCGGTCTCCTGCTTCTGGTAGGCGTACCGCAGGACGACCTGGGACGCAACGACGCGCTTGGTGG
Organism: uncultured Actinomycetes bacterium; assembly: GCA_963806515.1. Taxonomy (GTDB): domain Bacteria; phylum Actinomycetota; class Thermoleophilia; order Solirubrobacterales; family Solirubrobacteraceae; genus CADCVQ01. The sequence continues at coordinate 49,820 of CAWDYO010000023.1, read as the reverse complement.
CCTGGTAGCTCGCGACCGGGGCGTCGCCGCCGAGCGCGAGCATCGGGGACGCGGCGGCAGCGGAGCCGGAGCCTCCGGCAAGCAGCGCGCCGATCATGAGCGCCACCGCGAGCGCAGCGTGCAGCCAACGCCCGACGGCAGTGGACGCAGACTGGCCTGCGCCGGTTGAAACGTTGAACGAGAACATGGTTTGGCGACCTCCTGGTTGCCTGTGATCGGGGACGCCTTCAACGTCTCAGCGCACGGGCTGGCGGAGATCGGGATGCGATCAGGGCCGCATCTGGATGCGGCCCGAGCGGTCTAGGACCTCGGCACGAGGCGGTAGCCGGAACCGCCGACCGTCTGGAGCAGTTGCCCGTCGTCGCGTAGGCCCTTGCGCAGCTCCCACGCGACGTTGGCGACCGTGCTCTCGCTGCGCAGCTGAGGGGCGCTGTCGTCCGGCCAGATCGCCCGCTTCAGCTCCTCGTAGCTGGCGAGCACGCCGTCGCCAGGCTCGCCAAGCTCCCGATGGCGGGCGAGCAGGTGCAGGAGCATTCTCCGCGCGTTGGGCGGCCCCTCGAAGAGGTGGGGCAGCTGGTCGCTGCGGTGGACCCAGACGATCCCCGACGCCGGGAAGCACTGCAGCCATCTGTTTCGGGTTGCGAGCTGCGTCTGGCCGGGGTCGCTGAAGGCCAACCGCCAGTAGCGGTCCTCGCCGGCGGCAGCGCGCTCGGCCGCGCGATCAGCCTGCAGGCAGACAGCGTCGCCGTGCAGGAGCTCCGCGTACCCGACCTGTGCCCGAACGCCGACGCGTTCGATGTAGGTGTGGTTACGGCTGTCGAGGTCGCGCACCCACCAGCGCGTGCCGACGGGCTCGACGACGCAGTGCATGCGGCTGACGATCTGCGCGGGGTCGGGGCCCAGCACGATGTCGTTGTCGACCGCCCGTCCAACGTGCACGGGGAGCCCGGCGAGCGGCAGGCTGCCGCGATCCTCGCCGTCGGGGGAGAGGACTGTGAGCACAGGTTGGGGCGCGGTAGACGCCGAGCCTTCGTCGGGCCCGGTCACGGGCGTCGCCGCCGGGCTCGCGCATGTGAGGCGACCGGCACGAGTCGAAGTGTCGCAGGGCGACAGCGATCTCAGCGACGGTGCGGATGCGGTCGTCGAAGATCGCTTCGGCTGACCTCGGCGATGTGGCGAGGGGTGCGCCTCTGAGCCCGCCGGGAATCGCTCCCGGCGGTCTCGTTTGAGGTGTCAGCTGCGCGTGGATGCGCTGCCGAGGCAGGTCACGGCTCGGCTGGCGACCCCGGCTCAGGGGGTTCGCCGGAGTCGCCGGGGTCGGCGGGGTCAGCGGGTTCGCCCGGGCCGGCCGGGCCATCCGGCTCGCCCGGCGCGCCAGGCTCGGGCGGTTTGCCGGCCTCGCCGGGCGCCTCGCTGCCGTGTGCCTTTCCGATGATCGAGGGCGCCGGCCCGAAGCGGCTGCCACACGGTGGGACGAGGCCGAATCGCGGGTTTCGTCGCTTGCCGCCGGTGTAGACCGCGCTGACCCAGCCCCACCTGCCGGTGTCGGACTTCGTAAGCGCCCAGTTTCTGCTGTGCCGTGTGCCCGAGCGGATCATGCCGCCGTTGCGCTGGCATAGCACCGGGTGCGCGCCCTTGAACACGTTGCCCACGACGCGGCCTTTCGGGCCGTGGACCGGCGCGCCGCGCGGAAAGGAGGCGCAGGTGACCGTACGAGCGGCCTTTCCGGCGCACGGCTCGGATGGCGGCGGCACGGCGCCTACGCTGTCCGCGGCCACGGCGGAGAGCGCGAACGTCGCCAGAGCGAGCGTTCGCAGCGAGCGCCGAGTTCGCTGGAGCCGGGGCGTCGCTCGAGATCGGACGGGTGTCTCGTGGTCGAACATGCTGCGACCTCCTGGGGGTCGGGAACGGTGACCCCGCAACCGTCCCAGCGCGCCGGCGAGCCACGATCAGGATCTGCTCAGGAACGCATCTGGGTACCGGCGGCGCGCGACACCCGCCGGCATGCCGCGACGCGTGGCTACACGCGCAGGAAGCGCCGCAGCGACAGGCCGGAGCCCGCGGCGGAGACCGCGACGCTCGCGACGAGCAGCACGGCGATGAGCACGCCGAAGTTCAGGGTCTCGGGTGCGGCGATGAGCGAGAAGTCCTGCTTGAGCGGGTCGATGAACGCGATCTTCCCGACGAGCAACAGGCCAATCGCCGCGATCCCGCCCATGGCGCCGACGATGATCCCCTCGATGACGAACGGCCAGCGGATGAACCAGTCCGTCGCGCCGACGAGCTTCATGACCTCGACCTCGCGGCGCCGAGCGAAGAGCGACAGGCGGATCGTGTTCGAGATCAGCAGGACCGACGCGAGCACGAGCAGCATCGCGAGGAACGCCATGCTGAGCTTCACGACGCGCGTGGCCGAGAGGATCTTCGTCGTCTCGTCGCGGCGGTTCTTGACCTCGTCGATCGCCGGATCGACGACCGCGCGCTCGCCGCCGGGCTGCAGCGGCGCGAGCTCGTCGCGCAGCTTGCCGACGTTGCCCGGCTCATCAGGCGTGACGCGGAAGGTGTCGGGCAGCGGGTTTGAGCCCAGGAGCGCGTAGGCCTCGGGGTTCTGCTTCTTCTCACGCGCGTAGGCCTCCGCCTTGGAGACGAACGTGACGTTGCCGACGTACTTCGTTTCCTGCGTCAGCGTCCGGCGGACGCGCTCGACGGCCGCGTCGGTCGCGGTGGACTTCAGGAAGACGTCGACGAGGACCTTCCCGCGGACCTCGTTGGCGGCGCCGGTGGTCGCCTGGACCATCGGGATGAAGACGCCGAGGACGAGCATCGTCACGAGCACGGACGCCATCGCCGCGAACGACGGGACGGCGTTGCGCCGCAACGAGCGGGTGGCCTCGCGCAGGAAGAAGGAGACGCGCATCGCGGCTAGTCGCGGCCCAGGTCGTGGTAGGCCTGGTCCATCATGCCGCCGAACTCGTCGGTCGTCTGCTCGCGCTGGGCGTACAGGCCGCTCGCCTCGTCGCGGATGATCTGCCCGCCGCGCAGCTCGATGACCCGGCGGCGCATGCGGTCGACCATGTGCGAGTCGTGCGTGGCGACCATGACCGTCGTCCCGGTCCGGTAGATCCGGTACAGCAGCTGCATGATCCCGAGCGACGTGCGCGGATCGAGGTTGCCGGTCGGCTCGTCGGCGAGCAGCAGCGGCGGGTGGTTGACGAACGCGCGGGCGACCGCGACGCGCTGCTTCTCGCCACCGGAGAGCTGGTCGGGGTAGTTGTGCAGCTTCGTGCTCAGGCCGGTCAGGCGCAGGACGTCGGGCACCTTCGCGCGGATGTCCTTGCGCGTGGCGCCGGTCGCCGACAGCGCGTAGGCGATGTTGTCGTAGACCGTCCGGTCGGGCAGGAGCTTGAAGTCCTGGAAGACGACGCCGATGTTGCGCCGGTAGTACGGGACCTTGCTGCGGTCCATCGTCTCCAGCGAGCGGCCGGCGACGCGGATCGAGCCGGCAGACGCCTCGCGCTCCTTGATGAGGAGGTTCATGATCGTCGACTTGCCGGAGCCCGTCGATCCGACGAGGAAGACGAACTCGCCCTGGCGGACGTTGAACGTCGCGCCGTCGAGGCCGATGTCGCCGGTCGGGTAGTGCATGTCGACGCCGCGAAACTCGATGATGTTGCGCGCGTCGGGCGGCGTCGCGGCGGAGCGCGCGGGCGGCTGGATCGGTTGAGCCCGGGCACGGGTGCGAGCGGCCGGAAGGTGAGCGGGGCGCGCGCGGATGTGACGCTCAGAGGCGGACATGTCTTAAGACCGTAGCGGTCGGGTCGCGTCGTGGCGCTAGGCGCACGGGGTCTTGCAGGGCTACTCGCGCAGCGACTCCCGGAGCCGTTCCGCGTCGACCTTGCCCATCGCGTTGCGCGGCAGCTCGGCGGCGAAGACGACGTCGTGCGGGTGCTTGTACGTCGCGAGCTGTCCGTCGAACAGCTGCTTGACGTCGTCTTCGCACATCGAGCCGGCCTCCTTCAAGACGACGAACGCGACCGGCACCTCGCCGAGCTCGTCGTCCGGCCGGCCGATCACCGCGGCTTCCGCGATCCGCGGGCAGTCCGCCAGCACCGACTCGACGTCCGCGGGATAGACGTTGCAGCTGCCGACGATGATGACGTCCTTGAGGCGATCGACGATGTGGAGCATGCCCTCGTCGTCGAGGAACCCCGCGTCGCCCGTGCGCAGCCAGCCGTCGTCGTGGAACGCCTCACGCGTCGCTTCCTCGTTGCGCCAGTACTCGGGCATGACGGTCGGGCCTCCGATCAGCACCTCGCCGACGTCCTCCGGCTCCGTGACCGGCGAACCGTCGTCAGCGGCGATCCGCACGCGGCAGTGCGGGACCGGCCCTCCGGCGGTGGCGCGCAGCCGGTAGGCGTCGTCGATCGGGGTGATCGTCACGACCGGCATGGCCTCGGTGAGGCCGTAGTCCTGCAGGACGGTGACGCCGCGATCGAACCACGGTGCCAGCGCGTCCTCGCGCACGATCGTCGAGCCGGTGATCACGCAGCGCAGGCTGGCGAGGTCGGTCGCGTCCCAGCGCTCGTGCGAGACGAGCGCATGCGTCATCGATGGCGTCGCGATCGACAGCGTGATCGCGTGGCGCTCGATCGCCTCGAGCGAGGCCCCGGGGTCGAACTCGCGCAGGATCGTCACGGTCGCGCCGGCGGCCAGCGCGGGCGTCGTGAGGATGTTCATGGGCCCGGTGTTGAACAGCGGGCCGTTGGCGAGGATCTCGTCGGAGGCGTCCAAGCCGACGGCAGCGGCAACGTTCAGCGCGTTGAAGTGCAGCATCTCGCCGGTGATCACCGCGCCCTTCGTCGGACCGGTCGTGCCGGACGTGTTGATGATCGCGAGCGGTGCGCGCAGCGGGCGATCCGGATCGCAGCGGATGTCTGGAGCTTCATCGAGGAGCGCGGCGAGCCCGCCGGACACGCCGTCGTCGCCGAACGGGATGACGTCGAGATCGCGCTGCGCCTCGCGCGCGGTCTCCGCGAACGGCGCCTCGGCGAGCAGCGCCGTCGGCTCGGTGTTGCCAAGGACGACGGAGAGCTCGGGTGCGGGCATGCGCGCGCTGAGCGGGACGAGGATCGCTCCGAGGCGCGAGCAGGCGAACAGCAGGTCGAGCAGCTCCGGGGCGTTGTTGCCGAGGTACGCGACCCGATCGCCCTCGGCGATCCGAGCGCGGCGAGCGAGCGCGCCGGCAAGCCGCGCCACGCGCTGCTCGAGCTCGCGGTAGCTGATCTCCGTTGCCTCGAACCGGATCGCGACCTTCTCCGGGCTGCGCTGCGCCCAGCCGGACATCCAGCTCGAGATCTCCCGCTCGGCGCGCTGCATGAGACCGAGCGTATTCCCGGTGGCGGCGACGCGATGCGCCGAGATCGAGCGGCACAGGTCACGCCCGAAGGGTCGGGGGCCGATGCGGAGGCCCATGGGTCGCCTACTCGCAGTGCTCGGCGCGCTCCTCCTCCTCGCGTCGCCGGCCGCGGCGACGCACGGCGCCGACGTGAACTGCTCGGACTTCGCGAACAAGGCCGCGGCCCAACGTCACCTGGAGGCGCATCCCGGCGATCCGGACGGCCTCGACGGCGACGACGACGGCAGCGCCTGCGAGTCGTTGCCGTGCCCGTGTGACACGACCGCCGCTCCCACGCCCGCGGCACCGCCCGTCGCCGGCCCGGCGCCCGCCGCACAGCCCCCCGCCGCCCCTGCCGCGGCACAGCGCGTCAAGGCCCGCGTGATCCGTGTCATCGACGGCGACACGCTCAAGGTCAGGCTGGCGACGGGCAGGATCGCCACGGTGCGGCTGATCGGCATCGACACGCCGGAGACGCGCAAGCCGGGCACGGCCGTCGAATGCGGCGGCCCGCAGGCGACCGCCCGGATGAGGCGCCTGGCGTTGCGCTCCGGCGGCGGCCGGACCGTCGTTCTCACGAGCGACACCACGCAGGACCGCTCGGACCGCTACGGACGGATGCTCGCCTACGTCGGCGCTCAGGGTGTCGACTTCGGCCGCGCGATGGTCGCGTCGGGCTGGGCCCAGACCTACGTCTACGAGCGGCCGTTCGCGCGCGTGGCCGCCTACCGCAAGGCGCAGGCGTCGGCGACCGCTGCCAACCGCGGCGTGCAGCGCGCGTGCGGCGGCGACTTCCACCGCACGCGCTGATCGCGCGCTGTGGCAGCTGAACATCGCGCGACCCGGGACCTCCCGGGGCTCGGGCGGTGTAGAGCAGGCATGTCGTGCTGAACATCGCGCGACGCGGGACCTCGCGGGCTCCGGCGGTGTAGAGCAGGTATGTCGTGCTGAACGTCGCGCGACCCGGGACCTCCCGGGGCTCGGGCGGTGTAGAGCAGGTATGTCCTTCACCCGCAGCCCACTGGCCTGCGTCGCCGCCGCGGCGCTGGTCCTCGTCGCCGGCGCCGCGACCGCGCATGCCGACGGCCTGCCGCTCCCCGTCGAGGAGAGCCCGAACGGCGTCGCGTCGTCCGACGGCGCGAGCCGCTACCTCACCGTCACGCTCGGACAGCGCACGGCGATCCTCGCCCAGCGCACGAAGACCGGCGACGTGCGCAGCCGCACGGAGTTGCCGGGCCGCTTCGGCATCCCGCTCGTCGCCTACGACTCGTCGGCCGGCGGGCTGTCGGCCGACGGCCGGACGCTCGTGCTGATCAAACCGCGCAGCGGGTTCCCACGCCGCACGACGACGTTCGCCGTGTTCACGGCCGGGCCGCGACCGCTGCGCCTGCGCCGGATCCTGCGGCTGCGCGGCGACTTCAGCTACGACGCGCTGTCGCGCGACGGCCGGTCGCTGTTTCTCATCAACTACGTCTCCGCGACCGACCCGACGAAGTACCGGGTCCGCGTCTACGACCTCGCCCGCAACCGCCTCGACCCGAAGCCGATCGTCGACCCGCGCGAGGCGCCCGACGAGATGAACGGCTTCGCGCTCTCGCGAGCGACGAGCCGCGACGGCCGCTGGGCCTACACGCTCTACCAGGGCTCCGGCGGCGAGCCGTTCATCCACGCCCTCGACACGCGCGACCGCAAGGCCGTCTGCATCGACCTCCACGACCCGGCGCTCGCGACCGGCAACCCCTTCGAGCTGCGCCTGCTGGCCGCGGCGCGCGGGGCGCGGCTGGACGTCCGCCGCCGCGGCGCGCTGCTCGCGACGGTCGACACCGCGACGTTCCGTGTCCGCAGCGGCCCGGCGGCCGTCGCAGCGGCTCGCCCGGCGGTCGCCGACAACAACGCCCCCGGTCCGCACCTGCTCTGGCCGGCGCTCGGCCTCGCGCTGCTCGGCGGCGTCGCCCTTCTGCGCCTGGTCCTCCGCCGCATCCCGGAGCGCAACAGCGCGCCCACGGCAATCAGTGGTTCGAAACGCACCGTATAGCGTCGGTTTCGAACCACGGACTGTGCTGAGGTCTTCTCGGAGAGGACGCCCCTCAAGCTCGCGGGCGCCTCCGATGACCCGCCACAAGCTGGGATGATCGCTGCCGTGAGCACGACCGCGCACCGCGTCGTTCCGAACGCCTACAAGGACTCCGTCGCGCTGCTCGCGATCTCGTCCAAGCTGCTGTCGCTCGACGGCATCACCGGGGCCTCGGTCGTCATGGCGACGCCGACGAACCTCGAGAACCTCGTCGACGCCGGCCTGGCGGACGGTCTCGTCGCCAGCCCGTCCGACCTCGTGGTCGCCGTGGCGGGCGACGACGAGACGGCGTGCGAGGCCGCGCTCGCCGCGGCCGGCGAGCTCCTCGCCGAAAAGCCCGCCGACGACGGCGCGGCCGCCGAAGAGCAGCCGCCGAGCAGCATCCAGTCCGCCGCAGCGCGCGACCCGTCGCTGAACCTCGCGCTCGTCTCGGTGCCCGGCGACTACGCCGCGGCCGAGGCGCTGAAGGCGATCGGCCTCGGAATGAGCGTGATGATCTTCAGCGACAACGTGCCGGTCGACCGCGAGCTCGAGATCAAGCGGGCGGCCGACGAGCGCGACCTCATCGTCATGGGGCCGGACTGCGGCACGGCGATCGTCAACGGCATCCCGCTGGGGTTCGCGAACGTCGTGCGCCGCGGGCCGATCGGCGTCGTCGGCGCGTCGGGCACCGGCACGCAGGAGGTCACGGCCCGCATCCACGAGCTCGGCTCCGGCGTGTCGCAGGCGATCGGGACCGGCGGCCACGACCTCGCCGAGGCGATCGGCGGCATCTCGATGCTGCGCGGCATGCGCTGGCTCGAGGACGACGCGGGCACGAAGGTCGTCGTGCTCGTCTCAAAGCCTCCGCACCCGACCGTCGCCGCGGCCGTGCTCGCGCAGGCCGCCGCGATGGCGACGCCCGTCGTGTCGATCTTCCTTGGCGCGGATCCCGACGATGCGGCGGACGGGATCGTCGCCGCCGGCAACCTCGCCGAGGCCGCCGACCTCGCCGTCGCGCTCGCGGAGGGTCGCCCCCCCGAGCGCGCCGGTCTCGACATCGACGACGCGGCGCGCGCGCCCCTCGACGAGGTCGTGCGCGGTGCGGCTGCGCAGCAACGCTTCGTCCGCGGGGTCTTCTCGGGCGGGACGTTCTGCTTCGAGACCCAGCTCATCCTCCGTGCCCGCGCCCTCGAAGCCTGGTCGAACACGCCGGTACAGGGCAACGCGACGCTCGCCGACATCGCGACGAGCGCCGAGCACACGATCATCGACATGGGCGACGACCAGTTCACGCAGGGCCGCCCGCACCCGATGATCGACCCCGGCCTGCGCGACGAGCGCCTCGCGCAGGAAGCCGCGGACCCCACGACCGCCGTCCTGCTCGTCGACGTGGTGCTCGGCTACGGCTCGACGATGGACCCCGTGTCCGGGCTCGTCGCGGTGCTCACGCGAGCGCAGGCCGACGCCGCCGCCGACGGCCGCCGGCTCGCGGCGATCGTGCACGTGTGCGGCACGTCCGCCGACCCGCAGGGCCGCACGAGCGTCGTCGACGAGCTGCGGTCAGCAGGCGCCCTCGTCGCCGAGACGAACGCCGAGGCGGCCGCGTGGGCGGCCCACGTCGCGACCGGGCTGGCCGCCCGATGACCGATCTGTTCACCCAAGACCTCAACGTCGCCAACGTCGGGCTGCCGAACTTCGCCGACAACATCCGCGCGGCCGGCGGCAGCGCCGTCCAGCTCGCCTGGCGCCCGCCGGGCGGCGGCGACGCCGAAGCCGGCATGCGGCTCGCGCGGCTGCTCGCAGACCCGCGGATCGAGGCGGCGAACGCCACCGCGCTGAACCGCTACCTCGAAGCCCAGCCCGTGCTCGTCGACATCCTGCTCGCGCGTGACGCGATCGCGGCGCTGGACGGCGAGCGGCGCATCCTGCACGCCGGTCCGCCGATCGCGTGGGAGGACATGTGCGGGCCGGTCCAGGGTGCGATCGCCGGCGCGATCGCCTACGAGGGCTGGGCCGCGACGCCGCAGGAGGGCGCGTCGCTGGCCGCGAGCGGCGAGATCGCCTTGGAACCCTGCCACCACCACGGCGCGGTCGGGCCGATGGCAGGGATCGTCAGCCCGTCGATGGCGCTGTTCGTCGTCGAGAACGCGACCACGGGCAAGCGCGCGTACTGCAACTTCAACGAGGGCCTCGGCAAGGTGCTGCGCTTCGGCGCGAACAGCGACGCGGTGCTGGACCGCCTGCGCTGGATGGGGACCGAGCTGTTCGAGGTGCTGCAGGCCGGGGTGCGCGAGCTGGGCGGCGTCGAGCTGCGGCCGATCATGGGCCAGGCGCTGCACATGGGCGACGAGGTCCACAACCGCAACGCGGCGGCGACGGGCCTGCTGTTCAAGCGGCTCGTCCCGGCGCTGCTGAGCGTCGACCGCCCGGCAGCCGAGGTCCGCCGCGCGATCGAGTTCGTCGCCGCCAACGACCACTTCTTCCTCAACCTCTCGATGGCCGCCTGCAAGGCGATGCTCGACGCGGCCCACGGCGTGTCGCGTTCGACGATGGTCACGGTCATGGCCCGCAACGGCGTGAACTTCGGGATCCGCCTGAGCGGAACGGGCGGCGCGTGGTTTCAAGCCCCGGCCAACCCCGTCGACGGTCTCTTCTTCCCCGGCTACGGCGTCGACGACGCCGCCGCCGACCTCGGCGACAGCGCGATCACCGAGACGGCCGGCGTCGGCGGGTTCGCGATGGCCGCGGCGCCCGCGATCGTCCAGTTCGTCGGCGGCACGCCGGCCGACGCGACCGAGAACAGCCGCCGGATGCGGTCGATCACGCTCGGGACGCACCCCGCCTTCACGCTGCCGGCGCTGAACTTCGGGGCCACCGCGTGCGGCATCGACGCGCGCCTCGTGCTCGATACCGGCATCCTGCCGATCATCAACACGGGAATCGCCCACCGCGAGGCCGGCGTCGGCCAGATCGGCGCCGGCATCACGACCGCGCCGCTCGCATGCTTCCTCGCAGCGATCGATGCGGTCTCGGAGGCCGCGTCGATGAGGCCGGTCGCGATCGTCGCGCTGGGCGGCAACGCGCTCATCACCGACGCCGAGCACGAGGGGATCCCCGACCAGTACTCGGCGGTCCGCTCCGTCGCCGACCCGCTCGTCGAGCTCGTCGAGCAGGGCTGGGGGCTCGTCGTCAGCCACGGCAACGGGCCGCAGGTCGGGTTCATCATGCGCCGCTCGGAGCTCTCCCGTGGCGAGCTGTCGCCGGTCCCGATGGACTACGCCGTCGCCGACACGCAAGGGGCGATCGGCTACATGTTCCTCAAGGCGATCGGCAACGCCCTGCGGCGCAGGGGCGTCGACCGGCGGGTCGTCGCGATCGTGACCCAGACGCTCGTCGACCCGGCCGACCCCGCGTTCGCCCACCCGACCAAGCCCGTCGGCTCGTTCCTCGACGAGGCGACCGCGCACGACCGCGCCGAGCAGCTCGGCTGGCACGTGACCGAGGACGCCGGACGAGGCTGGCGGCGCGTCGTCCCCTCCCCGCCCCGGTCGAGATCGTCGAGCTTGAGACGATCCGCGAGCTCGCGCAGGCCGGGGCGATCGTCGTGGCCGGCGGCGGCGGCGGGATCCCCGTGGTGCGCAACGAGGACGGCGAGCTCGCCGGCGTCGAGGCGGTCGTCGACAAGGACTCCGCGTGCGCGCTGATGGCGGCCGAGCTGGGCGCCGACCTCCTCGCGATCCCCACGGGCGTCGAGCGGGTCGCGGTGAACTGGGGCAAGCCCGACCAGCGCTGGATCGACCGGCTGACCGTGGCCGAGGCCACCGCGCTCGCTCGCAGCGGCGAGCTCGGCGAGGGCAGCATGCGCCCGAAGGTCGAGGCGCTCGTCGCGTACCTGGAGCGCCACTCCGGCGGCGCCGGCGTCATCACGTCGCCGCAGATGCTGCCCGCCGCGCTGCGGCGCGAGACCGGGACCTGGATCGAGGGCTGACGTGGAGGGAGGGCTGGCCTTCGCCGTCAACGGCACGCTCATGCGCGGCCTCGAGCGCAACGAGCAGCTCGCCCGCGCCGGCGCGGCGTTCGATCGCGAGGCGCGGACGGCGCCCTGCTACCGCCTGTGGACGATCGACGACGTGCATCCGGCGATGCTGCGGGCCCCGAGCGGCGGTGCCTCGATCGCCGTCGAAGTCTGGCTCGTCCCGCCCGCCGGCATCGCGGCGATCCTGCTCTCCGAGCCCGACGGCCTCTGCGTCGGCCGGGTCACCCTCGACGACGGCAGCGAGGTCCTCGGCGTCCTCGCCGAGCCGGCCCTCGTCGAGGGCAGCCGCGAGATCACCGAGCACGGCGGCTGGCGCGCGTACGTCGCCGCGAGCGCTGCGATCGCTCGCGACTGACCCCGCTGTCCGGCCGCAGCGCGCGTCGAACCCGTGAACGCGCTTTGGACGTCGACATCGGTCCCGACGGATCAGCCTCCCCAGGTTTCGCGCGCCCGTCGAGTACCGTCCATCACCGATATGTCAACGAATGAACGCGATGCCATCGGTGCGCTGATCAGCGATCTGCACTGGCAGATCGACCAACTCGGTCCCCGCGGCATCAAGGACAAGACCGGCAATCCGTACAACCCGCACTACTACAAGCGGGGGTTGCGGACCGCGATCCAGAGCGGTGAGCTGGCGGTGGCGGAGTACGTGCGCCGCTACCTCTACAAGGCGCCCAGCGCCGGCTACCGGAAGGTCGAGGAGGCGGACTCGCTCGACCTCGCCTGCGAGGCTCTCGTGGCCGACGACAGCAAGCCCTACGCGCACCTCTTCACGGACGCCGATCGTGCCGCGGCGCGGTCACGGCTGGCGCCGCATCTGGCGGCCGGCGAGGCCCGTAAGCAGGCCACCATCGGGCGGATCGAGGCGCGAGGCGTCGAGCTGGCGGACAACGACGTCGCGCAGCTGCGCAAGCTCGCCGCCGAGACGACGGGCCCAGAGGACTCGATCGCCGTCAACACGGCGATCCTCGGACATGCTCCAGATGACGTCGTGGCACTCAACCGCCTCGGTCGCGCACACGAGGCGCTCGGATCCATCGAGCTGGCCGAGCAGGCCTTCCAGCAGGTGCTCGCCGCGGATCCGGGCAACCCGATCGCCACGCGGCGGTTGCGCGACATCGCTCGTCGCGCCCGCCCCTGACCGTCGCGCGTCCGTCAGGCGCCGGGCTGCTCGAACATCCGGGCGAGCGCCGAGCCGACGCGCTCGCGGACGACGAGGGCCGAGCGCTGGACGTGGGCGCGCATGAAGGCGGCGGCGGCGTCGGCGTCGCGGGCGAGCACGCAGCGGATGATCTCGAGGTGCTCGGCGATCGTCGCGCCGATGCGGTCGTCGGTCGTGAAGTCGTAGATCCGCAGCACGCGGATGCGCTCGTTGAGGTCGCCGAGCAGCGACTCCGCGACGTCGTTGCCGCTCGCGGCCGCGAGCGCGCGGTGAAAGCCCTCGTCGGCGTAGACGAAGTCCGGCCCGCGCGGCACGACGCTGGTGTCGTTCCAGGCGGCCTGTAGCACCTCCCAGTCCTCCTCGATCGCCTCGATGCGAGCGCGGTCGCCGGTCGATGCGGCGCGCCGCGCGCAGAGCTCCTCGAGCGCGAGCCGCACCTCGTAGAGCTCGCGCATCGACTTGACGCTCGGCGCGGCCGGGCACATGCCGCCGCCACGGTCGCGGACGATGTGCCCGTCGCCCTCCAGCCGGCGCAGCGCCTCTCGCACGGGCGTTCGCGAGGTCTGAAACTCGGCCGCGAGCTGCTGCTCGACGAGCCGGCGCCCGACCGGCATGTCGCCGCGCAGCAGGCGCTCGCGCAGCTCCGCGTAGACGCGGTCGCCGCACGTGTGCCGTTGGTCCGGGCCATCTGACGAACCCTCCCGGGCTCAGGCCCCGGGCGCGTCGCCCGGTGCAGTGAGCGCTGGCGCTGCGGCGTGGCGTGCGCTCGCCATCCGGCCGCACCTTGCATACAACGCTGCGCTCATCGTGCCCGCCAGCCTAGTTTCGCGCGCACCGGCGGTGGATGGACCCGATGGCCAAATGTGGAGGCTCAGTGTGGGCCCACGGGCCAATGCGACGGCCCCGGCGCCGGCCGTAGCGTGGCGCCACCGACCACGGATGTGGACCGCAGTGCATACAACCGCTTCTCGCGGGTGGCCCGCGACGACCACAGAGAAAGGCATCGATGCCCCCCGAGCCAGTGGCCGTACCGGCCACGCCCTACGAATTCGAGCTGGATCCGGCCACGACGGCGCTCGTGATCATCGACATGCAGCGCGACTTCCTGTTGCCGGGGGGCTTCGGCGAGTCGCTCGGAAACGACGTCTCGATGCTGACGAAGGTCGTCGCGCCGCTCGGCAGGGTCCTCGCCGCGGCGCGCGGGCTCGGGATCATGGTCATCCACACGCGTGAGGGTCACCGCCCCGACATGACCGACTGCCCGCCGGCGAAGCTCGCCCGCGGCAGGTCCGCCACGCCGATCGGCTCGGAGGGACCCAACGGGCGCATCCTCATCCGCGGCGAGGTCGGGCCACGACATCATCGAGGAGCTCGCGCCGGCCGCCGGCGAGGCCGTCCTCGACAAGCCCGGCAAGGGCGCGTTCTACGCGACCGACCTCGAGCTGATGCTGCGCAACGCGCAGATCTCGAGCCTGATCGTCACCGGTGTCACGACGGAGGTCTGCGTCCACACGACCGTCCGCGAAGCCAACGACCGCGGCTTCGAGTGCCTCGTCCCGTCTGACTGCGTCGGCTCCTACTTCCAGGAGTTCCACGAGGTCGGCCTGAAGATGATCGCCGCGCAGGGGGGGATCTTCGGCTGGGTGACCAGCTCCGAGGAGCTGCTTGCGGCGCTCCAGCCATCCATGCCGCTGTCGTCCGCCGCCGAAGGAGCCTAGATCGATGTCCGCCGCCGCCGTCACCGCCGACCCGCCGCCGTTCAAGGTCCCGCTCTGGACGCGCGGCGACCTCAACGCGTTCTTCGGGCTCGGCATCAACATGCTCGTCAACGTCATCGTGCTCGCGGGTCTGGCGGCGTTCGTCGTCCAGATCCCGGCCGACGACGTCTACAAGGTCATCCTCCCGGCGCTCGGCATCGAGCTGCTGGTCGGCAACGTCTTCTACTTCTACCTCGCGAAGAAGCTCGCCGAGAAGGAAGGCCGCGCGAACGTCACGGCCATGCCCTACGGCCCGTCGGTGCCGCACATGTTCATCGTGACGTTCGTCGTCATGCTGCCGACGTTCATCGCGACGAAGGACCCGATCGCGGCGTGGACGGCCGGCCTCGCATGGGCCTTCATCATCGGGATCATCATCCTCATCGGCGCGTTCGTCGGGCCGACGATCCGCAAGTTCACGCCGCGCGCCGCGCTGCTCGGCACGCTCGCCGGCATCTCGATCACGTTCATCTCGATGCGCCCGGCGGCGCAGATGTGGGAGGCGGCGTGGATCGCGCTGCCCGTGCTGGCGATGATCATCATCGGCTTCGTCGCCGGCGTGAAGCTGCCCGGCAACTTCCCGATGGGCCTCGCGGCGCTGCTCGTCGGCTCGGCGCTCGCCTGGGCCGGCGGCTTCATGGAGACGGCCGCCGTCACCGACGCGGCGAAGCAGATCGCCGTCGGCATCCCGTCGCTGAACGTCGACATGCTCTTCGACGGCTTGGAGGGGATCTCGCCGCTGCTCGCCACGGCGATCCCGCTCGGCATCTACAACTTCACCGAAGCGATGAGCAACGTCGAGAGCGCGGCGGCGGCGGGCGACAAGTACAACCTGCGCCACATCCTGCTCGCCGACGGCACCGGCGCGGTCGTCGGCTCGGCGCTCGGCAGCCCGTTCCCGCCGGCCGTCTACGTCGGGCACCCGGGCTGGAAGAAGGCCGGCGGCGGGGTCAGCTACTCGCTGGCCACCGGCATCGTGATCTTCCTGCTGTGCGTGTTCGGGCTGTTCCCGCTGCTCGGCGCGATCCTGCCGGTCCCGGCGATCGTCCCGATCCTCCTGTTCATCGGCCTCGTCATCGGCGCGCAGGCGTTCGGAGCGGTGCCGAAGGCGCACTACGCGGCGATCGTGCTCGCGATCGTGCCGAACGTCGCGGCGTGGGCGTCCGGGCTCATCGACAACACGATCGCGACCGCGCAGGCCGCCGCGCAGGCCGCGAACGCGACCATCGACATCACCGACGCGGCCCTGGCCACCAACGGCGTCATCCACGTCGGGTTGACGAAGCTCGGCGAGGGAGCCGTCCTCGCGGGCATGATCCTCGGCGCGATCGGCGTCTTCATGATCGACCGAAGATTCGTCTGGGCAGCGGGTTACAGCTTCCTCGGGGCGGTCCTCTGCTCCGTCGGGCTCATCCACGGCGCCGAGGTCTCGCTGGACTTCGACGACGTCCAGATGAAGCTCGCGCTGGGCTACGCGCTGATGGGCGTCGTCTGCCTCGCGTTCTCGCGGATGGGCCTCCCGGAGCGCCAGATCGACCTGGGCGATCCCGTCGACATCGAGGACTACGCCGAGCGCACCGCGGCGTTCAAGCCCAAGGACGTCCCCGAGGAGAAGCCGGAGCTCCAACCGGCATGAGCACGCAGGCGAACGGGGGTCGCTTGGCCCCCGCCGCGCCGCCTCGAGCGCTCAAACCCGGACCACGAGCTTGCCGTTGCTCGCTCCCGTGAAGAGCATGTCGAGCGCCTCAGGCGCGTGCTCGAGCCCATCGATGACGCGCTCGACATGCTCGAGGCGCCCCTCGGCGATCCACGCCGCCATGCTGCCGCGGGCCTGTGCGAAGCGATCCTCGTAGTCGCAGACCGCAAATCCCTCCATCCGGCCGCGGCGCCGCAGCACGTTGAGGTAATTCGAAGGGCCCGGACCGGGTGTGGCGTCGTTGAGGCACGATGTCGCCCCGCACAGGACGACGCGGCCGCGCGGCGCCAGCTGACCGAGGCCGGCGTCGAGGATCCAGCCTCCGACGGTGTCGAAGACGAGGTCGACGCCGTCGGGGCACGCCTCGGCGAGCCGGGCCGCGACGGGTTCGGCACGGTGGTCAATCGCCGCATCGAACCCCAGCTCGTCCACGAGCCACGAGCACTTCGCAGAACTCCCGCACACGCCAACGACGCGGCGCGCACCCATGATCCGCGCGATCTGCCCCGCGATCGACCCGACGGCGCCGGCGGCGCCCGTGACGACCACGGTGTCGCCTTCGCGCACGCCCCCGACGTCGAGCATGCCGAAGTACGCGGCCATGCCCGTGGCGCCGAAGACGCCCAGCGCGTCACGCGGGCTCACCCCCGAGCCAAGCGCACGCAGCGGCCCGGCGCCGCTGCCGGCCAGGACATAGTCCTGCCAGCCCGTCAGGCCCGTGACCACGGCGCCGCGCGGCATGCGCTCGGTGTTGCTCTCGACGACCACGCCGGCGCCGAAGCTGCGGATCACCTCGCCGACGCCGATCGGCGGCATCGAGGTCGCCCCATCGGTCATCCAGCCGCGGATCGCCGGGTCGATCGAGACGTGGCGGACGGCCACAAGCGCCTCATTCGGACCGGGCTGCGGCACGGGCCCGCGCTCGAGGCGCACGGTGCCCGGCTCCAGCATCCCGCGCGGCCGACGCGCGAGGACGAGGCGGCGGTTGTGCTCGCGCCCGGGCCTCATGCCGCGCTCGCGATCGGGTTCGAAGCGGTGGCGCCCGCGAGGAACGCGGCCACGCGCTCGGGCGTGGCGATCGCGCTCCACATCGCGGCGGGATCGGCGAAGTTGGCGACGAACGCGTCGGCGACCGGCTGTACCTGCGTCGCCGTCCCGAGGATCGCCTGCAGGTGCGGCGGCGGAGGCGCGAGCATCGTGTTCGTGAAGCACGTCGACGGCTCTGCGAGCGCCCACAGGTCGCGCTCGAGACCGCGGCAGAACCACTCGTCGAAGGCAACGTCGCGGCAGATCGCCCGCGCGACGAGCGCCGCGGTCGCGGAGCCGAGGTTCGCGCCTTGTGCGCAGATCGGGTCGTTCGTGACGTACGCGTCGCCGACCGCGACGACGAAGCGGCCCGGGGCGACCTCGCAGTACGGCCTGCGCACCGTCGGCGTGAGCGCGCCCTGAAGCACGTCGCGCGGGCCGGTGGTCGCGAACGCCGACGCGTCGACGCGCGCCGCGACGTCGGGTGCGTGCGCTTGCAGCAGCGCAAGCGCGAGCGCATCGAAGCTCGCCGGGTCGTCGGCGCGAGCGGTGCGTGTGAGCTCCTCGAACGGGCCACCCGCGACGGCCTCGACGAGGATCCCCGTGACCATCCCGTGTGGCGACAGCCACGGGAACTCGAAGATCTCGCCGGCGCCGGGCACGAGCGTGCCGCTGCCGCGCGCGGTCGAGGCCGGCGCGATGCCGTGGCAGAGCATCGCGCAGAGCCTGCGCTGCGGCGCGGTGTGCGGCGAGCGGCTCGGGTCGCGCGGGAAGAACGCGTCGATGCTGGCCCTGCCGGTCGCGACGACCATCAGGTCATGCGACGCGTCGGCGGCGATCTCCTCCGTGCTCGGCGTGCCGACGACGACGTTGCCGCCCCGGGCGGCGTAGTCCTCGAGCAGCCGCGGCAGGTAGATGCGGAAGTCCACGACGCTCGTCTCGTCGCCCATCGAGCCGGTGAAGGCGATCGGCGTCCCCGCGACCTCGAACCTCCATGCGTCGATGCGCCCGACCTGCGGCCAGTGGTCGGCATTGAGCGCGCGCTCCCGGGCCACTGTCGTCCCGAAGCGCATCGCGGTGTTGGCAAGCCGGGCGCGGCGCATGTCATCCGGCGCCTGCTCTGCGTAGACGGTCGTGTCCACGCCGGCCTGCTGCAGTGCGAGCGCGAGGTTCAGCCCTGAGATGCCTGTCCCGACGATGCCGATGCTGGTCATTGCACGTGCTCCTCGTGGTGATGTTCCACTGCGTAGGAGCAATCTCCGCGAGGTGCGCGCGCGCGTCGAGAGTGGTCACCACTCCGATTTGCGTGAAGTGACACGCATGTCACCTTGCAATGCGTCGCGCGACAGGGTTGGGTTGGCGGATGGACCTGCGCTGGCCCCTTGTCGGGCGGGCGGCCGAGCTCGACCGGGTCGGGCGGCTGCTGCGCGGCGGCGGGCGCGGCGTGCTCCTGGCCGGCGCGGCGGGTGTCGGCAAGACGCGGCTGGCATGCGAGTGCCTCGCGCTCGCCGCGGCCGAGGGCTTCGTGCCGCTGCGCGTGGGCGCGACCCGGGGCGCGGCCGGCCTGCCATTCGGAGCCTTCGCCTCGTTCGTCCCGGACCTGAGCACGACCGCCAACCGCGCCGACGTGCTGCGCCGGATCGCTACCGCGGTCATCGCGCGCGGCGACGGGAGCCCGGTCGCGCTGCTGGTCGACGATGCGCACCTGCTCGACGAGTCCTCCGCGGCGCTGACGCACATGCTCGCCGGCGGCGACGAGCCGCTGTTCATGCTCGCGACGCTGCGTTCCGGCGAGCAGGCGTCGGACTCCGTCGTCGCGCTCTGGAAGGACGGCCTCACCGAGCGGCTGGAGCTCGAGCCGCTCGGCGAGGGCGAGATCCGCGAGCTCGTCGGCTTGGCGCTCGGCGGCTCCGTCGATCCCGCGGCGGTACACCGTCTCGCGGAGAGCGCGGGGGGCAACGCGCTGTTTTTGCGCGAGCTCATCGCCGGCGCGGTGGACTCCGGGACGCTGCGGCACACACAGGGCATCTGGCGTCTGGACGGGGCGCTCGCGATCTCGTCACGGCTGATCGAGATCGTCGACGCGAGGCTCGGAGACCTCAGCGACGAGGTGGCTCGCGCGCTCGCGCTCGTGGCGCTCGGCGAGCCGCTGGGCGCCGCGGTCTTTCAGCACATGGACGGCGAGACCGACCTCGAGCGCATGGAGGCGCTCGGGCTCATCACCGTGCAGCGCGGCGGCCGGCGGCTCGATCTGCGTCTCGGCCACCCACTCTACGGCGAGGTCGTGCGCGCGCGCCTGTCGCCGCTGCGCGCCCGCACGCTGATCGGCTCCCTGGCCGACGCGCTGCAGGCCACGGGCGCGCGCCGTCGCGAGGACACGCTGCGGATCGCGACGCTGCGCCTCGATGGCGCCGGGGCGCTCGATGCCGAGCTCATGCTACGTGCCGCGACGATCGCTCGGCGTCGCTTCGACCTGCCCCTCGCGGAACGACTCGCGCGCGCCGCCGTCGAGGCCGGTGCGGGCTTCGACGCGGGGTTGCTGCTCGGACAGCTGTACGGGTGGCAGGGGCGTCCCGCGGAAGCCGCGAGCCAGCTCGCGTCGCTCGCGGACGCCGCACCCGGCGACGCGGAGCGCGCGGAGCTGGCGAGCGCCCGGATGGACGTCGCGGCGTTCGGGTTCAACCGCATCCCCGACGCCGTACGAATCGCGGACGAGGCCGAGCCGCAGATCGCCGACATCACGTGCCGCGACCACGTGACCGCCTACCGCGCCCGCGCCCTCGGGTGGTCGGGCCGGTTCACCACGGCTGCCCGGGTCGCCGAGCCGCTGCTTGGGCGCGCCTCCGGCCAGACGCTCATCGCGGCCTGCATGGCCGCGGCGACCTCGATGTCCCTGGCCGGCCGGATCTCGGACGCCGTCGAGGCGACCTACACCGGCCACGCCGCGCACCTCGCACTCGTCGGTCCGCCGATGACGTTCTCCCCCACCTTCCACCTGTATCTGCGCTGCCTCGCGTTCAACTGCGCCGGACGGCTCGCGGAAGCGCAGGCGCTGGGCGAGGCGGAGTACGCCAAGGCGGTGCAAGCCGGATCCATGGAAGGCCAGGGGTGCTTCTCGATGTTCCTCACGGTCACGTACATCGAGCAGGGCCGGCTCGCCGCGGCGGTTCGGGTGGGCGCCGAGGCCGCCGGGATCTGCCGCCAGCTCGGCTGGGCGATGACGATGCGGATGGGGCTGACCCCGTACGTGCGGGCCCTGGCGACCGTCGGCGACGTGGACGGCGCACGCGCCGTCCTTGCCGAGCTCGACGCGCGCGACATCGGCGTGACGGACCTCGCGAGCGCCGACCTCCTGCGAGCGCGAGCATGGGTGCAGGTCGCCGACGGGACGGCGTCGGACGGTCACGCGTACCTTGAGGAGTCCGCGTCGGTGGCGCGCGACGGCGGCGCCAACGCACTCGAGTCGGGCGCGCTGCACGACCTCGCGCGGCTCGGGTGCGCGGCGGACGTCGCCGCGCGCCTGCGCGAGCTCGCGGCGGTCTGCGAAGGGCCGCTGCCGGCCGCTCGCGGCGCGCACGCCTCCGCGCTCGCCGCCGGGGATGCGCGCGGCGTCATGGCCGCGGCGGGAGACTTCGAGGAGCTGGGCGCCAGCCTCCTGGCCGCCGAGGCCTGGACGGACTGCGCTGTCGCCTGGCGACGCGACGGCGAGCCGCGCCGCGCGACGGCCGCCGAGCGTCGCGGCCAGACGCTCGCCGCGCGCTGCGAGGGCGCGCGCACGCCGTCGCTGATCGCGAGCGCGCCGGCTCGCGCATCGCTCACACCCCGCGAGCTCGAGATCGCGCAGCTCGCCGCCCGCGGGCTGGCCAACAAGGAGATCGCCGCGCGGCTGTTTCTCTCCCATCGCACGGTCGAGAACAAGCTACACACGTGCTACGAAAAGCTCGGCGCCGACGGCCGCGCGGATCTCGCGCGCGCGCTCGAAGCGTGAGGCGGCCGCGCGGGACTTGATCTCCGACGCCGAGTGGGCGTCAGGCCCGCGTCTTGCGCGGCGGCAGGAGCGTGAACGTGCGCCTGCCGGCGAGCGTCCCGACGTTCACCTCGGCGCGGAGCGCGACGCGCCTGGCGCGCGTGAGCACGGCGCGGTTCGTCTTGCCGACCTGCAACCGCAACCGCACCGTTCCGCTCGCGGGCACGGTGAACGACGCGCGGGCGAAGCGCAGGATGCGCTTGCGCTGTCCGAGTCGGGGCGCCTTCTTGCCGACCGTGTTGATGACGATCGTCCCCTTCGCGCGGGCCGGCGCGCGGAACCTGATGGTGAGGAAGCGCTGGGCGATGCGGATCGTGCGCGGGATCGTCGAGAGGTCGAGCTTGCCCGCCGGCGCAGGCGGCGGCGGTGGTGGTGGCAGCGGCGGCGGTGCGGGCGCTAGTGGAGGCGGCGGCGGTGGTGGCGGCGGCGGTGGTGGCGGCGGCGGTGCGGGCGCTGGTGGAGGCGGCGGTGGTGGTGGCGGTGGCGGCGGGGGCGGCGGCGGGCCAGCGGGCGTCGTTGCGCAGACCTCGCCGGACTGCGGGCCATCGCCGCCGGTGTTGAGCGCCAGGACGCGGTAGCAGTACTCCGTCGCGTCAGCGCGGCCGGAGTCGATGAACGTGCTGTCGACCGGCGATGCGGTCGGGGTGGCCGGATACGTGCCGTCGGGCGCCCGGCGGAAGACCTTGTACTGCGAGGCCGTCGGCGTGTCGTCCCAGTCCAGCGCGACGGCGCCGGCGGAGGCGGTGGCCGCGAGGCCGGTCACCGCGCCCGGCGCGGGCGGCGGGACGAACGCGCACGCCGCCGGGCTGACGTCGTGTCCCCAGGCCCCCAGCGTGCCGACGTCCGAGGCTGCGACGTCCGCGACGTTCAGCGTCCAGGTCCCCTGCAGCGGCCCTTCGTCGAAGCGCGAGAGCTGGTCGCCGTTGGGGCGAAACGAGCCGGTGAACGGCGCGCTGTTCCCGGAGCCGATGACGGCTGCGGCCTCGTCGTCGAGCACGGTGCTCGTGAAGTTGTCCCCGCTGCCGCCGACGTTGCGGGCGAGCACGACGGTCGTGCCGTTCGGCGACGTGAGCTTGATGACGAGGTCGCCGTCGAACACGTGCGTGATCGTCGTGAGGCGGACGTTGACGTCGCGCACGATGCCGGTCGTCGCGACGGCGAGCGTCGAGTTCACGCCGCTCGGGTTGTTGTCGGGAATGGCCTTCGGCACGTCGGCGCTGGCGCGTGCCACGGGCGCCCCGACCGCACCCGTCGTCAACCTGATCGGCGCGGTTGTGCCCACCCCCTGCGCGCTCGTGATCGTCAGGCTGACGTCGACCGGCGCGCCGCACGTCGCGCCGGAGCCGAGCACGCCGGCGAGTGAGTCGCCGTTGGTCGCGGCTTGCTCGGGCGCGAGGTCCGGCCAGGCCGCGGTGCCGTCCGTCACGGTCACCGACCCCGGCCCGGTCAGCGCGCCCGTGATCGCGGTCGCGCCGCCCGTCCCGGCGTTGACGAGCTGCTGGGAGATCTTGAAGTCCTCGCCGGGCTCGAGCGCGCCGTCCCCGTCGCCGCCGGGCACGATCGTCCTTGTGTCCGGGGCCAGCACCGGGGCGGTCGTCGCGACCGCGTTGGAGACGACGAGTGCGTAGTCCTGATCGGTCGTGTCCGCGTTCCCCGGCACGCCGTCGCCGGCGACGTTGGCGGCCGTCACGCGCACCGCAAACGCGCCGCTCGCGCCGGCCGGGAGGTAGACCGACTCGAGGTTGTTGCGCGGATCCGCCGTGCCGCCCGTCACCGAATGCCCGCCGGCGAACACGTTGCCCTTGTACACGCCGGTCCCGCCCGACACGGTCAGGTTGAGGTCGTTGACGAAGCTGTTGCCCGTCGTCGGCCCGAAGGTGTCGGTGTAGGCGAGCGTGACCCGCACCGGGCTCGCAGGGTTCTGCACCGTGAAGACGCGGTTGGTCGAGGCGCCCGACGCGCCGAGGACGTCGGACTGGTCGATGAAGGCGCGCGGCCCGAGGTCGAGCGCGCGCTTGATGCTCGGAAGGCCCCACCCCTGGACCTGGTCGGGCACGCTCGCGTTGGCGCCGCCGGCACCGTTGTCGCCGCCGACGAGGTCCGTCGACGAGTTGGCGATGATCGCCTTCGTCAGCGCCGGCGACGGCGGGGTGCCGCCCCTCTTCTGGACGTACCACTCGCGCAGGAGCGCCGCCATGCCGGCGACGGCGGGCGTCGAGTGCGACGTCCCCGACGACCACGCGTAGAGCGTGTTGCCGACGGGGAACGCGTTGTCGCAGACGCCTTGCGGTCCGGTCGGGAACAGGCCGTGCTGCGGGCGCGGGCCGGTGACGTGCGTGCCCGGCCCGACGACGTCGGGCTTGATCCGGCCGTCGTCCGTCGGCCCGCGGCTTGAGAAGTCGATGATGTCGTGCGCGTCGTCGGCACCGGCGTTGGTGACGCCGCAGCCGTCGGTGAAGCCGGCGGCGCGGACGTTCTCCGCGGCGCCGACCGTGAGGACGTTCTTCGCCGTGCCCGGCGCGCCGATGGTGTTCGGACCGGCGCCGGAGTTGCCGGCCGAGAAGATCTCGACCATCTGCTGGTTGCCGGCGGTGCCGGGGTCGGCGTCGCGGACGAGCTTGTCGTACTCCTGCGCGTTGGCGTTGTAGGCGCCGCCGACGGCCGCTCCCCACGAGTTCGTCGAGATCCGCGAGCCCTTGGTGTACGCGCTCGTGGTGAGCGCCGTGAGCGTGCCCGTCAGGCTGAACGCTCCCGAGCAGAGAAAGATCTTCGACCCGCCGACACGCGCGCGCGGCGCGATCCCGAGGCCGTAGTTGTAGCCGTCGGCATCCTCGACGGCCGTCGAGCCCGCCGAGCCCGTCGCGATGTTCATGCCGCCGACGATCCCCGCGTTGATCGTGCCATGGCCGCCGCAGTCGGTCCCGTTGGGGTCCGAGCCGAAGTCATCGGCGTAGGTCACACGCGTCGGGTTGGCGAGCACGCCGCCCTCGTGGAAGTCGGGATGCGTCGTGCCGGTGACGCCGGCGTCGAAGCCCGAGTCGGTGACGTCCACGGTGAACGGGAACGTCGCCGTGCCGAGGCCGAGCGACTCGTGAAACGCGAAGTAGCCGATGCCGGACGGCAGCAGCGGGTTCGTCCCGATCGTGTTTCCGGCGAGCAGCTGGCCCTGCACCTCGTCGTGAAGCTGCGGCTCAACGTCGGCGTGGACCGACACGACGCCCGGGTCGGCCGCGATCCGCGCGACCTCGCTCGCGTCGGCCCGCACGAAGCGCGTCCGGTAGGGACCGACCGCGGTCTGCGGCCGCAGCGCCGATCCGGCGTCGTCGACCTTCGCCCGAGCCGCCGCCCCGTCGTCGCCCGAGAGCGTCTGCACCGCGACGCGCTGCGCAGCGCCGGAGGCCACGCCGGGGCCGAGCTTGTCGGCGGCCGTGAACGCGACGACCGCGCGTACGGCCGGATCGCCACGCAGCTCGCGCAGCGCGGCGAGCTCCGAGGACGACCCCGCGTAGACGAGGTAGCCGTTCTGCGCCATGTACGTCACGACGCGTGCGCCCGTCGCGTTCAGCCGGTCCAGCCACACGTCCTTGACGGGTCCGGCGAACTGGACGACGACGAGCGCCGGCGCGCCCGGAAGGCCGCGCTTGCCGCCGAGCGTGGTGCGTTCGGCTGCCGGGTCCAGCGAGCGCTGGCCGAGGCGCACCTCGCGCATGTCGTCGCGCAGGTCGGCGCCGGCCCGGACGAGGCGTGCGGTGTCCGAGCCGTCCGCCTCGACGAGCGTGAACGCGTCGTAGCGCGCGACGATCCGCGGGTTCATCGTGGCGAGCGCGCGCGCCGGCTCGCCCGCGGTCGCGACGACGACGAGGTGCAGATCCGAGGCCGACGAGCCCGACGAGGCACCGAGCGCACCGACGACCAACGCGAGGACGAGCGCGGGCACGGCGAGGGTCGTGGCCAGGAGACCTGCGGTGCGACGTCGCGCCATCCGCGCGAACTTACAGCGGGAGCGGCCCGCAGGGAAACGCTCGGACGGCGAATGCGTCGTTTTCCAGCTCCGCCGAGCGCTCGTCCCCGCCCGAGGGAGGGGGCAGGGTGAGCGCCTGCGAGCACGCGCTCGCGAGGCGACGGCCGGGTCAGGGCCGGCGCCTTGCGAGCGCGCGCTCGCGATCGTACGGCCCGCCGGCGAGTGCCGGCGGGCGTCGTACGCGCGTTCCTACGTGCAGTTGCCGATGTCGCTCTCCGACGACGCGACGACGACGTTCGCCGTGACGAGACCGAGCACGTTGACGGTGACGTGCACGGCGTTGACCGTGAGCCCGTCGTCGGGCGTGCTGAACGCGATCTGCTCGTTGAGCACGAGCTTCACGATCCCGACGTTCACCACCGTGTTCGGAGCGATGTTCGTCGGCTGCGCGATGACGACGGTCGTGCCCACCTTGAGGTAGGCGATCGTCGTGGAACCGGAGGAGCCGGCGCACGTCGTCGTCGACGTCGACTGCACCGCACCCAGCGTGATCGCCGGCACCATCGCGATCCCGACGCCGGTGTTCAGCGTCACCGAGGCGCTCGCGAGGATGTTGCCGAGAAAGCTCGTCGAGCTGCCGAGCGTGGCGCTGCTGCCGATGCGCCAGGTGATGTTGTCGCTGTTGCAGGGGTTCGCGCCGCCGATCAGCACGACCGCGGAGGTGCTCGCCGTGACGAGCGTGCTGCCGGTCTTGATGATCCACGCGGCGTTCGGGTTGCCGTTCGCGTTCAGGGTCAACGTGCCGGTCAGGTGGATCTCCGAGACCGTGAAGCAGTAGACGCCCGGAAGCAGCGTCTCGCCGCCGAGGTCAGGGTCCGAGAGGGTGAAGTCGCACGGCTGGTCCGCGGCGACCTACGCCGTCTCCGCATCCTGAGCGGCGCTGTCGGCGACGGCGTCCCCGGCGTGGATCGTGCCGTTGACGTTGCCCGGCGGGAAGCCGACGACCGCCGTGCCGGGGAACACACCGAGGTCGCCGTTGACCTGCGTCGGGCCCGTGTTCGTGATCGTGATCGCGGCAACGGCTGCGAAGTTCGCCGCCGTGCCGCGGGACGGCGTCACGGCGGCCCCCTGCGCGGCCGGTGCCGCGAGCGCCGCGAACGCCGCGAACGCGACCACTCCCACCATCCCCCGTTTGATGGGTCGGTGGTACGCGCGCTTCGTCATCTGATCCCCTGTCGTGGGCCCTGCATCTCCGTTCCGCGAGCGCCACCGAACCCCCCATCCGAGGGGCTCCGATCGACTCTCGTCGGGAACCGCTGTACGTCGCTTGGGTGAAGCGATCCGTGAGGTAGCCGAAGGCGTGCGGCCGGCGGTGCCCTGCGCGAGTCTGATTCGCAGAAGCGGGAGGTGCCTGGTGCCCCGGCGACGATACGGGCCGATGCACCGATAAGCAACACGGCTTGACGAGCCTCGCCCGGCGGCGCACGGCGGCCGATCGCTACCGTTTCGGCCATGCCCACGATCGCCTCCTCCACGCTGGCCAACGGCCTGCCCCTGCACCGCATCGGCCTTGAAGGCACGCGCGCTGTCACGATCCTCGCGGCCTTCGACGCGGGTGCCCGCACGGAGCGCCCCGAGGAGAACGGGATGGCGCACTTCCTCGAGCACCTCGTCTTCAAGGGCGGCGAGAAGTACCCGCACTACCGCGACGTCAACGACACCGCCGAGCGCCTCGGCGGGACGCTCAACGCCTTCACCTCGCACGACATGGTCGCCTTCCACATCACCGTCCGCGCCGAGGCCGCGATGGACGCGATCGACCTGCTGTCGGACTTCGCCGGCCGACCGCACCTCGACGCCGACGAGCTCGACAAGGAGCGCGGCGTCGTCATCCAGGAGATCCAGCGCTACAAGGACCAGCCGTCGTCGGTCGCTGAGCACCTCATCGACCAGGCGGCGTTCGGCGATCACCCGCTCGGCCGTTCGGTGCTCGGCCCCGAGGAGCATCTGCGGACCTTCACGCGCGACGCGATCGTCGCCTTCCGGGAGCGCCGCTGGTCGGGCGCGCACGGCGGGGCGTTCATCGTCGGCAACCTCGATCACGTGCCTGCCAACGGCGCGGTCGGCGAGCTCTTCGAGCGCTTCCCGGCGCTGCCCGCGCCGGAGTCCTTCGAGCCCGCGCCCGCGTTCGCGCCGGCCGTCATCGTCGACGAGCGCGACTCCAACCAGTCGCACCTGCGCATGTCCTACCGCCCGCAGGTCGACGTCACCAAGCCCGAGCAGCGCGCCGCGATGCACATCTACGCGACCCTGCTCGGCGGCTCGATGAGCTCGCGCCTGTTCGACGAGATCCGCGAGCAGCGCGGCCTCGCCTACTCGGTGTACGGCATGGCGCACTCGCACGCCGACGTGCCGCTGCTGCAGCTCGGCGCGGGGCTGGACTCGACGAAGTGCATCGAGGCCTACCGGCGGATGCGCGAGATCGTCGCCGAGCTGCGCGACGACGGGCCGACGGTCGCCGAGGTCGAGCGGGCGCGCGCGTACGCCGCTGGCCGGCGCGTGCTGTCGTTCGAGAACACGAACGCCGTTGCCCGCTATGCGGCGACGCAGACGATCGTCTACGGCGAGCCGATCGACCCCGACGGGTCGATCGCGCAGCTCGACGCCGTCACGCTCGAGGACGTCGCTGCGGTGGCGCGTGACGTGGCCGATACGCTGGCGGTGGCCTGCGTCGGCCCGCACAGCGCCGGTGACTTCGACTGAACCACTGAACCACAGAGAGCTCGCGCGCTACCTCGATCGGATCGGGGACCGCTGGATGCTCGAACGCGCGGTGTTGGGGGGTGCGCGCGTCGCCGATGCGCGCGGCGCGCCACCGCAGCGCGAGCGCGGCCAGGAGTACGTCGTCGTGCTCGTGTCGGCGGCCTTCGACGGCGTGCCGTGGCTTGAGCGGGTCTATCAGGCGGCGAACCTCTGGGACGTCGGCGAGATGGGCTTCGATGCCGACGTGCACTGCTACACGCCGGTGGAGCTCGAACGCAAGATGCTGCAGCTTCCGCGGGTGCGCGACGCTGTGACCCATGGCATAGACCTGTTGCCCTCGCGCGCGTAACGTCGCAGGCATGCCCCTGAAGACGTATGGGGTGCTGCGCGGGCGCGTCGTCGACCACCGGCTCGGCACCAGGGCGAACGCCCACTTCCAGCTGCACGTCGTCGACGCCGCCGGCTCGGACTTCCGCGTCGCGATCAACGTCGAGTCCGACCTCGCGCCGTCCGAGCTGCAGTTCCTCGTCGACTCGGACTTCCGCCATCCGATCCTGCCGGAGGTCGCCGCCCTGCCGAGCGGCTGGACGGCGATCGAGCGCCGCGCGGGCGGGATCGCGCTGGACTTCATCCGCGGCAACCTCTTCGACCGGACGCTGCTGCGCACGCTGCCCTTCGACGTGCCGGGCCCCGACAACGACCTCAACGAGCAGCTCGCCCACTACGTCCGCCGCGCGATCGCCTCGCCGGACGCCACCGTGTTCGCGTTCGGCGAGCGCTGGCCGACCGAGCAGGACGTGCCCGACAAGGTCTTCGGCTTCCGGCCCGGCAACGGGGTGCACGACATCCACATGAACCAGTCCAACGTCGGCAGCTTCGTGGCCGACGACGGGGCCTGGCAGGACGGTGCCCTGCTGCTGCACTTCCCCGGCGAGGTGGCCCAGTGGGTCGCGATCTTCCTGAAGTTCCAGTCGCAGGGCTGGCACACCGACGACCGTACGGGCCACAAGATCGCCGGCCCCGGCGACCCGCCCGACGGCCGCGTGCGGATCGTCGCGGCGCTCGTCAACGCGGTCGAGACGCCCGAGGTCGAGTTCGTGACGCTGCTCAACACGACGGCCGAGGCCGTCGACCTCGCCGACTGGTCGCTCGCCGACCGCGACAAGCGCACGATGGCGCTTTCCGGGTCGATCCCCGGCGGCGAGACCCTGCGCGTCAAGCTCATCCCGCGGGTCACGCTGCCCAACCGCGGCGGCGTCATCACCCTGCTCGACGCGAGCGGACTGAAGGTCGACGGCGTGGCATACACCGGCGAGCAGGCCGCCGAGCCGGGCCGCACGATCGCGTTCTGACGACCAACGCGCGGTTTCAAAAAGAATCCCCTGTAACCCATTAGCCGCAGCTAAGCTCGCGCCGAGGGTTGGACGTGCAGCGATATCTCTTCGGGGGAGGATTTGTGATGAAACGACGGGCGCTTCGTGTGCTGGTTGCCGTGTTCGCAACGCTACCGTTGGCCGCCCTGGCAGAGCCCGCGTCCGCAGAGCCTGTCGACCTCGTCTGTCCTTTTGCCATGCGGGTCGACCTCAACCCCGGCCTTGGGCTGTTTCCCCAGACCATCCAGATTGGCGGGCAGGCCAACGCGGGGACGGCGCTGTCGCCGTTGACACCCTGCACATCCGTGCTGACGGGCGTGCCGTACACCGGCGCTGCTGGCCCCGTGATCGGCTCCGGCACGCTGGCCTGCGTCACAGTTGGCGCCGCTGGACTGACAGGCAGTGCGAGCGGAACGGTGCCGCTGACCTTCAACAACGGAGACACGGGGACGATCAACTGGAGCATCACGGTGGGTGGGGCGGTTCCCGTCGTCACGGGCACTATCTCCGGCGGGCTGCTGGACGGCTCGACCTTGGCTCTCGTGCCAGCGGCTATCACGGCTCTTACCGGCAATTGCGTGCTGTCTCCGGTCACGAGCTTCACGATCGCCGGGCTGGCCGTGGTCGTCCGGTTGTAGGCTCTCGCGCCCAGGCGATCTACAGCCCTACGAACGCGGCGACGCCGCTGAAGCTGATGCTCGTAACGGGTGTGAGGCAGTTGCCCGTCAGAGCGGTCGGAAGGGGCGTGACCAACATCGTCGCTCCTTGCAACGCCCCGCTGGTCACGGTCGCCGAAGCGACGGGCACCACCGCGGCGAACGTCGCGCTCCACATGATCGTCGACGTGTCGCCGTTGTTCCACATGATCGGAAGCGTGCCGCTCAGATTCCCCGCCAAACCGCTGGGCCCGATGAGCGCGCAGCCGAGCAGGCCGCTGCCGACGACATTGGCAGTGCCCCCGGTGTACGGCACGCCGGTCAGCACGGATGAGCATGGCGTCAGCGGTGACAGCGACGATCCCGCGCCGCGGTCCCGGTGATCTGCACCGGATGCGCGAGCAGCGTCAGACCGGGGCTAAAATTGACCGTCACCGAGAACGGACACACCAGATCCACCGGTGCCGCCGAGGCGGACTGTCCTGCGCGCCCACCCCAGCAAACGCGGCGATCGTCGCGATGAACGCGCGAAGAAGCCGAGCCTTTCGTCGCATCTGCTAGACCTGCGCGAAGGCGACGAGCCCCGCAAAGCTGAGGCTTGTGATGGGGCTGGTGAGGCAGTTGCCGGTCAGGCCTGTGGGAAGAGGCGCCACCACGAGCGTCGAGCCTGCCAATGCGCCGCTGGTCACGCTCGCGGTCACGGTGGGTATCACCGCAACGAGTGTGGCGCTCCACGTGATCGTCGACGTGTCGCCGTTGTTCCAGGTGATCGGGAGCGTTCCGCTCGCATTGCCCGCCAGGCCGCCGGGACCCAGGAGGGTGCAACCAAGCGTTCCCGTCCCGGCAACGCTGCCGGTGGCCCCCGTGTACGGCACGCCCGTCAGCACGGATGAGCAGGGAGTCGCGGAGGACACCGCGGTGCCGGCCGAGGCCGTCCCGCTGATCTGCACAGGCTTCGAAAGGAGCGTCAGACCCGGGCTGAAGTTGATCGTGGCCGCGAGCGGACACACGAGATCCACCGGGGTCGCCGACGCAATCGCTCCTGAACCGACCACCGGCAACGCGAAGATCATCGCGATAGACCCACGCAGCACGAGCCGTCTCATAGCACACTCCCCCCCAGGGTTACCGCAGTCGTCGTGACTCTATCCCTGTCGGATGTGGATGACAACACATGTCCCGCCCGGCATGCGACGTTCGCGCTGGGTGGTTCGTGTGCCAGGCGAGCTACAGCTGAACGAACACCGTTACAGCGGCGAAGCTGATGCTCGTGACGGGCGTCAGCAGACAGTTGCCGCTGAAGCCCGTTGGAACAGGAACCACGACGACGCTCGACCCCTGCAGGGCTCCCTCGGTCACGCTGGCGCTGACGATGGGCGCGGCTCCGGCGACCGTCAGGCTCCAGCTGATCGTCGATGTGTCCCCGTTGTTCCAGGTGACAAGGATGGTGCCGCTCGCGCCCCCGGTCAGTCCGGTCAGGCCAATGGCCAGGCAGCCGAAGTTGCCGCTCCCGGAGAACTGCCCGGTCCCGCCCGTGTACGGCACGCCGGTCAGCACCGACGAGCATGGAGTCAGGGGCGACACCGCGGTGCCGAGTGCATGTGAGCCGCTGATCTGCACCGGCTGACTGCCCAGGCCGACACCAGGCGTGAACTGCAGCGTCGCAGCGCTCGGGCATGTCAGGTCGACCGGAGCCGCGACGGCGCTTTGTGGGGCGCCTAGGACGAGGGATGCCACAAGCATCATCGCCAGCACGGGTAGAGAGAGTCGCTTCATACCGCACCCCTGATCGCGGGTCATGACGTGATGACGAGCCCGGCGAGGCTGATGCTCATGCTGCGCACGCCGCCCAAGAGGCATAAGCCGTTCTGAGCCAGCAGGACCGGGGCGGCCACCACGCTGCCTCCGGCCATGGGTCCGGATGTGATTGTCGCGTTCAGTCCCAGCGGTGCGCCGGTCGGGTCTGTGCTGACCGACCAGTCAAACGTGCTGGTGCTGCCATCGTTCCACGCGAATGTGCCGCCGGTGCCGCTCATCGTCGCCGGAACCGGCCAGCAGCCGCTCGCGGTTCCGCCGAACGTCACGACTGCGTTTGAAAGCTGTGGCTGACTGCCATTCGGACTCAGGCATGTCGAGAACACAGCGTTGACCGACACCGACGTGGTGTTGAAGTTCAGCGGTGGCGAGAAGTTGAACTGGCCCGCGGCCAAACACGCCAGGTCGATCGAGGGTACCTGCGCGGCGGCCGTAGCGCACGGGAGCGCCACGACACCGAACACGCAACTCGCAAGCGTCGCGAGGAGCCTGCATCGAACGGTACGACGCTTCGGTCTGTGTGCACGGTCGATGTTCATCGTTTCCCCTCAGGATCGAGCGTTTCCCGCGGCGCGCGGGGAAGACCACCGTACACGACCCGAGCGCGCGGAGTGAAAACTGTCCGAAAGCCCCAAGACCGCGCGAGATGCGCCTGTAACGCAAGCGGTTCTCCGCGACGACCGCCTCGCACAAGCACAATGTGCGTCCGAGCCCCTCGAGCCGGAGGACCAGGCGACAGGTGACCCGGGATTTCCCGCATCGCCCACCCAAGGCGCTCGCCGGAGCGAGGCGGTAGGCCCTCACCTGCCGAAGCGGCGGGTTCGGGCGGCATAGTCGTCGAGCACGCCCTGGAGTTCCCCAGCAGTGAAGTCTGGCCACAGGGTCGGGAGGAAGACCTACTCGGCGTACGCCGCCCGCCATAGCATGAAGTTCGACAAACGCTGCTCGCCGCCGGTTCGGATGACGAGGTCGAGCGGGGGGATGTCCGGCGCGTAGAGGAAGTCGGAGACACTCTCCGTGGATATATCCGACGGGGGGATCCCCGAGGCGAGCATCGAGGTCACCGCGTCCACGATCTCGGTCTGACCGCCGTAGTTGAGACACACCGCCAGCGTGCCTCCGCTGTTGCCGGCGGTGTACCCCTCGGTCATGTCGATGGCGTTCAGCACGTACGCCGGGAGACCGTGCGGCCGGCCCACGAAGCGGACGCGGACGTTGTTCTCGTCCAGAAATCGCACACGACTGCGAGCGGAACTCGCGTAGACGTCGAACAGGTCGTTGAGCTCCTCAGGCGTCCGGTTCCAGTTCTCGGTCGAGAAGCCATAGACCGAGACGTAGTCGAGACCACGATTGAGGCCGGCCTCGAGAAGTTGCACTCCGATCGCCCACGCCACGTCCGCACCCCTGGCATGCGCAGACCGAATGGAGACGCCATGCTCTCGAGCCCAGCGGCGATTGCCATCGGTGATGATCCCGATGTGGCGTGGCACCTCGGCATGGGTTTGCGGAGCGATGACGCGCCCAGCGCCAGCGTGACGAGCTCGTGGGCGATCTAGACCCTCTTCGTAGGGGCGCGTAAGCGCTCCAGAGAATCCCGGCCCGAGCGACGATCCATTTTCAACAAGCGTGCGTAGCTCGCCACCGCTGGCCTCGATCTGCGTCAACCGCCGCTGCCATCCCGTCTGCATCACCGCAACGGATGCGCGGGCGAACGGCGCCACGAGAAGCGCCCAGCCTGCGCCTGCCTCTTGCAGCGCTCGCGCGCGAGCTGCTTCGAACAGGATGAGGGCGCGGACGTTGTCCGAGCTGCGTCCGAGGTTCGCTGCGTCCTCAAGCTCGGAACGCTCGACCTCGAAGCGCTGCAAATCCTCCCACGGCAAGTACAGCCGCCCTAGAGCGAGATCCTCGCGGAGGTCGACGAGCGAATCCGTCAAGGCCCAGGCGCGCGCTACGGCCCGCGCCTTGCGCTTGGCCTCGGGCGTTGCTCCCTCGAACAAGTGGTTCAGCCATGCCACGGGCAGTCCGACGACTGCGTCGCCGTAACGCTCGAGCTGCTCGTACGTTTGAAAGCCACTGGAGGTCAGATCCGACTCCAGCGCGTCGAGGAATGCGTCGACTGACTGATTGCTGATACCGCGGGTCGCCGTGGTATGCATGAACGCTCGACACACGGACCAATCGAGGTGGCCAGGGTGCGCGTATCCGTTCTGGGTGGCGAGGACCAGTTCGCGCCAGTCGTGAAATCTCCGCGTGCGCTCCTCGGGCGTGACACCGGGGTCGTCGACGAGGTCGTCGGCGTAGGTGACGAACGTCATCACTGCGTCCACGTGCGCACCGAGCTCCGGCGGGAGCGTGAACCTGACAAGTCCCCAAGGCCCGCGGTGCGAGGCCAGATAGCTACGACATGCTGCGTAGGCTTCCGCGAGCAACGCGTCCTGGCGGATCGAGCGGTCCGGTTCAGCGTTCGCGCGGCTCGGGTCTCGCCCATGCCATCGCACCCGACGCGCGAGGATGAGGCGTGGTAGCGATCGCATCATCGCGCGAAGCGATCCTGCAGAACGGTTGCGAACGCTGGGGGTTCGCTCGAAGCTGCGTCGCAGGCGCGCATCTCAGCGGACACGCTACGAAACGTCACGCGGAGCGTCTCTTGAGCATCGCCATCACCGTACATGCTATTTCGCGTGTTGCACCACGGCGGGGTTGCCACCGATGTCAAGCCGCGCTAGGCTCGCTCATAGTCCAGCTTGGGCGACTCTAGGGGGGATGGGACATGCGCAATCCCGTTCGTGGTGCGTTGTTAATGGCTGTGTTGGTAGCGCTTCCGGTGCTGGGTGGGGCCGGTGTCGCGTCCGCTACTCCCGTCGATCTCGTGTGTCCGGGAGCGGCCACGGGCTTCGCCACGCCCGGAGTCACGCTGATTCCCGGGCCTGTTCAGTTCACGGGAACCGTCAGGGGTGGCACCGCGCTGTCACCCGCGACGCCATGCTCGTCGGCGCTCACGGGTGTGCCGTATACGGGCTTTGTCGGCACCGTGGTCGGTTCGGGGACGCTCGGCTGCGCGGCTGTGGGTGTCGGCAACCTCGTCGGCGGCGCAACGGCGACCGTGTCGATGACCTGGAACAACGGCGACACGTCCACGATGCTCGCCACCTTGACCTCTGCGCTGGGCCCGGTGCCAATCGTGACGGCGAGCATCACCGCGGGCGCGTTGCAAGGATCGACCGTTACTGGGCTCGGGGTCCCCACAGCCTTCACCGGCAACTGTCTGCTCGCGCCGGTCACGAGCCTCTCCGCGACCGGCGTCGGGGTCTTCCTCCAGCTCTAGGCTTGCTTCGCCGCAGCCCATAGGGCGTCGCGAATACCGGGCGCTCGACGGCATGAGCAGGATCATGGTCTGTTGATGCCCGCGTGACGCAACGCCCCTACGAGCTGGAGGAGCCGGACGTCCTGTGGCTGACGCACGTCGGCCGGAGCTTCAAGCTGCGCGCCGGCGACGTCGCCGCTGTTGTCGACGTCACGTTGCACGTGGCTCGAGGCGAGGTCGTGGCCATCATGGGACCCAGCGGCTCGGGTAAGACGACGCTGTTGCAGATCGCGGGTGCGATCGACCGGCCAACCAGCGGCGAGGTGCGCATCGAGGGCCTTGACATCGCCGGCCTGGGCCGTAAAGCGCTCGCAGTGCTGCGCCGCCGTCGTCTCGGGTTTGTCTTTCAGACGTTCAACCTCATGCCCGGGCTGACTGCGCTGGCCAATGTGGCGCTGCCGCTGCGCCTCGACGGCCAAAGCAGGGCACAGGCGGCCGAGCGGGCGCAACAACGGCTCGAGGAGGTCGATCTCGGGCACCGTTTGCATCACCGCCCCGCAGAGCTGTCCGCCGGCGAGCAGCAACGCGTGGCGCTCGCGCGTGCGCTTGTCATCGGCCCCGCGCTCGTGCTGGCCGATGAGCCCACCGGCAGCTTGGACCACGCGACGGGGAAGATCGTCATCGACGGCCTGGCGCGCGCCGCGCGCACGCACGGCGCCGGTGTGTTGCTGGTGACCCACGATCCGGCGGTAGCGGCGGTCGCCGACCGGACGTACCGCATGTCCGACGGCCATCTGGGGACGGTCGTCAGGACTTGAGGACTGTCGGGGACGACCCTCTCGATCGCGCTCGCCGGCTTGCGCTATCGTCGCGGTCGCACGGCGATGTGCATCATCGCCGTGGCCGCGGGCGTGGCGCTGGCGGTGGCTGTGCGTGTGCAGGCGACCAGCCTCACCGGGGGACAGGGCATCGAACGAGCGCTGGTCGGCCGGACGTCGGTAGAGGCTGTCGCACGCGGGCCGGTCGGCATGCCCGTGTCCGTGTTCCATGCCGTGGAGAAGCTGCGATCGGTCACAGCCGTGGCGCCGATCTTGGTCCAGAGCGTGGCCGTCGAAGGACCTCGCGGCCGGTCGGTCGTGCTGCTCGTGGGAGGCGATCGGCGTCTGCAGCAGATCGGTTCGCCGGTCGGGTCCGCGGTCGGTGTTCCAAGGCGCGCACGCGACGTCGGGCTGTATCTGCCTACCGATCTTGCGCGGACGCTCGGCGTGCGACCGGGTGATCGCATGACCGTGGTCGGGCCGTCAGGGCCTCGCGAGACGTTGCTCAGCGCCACCCTACGTCCAGAGATCGACGAGGACGTGGGGTCGACGCCGATTGCGCTGGCACCGCTCGGCCTCGCCCAGACGCTGACGGGACAGCACGGGCGACTCACCCGCCTGCTGATTGTGGAGTCCGCGCAATCCGATCGGCGAGCGCTCCGCGCAGCCGTCGGTCCGACCGGCGAACTGCGCCCACCCGACTGGGAGTCCGGGCTGCTCGCCCAGGCGTCGGAGCTCTATCGCCGCGTGACGGATCTCTTCGCGCTGCTGTGCATCGTGCTCGGGGCCGTGGTGGTCTACGCAGTCACACTGCTCGCGGCCGTCGACCGGCGGCGCGAGATCGCCGTCTTGACCGCGCTCGGCTGCGCGCCGGCACGGCTCATCGGCGTGATCGTCTGCGAAGCCATCATCGTCGGAGGAGCAGGTGGACTGGCGGGAACCACCGCCGGCTGGGCACTTGCCCACGCCTTGGGTTTGCTCCCTGCCGACCATCTGTCCTTCGCGTTCACGATCTCAGACGAGCTGCGCCTCGGTTGGGACACCGCAGCGGCTGGCATGCTCGGCGGGATCGCCATAGCCATCGGTGCGACCTTGACCGCCAGCGCGAGCCTCATCGCCGAGCCGCCCGCGAACGCGCTCGCGATGCGCCGCGAGGCGCTTCGTTCTTCGCGCGGCTCGCACGCGGCTCGTGCGGGCGGCGCAACGGCGTTGGCTGGTGCCGGCGTTGTCATGGTCGTCGCACCCGAGCTCGGTGTGCTCGCCATCTGCCTCGTACTCCTAGGCGCGACGCTACTAGTCGCCGACGTGCTCGCGCTGCTCGTCAGGAGCATCGAGCGTGTCCGGCGCGCGCCGGGTGGCGCCGCAGCCCTTGGCATCTCCGAGATCCGCTGCTCGCCCGGCCGTGGCGCGGCCACCGCCGCGCTGGTCGCCGTCGTGGTGGCCGGGGTCGTCACGTTGAACTCGGCGGCGCTGAACTTCGAACGCAGCGCGGATGAGGTGGCCGACGACACGTTCGCCAACGCCGACCTGTGGGCGACCGCCGCGGGCAACGACGCATGGGTGACAAGGGCCATCAGTCCCGCGACGGCGGACGTGCTGCGCACTCAGCCCGGCGTGGCAGACGTCCGCCCTCACCGGACGGTCCTGATGGACTGGCACGGGCGACGCATCCTGGTGTACAGCGCCGACACCGTCGCCACCCAGTCCAGTCTCAGGATGGATCCCCAAGGCCGCCCTGTCGACAACGAGGCATCCCGCTCGATCGGCGACGGGACCGCCATGCTCATCAGTCGCGAACTCGCTGGCGCGCACGACGTCAAGCTGCGAGACACCGTGACCATCCCTACTCCCTCCGGGCCACAGAGCCTGCAGATCGTCGGCTACGTCGGGAACTACGGCTGGCCCCCTGGCATCGTCGGCCTGTCGTCTGACGCGATCCGCCGCTGGTGGAGCGAGCCGTCGCTGACCGGTCTGAAGATCGACGTCCAAACGGGGGCCCAAACGACGGTCGTACGCCAGCGACTGACGCAGGCGGCAGCGTCGCTGGGCGTTGAGATCGACGCTCCCGAGCTCCTGCGCGAACGGGTGCGCAACGCCACGAACGCCGGCCTCGTACCACTGCGCAAGACTGCATTGGTGCTCGCCATACTCGGGGCCTTGGCGGCCACGACCAGTCTTATCGGCGTGATCATGCAGCGCGCCCGGCGCATGGCCACCCTCCGAGCGATCGGGATGGAGAATCGACACGTGCTCCAGTCGCTTGCCGCAGAGTTTGCGACCATCTCGCTGGCTGGAGGCCTCGTGGGGCTGATCGCAGGCCTCGCGGCGCACCGCATGGTCCTGCAATACCTCGTCGCCGTCCATGGCTATCCCGCCGACTACGGCATCGAGCCCGCCGTGCTCGGCGTCACGCTGAGCGTCGTGGGAGCAGCCGTCCTGCTCGTGCCGCTGCTGTCGCTGTGGTGGCTTGCCAAGGTTCCGATCAGAAACACGTTCTCTGATGCCTAGGTCATGCGTTGCCGTATACCTCGGGCTCGCGATCACGCTGGCTGCCTGTGGCGCGTCCGACCAGAAGGCTCGTGACGCGCTCGGCTCACCTTCGTCCTTGCTGACACCCGACCGTGCGGACTGTGCGGCCGATCGCCTGGCAACGCGTCATTCTCCAGCGACACGTGTTCCTCGCGCCGGCACCTACCGATATCGCTTGTCGGGCACGCAGCGAGTCAGCGGTCAGCCGTCGACCCCACTGCTCGCGTCATGACGGTCCAGGTGACCAAGGCGCGCGATGCCGGCAAGCTGCGCTGTTACCGCGTGCGGCGCACGCTGTCCAGCGACATCAGCGAGACCGCCACGCTCGTGGTCCGCGGCAGTCGCGTGTACATCACGCAAGTGCAAAGCACCCTCGGTGGACAAGACACGCGTTTTCAGCCCGACCCACCTGTGCTCGCGTTCGACCCGAGCCGGCTGAGCTGGCAAGGCGCCTTCTCCGGAACGACCTCCGGCAGCTACCGCGCCGAGGTCGTCGGTCGTCGCCGTTTTCGCATCGGCGCCCGAGGGGTTCGTACGGCCGGTGTGCGCCTCACGCTGGTCTCGGCCGGCCAGGACACCGGAACGCAGAGTTCGCTGCAATGGGGCGACCTGCATTCGAACCTCGTCGTGCACGAGACCGTGCGGCAGCGCAGAAGCTTCGGCGTCGATGAGCTCCAGCTGGACTACCGCGCCCGAGTGCGCTCGCTGAGGCCTACACCATGATCTCCGGTTGCCAGGTTTGGATGCTCGGCGGGCTGCTGATCGCGCTGCTCACGGCGCTGAACGTCCAATTACTCGTGGCGCGCGACGCCTCGCCGGTCGACTCACGTGCACCGGCTGCGATTCCAGCGCTGCCCGCGCCGCGCCGGGCACGCCGACCGTCACGGCGACGTTCGACGGCGACGGGCCGTACGGCGACTCGAGCGATGCGAAGCCGTTCGCCGTGGCGCAGGAGGACGCCCGCGCGGCGTACACCGGGCCGGTGTACGCCGCGACGTCGTCCGCGACGTCGAGCAGCGCCGCGGTGACGCTGGCGGCGACGGTCCACGACATCACCGCCGTCCCCGCCGATCCGTCCTACGACGCGAGCGCGGGCGACATCCGCCAGGCCACGGTGACGTTCGTCAACCGCGACGCCGGCGACGCGCCGCTCTGCACCGCCGACCTC
Organism: uncultured Actinomycetes bacterium; assembly: GCA_963806515.1. Taxonomy (GTDB): domain Bacteria; phylum Actinomycetota; class Thermoleophilia; order Solirubrobacterales; family Solirubrobacteraceae; genus CADCVQ01. The sequence goes on along the minus strand of CAWDYO010000023.1, from coordinate 10,275 downwards.
GTGCCGGTCCTCGTCAGCGCGAGCGACCCCAAGACCGGGACCGTCACGTGCGGCTGGACGGCGGACATCGGCAGCGCCGGCAGCGAGGACTTCACCATCGGCATCAAGGTGGCGGGCTCCTACACCCGCGACGCGAGCACCGACAACGCGGTCGTGACGGTGTCGAGGCCGATCACGTCATTCGTCACGGGCGGCGGCTACCTCGTCAACGCCACGTCGAGCGGGCTCTACGCGGGCGACCCCGGCAAGCGGACGAACTTCGGCTTCAACGTCAAGTACAACAAGCCGAGGACCAACCTCAAGGGGTCCTTCAACGCGATCGTGCGCAGCGGCGGGCACGTCTACCAGGTCAAGGGCAACTCGATGACGTCGACGGCGGTTCAGCCGGCGGCGGCGACGACGAGCCCCGCGACGGCGACGAAATCGAGCCCGCGACGGTGGCGTTCACCGGCAAGGCGAGCATCCGCGACATCACCGATCCGCTCGCGCCGGTCGCGATCGACGGCGGCGCGACGCTCGAGCTCGCGATGACCGACCGGGGCGAGCCGGGCTCGAAGGACACGATCGCGATCACGGTGTGGCTGACGACCGGCGCGCTCGCGTTCTCAAGCGCCTGCAACGGGACGCAGACCGTCGAGCAACTGCTCGCGGGCGGCAACCTCGTCGTGCGCTGATCGCGCAGCGAGTAGGGGGTGGATCCATCTACGCTCCCCAGCGGATCGCAGACGACTCCACCCCCACCGCGGGTTGTCTCCGACCCCGACCGCGGCCTAGGCTTGGCGCGTGGTTCGCATGATCGTGCCGGGAATTGATCGTCGCGGCCTTGGCGACGGTGGGGGTTGCGGCGGTGCTCGCGGGGCACCACGACGACCGCGACGCGGTCTGGATCGGGCTCGTCCAGGACTCACAGCGGGGCATCGACAACTCCCACCTGCGGTTGGAGGAGCTGCTGGCCGGCGATCACCGTCGCCGGCTCGAGACCGACGTCATCAACCCGCTGCGGGCGACGGAGCAGATCTGCCGCGCGTTGCGTGACGGCGGCCGCATCGGCATCCACGACGTCTACCCGCTGCACCGCGACGCGCCGGCGCGGCTGTGGCGCGCGGTGACGGCGCTGCGCGACGCGACGTTCGCGCGGGCGACGCGGGGGCGCAGCGAGGCTCCGGACGGACCGCTGGCCACCGTGCACGAGCAGCGCTTTGAGGACGCGGCCGCGGCGATGCACTCGCTCGACGTCGCGGTGCGGTCCGCCGTCCGCGACGGCGGACGGCCGCCGGCCGTCGCCTGCGCCGTGGCCGCGGCGCTGCTGCTGCTCGCGCTCATCGCGGTCGTCGGCCTCGCACGCGGTAGCGCGCCGCGTCGGCGAGCGTGCCGTTCGCAGCCCGGCGAGCCCGGGTAAGCGCCGGCTCCATGCGAGCACTCACCTACCACGGGACCCGTGACGTCCGCGTCGACACGGTCCCCGATCCAACCATCGAGGAGCCGACGGACGCCATCATCCGCGTCACGTCCAGCGGCATCTGCGGCTCCGACCTGCATCTCTACGAGGTTCTCGGTCCGTTCATCGACAAGGGCGACATCCTCGGCCACGAGCCGATGGGCATCGTCGAGGCGGTCGGGTCGCAGGTCACGAGCATCGCTCCGGGCGATCGCGTCGTCATCCCCTTCAACATCTCCTGCGGGCACTGCTACATGTGCGAAAAAGGCCTGCAATCGCAGTGCGAGACCACCCAGGTGCACGAGCAGGACACCGGCGCCGCGCTGTTTGGCTACACGAAGCTCTACGGCCAGGTCGCCGGCGGCCAGGCCGAGCTCCTGCGCGTACCCCAGGCGCAGTACGGGCCGATCAAGGTCCCGGAGGGCCCGCCCGACGACCGCTTCGTCTATCTCTCCGACGTCCTGCCGACGGCATGGCAGGCGGTCGAGTACGCCGACGTCCCCGACGGCGAGACAGTCCTCGTCCTCGGGCTCGGCCCGATCGGCGAGATGTGCACGCGGATCGCACAGCACCGCGGGGCCGGGCGCGTGTTGGCGGTCGACCTCGTGCCCGAGCGCCTGGAGCGTGCACGTGCGCACGGCGTCGAGGCGCTCGACCTCGAGCAGTACGACGGCGACCTGCCCGAGGCCGTGCGCGACATGACCGACGGTCGCGGGCCGATCTCCGTCATCGACGCTGTCGGCATGGAGGCACACGGCGCGCCGGTCGGCAAGCTCGCGCACCGCATCGCGGGCATGATGCCCGATGCGATCGCCGCGCCGATGACCGAGAAGCTGGGCGTCGACCGGCTCAGCGCGCTGCACTCCGCGATCGAGCTCGTCCAGCGCGGCGGCACGGTCTCGCTGTCGGGCGTCTATGGCGGAGCGGCCAGCCCCATGCCGCTGATCCAGATGTTCGACAAGCAGATCAGCCTGCGGATGGGCCAAGCGAACGTCCGTCGCTGGCTCGACGACCTGCTCCCGCTCGTCTGCGGCGACGACGACCCGCTCGGCGTCGAGGACTTCGCGACCCACCACGTGGCGCTCGACGACGCGCCGCAGGCGTACGAGTCCTTCCAGAAGAAGCAGGACGGCACGTTCAAGGTGCTGGTGAAGCCGTGAGCGCGATCTCCCTGACCTGCACGCTGAAGCGCTCGGCGAGCTGATGCGCATCGTCGTCACGGGCGCGACCGGCAACGTCGGCACCAGCGTGCTGCGAGCGCTCAGTGCGGACACGTCCATCGACGAGATCGTCGGCGTCGCGCGGCGCTTGCCGGCGATCGAGTTCGCGCGCACGCGATTCGTCGCCGCCGACGTCGCCAAGGACGATCTCGTCGTCCACTTCAACGGTGCCGACGCCGTCATCCACCTCGCGTGGCTCATCCAGCCCTCGCGCGATCGCGCGCTGACGCGCTCGGTGAACGTCGACGGGTCGCGCCGCGTGTTCGACGCGGTCGCCGCCGCGGGCGTGCGGACGCTCGTCTACGCGTCGTCGGTCGGCGCGTACTCGCCGGGTCCGAAGGACCGCCGCGTCGACGAGAGCTGGCCGACGGCCGGCATCCAGACGTCGTTCTACTCGCGCGACAAGTCAGCCGTCGAGCGGATCCTCGACGGCTTCGAGGCGGCACATCCCCAGCTGCGCGTGGTGCGGCTGCGGCCGGGCCTCATCTTCAAGGCCGACGCCGCGTCGGGGATCCGGCGGCTGTTCGCTGGTCCGCTGCTGCCGACCACGCTGCTGCGCCGGGGCCTCATCCCCGTCGTGCCGTCGATGACCCGACTGCGCTTTCAGGGCGTGCACTCACACGACATCGGCGAGGCCTACCGCCTCGCCGTGCTGACGAGCGACGCGCGAGGCGCGTTCAACGTCGCCGCCGATCCCGTGCTCGACCCGGCCGAGCTCGGCCGGCTGCTCGGCGCACGCCCGATGCCCGTCTCACCACGCGTGCTGCGAACGCTCGCCGACGTGACGTGGAAGCTGCGTCTGCAGCCGACCCCGCCGGGGTGGCTGGACATGGCGCTCGGCGTCCCGCTGATGGACACCACACGTGCACGCGACGAACTCGGCTGGAACCCGACGCACACCGCCGGCGACGCCCTGCTCGAGCTCATCGCCGCCATGCACCGGGGTGACGGCCTGCCGACGCCGCCACTGCAGCCCGGCGGTGCCGGACCGTTGCGAGTACGCGAGCTGCTCACCGGCGTAGGCGCACGCTAGACAGCCGAAAGTCGAGCACGGCTCGCGCGCCGTTCGTATGATCGGCCCATGACGTCGCTGACGCCGGGGGTCGGTCGGCTGCCGCACAGCCGTGTGCTGAAGCTCGCTCCCGGCCTGTCGATCGCCATCGTGCTGGCGCTCGTCGACATGCTCGCCACGCCGCCGACGGCCAGCATCGGGATCGTCCTGCTCGCGCCGCTGATCACCGGCATCATCGGCACGCCGCGCGACGTCGTCGTCGTCAGCGCGATCGCAATCGCGCTCGTCGTGGCCAGCGCGCTGTGGCGGGAAGCCACCCCGTTCGGCTACTTCCAGCGGGTCTTCGTCGTGACCGCGGTGTCCGCGCTCGCGGTCGTCGCCGCGCGCGGGCGCGCGCAGGTCCACCGCGACCGCGAGCGCTTCGCGCTGCTCGCCGCCGTCGCCGAGATCGCCGACGGGACGCTCAGCCTCCAGCACACCGTCGAAGCGCTCAACGACCTCGTCGTGCCGACGGCCGCCGACATCTGCATCGTCGACGCCGTCAGCCAGGGCGAGCTCAAGCGCCTGGCGGTCCGCGTCGCCGGTCGACCCGGAGGCGACGACGCCACCGTCGCAAGCCAGCTGGCCGGGCGCCCACCGCGGACGGGCGACGACCCGCAGGATCGCGAGCAGCCGCGCCTCGTCGAGGACGTTACCGACGAGATCCTGTGCGAGATGGCCACCGGACCCGACGACCTCGCGTTGCTGCGCGGGCTGTGCGAGACCTCCTTCGTCGTCGTGCCGCTGCACGCGCGTGGCCGGCGCATCGGCTCGCTCACGCTCATCGTCACGGCGCACTCGGGCCGCCGCTACGGTCCGGAGGAACTCGAGTTCACGCGGGTGCTCGCGGGCCGCGCCGCGCTCGCGCTCGACAACGCCGGCCTGTTCTCCGAGCTCGAGACGATCGAGGCCCAGCTCACGGTCGCGCTCTCGACGCTCGCCGAGGCGGTCACGGTCCAGCACTCCGGGGGCGCGCTCATCTACGCCAACGAGGCCGCGGCGCGGATGCTCGGATACGCATCGCCGCAAGAGCTGCTCGCGACGCCCGTGCAAGCGATCGTCGAGCGCTTCGAGACCACCAACGAGGACGGCTCGCCGCTGCGGCTGGAGGACCTGCCCGGGCGGCAGGTCATCGCGGGCATCGATCCCAAGCCGCTCGTCACGCACACGATCAACCGCGAGACGGGCGAGGACGCGTGGCGGGTCACGAAGGCGTCCGGCGTGTACGACCGCGACGGCCACGTCAAGCTCGTCGTCAACGTCATCGAGGACATCACCGAGGTCAAGCGCGCGGAGATGACGCAGCGGATGCTCGCGCGCGCGGGCGAGCTCCTGGCGTCCTCGCACGACTACGAGGCCACGCTCCAGCAGGTGGCCGAGCTCGCGGTCCCCCAGCTCGCCGACTGGTGCGCCGTGAGCCTGCCCGACGGCCACGGACACATCCGCACGGTCGCCGTCGCCCACGCCGACCCGGAGAAGGTCGCCTTGGCCCGCCGGCTCGGCGAGCGCTACCCGACGCCCGCCGACGCCGGCACCGGCAGCGCGCAGGTCATCCGCGACGGCGTGACGCACGTCATCGACGAGGTCACCGACGAGATGCTCGCCGCCGCGGCCCGCGACGACGAGCACCTCAAGCTGCTGAAGAGCGTCGGGATGCGCGCGGGGCTCGTCGTGCCGATGACCGCGGCCGGCGCGACCGTCGGCGCGCTGACGCTCGCGAGCGCGGAGTCGCGGCGGCGCTTCGACGCGGCCGACGTCAAGCTCGCCGAGGAGATCGCACGCCGCGCGGGCACGGCCGTCGAGAACGCCCGGCTGTACCGCGAGCGCACCCACATCGCGCGCACGCTGCAGACCGGCCTGCTGCCGGGGCGCATGCCGCACGTCCCGGGCTGGCGGGTCGCGACGCTCTACCGACCGGCCGGCGTCGAGAACTGGGTCGGTGGCGACTTCTACGACGCGTTCGCCGTGACAGGCGGATGGCTCGCCCTCGTCGGCGACGTCGCGGGCCGCGGCGCCGAGGCCGCGGCGCTCACGGGCCTCGCCCGGCACACGCTGCGCACCGCCGCGCAGCTGCTCGACGACCCGCTCGACGCGGTCGGCATCCTCAACGAGGAGCTCAGGGCGCGCGAGCAGATGTCCCTGTGCTCGGTCGCCGCCGTCCTGCTCCGGGAGGAGGGCGGGCGCGCGACCGCCGAGGTCGTCTGCGCGGGGCATCCGCTGCCGCTGCTGGCGAGCGACGGCACCGTCCGCCCGGTCGGTGCGTTCTCGCCGATGCTCGGTGCGCAGCCGGTCATGGACTGGTCGCGCCGCACGGTCGAGCTCGATCCCGGCGACGTGCTCGTGCTGTACACCGACGGCGTGTTCGACGCGGTGGGCGCGACCGGGCGCTTCGGCGAGGACCGCCTCCAGCGCACGGTCACCGGCGTGCACGACGCCGCCGACGCCGTCGCGCGCATCGACGCCGCGCTGACGGGCTTCGAAGTGGGCCCACAGGCCGACGACACGGCGGTGCTCGCCCTCGAGCGCGTCGCCGTCGTCGCACCGTCGGCGGGGGTGGATCGCAACCCTCAAGGCAGTGAGCGCCGGCCGTGAGCCCCGAGCCCAAGCCCGCGGGCTTTCTCATGTTCGACTCGTGGGCGGTGGACCTCGTGCTGGCCCGGAAGTTCGAGCTCGCGGGCGGCGTCGACGCGCCGGGGATCGCGCGCGCCCGGCTCGGCGAGCTGCTCGCCCGCCAGGCGACCGAGCAGGACCTGCTCGACGTCGCCGTCATGGCGTCCGAGCTCGTGACGAACGCCGTGCGCCACGGCGGCACGGGCGAGGACGACACGATCGTCGTGCACCTCGCGATCGCCGCCGGCGTCCTGCGGGTGGAGGTCTGCGATCACGGCCCGGGCTTCGAGCCACCGGCCGTCTTGCGTTCCCGGCGCGACGGCGGCGGGAGCGGCCTGCTCCTCGTCGAGCGGCTCAGCTCGAGTTGGGGCGTCGCGGGCGACGACGGGACGTGCGTGTGGTTCGAGCGGACGCTCGAACCACGCTAGGACACCGGCGCGGGACGCCCGGTCTGGCCGCAGTTGCGCATCCCGTAGTCGCGGGCGGCGCGGTCGGCGACCTCGCCCAGCGACTTCACGCTGTTGACGCCGGTCCCCAGCTGCTGGCCGGCCTCCTTCAGCGCGGCCGCGCTCGCCGCCGCCCGGAGCCGCGTCGACGCCGCGGTCATCAGCTCGACCGGCCCGCGTAGCGCCACGGTCGCGCGGACGTACTTCTCGGCGCCGGCGCGCGCCGTGCCCGCCGGCAGCGGCACCGCCTCCAGGTCGTCGATCGCCTTCTCGTAGACCTTCGCGAGCTCGCCGCTGAACCGCCCGAGGTCGTTGTCGGACTGCACGGGGGCGAGCTTGGATGCGCCCGTGTCGCGTGCCAGGCAGATCTTGTCGGCGGCCGCGATGAAGTCCGCCTTCGTCTGGACCTCGTCGGCGCCGTCGCCGCCGCAGCCGGCGATCAGGAGCGCGGCGAGGAGCGCAGCGCAGCATGGGCGGAAAGGCACGGCGCCAGGGTACACACGCCGCTGCGGCGGGCCGCTAGGAGATCGCGACCATCCGCTCGATCGGGACCCGCGCGCGCTCGGCGACGTCCTCGGGGACCTTCACCTCGTGCACCCCGTCGCGCAGGGCGTCGCGGAGCTTGGGCAGCGTGATCATCTTCATGTACGTGCACGCGGCCCGCTCGTTCGCCGCGATGAACTCCGTGTCGGGAGCCGCCTCGCGCAGCGGGTGGAGCATGCCGATCTCGGTGGCGACGATCGCCGTCGAGCCCGGCTTCGCCTCGCTGGCGTAGCGCAGCATCCCGCCCGTGGAGAGCATGTGCACGCCCTCGCCGTCGATGTCGCCCGCGGCGGCGTACTCCATCACCGACGTCGAGCAGCCGCACTCCGGGTGGATGAGGAAGTCGGCGCCGGGGTGCTCGGCGCGGACCTGGTCGATGTCGCGCGGCCGGATGCCGGCGTGGACGTGGCACTCGCCGTCCCAGACGTGCAGCGACCGGCCGACGCGCCGCTCGACGTAGGCGCCGAGGAACATGTCCGGGCCGAAGAGGATCTCCGTGTCCTGTCCGTGCTCGCGCAGGATGTGCTCGACGACCGCGACCGCGTTCGCCGACGTCACGCAGTAGTCCGTGAGCGCCTTGATCTCGGCCGTCGTGTTGACGTACATCACCGTGATCGCGCCGGGATGCTCGGCCTGCCACGCGCGCAGCTGTGCCGGCGTGATCGCGTCGGCGAGCGAGCAGCCGGCGTCGAGGTCGGGGATGAGGACGGTCTTCTCCGGCGAGAGCACGGACGCGGTCTCGGCCATGAAGTGCACGCCGCAGAAGGCGATGACGGAGGCCGTCGAGGCGGCCGCCTGGCGCGAGAGGCCGAGCGAGTCGCCGACGTAGTCGGCGACGTCCTGGATCTCGGGCAGCTGGTAGTTGTGCGCGATGATGACGGCGTCGCGCTCGGCGGCGAGCGCGCGCACCTCGGCCTGCAGCTCGGCGACGTCGTAGAGCTGCAGCGGTGCGGCGGGTGGTGGCGACGGGGCCATGGGGAGCTTCATGGCGGCAGCGGCTCCAGGATCAATGACAGGTCCAGGGCGGGAGCGGAATGCGTCAGCGCCCCGATCGAGATGAAGTCTACGCCCGTCTGCGCGTGGGCCTTGAGCGTCTCGAAGACGATGCCGCCGCTGGCCTCGAGCTCGGCTCGCCCGGCGACGTGCTCGGCGGTCGCGCGCAGCTCGTCCGGGCGCATGTTGTCGAGCAGGATCCGCGGCGCGCCCGCTTGGAGCGCCTCGTCGACCTCCGCGCGCGTGCGGCACTCGACCTCGAGCGGGAGATCTCCGAACGCGGCGCGAGCCGCGCGCACCGCCGCTCCGACCCCGCCCGCCATCGCTGCGTGGTTCTCCTTGATGAGGACCATGTCGTACAGGCCGGCGCGATGGTTCACTCCGCCGCCGGCCAGCACCGCCGCCTTCTCGAGCACGCGCAGCCCCGGCGTCGTCTTGCGCGTGTCGAGGATGCGCGCGCCCGTGCCCTCGACGGCCCGCACGCAGCGGGCCGTGAGGGTCGCGACTCCCGACAGGCGCTGGAGGAAGTTCAGCGCCGTGCGCTCCGCGGCGAGCAGGGCGCGTGCGTCGCCGGTCGCGCGGAGCACGAGCGCGGGCGGCTCGCGCCACTCACCCTGCGGCCCGAGTCGCTCGAGCACGACGCCGGGATCCGCCGCGCGGAAGGTGGCCTCGGCGGCGTCGAGCCCGAAGACGACGCCGGCGGCCTTCTGCGTGATCGTCGCGACGGCCCGCGTGCCCGCCGGCACGGTCGCCGCGCTCGTGACGTCGAGCGCGCCGACGTCCTCCGCGAGCGCGCGAAGGACGAGCTGGTCGAGCGGCTGCACGTCATCCGTCACCTGGCGGCGCAGGATACGACGCTCGTGCCGTCAAGATCCACGGGGTGGACCTCGAAGCATGGCTGCCCGATCCCGACATCCGGACGCGACACCGGCGCGACGCCGCCGCGGACCCGGACGCCCTGTGGGCCGCCGCGCGCGAGGTGCGACTGGACGAGACGCGCACGATCGGACGCGTCGTCCGCTGGCGCATTCCCGGCGTGCCGGCCGACCAGACGTTCGCGGGCCTGATCGCGCACGAGCCGTTCGCCGTCCTCGCCGAGGGCGAGCGCTGGTCGATCTCCGGGCTCTGCGGGCGCATCTGGACGCTCGCGCGCGACTACCCGACGATCGACGACCCCGCCGCGTTCGAGCGCTTCGACGAGCCGCGCAGCGTGCGCGTCCTCTTCGCGCACTGGGTCGTCCCCGGCGACCGCGGCACGAGCACGATCGTCAGCGAGGCCCGCGTCGCACCGACCGATCGCGTCGCGGCCGCGAGGCTGCGCGCGCTGTGGCTCGTCGTCGGTCCCTTCGAGCGGCTCATCGGCGCCGAGCCGCTGGCGCTCGCGGTCGCCCGCGCGGAAGCCCGGGTCGCCTAGGTCCGAAGTGACATCGTGCGCCCGACCACGACCTTCTTGTCGCGCTTGAGCGTGATCCGCAGCCGGGTGACGGAGCGGGCGGGGCGCAGCGAAAGCGTCATCGTGCCGGCGCGCGCGATCCTGATCGACCGCAGCAGCTTGCCGGCCGTGCCCTGGCGGATGAGCAGCGCGTAGCGCGACCCGCGCCGCAGGCAGCGCGTCGTGATGCGCAGGCGTATCCGGCCGTACCGGCTCTGCAGGCGCCGGGTCGTGAGCTGCTCGCGCCCGCACGACGGCTGCGACGAGGCCACCACGCTGGCGCCCACGGTCGCCCCCGCTGCCGGCGGTGGTGGTGCTGCGACCTCCACGCCCACGGGCGGCGGCGGCGGGGCCTGAGCGACGCTCATCCGCGCGCCGGGGCCAGCCTCAACGCAGCCGGCGCAGGGCCGGTGGGTCTGCACGATGATGAACGTCCCCACCTTCGCTGCGCCGATGAGCAGCCTGCCGGGGGCGAGGATCTGGTCGCGATGATCCTGCGACGACAGCCAGTCGCCGACCGTCTGGTCGATCGTCCCGCCGGC